>CAZLXB010000004.1:37871-116300 GCA_964563545.1 uncultured Bifidobacterium sp. | reverse complement strand
GAGGATAGCGGGGCGCGCTCTCTTCTCCGAAGGAGAACGACGGCTCTAAAGTCGGCGGACGTCGACGAAGGGGAACCATGGACGAACTGCTCACGTATCCCGAGGGAACTTCTTTCATCGGAAAGGTCGGCGAGACATTGGCCGACAGCGTCGCCGCCTGGCCGGTTCCACCCCGCGCGTCGGAGGGAGCGCCGAACGTCGTCTTGATTCTCCTCGACGACGTCGGGTACGGGCATCTCGGATGTTTCGGCAGTCCGATGAACACCCCGCACATGGACGATCTCGCCCGGGGCGGCCTGCAATTCACTCGCTTCCACACCACGGCCATGTGCTCGCCGACCCGGGCCTGTCTGCTCACGGGTCGCAATCACCACACGTGCGGCATGGGCGGTATCGCCGATCTGGCCATGGGATTCCCAGGCTTTCACGCGCGCATCCCGAAGAGCTGCGCGTTCGTCAGTGACGTACTCCGCCAGAACGGCTACTCCACCTTCGCGGTCGGCAAATGGCATCTCGCGCCGGCCGACGAACTTCACGCGGGCGCGCCGCGTGACCGTTGGCCGCTCGGTCAAGGGTTCGAGCGGTACTACGGATTCATCGGGGCCGAGACCAACCAATACGCGCCCGACCTCGTGATGGACAACACGTTGCTTCATTCGGTGGAACGACGCGACGGCTACCACTTCTCCGAGGACATGGTCGACAAAGCCATCACGATGGTCGACGACCTGCGGGTGGGTGAACCCATCAAGCCTTTCTTCATGTACATGGCCTTCGGGGCGTGCCACTCGCCTCACCAGGCACCCCAGACCTACATCGATGCCTACAAGGGGCTATTCGACGACGGTTGGGATGCATATCGGGAGCGGGTACTCGCCCGGCAGAAGGAACTCGGCATCATGCCGACTTCCACGATTCTCAACGAGAGGCCGCCGTGGGTGCCCGAGTGGTCGAGTTGCCCAGCCGAAGACCGACGCGTCTACGCCCGCATGATGGAAGTCTTCGCCGGCATGCTCACCCACACCGATGCCCAGATCGGGCGATTCGTGGAACACCTGCGCAACACCGGTGAGTTCGACAACACCCTCATCATGTTGTGCAGCGACAACGGCGCATCCTCGGAAGGCGGCGTGCACGGGACGTTCAACGAGAACTTCGTCTTCAACGGGTTGCCCCACGACAAGGCCCGAACCTTCGAGTTGATGAACGAACTCGGTGGCCCCGACAGCCATGCGCACTACGCATGGGGTTGGGCCATGGCCGGCAACACTCCGTTCAAACGGTGGAAGCGTGAGACGCACGAAGGTGGCGTGGGCGATCCGCTCATCGTGTCGTGGCCGGCGCGGATGGGAGCGAGCGCCGGCCAACTCCGTGACGGTTACGTGCACGCGGTAGATCTCGGGGCCACGGTTCTCGCCGCCGCCGGAATCTCGATGCCATCCTCGGTCAACGGCATCGTCCAGGAGCCGCTGGCGGGGGCGAGCATTCTCGGTTCCCTCGACGACGTCGAGTTCGTCGGTCGCCGTACCCAGTACTACGAGCAGTTCGCCTGTCGGGCGATTTATCACGAGGGATGGAAGGCGGTCACTTTCCACCCACAACTCAAGTACACGGAGGCCGACGACATCGATGCGCCCTACTCGGCCGACAAGTGGGAGCTCTATCACGTGGCCGTCGATCCGGCTGAAACCCACGACCTCGCCGAGTCCGAACCCGAACGTCTCGAAGCGATGAAACAGTTGTGGTGGGACGAAGCGCGTCGGTACGGCGCACTGCCGCTACAGGCTCGGCGTTCGGTTGCGAATCAACGGCCGCCCGGGCCGGTGGGGGACACGGTGTTCCTGCGGCAAGGTGCGGCTCCGCTGCCCGAGGCCAACGCGCCGTTCCTGCATCGTCGGACCACACGACTCGTCGCCGATGTTTCGTACGACACCGGTGATCAAGGCGCACTGATCGCGGCCGGAGGTCGCTTCGCGGGATTCAGCCTCTTCGTGAAGAACGGTGAACTCCGGTTCACCTACAACTACCTCGGCGTCGACGAACACACGGTTGCGAGTTCGCTCAGCCCCGGCCGCCACACGGTGATGGCCGAGATTCGGCTCGCCGAATCCGATACCACGCTCGCCCGGCAGGCGCGCGCCAACCCACGGGTGCCCGGCGAGAGCGACATCGTGCTGCACGTGGATGGTCAGGAAGTCGATCGTTTGCGAATGAACCGGAGCATTCCGGTGCGTTTCTCGTTGGCGGGCGAGGGGATCTGCTGCGGGTACGACGACTGCACGCCGGTGTCGTCGGAGTATCCGAGCGATTTCCGCTACACCAACACGATCCACCGGGCGATGATCGACGTGAGCGGACGCGAAATTCGCGACCTCGACGCCGAATTCGAGGCGGCCTGGGCCGCGCAATAGCCGGTCGACGTCAGTCGCCGAGATCGGGGGCCCACGGGCTCCCGTTGATGTGGCTGCCTCCGTCGACGAAGAGAGTGTTGCCGGTGAGGTAGCGGCACTCCTCGCCGGCCAGGAACGACACCACGGGCGCGATGTCGAGGTACGGGTCGCCGATCCGCCCCATCGGATTCGCGCCATCGGCAGCGGCCTCGAGTTCAGGGTGCTCGCCCATCACTCGCCGGAAGGCCGCACTCTTGGCCGCCGGACAGATCGCGTTCACCACCACGCCGGTGGCCGCCCACTCCCGGGCCGCGGTGCGCGTCAGCGCGCGAAGTGCTTCCTTGCCGGCGTTGTACTCGAGCGTTCCCATGTGGGCATTGACCCCGTTCAGGGAGCACATGTTGATCACGCGTCCCCAACCTTGAGCCTTCATGTGAGGAAAGCATTCACGCATGGCCCAGAAGGCCGCGAAGTACGCCATGTCGAGACCGTGTTGCAGGAGTTCGGTCGGCTTGGACTCGACTCGTCCCATGCGACCACCGCCCCACGCGTTGTTGACGAGTATGTCGATGGGTCCGAGCGCCGACGAGCCCGACTCGATCATGCGGACGACGTCACTCTCGACGGTCACGTCGGCGAGGACGAAGTGCACATCGGATCCGAGCTGGGTCGCGATCGATCGACCTCGATCCTCATCGATGTCGACGGCCACGACACGTGCGCCGTCTTCCACGAGACGACGGACGATGCCGGCGCCGATTCCGTCGGCGCTCCCGGTCACCAAAGCGACCCGGCCGTCGAGGTGGCCCATGGTCAGGCGATCAGCGACTCGATCGCCGACACCACTGCCGGATCATCGGGGGCGACCATCGGCGAATACCGCGCCACGATGCGCCCGTCGCCGGCCACGAGGAACTTCTCGAAGTTCCACCGGATGTCGCCACTCGTTCCCTCGGCGTCGGCAACTTGGGTGAGTTCCTGATAGATCGCGTGGCGCCCGCCGCCGTTGACCTCGATCTTCTCGGTCATGGGGAAAGTGACCCCATAGGTGGTCGAGCAGAACGTGGCGATCTCCTCGGGCGAACCGGGTTCCTGGGCACCGAACTGGTTGCACGGAACACCGACGACGGTGAATCCCTTTGCGCCGTAGCGCTCCTGCAGCGCCTCGAGTGCCGTGTACTGCGGCGTGAGTCCGCACTTGCTGGCCACATTGACCACGAGCATGGCCTTGGCGCCGAGGTCGGCGAGTTTCGAGGGCGAACCGTCGAGTTTGCTGATCGGAAGATCGAGAATCGTCATGACCGCACTGTTGCACAGTGCAGTCGTCACATCAGAGTCGGGGAGGGGGGATTTGAACCCCCGACCTCCTGCACCCAAAGCAGGAACGCTACCACTGCGCCACTCCCCGGTTCCCCCGATGCTACCGGCGGTTCCCTTACCATCGGATCGTGGTTGCACTCGTGGTGGTGATCGTCCTGTGGGTCGTGTCGCTACTGATCGTGGTGCGCGTCGCCGGTCGCCGTCTCGCCGCTGAACGTCGCCGTCGTCGGGCGGTGGTCGAATCCGCACTGTCCACCGTGGACGGCGACGCCGTGGTCTTCGACTCACGTCGCCGAGTGATCGCCGTCAGTCCGTCCCTGCGTACGGATTCCACGCCTTCCGATGTCGCCGATGCCCTCGGCCTCGCGAACGACCCGGTTGCCACGTCGCTCCTTCGTGGACTCGTCGACGAGGTTCTCGCCGGCGAGTCGAAACGTCTGGAATTCACCGACGACGACGCGTCGGCGCGTGACATGCGCATCCTCGAGGCCACCGGTAGCCCGATCGGAGACGGGGAATCGCGTTGGGGATTGATCCACGTGATCGATGCCACCGAAAGGCGTCAACGGGCCATGCGTTCAGCCCAGGCCGAACGCATGGAATCGCTCGGCGCGCTCGCTGGCGGCTTGGCTCACGACTTCAACAACCTGTTGTTCGTGACCCTCGGCAATCTGCAACTTCTCGCCACCAACGATCTCGTCGCCAACGACGAGAAGTTGAGCAAATTCGTGTCGCGTTCCCTCGGTGCCGTGGAGCGCGGAGCCGAGATCACCAAGTCCTTGTTGGCCGTGGCCCGAAGCCAACCGCTCGAAGAACGCGACGTGGTGCTGGCCGATCTGCTGAAGGGCATCCTCCCGCTCGTCCGTCAAGCGCTGGGCGCCGGTCGCACGGTGGCGGTCGACATTCCTGACCAAACGGTGCACTTGATGCTCGACGCCGGCCGCCTGTCGAGTTGCATTCTGAATCTGGCCTTCAACGCTCGCGATGCCATGGGCCCCACCGGAACTCTGTCGATCTCCGCCCGCCGACTCGGTCCCGAGGAGATCGATCCCGCATGGGGACTGTCCGGCGACTTCCTTGGGCTCAGCCTCACTGACGACGGATCGGGCATGCCCTCCGAAGTCGCGGCCCGCGCGTTCGAACCGTTCTTCACGACCAAGCGACCGGGCAGTGGAACGGGTCTCGGACTGGCCACCGTGTACGCGTTCGCGCAGCAGTCGGGTGGAACCGCGCATCTCTCGACCCAGATCGGCATCGGGACGACGGTGACCCTCGTGCTACCGATTCACGATCCGGTCAACGACTCGCAAAGAGACGCTCCTCGCCGCCGAGCCGGTCGACGAGTGGTCGTGGCCGATGACGAGCAGTCATTGGCCGAAATGGTCGCGGCCTGGCTGATCGACGTCGGCATCGACGCGCGCTTCGCCACCAATCCGAAGTCGGCCCTGCAGATGGTCGAGGAACTCAAGCCCGACCTGCTCGTGTCCGACGCGAATTTCGGCGAGGAGATGGACGGCATCCAGCTCGCCAAATTGGCCACGGCCATCGATCCAGATCTCGCGGTGGTATTCATGACCGGATACAGCGCGAGCATGCGTGCACTCCAGGAACTCGGAGAGCGCACGCTCGCCAAACCGTTCTCGCGTGACGATCTCTACGCGGCGGTCACACCTCTTCTCGCCGAAGGACCCGTCGGTGGTGGTCGATGAGCGAAGCCGTCACTCGTGTCCTCGTGATCGACGACGAGCCAGCAATCTGCGAACTCGTCGAGGCCGTCGCCGAATCGATCGGATTTCACGTCACCTCGGCTTCCTCGGCCGATGAGATCGAGGCAGCTCTCGGTGGTCGGTTCGATCTCGTCGTCCTCGATCTTTCCCTCGGCGATCTCGACGGCATCGAGTTGATGGGTCGACTCGGGGCGTCGCACCGTGGATTGCCGATCATTCTCGTCAGTGGTGCCGACGAAACGCTCATCACGAGTGCGAGTCGGATCGCCGAGATGCACCGCTTGCGCGTGCTGGCAACGTTCGCCAAACCGTTCTCGCTCGACCTTCTGCGCACAGCGATGTCGGAGATGCGCAACATCGGCCCGCGTGTCGTCGACCCCACGGGTCCGCGCGTCCTCATCGAAGAGGGCCAACTGCTCGATCCCGAGTTCCTGCGACTCGTCTACCAGCCGAAGGTCTCGGCTCTCACCGGTGATGTGATCGGTGTGGAGGCCCTGGTCCGGTGGCAGCACCCGGTAAAGGGGAACGTCCCGCCTTCGATCTACGTGGCCCTCGTGGAGGAAATGAATCGCACGGCCGACCTCCTCGATGCCGTGATGTCGATGGCCGCCCACGACCGTCATCGCCATCGGGCACTCGCGTCCATGCCCGATGTGTCTTTGAACATCTCCGTCCTCGACTTGACCGATGACGAATTGCCTCGAAGGGCTCAGCGGATCCTCACCGCCACGGCACCGGCCGATGCGTGGACTTTCGAGGTCACCGAAACCGCGCCCATCACCGACATGACGCCGGCGGTTTCGGTGCTCACCAGGCTTCGGCTGGCCGGCTTCCATCTTGCGGTGGACGACTTCGGAACCGGTACGAGCAACTACGAACGTCTCCTCGTTGCGCCGTTCACCGAACTGAAGATCGATCGCGCCATCATCAACCGTCTCGTCGTCGACGCGACCGAGCCCGACCCGATGGCCAAATCAGGGGTCGACGTCGGTCATTCGCTCGACATGCAGGTCGTCGCCGAAGGCGTGGAGACTCTCGAACAATTCCGACTCGTGCGCGACCTCGGTTGTGACGCCGTCCAAGGATATTTCGTCGCCACTCCGGTGCCGCCGACCCAGATCGATGAAGCGCTCGACTCATGGGCGGAGAACTTCGGCGCGTCGGGTCTGGCCCCCGAAGATTTCTGATCCTCGGGGCTCGCGACTCACGGCGTGACGATGAGTGCCGTCACCATCCCGAACATCCCCTGCGGCCCCTCGGCATGGCTGAGGATGTGGCAGTGCCACGCCCAGACTCCGGGGTCAACTGCCTTGTAGAGCACCGTGTACCGCTCACCGGGTGACACCCAGATCGTGTCGGCGGGCATTGGGACATCGAGTGGGTGGCCATCCTTGGCGATGACCCAGCCGACCGGTTGATGCATGTGCATCGGGTGACCCATCAGACCTTCGTTCTGGTAATGGACCATCATCACTTGTCCGAGACGAAGCGTGTACGGCTCGGTGGCCGGGAACGACTTGCCGTTCAGCGACAGACCGATCACGCCCGAGTCGTTCAGAACCATGGTGACTTCCTTGTCAACCTTGGTGTAGCCCTGCTCCACGAGCGACGGGGGAATCGGCATTTCACCGACCATGAATGCGCCGAACATTCCATCGGGGATCTGAACCTGTGCGTCATGGTGCGAGTGGTAGATGCCCACGGCCGGTTCGACGGTCGTGAACTGATAGGTGAACGTCTGGCCGGGCATGATCGGCTTTTGGGTGTACGGATCGACGCCGTCGTATTGGTTGGGTACTCGGATCCCGTGGAAGTGAACGGATGTCGATTCGATCAACGTGTTGGTCACCACGATCTTCACCTTGTCGCCCACGTTCACCCTGATCTCCGGACCGGGAACGACCCCGTTGTAGGTCTTGGCTTTGACGATCTTGCCCGGCTCGACCTCCCAATCGACTTCCTCCACCGTGAGGTTGAAGACCTTGGTGCCGTCGGCTTCGAGAACCGGTTCGAGCGGCTGCCCGCCCTTATCGCCCATGGTCTGGGCCGGGAACGCCTTGGCACGAAGTTCCATCGCCGCGTCCATGTCCTGCCAGGTGGCTGAGCCATTCATGTCATGGCCCGCCATGTGATCAGTGCTCGGAGTCGCGTCATTGGACACCGTGATGGTTGCGGTCATTCCCGACGCGGCGTGTCCGGCCACTTCACAGAGTGCATCGAGTACCCCCGAATCGAGGGTGCCCAGATCGAGAATCTCGGATTCGCCACCCATGAGATCGGCTGTCTTCTTGCCGAGAGCCGGTACCGAGAAATTGTGGGCGATCGATCCATTGTTCGTCACCCTGAGTTGCACCTGGCCGGGAGGCACCACGATCGCGGCCGGTGTGATCGCGAACTCGGAAAGTTGAACCTCCACGATCGTCGGACCGTCTCCACTGCTGGCCGACGACGAATCGCCACCCGCGAGTCCGGTGAGGCTGGCGATGGCCACGAACAACGCGGCAATCGCGGCGCCGAACGCGCCCCACATCAGTACTGATCGGTCGTCTCTTCGCATGCCGACACTGTGGGGCAGCACATGTTCACGAATCAGGGGAATGGGACGGGTTGTGGTCGGGACTTTGGTCCCGAAGTTCCATCAGGCGAGGGGAACCGACCAATGCAGAATCGCGCCACCATCCTCGCCCGCTTCGAGAACGAAGTGGCCATCGTGCGACGCCGCACGGGCGGCCATGTTGCGTAGGCCATTGCCGACGACGCCATCCGTCGATGCCGGCGGACCGATGCCGTTGTCGATCACTCGGAGTGAGAGCCGGTTGTCGGCGACGACGAGGTCGACCGAAGCCGACGTGGCACGGGAATGTCGAGCGATGTTGGCGAGTGCTTCGCGCAATGTCGCCACCAAGTCGACTCGCGTCGTTTCGTCGAGCATGTGCTCCACCGGGCCCTCGATACGTAGCCGGGGCGTGAAACCGAGCACCCGACTCGACTGATTGATGATGTCGCCGAGCTCCTGGCCGAGTGACCCCGCTCGCTCGGCGGCGCCGAGGGTGAATACGCTCGTGCGGATCTCCTTGATGATCCGGTCGATCTCATCCACGCTGGTGTCGAGTCTTTCGGCCACGGACGCCCCGGTGTTCATTCCGAGGGCTTGCAGTTCGAGGCCGAGGCCGAAAAGTCTTTGCAACACCGTGTCGTGGAGGTCGCGGGCGATGCGCTCACGTTCAGCCGAGAGCGTGAGAGCGTCACGAGTCTGTCGCAGTCTTTCTTCGGCCCGGAGTCGACCCGAGATGTCGCGAACCGACGCGATCGTGAACGAACCCTCGGCCGAGACCACGGGGGAGAGGCTGATCTCGACGGGGACCTCACTGCCATCGGATCGGTTGGCGAGCAACTGCAGATTGGCGCCCATGGGCCGGGTGCGGGGGTGGGCCGCGTACCGGGCTCGCTGACGGCGATGATCGTGGTGGCGGCCGGGAACGAGTTTTTCGACCAACTGTCCGACCAATTCGTTCTCGGTGAAGCCGGTGATGGCGCTCAGAGCCTTGTTGGTGTAGCGGATCACGCCGTCGTGATCACAGATCAGAACCCCGTCGGGACTCTCATCGAGGGCGCGACGCAGGATCACGTCGTCGAGTTCACCCATGGGTCAAAACTAATTCGTTCCTACCCGGTCACTGACAAGTGACCTTGGTCCCTGTAAAGGGTGGTGGACTCTTGGCACACTTGCCTCATGGCGGCCAACAGTGACGCGTCGATCGAGCCCATTCCGGTCTTCCTCCTCGACGACCACGAGGTCGTCCGACAGGGAGTTCGCGCACTCCTCGAGTCCACGGGCGAAGTCGTCGTTGTGGGTGAGGCGGGTCTCGCGGCCGAGGCCGTGGCTCGGATCCGGGCCGTGCGACCACGGGTCGCGATTCTCGATGTTCGACTACCGGATGGCAATGGCGTCGAGGTGTGTCGCGAGGTTCGCAACGATCTACCCGATGTCCAATGCCTCATGCTCACGTCGTACTCGGACGACGAGGCTCTCTTCGAAGCGATCATGGCCGGCGCATCGGGCTACGTGTTGAAGCAGATTCGCGGCAACGAACTGATCCAGGCCGTTCGACGAGTAGCGCGCGGTGAATCACTCCTGGATCCGGCCGTCACCGGGCGGGTGTTGCGCAAGTTGCGCGAGCCGTCGGTGGAGGACGAACGTCTGGCCCGACTCTCGGATCAGGAGCGTCGCATTCTCGACCTCATCGCCGAAGGCTGCACCAATCGTCAGATCGGCCAGCGGCTACATCTCGCCGAGAAGACCGTGAAGAACTACGTGAGCAACATGCTCACCAAACTCGGTATGGAACGTCGCACCGAAGCGGCGGTGTTCGCGGCCCGACTCGAAATGGCGCGCGCCAAGTCGAGCGACGACTGAGTCAGTGTCCGCGCGCGATCCGCGCGACGGCCTCGAGAAGCCGGTCGACGTCATCGTGCTCGATGTACCGGACCACGCCGGCCCGGACGACTCCACCCGACTCCTCGAGCCCGAGGTGTCGTACGACTTCCAGCGCGTACGCATGACCGTCCCAGACGGCGATCTTCTCGTTGTTCAGCCGGGCCGCAATCGTCGCCGGTAATACGCCGTCCACGACGAAGGCCGCGGTCGGTGCGCGAAGTTGGCCGTCATCGGGTCCGATGCGGCGAACTCCGTCGATGCGGGCCAGGCCGTCCCAAAGATGGGAGAAGACATCGGCCTCGAAATTCGCCACCGAATCCATGCCTTCCTCGAGAAGGAAGCGCACGGTGGCTTCGATGCCGGCGATGGCCTCGAAGTTCGGCATCCCGGTCTCGGGTTTGCGCGGGCCGGAGTCGGCCGCCGGTCGGACCCGCCACCAATCGAGATCGTCCATGATCTCGGGTCGGCACCACAGGACACCCGAGTGGGGGCCGTACCACTTGTAGGGCGATGTCACGAGAACGTCGCAGTCGAGATCGCCGATATCGATCGGATGATGAGGCGCGGCGGCCACGGCGTCCACGAACACCTTGGCGCCGACCGCGTGGGCCGCCTCGATGATGGGAGCGAGATCGGGCATCGTGCCGAGCAGATTCGACGCCATCGGGACGGTGACCCACTTCGTCGTCGGGTCGATGAGGTCGATCACCGACTCGGGACGCAGTACGCCGGTGGCGCGATCGAAATCGGCCAACACCTGCGTGGCTCCGGAACGATCACAAGCCCGTCGCCAGGGTGTGACATTCGAGTCATGGTCGAGTCGCGTGCCGACGATCCGATCCCCGGGCTTCAACGTCGCGCTCACCGCGGAGGCGAACATCATGTTGAACGTCGTCGTGTTGGGACCGAAGCTGAAGCCTGTCGGATCGGCGGAGAAGAACTGCCCCAGGGCATTGCGAGTCCGGTCGAGCAGGGCCTGACATTCCTGGGCGGCCGCAAAGGGTCCGCCCGCTGCGGCGGTGAGACCGGATTCGATCCAGTCGACCATGGCTTTCAGCGCCGAGTCGACGACCTGGGTTCCCGAGGGGCCGTCGAAGCGAGCCCAGTCGTTTCCGGTGAGCGCGGGAAATCGGTGGCGGAGTGAGCCGGTCACGCGAACTCAGCGACGAGCCGCAGCCTTGCGGACTCGCTTGGCCGCCCGGCCGGTCGGCGCGATGTGACGTCCATCGAGATCGCCGAGTTCCACACCGTTCGCGAACTGCACCCGGTAGCGCTGCCAGTTGAAACCGTTGGCCAGCATGACGCGCCCATTCGTGCCCGCTGGGACGTCCGCGAGGTCGACTGTGGCCACCACGGTGTCCCGCAAGCGAAGGTCCAATTGATCGGGGTGGGGCTTGGCAAGGGCGTGCGGCTTCCACATCGGCATACCCCTATCTTGGCTCACCCGCGCCCGGGACGCACGTTTCGACCCGCCGGTACACTCGGCGGTCTGTGAAAACGACATGTGAACCCCTCGAGGGCAACAAGGTCGTCCTCTCGATCGAGATCGACGAGGCCGACTTCGACCGCGAGATCGATCTCGCCTTCAAAAAGATCGCCCGCGAGATCCGTCTGCCCGGCTTTCGCCAAGGCAAAGCCCCGCGTCAGGTGCTCGAGGCCCGTATCGGCAAGGACGCCGCCCGCGGCCAGGCTCTTCAGGACGGCATCCCGTCGTACCTCGCCCGCGCCGTGCGCGAGAACAACGTGGACATCGTCGCCACACCCGAGATCGAGATCACGGGTGGTCAAGAGAGCGGACCTGTGTCGTTCAAGGCGACTTGCGAGATTCGTCCCGTCGTCGCGCTGAGCGGTTACGACACGTTGCAGGTCGAGGTCGGTCCGGTTGCGGTCACCGAATCCGACATCGACGATGTCGTCAACGCCGAACTTCGTCGCCACGGAACTCTCACCGACACCGGTCGTCCGGCGGCCGTGGGCGACTTCGTGGTGGTCGATCTGGTCGGAAGTCGTGATGGTGAGCCGGTCGCCGGTCTCGCCGTCGACGACTGGTCGTACGAGATCGGCAAGAAGTGGGTCAGCCCCCGATTCGACGACGAACTCGTCGGGGCCACGCCCGGTACCGATCTCACGTTCTCCGACACCCCGAACGGAACCGAGGAGCCGGCCGATTTCGTGGTCAAGGTGACATCGGTGCAAGAACTCGTCCTACCGACGCTCGACGATGCCTGGGTCGCGGCCAACGTGGAGAACTACGACACCGTCACCACGTGGCGTCAGTCGATTGCCGATCGGCTCGAGGAAGCGCGTTGGAACGAGGTTCGCAACGGACTGGTCAGCAAGGTCACCGACTCTCTCGCCGAACTCGTCTCCGTCGATGCCCCCGAATCGATGGTCGCCGCCGAACTGCAGCGCAGCGTGCAGGCGGTCGTCCGTCAATTCAGCATGCAGGGCATGGATCTCAGCCAGTGGTTGCAGGCCACCGGACAGGAGCCCGATGCATTCGTCGAGTCGTTCCGCCCCCAGGCGATCAAGTCGGTGAAGGTCGACCTTGCGCTGCGCGCCGTGGTCGTCGCCGAGGGATTGGCCGCCGACGAAGCCGAAGTCGAGCGCGAGCTCGCCGGTATCGCCGACCGTACGAACGAGAATGCGATTCGACAGCAGATCATGTCGGGTTCGAAGAAGAAGCCCAAGCTCGTGACCGTCGATCAGGTCCGCGCGGCCTACATGGCCAACGATGCACTCGTCGATCTGGCGGCCGAGATCGGGAAGTCGAAGGCTCTCGATTGGCTGATTCACCGCGTCAACTACGTCGATCCGACCGGAGCATCCCTCGACCGTGACACCGTCGTCGGCCACTCCGAAGCCGATCACCATCACGACCACGACCATGATCATGACCACGATCACGATCACTCGCACGAGCAGGAGTCCGAATGAACCTCGAGGCCTACAACTACTTCGTTCCGACGGTCGTCGAGCAGACGAATCGAGGTGAACGGGCGTACGACCTCTACAGCCGCCTGTTGAAGGAGAACATCCTTTTCATCGGAACGCCGATCGACGACACGATTGCCAATCTCGTCTGCGCTCAGCTCATCCATCTCGAGAGCGAGAACCCCGACAAGGACATCAACATCTACATCAACAGCCCGGGTGGCGACATCACGGCCCTCTTCGCGATCTACGACACGATGCAGTTCATCAAGAACGACATCGCCACGATCTGTCTCGGTCAGGCCGCGAGCGCGGCGGCCGTCCTGTTGGCCGCCGGAACCAAGGGTAAGCGTCTCGCCCTCCCGCACAGCCGCGTACTTCTGCATCAGCCCTATGGCCAGGTCGGCTACGGCCAGGTGACCGATCTCGAGATCGCCGCCAAGGAGATCCTTCGCATGCGCGACCTCCTCGAGGAGATCCTGGCCAACCACACCGGCCAGCCCATCGAGCGCATCCACGAGGACACCGATCGCGACTTCGTGATGGAGGCCAACGAGGCTCTCGCGTACGGCATCATCGATGACGTCATCAGCTCGCGTTCGCTCGTCGACCGTTCGGGCCCGATCCGCTGACGTTCACAAGCGCACCTGTCCTGCTCATTGTCCCTTTTTGAGGGATTCCTCAAGGTGGCCCGGCAAATCGCCGACAACACCCTCGTAAATCGGTCAGACTGACACCCGCTGTCGTCGTCGGAGAGGAGGGTTGGCATGGCGAAGTTCGGAGACACCGGAGAAATCCTGAAGTGCTCCTTCTGTGGCAAGTCCCAGAAGCAGGTCAAGAAGCTCATCGCCGGCCCCGGCGTGTACATCTGCGACGAGTGCATCGACCTCTGCAACGAGATCATCGAAGAAGAGGTCGGCGAGGCGTCCGATCTCAAGATGGACGACCTGCCGAACCCGCGGGAGATCTGCAACTTCCTCGACGAGTACGTGGTTGGTCAGGTTCAGGCCAAGAAGGTTCTGGCGGTCGCCGTGTACAACCACTATCGACGCATCCAGTACCAAAAGGAGCACGGACTCGCGAAGCGCGACGAGGTCGAACTGGCCAAGAGCAACATCCTTCTGCTCGGCCCGACGGGTTGTGGCAAGACGCACCTCGCCCAGACGCTCGCCCGAATGCTCAATGTTCCCTTTGCCATCGCTGACGCCACCGCCCTCACCGAAGCCGGGTACGTCGGTGAAGACGTCGAGAACATCCTTCTCAAGTTGATCCAGGCCGCCGACTTCGATGTCAAGAAGGCCGAGACCGGCATCATCTACATCGACGAGATCGACAAGATCGCCCGCAAGAGCGAAAACCCCTCGATCACCCGCGACGTGTCGGGTGAAGGTGTTCAGCAGGCGCTGCTCAAGATCCTCGAAGGAACCGTCGCATCGGTTCCGCCGCAAGGTGGACGCAAGCACCCGCACCAAGAATTCATCCAGATCGACACCACCAACGTGCTGTTCATCTGTGGTGGCGCCTTCGCCGGTCTCGACAAGATCATCGAGCAGCGCATCGGCCACAAGGGTGTCGGGTTCCATGCCACGGTCCGGAGCAAGGCCGAGACCGATCCCGGCGAACTCTTCGCGCAGGTTCTTCCCGAGGACTTGCTCGCGTTCGGTCTGATCCCCGAATTCGTCGGCCGACTCCCGATGGTGGGAGCGGTTCACAATCTCGATCACGACGCGTTGGTCAAGATCCTCGTCGAGCCCAAGAACGCGCTGGTCAAGCAGTATCAGAAGTTCTTCGAATTCGAAGATGTCCAGCTCGAACTCACCGACGATGCCCTCACCGCGGTTGCCGATCTGGCTCTGAAGCGCGGAACCGGCGCTCGTGGTCTGCGCGCCATTCTCGAGGATGTTCTGCTGAACACGATGTACGAACTTCCGGGTCGTGCCGATGTCGCTCGGGTGGTCGTGGATGCTCCGTCGGTGACCGAGAAGTCGGCACCCACACTCGTGCCCCGAGCTTCGGTGCGGTCGACGCGCCCGCGCCGCGCCGCCAGTTGATGGACTTCGCGCGGGCCCTCGAATACCTCGACGCCCACGCCACCTACGAGAAAACAGGCCGCATCGAGTCGCCATCGCTCGACACGATTCAGCGCCTGTGCTCGGCGATGGGAGATCCCCAGCACGCCGCGCCAGTCGTCCACATCACCGGAACGAATGGCAAGGGCTCTACGGCCCAGATGGTCACCCGGCTCCTCATGGAAAGCGGACTACGGGTGGGTACCTACACGAGTCCGCACCTCGAGAGTGTCACCGAACGGATGACCATCGACGCGCAACCGATCTCCGAGGAGTCCTTCGGTGAACAGATCGGAGCGGTGGCCGATCTCGAAATTGTCGCCGGTGTGCGACCCGGTTACTTCGACACCTGTACGGCGGCGGCCTTTCGCTGGTTCGCTGATGAAGCGGTGGATGTCATGGTGATCGAAGTCGGTCTGCTCGGGCGATGGGATGCGACGAACGTCGTCGACGCCCAGGTTGCCGTCGTCACGAACATCGGCCTCGACCACACCGAGTTCGCCGGACCGACCAAGAGCCACATCGCGCGTGAGAAGTCCGGAATCATCAAGTCCGGCTCGGCCGTGGTGCTCGGCGAGACCGATCCCGAACTGGTGGAGATCTTCCGCGCCGCCGGTGGTGCGAGCCTTCTGCGGCGCGGCCCCGACTTCGGAGTGGCCACCAACGAACTCGCCCTCGGCGGGCGTCTCGTCGGTTTGCGTACGCCGACGACGATCTACCCCGACGTCTTCGTTCCGTTGCACGGACGCCATCAGGCCGATAACGCATCGTTGGCCTTGACAGCCGTCGAGACGTTCTTCGCCCGTCCGTTGACGGCCGATGTCATCGACGTCGCATTCGCGAGCGTGGCGATGCCTGGCCGCTTCGAGATTCTCGGCCACCAGCCGCTCGTCATCGTGGACGGCGCTCACAATCCAGCGGGCGCCGATGTCTGTTCGAGCGTGTTCTTCGAGGACTTCGATCCCGCCGGTCGGCGGATTCTCGTGATCGGTTGTCTGCGGGGGCGCGATCCTCGCGAGATGCTCGAAGCACTCCGCGCCGACGACTTCGATCTGGTGATCTGCTGCACGGCGCCGTCTCCTCGTGGTCGTCCAGCGAGCGAGATCGCCCAGGCGGCGCGAGAACTCGGCTGCGACGATGTACGCGAAGTGGCTTCGGTCGAAGAGGCGCTCGACACTGCCATCGCGGGAGCCGGACCCGACGATGCCATCCTGGCGACCGGCTCGCTCTACGTGGTGGGTGCGGCCCGGCCTCATCTGCGACGTCGCCTCCCCTGAGGGCGGCAGCGATAGCGTCCGACTCCATGTCTGACCGCACCCTCGTCCTCTTGAAGCCCGATGCCGTCGAACGCGGCCTCGTCGGAACGATCCTCGACCGTTTCGAGCGCAAGGGGCTCAAGCTCGTGGCCCTCGACCTGCGCACCCTCGATCAGGCGACCTTGGGTCGTCATTACGAGGAGCACGTCGGCAAGGGCTTTTACGCCGATCTGGTCGAGTTCATGTCGCGCGGACCGGTTGTAGCGCTCGTTCTGGAGGGGCCGGAGAACACCTGGGAGGTCGTCCGCACGATGATGGGCGCCACCAATCCCCGGACCGCCGCGCCGGGCACCATCCGTGGTGACCTGGGGATTCTCTTCACTGAGAACCTCGTCCACGGGTCGGATTCGCTGGCTTCGGCCGAGCGGGAGATCGGGATCTTCTTCCCGAATCTGTAACATTTCTCCGGTCTGGAGGAGGTTCGGCCATGGCCCGGAACAATCCGCTGGCCCTCGGTCGTGACATCGCGATCGACCTCGGGACGGCCAACACCCTGATCTACGTGCGTGGGCAGGGCGTCGTCCTCAACGAACCCTCGGTCGTGGCCCTCGACGTCGCCGATGGTCGACCCGTGGCGGTCGGGCTCGAGGCCAAGCGCATGATGGGCCGCACCCCCGGTCACATTCGGGCGGTCCGACCGCTGAAGGACGGCGTCATCGCCGACTTCGAGGTCTGCGAGAAGATGCTTCGGTACTTCATCCAGAAGGTTCACACCAGCCGCTGGAGCAAGCCGCGGATGGTCATCTGCGTTCCCTCGGGTATCACCGGAGTCGAACAGCGTGCGGTTCAGGACGCGGCCGAATACGCCGGCGCCCGCAAGCCCGTCCACATCATCGAGGAGCCCATGGCAGCCGCCATCGGAGCCGGGCTGCCGGTGCACGAGCCGAGCGGCAACATGATCGTCGACATCGGCGGTGGAACCACCGAGGTGGCCGTGATCTCCCTCGGAGGGATCGTGACCGCGCAGTCGCTGCGAGTCGCCGGTGACGAACTCGATGAGGCGATCATCCAGTACTTGAAGAAGGAGTTCTCGATGGCGGTCGGCGAGCGCACCGCCGAGGACATCAAGATCCAGATGGGCTCGGCGTGGCCGATGGAGGAGGAGTTGACGGCCGAGATCCGCGGCCGTGACTTGATCAGCGGTCTTCCACGCACCATCACCTTGTCAACCGAACAGGTTCGGGAGTCGCTTGCCGAGCCCGTGTCTTCGATCGTCGATTGCGTGCGAACCACACTCGACAAGACTCCGCCCGAACTCGCGGCCGACATCATGCATGCGGGCATCACTCTCTCGGGTGGAGGAGCACTTCTCGCCGGTCTCGACCGTCGGCTCGCGCACGAGACGGGCATGCCGATCAACATCGCGCCCGACCCGCTGTATGCCGTGGTGCTCGGTTCGGGCCAGGCCCTCGAGAACATCGAGGCGATGCGCGGACTTCTCGCCCAGAGCGACAGCTAGGACGGCGCGGGCGTATGCCGAGGTACTCGGTCAGTCGACGGCGGGCTCTGGCCCTTCTGACGCTCACGTCGATCCTCCTGATCACCCTCGATCTGCAGGGCAATGCGGTGGTCGACGGTGTTCGCAAGGTGTTCAGCGCCGTGTTCGCGCCGATTCAGGATTCGACCCGCGTGGTCACGCGACCGATCGAGAACGCGTGGCGAGGTATCACCGGTTACGACGAACTCGCCAAGGAGAACGAGCGTCTCCAGGACGAGATCGATCAACAAGAAGGCGCGTTCATCGCGGCCTTGGCGACGGTTCGCGATGCACAAGAGCTGCTCGCACTCAACGGAATCGACAACCTCGCCGACATTTCGTCGATCACCGCGCAGGTGGTCGGAGAGGGGCCGTCGAATTTCGCGCAGACGATCGAGATCAATCAGGGATCCAACGACGGTCTCCGAGTGGGCATGCCGGTCGTCAACGCAGCCGGTCTGGTGGGCAAGGTCACCGAGGTGTTCGCCGATCGCGCCATCGTCATGCTCGCCACCGACGCGTCCTATGCGGTGCCGGTGCAGGTGATCAACCTCCCCGAAGAGGAGATCACCACGACCACCACGACCACGAGCACGACGACCAGTACCACCTCGACCACGACGACCACGGCGCCGCCGCCCGTGGGTACGATCGGGCTCGGGGTGGCGACGTCGGCTCCGACCATCGTGGCAACGAGTCCCGCGCCCACAACGGCGGCGCCGTCGACTTCGATTGCCTCCGTGCTCACCGTCGCCCCGCCGTCCACCACCCCGGCCCGAACCACCACGACGGTCGACATCAACGATCTGCCGGCGACCGAAACCGGAGCCCTTCGCGGTCGAGGTGCCGACCGCGCGCCGATCGTCGAATTCATCGATCAGAGTTCGCGATTCGGTGAGATCAGAGTCGGGGCGGTGATCATCACGGCCGGCGGTTCGAAGAGCCTCGCACCTCGTGGAATCGTCGTCGGTCGCGTCGTCAAGGTTGTCGAACGTTCCGGCACTTCGGGTGCGGTGCTGGAGGTGCGCCTCTCGGCACGACTGACCTCGCTCAATTTCGTTCGGGTGCTTCTGTATCAGCCGGCGGCGAGTCGCTGATGATCGAATTCCTCAATCGCGCCCAGGTCCGTACGCTCCTCGTCGGATTGCTGGCTCTTGGTCTGCAGACGACGTTGCTCTCGAGCGCGACACTGGTTGGAATCGTCGTGCAGTTGATGCTGTGTCTGGCGGTGGCCGCCGGCGTGTCGGGTGGATCCGAGCGGGGGGCGATCGTTGGATTCAGTCTGGGTCTGATGTTCGATCTCGTTCTCTCCACACCGCTCGGCCTCACCGCGTTGGTGTACGGCCTCGCCGGATTCCTCGCTGGCTACTTCAACTCGCTGAGCATCAACCATCCGTGGTGGTTGCGATCGATCGTTGTGGGTGGTTCGAGTCTGATCGTCATGTTCGTTCACCCGGTGCTCGCCACATGGGTCGGTGTCGACGGCTGGCTCACGACACGGGTGTTCGAGGTCGCTGCGGTCGTCGGACTCGCCAACGCGGTGATCGGATTGGCCGCGGTGCCCCTGATGCGCTGGGCGCTGGCCATCAAACGTCAGGAGCGCATTGCTCCGCCCCCGGAGATCTACGCGTGAAGTCCGAACGCAGACAGTCGCGACTCGGAGTGATCGGAGTCATCGGTGCGGTGCTCTTCTCCGTGCTCGGTCTTCGCATGTGGTTCCTGCAAGTCGTCGATGCGCCGACCCTCGAGCAGAAGGTCCAGGCCAACAAGACCCGGACCGTGCGACTGCTGCCCGAACGAGGGCGCATCTTCGACCGAGAGGGTCGGATTCTGGCCGACAACGAAAGGGTGCTTTCCATCACGATCGACTGGAACGTGATGCGTGACGCTCAGGATCGCGCCGAACTCTTCGCCCGACTCGCGCCGATACTCGACGTGTCGATCACCGAGATGGAGGATCGCTACGCCGGACCCATCGGCTCGGACGGCCGACGAAGCGGTTCTCGGTACAGCCCCCTCCTTCCCATGCCGGTCAAGGAAGGTGTCGGTGAGGACGTCGCTCTGTATCTGATCGAGCGCAACGAAGATTTCCCGGGTGTCGACGTCGCGGCCGGTTGGAACCGGCAGTACCCCTACGCGCCGCTGGCGGCTCACGTGGTCGGCTACCTCGGGGCGATCACCAGGGAAGAGGCGTCGCAATATCGGGATCTCGGCTACGACCTCAACGAGCGGGTCGGTCAGTTCGGGGTGGAGAAGATCTACGAGCCCTATCTGCGCGGCACGCCGGGTTACGTGAAGTACGAAGTCGACTCGCGCGGGGTGATCCTCCGCGAAATCGAAAGAGTCGAACCCGTTCCGGGGAACGATCTGCGGTTGGCGCTCGATCTCGACATCCAGCAGTACGCCGAACAGGCCCTCGAGACGCAGCTCCGGTTGCGCAGGTTCGTCGAGACCTGTCAGGCCAAGGACGAGAACCGACTTCCGGTGAAGCCGCAGTTTCCTGAATGCCAGAACCTGAAGGCACCAGCCGGTTCGGTCGTGGTGATGAACCATACGAACGGCGAGATCATCGCCTTGGCGAGTTATCCGACCTTCGACAACCGCTGGTTCAATTCGGGGATCTCGGGGGACAAGTTCGCCCAGATCTTCCCGAAAGTCGACGACCCCGACAAGTCGATCCTCGTCAACCGGGCGATCCAGGGGCAGTACAACCTCGGGTCGAGCTTCAAACCCTTCGTGGCCTACGCCGCGCTCGATGCCGGACAGTTGCCCGGTGGAGTCGCGTACAAGTATTTCGACCAGGGCTCGTACACGTTGACGAGTATCGACGAGGACACCTGCCAGGTGGTGAAGTGCGTCTTCCGAAACGCGCTCTGCGGCGGAGGCAACAGTCCCTGCTTCTACGGTGTGGTGACGGTCGAAGACGCCCTCGCCGTGTCGAGCGACACGTTCTTCTACAAGATCGGTGAGCAGATCTTCTCCGAACGAGGCGGGCAGCCGATCCTCCAGGAGGAAGTTCGCGAATTCGGTTTCGGTTCGAAGACCGGTATCGATCTTCCCTACGAATCGGCGGGACGCGTTCCCGACAAGGACTCGAAGCGGCAATTGGTCGAGGACGGCGTGCTGATGGAAGGTGAGAGTCCGAATTATCTCGTGGGTGACAACGTGCAGCTGTCGGTCGGACAGGGTCTGCTCGCCGCCACACCGATCCAACTCGCGCAGGCGTATGGCGCGCTCGCCAATGGTGGTTCGGTGGTGCGCCCTCTCGTTGCCATCGCTCTTCTCGAACCGGGGACTCCCGACAGTTCGATGTCCGGAGTGGCCGATCTCACTAAATCGGAAGTGGTCCTGAAACTCAACACGACCAACACGATCCGCAAGATCGAACTCCCGACCGAATATCGCGATGCGATCGTTCGCGGTCTGCAGCGTGTGATCACCGGCCCGGGAGTCGACAGCGATCGGTACCACGCGACCACCGGAGAACGGCTCTTCGCGAGTTACCCGTACGAGGCTTTGCCGATTGCCGGCAAGACCGGAACTGCGCAGGGCGCGGCGAGCCTCCCGTGGAACGACTCGTCGGCATTCGCCGCGTTCAGTCTCGATCCGAACCAGCCGTACACGGTGTCGGCGTACCTCGAGAAGTCCGGCTACGGCTCGAAGGCCGCGGCTCCGGTGACCAAGTGCGTGTTCATGGCGCTCGCCAACGCGGTCAAGACGCCCGCGGTGGTGCCCTCGGATCCGCTCGACCTCACGTCGACTCTCGTGGCTCCCGATCGCTCGCTTCCGAACAACCGCTGCCTCGGTGGCGCGGCGTATGGAGGTCGGGACTGATGGGTCTGCCGCTCCTCAACCGCCGCGCCGATTCGGGTCTGGGCAACATCCGCCGCAGCGGCGGGGACCCGAGCCGCAACATCGACTGGACGATGATCACGACGGTCGGGATCCTCGCCATCATCGGAACCTTCGCGATCTACAGCGCCACTTTCTGGAAAGTGGCCGGCGATCCATATTGGTTCACCCTCCGCCAGGTTCTCTTTATCATCGTCGCAGTTGTCGTCACGGTGGCCGTGATGGCCTTCGACTACACCTTTCTCAACGAGAGGGCGTTTTTCCTGTACGGCTGCTCTCTCGTGGCGCTGGTGCTGGTTCTCGCCGTGGGCGCTCTGCGTGGAGGTGCTCGACTCTCTTTCGACCTCGGTCCGATCCTTTTCCAGCCGGCCGAATTCGCCAAACCCGCCGTGGTGATCGTTCTCGCCGCCTACTTCTCGGAACTACGCGAAGAGACGGTGTCGTACTCGAAGTTCATCGGCGGCTTGGTGCTCGTCGGAGTCCCGGCCGTACTCATCATCCTGCAGCCCGACCTCGGGTCGGCGTTCGTGATCATCATCGGGGCCTTGGCCATTCTTCTGATGGCCGGAGCCAAATTGAGATATCTCGCCCTCATCTCGGTGCTCACGATCATGACCGTGGCGGCGGCGGTAGTGGCCGGCATCGTCGATCGCTATCAGTTGCGACGCATCGAAGCCTTTCTCAACCAGAACTCCGATGACGAGAACCTGAAGAACCTCGTTCTGCAGGTGCGCTTCGCGAAGCGCGCGGTCGCCACCGGAGGATGGTGGGGGAAGGGTTACCTCGATGGCCCCCTCACCAACGGCAAGTTCATCCCGGTTCAGCAGAGCGACTTCATCTTCTCGGCCATCGCCGAGCAGTTCGGTCTGTTGGGTGGCGCATTCGTTCTGATCCTCTTTGCGCTCCTTCTCTTCCGCATCTGGCGCGTGGCCAATCTCTCCAAGGACGTATTCGGCACCTACCTCTGCACGGGCATCTTCGGCATCATCCTCTGGCACGTCTTCCAGAACATCGGGATGACGATGGGCATCATGCCGGTCACGGGGGTGCCGCTTCCGTTCGTGAGCTACGGCGGTTCCTCGTTGGTGGCGTTCGCGATCATGGTCGGACTCGTCGAGAGCGTTCACATGCGGCGTCTGCGCTGAACAGTAGGATCAGAGTCTCATGACCTCGCTGTGGCCGCGCGTCGAACCGTTGCTGGCCAGGGTCCGCAAGCCGGCGCGGTACATCGGCTGCGAGGACGGCGCCATCCAACCGGCTCATGGTCCCGCCAAGGTGTCGTGGTTGCTCGCCTATCCCGATGTGTACGAAGTCGGACTGCCCAATCAGGGTCTGCAGATCCTGTACGAGATCCTGAACGAGAGAGTCGATGCTGTGGCCGAGCGAACCTACGCGCCATGGGTCGATCTCGAAGCCCTCATGCGCGAGCGGGGTATCCCGCTCTTCTCGGTCGACACGCATCGGGCGGCCGGCGACTTCGACCTCGTGGCTTTCAACCTCTCGGCCGAACTCGTCTACACCAACGTCCTCAACATGCTCGACCTTGCTGGGGTTCCCGTGCATGCAGCCCGTCGCCGGCCCGAAGATCCCCTCGTCGTGATCGGGGGGCATGCGGCCTTCAACCCCGAGCCGCTCGCCGATTTCATCGACCTGGCCGTGCTCGGCGAGGGTGAAGAAGTCATCGGTGAGATCACCGAGATCGTCCGTGAGTGGAAGGCGAGTGGCCGGACCGAGGGTTCGCGACAAGCGGTCCTGCGCGCGCTCGCGCAGATCCCGGGGGTGTACGTGCCCTCGCTCTACGACGTCGTGTACGAAGGCGAACGCACCGTCTCGATCGAGCCCCAATTCGACGACGTGCCGCGACTCGTCACCAAGCGGACGGTTTCCGACCTCGGACGTTGGAACTACCCGCGACGACCGCTCGCGCCGCTCACCGAGGTCGTCCACGATCGTCTGGCCGTGGAGGTCTTTCGCGGCTGTACCCGCGGATGTCGCTTCTGTCAGGCCGGAATGATCACGCGTCCGGTGCGCGAGCGTCCGGCCGAACAGGTCCGAACGATGATCACCGAAGGTCTGCGACGCACGGGTTACAACGAGGTCTCGCTCACTTCTTTGTCGACCGCCGACTTCAGCGGTATCGAACAAGTCGTCGCCGGAATCGTTCCGGACCCGACGGCCTGCGGTGCCCCGACGATCAGCCTTCCCTCCCTGCGAGTCGATGCCTTCACGGTGGGCCTCGCCGACAAAGTGTCGAGTGGACGCCGCAGCGGTCTGACGTTCGCCCCCGAAGCGGGTACCTGGCGTCTACGTACCGTGATCAACAAACTCATCACCGAAGAAGATCTCTACGGAGCCGTCGAATCCGCATTTTCCAGTGGATGGTCACGGGCCAAGTTGTACTTCCTGACCGGACTGCCCACCGAAACCGATGACGACACCCGAGGCATCGCCGAACTCGCGGCGGGCTGCGTCCGGGTCGGCCGTCAGCACACCAAGCGTGCGAGCGTCACCGTGAGCGTCGGCGGATTCGTGCCGAAACCACATACTCCGTTCCAGTGGTTCGGCCAGAACGGTGTCGACGAACTCCAGCGCAAGATCAACCTCGTGCGTGGCGCGGTCGGCAAGGGATCCGGTGTCCAGGTGAAGTGGCACGATCCGCGAGCCTCGCTCGCCGAAGGTCTTGCGAGTCGAGGCGATCGTCGGATGGGTGCGGTGATCGAGCGCGTGTGGCGCAATGGCGGCACCTTCCAGGAATGGTCGGAGTTCTTCGATCTCGATCGCTGGACCGACGCCATGGCCGCCGAGGGCCTCGAGATCGATTGGTTCGTCACCCGTCACCGGACCGAGGACGAGCTCTTGCCGTGGGAACACCTCAGCGCCGGCCTCCACCGCGATTTCCTCTGGCAGGACTGGCGGGCCGCGCTCGACGAGCACGGTTTGCCCGATTGTCGTTGGACCCCGTGCTACGACTGCGGTGTCTGTACGGGAGACGGCCTCGAGCACATCGTCGCATCACCGGTGCCACCCGCCGGTGGAAGTCAGGGCACCGGTCAGGACCTCAGTCGAGGCGGCGAAGTTCCGGTGAAGGTCCGCACGTGAAGGTCCGCCTCGCGTATTCCAAGCTCGGCAAGGTCCGGTTCCTCGGTCACCTCGACATGGCCCGTCTGTGGGAGAGGGCGTTTCGAAAAGCCGGACTTCCCGTGGCGGTGTCGACCGGTTTCACCCCACGCCAGAAGCTCTCGTTCGGACTGGCGTTGCCCACGGCGGCCGAGTCGCTGGTGGAGCTCCTCGACGTCACCTTCGACCCGGATCGGGTCGACGTGGAGGTGGATGGCCTGCCGGCTTTGCTGTCGGGGCTCCTTCCCGATGGCATCGAGGTGGTCGGAGCGGCCGCCGTCGAGTCCGGTTCGCTTTCGCTCCAAGAAGACGTCACCTCGACCACGTGGGTGCTCTCCATCGCCCATCCGGCGTCGGCACTAGAAGCCCGGATCGCCGAGGTCTTGGGAGCGGCCGAGTGCTGGTTGGAACGGGAACGCAAGGGTGAACGGCGTCGGGACGACGTCCGCCCGGGCCTCCTCGGCCTCGAAATCGCTGGACCGACCTGCCTCGACGGACTTCCGAGCGAGTGGAAAGCCTCGGCAACCGGCACACTTGTGGAAGCAACGTTGACCACAGCAGGTCGGGGAATCCGGCCGACTGAGGTCGTCGAGGTCCTCCTACCCGGGGTTCAGCCCTGGGATGTCCTCGATCGCGTGCTGAGAACTACCCAATGGATCGAGCGCCCTGAGGCGACGTGCGCACCCTTTGGTGTGCGCATCAGAAAGGAACTGGACAATGAGCGACAGCTCACCGGCCGATAGTGGCGGTGGCGCGTCCGGCGCGCCCCGTAAGAAGCGTCGTCGCGGATCACGCGGCGGCAAGAATCGTTCCCGCTCACAGGCACCCAAGCCGGCAGTCGAGGGTCAGCCCGTGATCGGAACCGCCGATGTGGAACTTCCCGAGCGGTTGAACGAGGGTCGTCCGACCCCGGAGGCGGCGCCCGACGCAGTCGTCGCCCGGCCCAAGATCGGCGACACCCGTCCCGCTCCGCCGTCGGCCAAGCCGACGGTCACCATGCCCGGCGGAACTCGCGCCGGGGGAGCCCGACCGGCTGGTGGGGGTCAGGCCGCTTCGGCGGGAGGCGACGCCCAGAAGAAGAAGCGTCGTCGTGGCGGTCGTGGCCGCACGGGGGGCGAGCGCCGTCCGGCCACCGTGACGACCGAGGCCGATGTGATCGAGCGCCGGCGGGGCCGCGAACGCAATGGTCGTCCGGTCGGGCGCAACTTCATGTGCGTCCAGGTCCGTCCGCACCTCACCCAGGTCGCCGTGCTGGAGGGACGTTCGCTCATCGAGCATTACGTGAGCCGACCGGCCGACGACATCTCCCAGATCCACGGGAACATCTACGTAGGCAAGGTCCAGAACGTCCTGCCCGGCATGGAAGCCGCGTTCGTCGACATCGGTACGCCGAAGAACGCCGTGTTGTATCGCGGTGACGTCCAGTACGACTCCGAGGACATCGTCGACAGTGAGCCGCGCATCGAGCAGATTCTGAAAGCCAAGCAGCTCATCGTCTGCCAGGTCACCAAGAATCCGATCGGCGTGAAGGGCGCCCGCCTCACCCAGGAAGTGTCGTTGCCCGGCCGTTTCGTGGTGCTCATTCCCAACTCCAAGACGTACGGGATCTCCAAGCGCCTGCCTGACGACGAGCGCAAGCGCCTGCGCAACATCCTCGATCGCGTGAAGCCGGCCGAGCACGGGCTCATCGTGCGAACGGCCGCCGAGTCGGCCACTGAACACGAGTTGAAAGCCGACATGAGTCGTCTCCTCGAGCAGTGGGCGTCCATCGAGGACAAGGCCCGCAAGGCCACGTCCCCCACGTTGCTGTATCGCGAGCCACCGTTGGCGGTGCGGGTCATTCGCGAGGAGTTCAACTCCGAGTACCGCGGCGTGGCCATCGATGATCGCCAGTTGTTCGAGGATCTCCACTCGTACGTCGAGGCCTTCAATCCCGAACTCGCTGATCGCATCGAATACTTCGACCCGAATGTCGAAGGACTGCCGATCTTCGAGCGGCACCACGTGCACGAGCAGTTGCACAAGGCGCTCGATCGCAAGGTGTGGCTGCCGTCCGGTGGCTCGCTCATCATCGAGCACACCGAGGCCCTCACCGTGATCGACGTCAACACCGGTCGCAACGTCGGAACCTCGAATCTCGAGGCCACCGTCTTTCAGAACAACCTGGAGGCGGCCGAGGAGATCGCCCACCAACTCCGACTGCGCGACATCGGCGGCATCATCGTCATCGACTTCATCGACATGGAGATCAAGGAGAACCGCAAGAAGGTCGTGGAGGCCTTCCGGTCGGCTCTGTCCCGCGACAAGACCCGTACGCAGGTGTTCGACATCTCCGAACTGGGCCTGGTCGAGATGACCCGCAAGCGGATCGGGGAGGGCCTGCTCACGAGTTTCGCCGACCAGTGCCAGGTCTGCCTCGGGCGGGGTGTCGTGGTCGACCACGAACTCTTGAACTGACCCCCGGCGTTGTCCCCTCACCTCAGGCTCGGGTAGGATCGTCAATCGCTATGTACGCAGTAATCGCAACCGGTGGCAAGCAGGTCCGTGTGGCCCAGGGCCAGCAGGTGCATGTCGAACTCCTCGGTGCCGATCAGGGCGCCTCGGTGGACTTCACGCCCGTGCTGGTCGTCGACGGCGACACCGTTCTGTCCACGCCCGACCAACTCGCCAAGGCCAAGGTGTCGGGGCGCATCGTCGGCACCGCCACCGGCCCCAAGATCGATGGCTTCACGTACAAGCGCCGCACGAACCAGCGCCGCCGGTACGGACACCGCCAGCGCTACCAGGTCGTCGAAATCACCTCGATCGCGAAGGGCTGAGCCATGTCAAAGACAAAGGGTGGCGGATCAACTCGTAACGGGCGCGACTCCAATGCGCAGCGCCTCGGAATCAAGGTCTTCTCGGGAACGCAGGTCACCGCCGGCACGATCGTCGTGCGTCAGCGTGGTACCCGTTTCCATCCCGGCAAGAACGTCGGCATCGGCGGCGACGACACGTTGTTCGCTCTCGTCGACGGCGCAGTGAAGTTCGGCGAGCGGCGTGGTCGCCGGGTCGTCGACGTCGTCCCGGCCAGCTGATCATCGGAGCCGGCTTCGGCTCAGATATCGATGCCGCGCGGTAGGCGGTGCAACGGGTAGTCCAGGAGTGCCACTCCTTGTCGACATGCGAACCGATCGGTCATGCCCGCCACATAGGCGACGGCCTGTCGAACCGCCTCGGGTGAGCCGGCGGCGACATCGGCCGGATTGGGCAAGAGACCCGGATGGGCGGCGTAATGATCGACGAGAGCGCGCAGGAGGTCGATCACCTGAGAGGCTTGCGCGCGACTGGCCGGGCGTAGGTACACCTGCTCGTAGTTGAAGCGGCGAAACGTCGCCAGGGCCTCGGCGACTTCGGGTTCCATACCGATGCGCCCCGATTGAGCGGCGACTCTGACCATCGACGTGATGAAGGCTCCGAGTTGGCGTTGACGGGTGTCGCCGCAGATCCTGCGGACGAGCGGTGGTAAGTCTTCGGGGCCGACGATTCCGGCTGCGGTGGCGTCTTCGAAGTCGTGGCAGACGTACGCGATGCGGTCGGCCCAACTGACGACTTCACCTTCGGGCGTGGACGGGGCCGGCCGGCTCCACGAGTGATTGCGGATGCCGTCGGTGGTCTCGAGACACAAGTTGAGTGGAGCGAGAGTGACGTCGGCTCCCCACACGGCGTGGTCGAAGCCACCGTCGATGTAGGGCGAGAGCGCGTCTTCGCTGGCGTGGCCGCCGGGGCCGTGGCCACAATCGTGGCCGAGCGCGATGGCCTCGGTGAGCGCAACATTCAGCCCGAGAGGACGAGCCACCGACACTGCGACTTGAGCGACCTCGAGCGCGTGCGTGAGGCGGGTGCGTTGATGATCATCGGGAAAGACGAACACTTGGGTCTTGCCGGCGAGACGTCGGAACGACGTGGCGTGGAGAATGCGATCGCGATCGCGCTCGAAGCAGGTTCGAAAGGGATCGGGTTCTTCCTCGACCGGTCGGCGACCGGCACCCACTGATCGGGTGGCGAGGCGGGCGAGATGTCGGTCGGCGAGATCTTCGCGCTGTTGTCGCTCCGACACCGCAGAGACTCCGGTGCCGGCCCACGAGTCGGCGTGGGCGACGGTGACTGCGTCGTCGGTGGACGTGCCCGCCATGGTGCTCGCCCAGCGTTCCGCGCGTTCGGCCATGTCGGGGTCGACGTGTTGCGACGAATGCGGTGCGGACTTCTCGCTCACGAGTCCAAGGCTACGACGGGGGTGTGGCAGTAGGTTGGAAGCGTCATGAGCCAGTTCGTCGACGAGTGCCAATTGAATGTGCGCGCCGGCGACGGCGGCGCCGGTTGCGTCGCGTTCCGGCGCGAGGGTCCCGTGGCCATGGGTGGACCCAATGGTGGCGACGGCGGCAAGGGTGGTGACGTGTGGTTGGTCGCCGACCGCAACGTGGCGTCCCTTCTTGCCTTTCGCGATCACCCGCACCGCATCGCCGGCAACGGAGTGCATGGCAAAGGAAAGGATCTCCATGGCCGTCGGGGTGAGAGCCTCGAGGTCAAGGTTCCCGAGGGAACCGTGATCCGCGACATGTACTCGGGCGAGATTCTCGCCGACCTTCAGCAGCACGGCGATCGTTGGCTCGCCGCCCACGGTGGTCGGGGCGGGCGGGGAAACGCGCGATTCCTGACCAACCGCCGCCGGGCACCGAGTTTTGCCGAACAGGGTGAGCACGGTGAGGAGCGCTGGCTCAAGCTCGAACTCAAACTCTTGGCCGACGTCGCGCTGGTCGGCTTTCCGAATGCCGGGAAGAGCACGTTGATCAGTGTGATCTCGGCGGCCCGGCCCAAGATCGCCGACTATCCCTTCACGACGCTCGAGCCGAATCTCGGCGTCGTGCGCATCGATGATGCGACCGAATTCGTGGTGGCCGACATCCCGGGTCTGATCGAAGGCGCATCCGAGGGTCGCGGCCTCGGCCATCGTTTCCTCCGGCATGTCGAGCGGGCGCGTGTGCTCTGCGTGCTCGTCGATCTCGCTCCGCTCGACGAGACCTCATCCTCTGATCAACTTCAGATCCTGCTCTCCGAACTCGGCAAGTACGACCCGCATCTTCTCGAACGGCCCCGGGTGATCGTCGGCACCAAGACAGATTCGGCTGATCCGGCGGCGGTGGCGGCGTGGGACGGCATGGTCATCTCCTCGGTCACGAATCAGGGAGTCCGCGAACTCGTCGGTCGACTGGCCAGCCTGGTGCACGAAGCCCGTCAGGAAGAACCCGTCACGGAGGGTCGAGTGATCCTTCGCCCCGACTCCGATGGCGCGTGGGTCGAGCGCGTCGACGAGCACAACTTCCGGGTTCTCGGACGCAAGGTCCTGCGCGCCGTGCATCTCAACGACGTCACCACTCCCGAAGCTCTGGCCTACATCGACGAGAGATTGAAGAAGTTGGGAGTACCGCGGCTCCTCGCGCGCGCGGGTGCGGCCGAGGGCGACGTGGTCTGGATCGGCGAATTCTCGTTCGACTACCACCCCGAGCATTGAGCAGACTCGAATCCCCATGACCGCCCAGCGAATCATCGTCAAGATCGGAACCTCATCGTTGACCGACGACCGTGGTGTGATCGACCGCGTGGTCATTGCCGGTCTGTGTCGACAGATCGCGGCTCTGCGCGCCGACGGACACGAAGTCGTGTTGGTGTCGTCGGGTGCCGTCGCCGCCGGTATTCCGGCCGTCGGACTCTCGGCCCGCCCGTCGGAGGTGCTGACGTTGCAGGCATTGTCGGCCGTCGGCCAGAGCCGGTTGATGGAGGTCTACAACGCCGAGTTCTCCTCCGTAGGACTCGTGGCCGCGCAGGTTCTGCTCGTGCCGCACGACTTCGTCGACCGAAAGCAGTACCTGCACGCCCGGGCGACCCTCGAAGAACTGATCCGACTCGGTTGCATTCCGGTGGTCAACGAGAACGACGCGATCGCCAACGACGAGATCCGCTTCGGAGACAACGATCGGATCTCGGCACTCCTGTCGCATCTCCTGAAAGCCGACACCCTCGTTCTCTTGACCGATATCGACGGCCTCTACACCGCCGATCCGCGTAGCGACCCCTCGGCCACCCTCGTGGCCGATGTGTGGCCGGGCGATCCTCTCCTCAGCGTCAGTGCCGGAGCGACCGGCTCCAATCGCGGAAGTGGTGGCATGGCCTCGAAACTCGCGGCCAGTCGGATCGCGTCGTGGTCGGGAGTTCGTTCGGTGATCGCCCGGGCGACGATTCCCGATGTGGTCCGACTTGCGGTGATCGGCGGCGCGGATGGTTCGCCCCGTGTCGGTACGACGTTCCACGGATCGGACCGCCAGTTGTCCTCTCGTCAACTCTGGATCGCGTTCGCCAGCGAGACCTGTGGTCGCGTCGAAGTGGACTCCGGCGCCGCCTCGGCCCTCGAACGCGGCACGAATTCACTGCTGCCCGCCGGCGTCTTGTCGGTCCACGGGGACTTCGACGCCGGTGACACGATCGACATCGTGGATGCGACGGGTCGAGTGCTGGCCAAGGGCACGGCGGTCATGACATCGACCCAGATCTCCGCTTCGAAGGGCCGGCAGACATCCGAACTCGCCGACGGCCTCCCCGGCGTGGTCGTTCACCGCGACGGTTTGGTGCTGCTCAATCCTCCGAGGAAGTGACCCGAGCTCGCAAGCGGTCGCGCAGTGCCCGAACGTGGCCGACCTCTGGTGAACGCAGCAGCGTGAGCGAACCGAGATACACGACGACACCGATGAACGATCCGACGATGAGTCGCATGAGCGCTCCGGTGCCATTGTTGTCGCCGAAGGCCCGAACCGAGAGCCAGACGACCGCGCCCATGATCGCGCCGGCCGCCACCATGCGCGAGAGAGTGCCCAATACTTCGATGGCCGGGAAATCGGGAACTTTGATCGTGAGGACGAGGATCGCGATCACTGCGGCGACCAGATAGGAAATGGCGAAGGCGAGCCCGAGGCCGAGAACGTCGAAAGGGCCGGCGAGTGCGAAGGCGAGCACCACGTTGATCAGGCATTGCACGCAGTTGATGAGAAATGGGGTGCGGGTGTCCTGATGGGCGTAGAAGCCGCGCAACGTGAACAGATAGACCGAATAGCCGGCCAACCCGAGGCTGAGTCCGGCGAGGGCACGCGCGGTGTTGTCGGCGGCAACGGCATCGAATTGTCCGTGCTGGAGGAGCGCACCGATGATCGGGCGGGCCAGCGCAAGAAATCCGAACGCCGCCGGGATCGTGAGCAGTCCGACGAGTCGGATGCCGAGCGACGTTCGTTCGATGAAGTCCTCGCGATTGCGCCGGGCGACGGCTCGTGCCATCTCCGGGATGAACGTCGTGGCGATGCTCATGGCGAGAAGTCCATGCGGGAAGTAGAAGAACGTCGACGCCTTGGCGTACGCGTCCTGTCCGCCGCTGCCCGGTGAGGCGAGGTTCTTCACCACGACGATGGTGGCCTGATTGGCCAACACGTACCCGAAAGTCCAACCCGACAGGGCGAAGAGTTTGCGCACCGCCGGGTGACGAGGCCGGAAACGGAATCGGAAGTTGAGTCCGGCCTGGTGGATCGCCGGCAAGAGGATCAGGGCCTGCAGGGCGATGCCACCCGTCGCGCCGAGACCGAGCAACCATCGGAACGATGGACTGTCGAGGACGTCGCGCAGAACCGGATTCTTCTGATCGAGGAGTGTCGGCACGTAGAGGAGGGAACAGATGATGACGACGTTCGCGAGGACGGGTGACCATGCGGCGGCGAAGAATCGACGTTGTGCGTTGAGCAGCGAGCCGAGGAGTGCGGCGATTCCGTAGAAGAAGATCTGCAGAAGGAAGATGCGGGCCAATGCCGTGCCGACGGTCCGGAAATCGTTGGCATCGACACTCGAGTCGGGGTTGAGCGAGAAGATCCGGAAGATCCATGGGGCGCACACGACGGCGACGGCGGTGATGGCGGTGAGGGCGACGATGCCGACTCCGACGACGGCCTCGGCCGAATCACGATCGTCGTCCTCGAGCATCCGGGTGAAGAGCGGCACGAGAGTGGCCGACAACACTCCACCGAGCAGAAGTTCGTAGACGGCATTGGGCGAGTTGTTGGCACCGTCGTAGGCGTCGGCGAGGGCCGTCTGGCCGATCACGAATCCAAAGACGATGACTCTCAACATTCCGGTCAGTCGCGACAAACCGGTCCCGAGTGCGACAACGGCGTTCGAACGCAAGAGATCGTGCGCTCGCTGGTCCCCGGCCATCGGGGAAAGGGTAGATCACGAGCGACCGATTGATCGTCTGATCAGGGCAACTTGTAGGGTGAAACCATGCAACATCGCTTTGCCTCCGTACAGCAGGTCCGTGACGGTCTGCGCGACGTCAACTACCTCGCCGACGACGGCATTGCCGGGGTTGCCTTCCTCGCCGATCGGCTCGCCAAGCCGATTCTCGTCGAGGGCCCGGCCGGTACGGGCAAGACCCAATTGGCCAAGAGCATCGCCGAGATGACCGGCGCGCGTCTCATCCGTCTGCAGTGCTACGAGGGACTCGACGAATCGAAAGCCCTCTACGAGTGGAACTACAAGAAGCAGTTGCTTCGTATCCAGGCCGACAAGAACAGCGACTCCTGGAGCGAGGTCCATGACGACATCTTCAGCCGCGAGTTCTTGCTCACCCGGCCCTTGCTCGAGGCGATCAGCGCGCCCGATCCGGTCGTGCTCCTGATCGACGAAGTCGACCGCGTCGAAGTCGAGACCGAAGCGTTGTTGCTCGAGATCCTGTCGGAGTACCAGGTGTCGATTCCCGAACTGGGCACCATCACGGCCACGCAAATCCCGATGGTGTTCTTGACCTCCAACAACACGCGTGAGTTGTCCGAGGCGCTCAAGCGCCGCTGTCTGTACTTGCACGTCGATTACCCGTCGATGGATCGCGAGAAAGAGATCGTGCTCGCCAAGGTCTCGGGGATCACCGAGCATCTCGCCGACCAGGTCGCCCGCATCGTGCGCAGCATTCGTCAGCTCGATCTGAAGAAGGCGCCGAGTGTGAGCGAGACCCTCGATTGGGCGCGGACTCTCATGCTGCTGAACGCCGAGAACATCGACGCCCAGACGGCCAAGGACACGCTGCACGTGTTGCTCAAGTACCAGTCGGACATCGCCAAGGCCGCCAAGGAGCTGTCAGCCGACCTCGGCTGACGAGGGCGACGTGCTCGATCTCCTCGCCGGTTTCGTCCAGGAACTCCGCAACGCCGGTCTTCCGGTGTCGCTCACCGAGAACCTCGACGCCATGGAGGCGGTCCAGCACATCCCGATCGAGGATCGGGATGCCTTCAAGTACGCGCTCGGCGCGACTCTCGTCAAGAACAGCGCTCATTGGCGTTCTTTCGAGACGGTCTTCGAGGTCTATTTCTCCCTTCGTGGTCCCGAGTACAAACTCGTGGAGGACTCCGACGATGCGTTGGAGGAGATGTGGCGCGAGATGCAGGAGCAGATGCGCCAGGGGGACGGTCGTGGTTCATCGGGCGGCATGGATGCTCTGACTCCCGAGGAGATCGCCCAGATGCTCATGCAGGCCCTGCTGAACGGTGATCAGGCCATGATGCGGGCGCTGGCCAAGCAGTCGGTGCAACGTTTCGCCGGTATGGAGCCCGGCCGACCGGTCGGCGGCACTTACTACCTCTACCGAACGCTCCGAAACCTCGATCTCGATTCGATGCTCCAGAAACTGATGGACGCGAGTCGTGAGGAGGTCGGCGGTGAACTCACCGCTCTCGAGGAGCGGCTCGAGCGGGACGAGTACCAGTCGCGCATCGAAGATTTCAAGAAGGAGATCGAAGCCGAGATCCGACGGCGGCTCGTGGCCGACCGAGGAGCCGAGGCCATGGCCAAGACCCTTCGCAAGCCTCTGCCCGAGGACGTCGAGTTCATGCACGCGAGTCGGGACGAGATGCAGCTCCTGAAGAAGTCGCTGTATCCACTCACCCGCAAACTCGCGGCCCGACTCGCGCGCAAACGACGTCACGGGCGCAAGGGACCACTCGACTTCCGCAACACGGTTCGGCACTCGCTGTCCTATGGCGGCGTTCCGGCCGATCCCAAGTTCAAATTCCCACGACCGGCCAAGCCGGAACTGATGGTCGTGGCCGACATCTCGGGAAGCGTGGCGGCCTTCGCCCGATTCACCCTGATGCTCGTGTACGCGATCCAGAACCAGTTCTCCAAGGTGCGCTCCTTCGTCTTCATCGATGGTCTCGACGAAGTGACCGACTTCTTCAAGGGCACGGAAGACATCACCGAGGCGATCCACCGCGTCAACACTGAGGCCGATGTGGTGTGGGTCGACGGACACTCCGATTACGGCCACGCCTTCGAGGTGTTCTGGGAGCGATTCGGGAAGGATGTGGGACCGAAGACGACGGTGCTCCTCCTCGGTGATGCGCGCAACAACTACCACGCGTCGCAGGCCTGGGTCGTGAAGGAGATCCGCCAGAAGGCGCGGCACGTGTACTGGCTCAACCCCGAGCCCCGCAGTTACTGGAACACGGGCGACTCCATCGTGGGCGAGTACGGCAACTTCACCGACGGAACCTACGAATGCCGCAATCTGCGGCAGCTCGAGTCCTTCGTCGAGAAGCTCGCCTGACTCGAATCGCCATGACCCGCCTCGTCCTGATCCGACACGGAGAATCTCAGGTCACCGTCAACCGCTTGGTCGGTGGACCGCGGTCGTGCGTCGGATTGTCGGAGTTCGGTCGTCGTCAGGCCGAACGACTCCGCGATCGTTGGGCTGCTCACTCCGAATTCGCGGCCGATGCGGTCTACGCGAGTGCGTATCCGCGTGCCCGTGAGACCGGTGAGATCGTGTTGCCGGCCCTGCCGGGGCACGAGTTGCGTATCGATCCCGATTTCGGAGAACACGATCCGGGTCCGGACTGTGACGGACTCACATACGAGGAGTTCGACCGTCGTTACGGAAACCCCGACTGGGAGAACGACCCGTACGGCGTGACGTTTCCGGGCGGCGAGACGATCGCTGAATTCCAGTTACGGGTCGGCTCGGCCGTACGGCGCGTCGTGGACGAACATCCCGATCGAACCGTGGTCGTGTTCTGCCACGGAGGAGTCATCGACACCGTTCTTCGTCAGTCCCTGCGCACGTTCGGTACCGGCGGTTTCGAGATCCACACCAAGAACACGTCGATCACCGAAGTCGAGTTGGTCCAGCCCGGACGTTGGCGACTCATCCGCTACAACGACGTCGCGCATCTCAACGGGCTGGCGAGCGCGTGAGTCGTTCCTCTCGCCCCGATGTGATCGTGGTGGGAGGTGGCTCGGCGGGTTGCATCGTCGCGCGTCGCGCCATGGAACACGGATTCTCGGTCCTGCTGATCGAAGCCGGTCCGGGTTATTCGCGGGTCGCAGGTGTGCCGACACCTCCACCCGGAGTCTCGGGTCCGTCATTCTTTGCCGCCCTCGACGAACCCGGATGGCGTTGGGACGAACTCAACGCCATCCGGGTGGCCGGCCAAGATGCGACTCCGTACGCGCGTGGTCGTGGTCTCGGTGGGTCGTCGGCTGTCAACGCCATGCTCGGATTGTGGGGTGAACCCGACGATTACGACCGTTGGGAGCGAGACCACGGTTGCGCAGGCTGGTCGTGGGCCGACGTCGAACCCGAGTTCCGCCGATTGGCGATTCCGTTGCGACGCGTGACCGAACTCGATCCGAATCGGATCGGTGGCGCGATGGTGGCGGCCTGTCGTGAAAATGGGTGGGCCGATCATGTCGGACCTCGGCCACTCGGTGCCATGCCGAGCGATGCGGGCGCGGCGGCACTCACGCAATTCGCCGACGGGCGACGGGCGTCGGCCTTCGACGTTCACCTCTTGCCGCTACTGGACGATCCCCGTCTGCAGATTCGGGTCGACACCGAGGTGGAGTCGTTGGTGATCGACGGAGGAATCGCCCGTGGCGTCCGACTGAAGGATGGCTCGACGATCGAGTCGCGGATGGTCGTGGTGTGCTGCGGCGCGGTGCATTCTCCGTGGTTGCTCCAGCGTTCCGGAATCGACAATCCGATGATCGGTCGCGGAGTGCAGGACCATGCGTCGGCGCCACTGACGATCGCTTTGCACGAATCGGTCCCGCCCACGTCACTTGCCGTCGATTCGGTGGCCCGATTCTCATCGGGCGGATCGGCCGCCGACCTGCAACTGCTACCGATCGACCACCTCGGCCTCGCCGCACCGGGTTTTGGTCTTCTCAGCGTCGCGCTCATGGACGTTCATTCACGAGGAACATCGGTGGCCGGAGATCTGAACTTCGACATGCTGAGCGACGAACGCGATCTGAACGCGCTGACTTTCGGACTGGCGACGTTACGTCGACTGCTCGAGGCACCGGCTCTGCGTCGGATCGTCGCGGGCGTGTTCATCGACGACGTCGGAACGCCACTCGACTCATTGGGAGAAGACGTCGATGCGGTCACGTCGTGGCTCCGGAGCCGAACGGGGGATTACGTCCACGTGTCGGGGGGATGTGTGATGGGTAGGAGGGGGGAATCGGTCGTCGATACCCATGGTCGTTCGTGGGACGTCGAGAACCTCTGGGTCGTCGACGCATCGGTGATGCCCCGCCTCCCGCGGGCCAATACCCACCTGCCCACCTGCATGGTCGCCGAGCGGATGAGCCGAACCTTGGTCGGGGTCTTGGCCAGCTGAGACACCTCTTTCGGGGAATCCCTGCCACACCCCTGTGGTCGAGTGAGGACATGGGAACCGATCCGCAGCAGAACCCCGCCGAAACCATCCTGATCGATTGCGACACCTGTGTGGCTCGCGACACCGATGTGTGCTCCGACTGCATGATGTCGTTCCTGTGTCGGGACGACTCGCGGATGGCCGTGGTGTTCGACCTCGACGAATTGAGGGCCGTGCGCATACTCGCCGAGGCCGGTTTGGTGCCTACGCTTCGGCATCGTGCGCCCGGCCAAGCCAACGCCTCCTGACTCGTCCCGTCCCGAATACCTCGCCGGGCTGATCGAGTACGCGCGCGAACTCGGTCTCCACCGGATCGGTGTCACCGATGCCTCGGTTCTCGACCGGGCGCGTACGGAACTCGATCGCCGTCGGACACAAGGTTTGTCCGACACCATGGGGTTCACTTACCGAGACCCGCAGCGATCGACCGATCCACGGCGAGCTGTGGAAGGAGCGCAGTCGATCATCGTCGCCGCATTGAGCTACCACCTCGACGATCCGACCGAATCCAACGACCCACCCGGCCTCTCGGCTCGCGTCGCGCGGTACGCCCGGCACGACTTCTACACACCATTGCGAAGCTCGTTGCAGAAGATCGCCCTCCGCTTGCGGGACGATGGTTTCCGAGCCGTGGTGTTCGCCGACGAGAACGATCTCGTCGACCGCGAAGTCGCGTGGCGGGCCGGACTCGGATGGTTCGGCAAGAACGCGAATTTGCTCCTTCCCGGCGCCGGCAGTTGGTTCGTTCTCGGATCGGTGGTCACTGACGCCCGACTCGAACCGGCGGCCAGACCTGTTCCCGATGGTTGTGGTTCGTGTCGGGATTGTCTCGACGATTGTCCGACGGGGGCGATCGTCGAACCGGGGGTGATCGATGCCCGACGTTGCCTCGCGTGGTTGGTCCAAAAGCCGGGCGTGTTTCCCCGTGAGTACCGCGTCGCGCTCGGTGATCGGATCTACGGATGCGACGATTGTCAGGAGTCGTGTCCACCCACCGTGCGCCTGGCCGGTCGGATCGGCGGTCGTGTCGATGTGGCGGGAGTCGGTGAGCGCGTCGACTTACTCGACATTCTCACGTCGTCGGACGACCATCTGTTGTCCCGTTTCGGCCGCTGGTATCTGGCCGAGCGGAATCCTCGGTGGTTGCGCCGCAACGCTTTGGTGATCCTCGGCAACGCGGCCACCGAAGTCGTCGACGAGCGGGTCGAGGGAGTGCTGCGCCACTACCTTGAAGGAGATGACGCGCTTCTTCGGGCCCATGCACTCTGGGCGGCTTCTCGACTCGGTCGCCCCGACCTTTGTGCATTGGTCGCCGACGACCCCGACTCGCTCGTGCGCGACGAGTTAGCCGCCCTCGGATCCGAACGATGAAGCATCTTCTCGTCACGAACGACTTCCCACCCAAGATCGGCGGGATCCAATCTCTTCTTTGGGAATGGTGGCGCCGACTGCCGCCCGACTCGTTCGCCGTTCTGACGAGCCCCTACGCCGGGACGGCCGAGTTCGACGCCGCCCAACCGTTTCGAATCGAGCGGACGCGCGAACCCGTCCTCCTTCCGCATCCGTGGATGGTGAAGCGAGTGAACGATCTGGCCCGCGAGGTGGGGGCCGATCTCGTCGTTCTGGACCCAGCCGTACCGCTCGGGATCATCGGGCCGTACCTCGAATTGCCCTATGACGTCGTCGTGCATGGGGCCGAGGTCACCGTGCCCGGTCGTCTTCCGGTGTCGCGTCAGGTTCTCGGAAACGTGTTGCGTCGGGCCCGTCACGTGATCGCGGCCGGCGGATATCCGGCCGCCGAAGCCCGACGGGCCGCGGGTCGACCACTCGACATCACCGTGGTTCCGCCGGGTGTCGACACCGAACGGTTCCGCCCGTTGTCGACGACCGAACGGGCCGAGGCCCGCCGTTCGTTGGGCATCGCGCCCGACACCCAACTGGTGGTCGGTATCAGTCGTCTCGTTCCGCGCAAGGGATTCGACACCGCCATTCGGGCGGTGGCCGAGTTGGCACCCGATCACCCGCGTCTTGTGCTTGCCATCGGTGGAGCCGGCCGAGACCGGGATCGACTGGAGAAGTTGGCTCATGAACTTCGAGCTCCGGTCCGCTTCTTCGGTCGCGTTCCCAACGATGATCTGCCTTTGTTGTACGGATGCGCGGATGTGTCGATGATGTTGTGCCGGAATCGCTGGGGCGGCCTCGAACAAGAGGGCTTCGGCATCGTGTTCGTCGAGGCGGCCGCGTGCGGCGTCCCCCAGATCGCGGGAGATTCCGGCGGAGCCGCCGAAGCGGTCGACGACGAAGTCACCGGCTTCGTGGTTCGTCGTCCCACCGATGTCGCCGAAGTCGCGGCGAGATTGCGCACCCTCCTGGCCGATGATGCGCTCCGCTCCGGCATGGGATCGGCTTCGCGGGTGCGGGCCGTCGAGCAATTCTCCTACGACGTCCTCACGCGCCGACTCGGTGAAGCATTGGGGGTCTATCCGTGACCGATTCCGATTCGATCCTTCGCGCGAATCTGGCGGCGACACTCGCCTTCGTGGTCTCGAGCGGACTCGCGGCGACCGTTTTCGACGGGGTATGGAAGGTCCAGGGAGTCGTGGTGTCACTCGTTCTCTTCGCCGTTGGCGTGGCCGCGTTCTTGTGGGGCTACTGGACCGCGGTTCAGCGGAGTCGCGAGGTCGAGATGTCGGTTGCCGAGTTGTACTTCCTGATGGGTTCGGCGATCCCGGTGCGGGTCAAGCGAACCATGCTCGGTTGCCTGACTGTTCAGGTGGTGGCCGCTCTGGTCACAGCCATCGCCCGCCCGTCCACGCCGGCACCCGATGGTGGATCGACGGCTGGATCGACATTGGCCTTCGGAGTCCTCGTGCCGGTACTCGGCCTCGGTCTCAACGGGTTGTGGGCGGCGCGCTCGGGTCGGTTCCCGTCACGGCGGCGCGGTGAGGATGCCTGACACCGCAGCCGATCGGCTAGAACTACTGCATGGCCGATACGGCGTCACTGACCATTTCCATCGCGGCACCACTCGAACGTTGCTGGGCGATCGCCACTGATTTCGAGGCCTACCCCCGTTGGGCGACCGATGTGAAGTCGGCCGTGGTCCTGGCCCGTGATGCCGAAGGCCGTGCCACGGAGGTCGAATACCGAACGTCGGCTCTCGGTCGCAGCACCCACTACACGCTGTCCTACGACTACTCGGCCGCGCCGCATCGCCTGGCGTGGCACATGGTGAAAGGCGACATCATGCGGGCCGTCGACGGCGCCTACATGTTCGCCCCCGATTCCTCGGGCGGAGTCGTGCTGACCTACAACCTCTCGATCGACCTCATCGTCCCGCTCCCCGGTTTCGTGAAGCGCCGGGCCGAAGTGCGGATTCTCAACACCGTGAAGGAACTGAAGGTTCGCGCCGAATCGTGACGTCGCCCGGTCGACGCCGAGCCGGCATCGATGTCGGCGGTACGAAATGTCTCGGCGTCGTGGTCGACGCGAGTGGGGAAGTCGTGCAGGAGGAGCGTCGGTCGACGCCCCGTCAGCCCGATGAACTCATCGAGGTTCTGGCGACGATGGCTCTGAATTTCGGCGAGGTCGATTCGATCGGAGTGGGGGTTCCCGGGCTCATCACCCGCGAGGGAGTGATACGCGCTTCGCCGAATCTCTTCGACGTTCGCGACCTGCCGGTCGGGACGCGACTGTCGGAGCGTCTCGACCGTCACGTCTTCGTCGAGAACGATGCCACGTGCGCGGCGATCGCCGAATGGAAGTCGGGCGTTGCCGTTGGTCGTTCCGACGTGGTGGTGGCCACTCTCGGCACGGGGATCGGTGGTGGCATCGTGGCCGATGGTCGCGTGGTGCGCGGTCGGAACGGTTTCGCCGGTGAGATCGGACACATGATCGTGGATCCACAAGGACCCCGATGCCCATGTGGCCTGCGTGGTTGCTGGGAGCGTTTCGCGTCCGGGTCGGCCCTGGCGGCACGCGCCCATGAACTCGTGACCGCGGGAGGTGGCCACGCGATCGTCGCCGCCGCCGGCGGCGCGACCGATGTCCGCGGTGAGCACGTGGAGTCGGCGGCGCGGGCGGGCGATGTCGAGGCTCTCGGAGTGATCGATGAGTTCTGTCGCTGGGTGGCGATGGGCCTGGCCAATCTCGCCAATGTGCTCGACCCTGAACTGTTCGTGATCGGCGGGGGACTCGCGAGCACGGGCGACACGTATCTGCCGTCCATTCGGAAGTGGTTCGGCCAGATGCTCTACGCCCCCGAACTCCGTCCGCATCCGACCATCGAACTGGCCTGGCATCGAGACTTGGCCGGGGCCATCGGAGCCGCCTACCTCGCCGACGTCGAAGCGGACGACGGTCACTGACGCCAATACAACCGCCGGTCGGCGGATCGTGCCAACTAGGGTCGTCGCATGGAGTTCCGCCGGATCACGAACCTTCCGCCCTATGTCTTCACGATCATCAACAATCTGAAGATCGAGGCACGGCGGCAGGGCGTGGACGTCGTCGACCTCGGATTCGGCAACCCCGACATTCCATCGCCGTCGATTGCCGTCGAGAAGCTCGGTGAAGCGGCCAAGATCGCGCGAAATCATCGGTACTCGATGTCGAAGGGTCTGCCCAAGCTACGAGAGGCGATCGCCGATCTCTACAAGCGCAAATGGAACGTCGACCTCGATGTCGAGACCGAGATCACCAACACGATCGGGTCCAAAGAAGGTTTCAGCCACCTCATGTGGGTCCTGCTCGATCGTGGTGATGCGGCGATCGTCCCGAGTCCGAGTTACCCGATCCACATTTACGGTCCACTCTTCGCCGGCGCCGATCTCCGGCAGGTGCCGATGCGCAGCCTCTCGGACCCGCGTGTGCAGACCGACTTCGAAGGGGATTTCTTCGACAGCCTGACCACGGCGTACGACGTCGGCTGGCCCAAGCCTCGGGTTCTCGTCATCTCGTTCCCGCACAACCCCACGGGCTCGTGTGTCGACCTGCCGTTCATGCAGCGCGTCGTCGACTTCTGTCGCGAGCGCAACATGATCGTCGTTCACGACTTCGCGTATGCCGATGTCGGCTTCGACGGGTATCAGCCCCCCTCGATCCTGCAGGCCGAGGGGGCCAAGGAATGTGCGGTCGAGTTGTACTCGATGACCAAGAGCTTCTCGATGGCGGGTTGGCGAGTGGCTTTCCTTCTCGGTAACCGTGACGTGGTCCAGGCTCTCGTGAAGTTGAAGAGCTACCTCGACTACGGAACCTTCCAGCCGATCCAGATCGCGGCCACGGTGACCATGAACGAAGCCGGTGATTATCCCGAAGAAGTGTGCGCGATCTATCAGAGTCGACGCGATGCATTGATCGACGGACTCTCGCGCATCGGCTGGGACATCCCGGCTCCCAAGGGTTCGATGTTCGTTTGGGCGCCGATCCCCGAGCCCTATGCCGACCTCACCTCAGTGGAGTTCTGCTCGTTGGTCGTGCGCGAATGCGAGGTCGCGCTCTCGCCGGGAGTCGGCTTCGGCCCCGGTGGTGAGGGATTCGCACGTTTCGCGCTGATCGAGAACGAGCAGCGCATCGCGCAGGGAATCCGGAACCTGAAGCGCGGCCTCACCAAACTCGGCTGAATCACGCACCGCATCCCACCTCGATGCCGCATTTCGTCGTTCGACTCTGGTTGCCGGATCGCCCCGGAATGCTCGGGCGGGTGGCGGCTGCCATCGGTTCGGCCGAGGCCGACGTCGTTGGAATCGAGATTCTCGAACGAGGCGCCGGAATGGCGATCGACGAGGTGACCGTGAGCCTCCCGGCGGGAAGATCACCCGACGACGTCGTGGTGGCACTCAACGCCGTCGACGGAGTGGCCGTGGAGGATCTGCACGAGATCGATGCCGACCGACCCGATCACGGCGTGATGGCACTCGCAGTGGTGGCCGCGGTCCTCGAATCGGAGTCCGATCGCCGACTCCGAACGCTGTGTGACGAGACGTGCGAATTGCTCGAAGCCGATTGGGTGGCGGTGGTCGACCTCGCGACGTCCGTCGTACAAGCGGCGCACGGAACGGTCCCCGATACCGCATGGCTCGTGGCGTTCCTCGCCGGAACGTCGCACCTGCCCGCCGACTCCCGGTCGGAGCACACGCCATCCGATGTCATCTGGTGTCGACTGGGGGATTCCGGTTCGGCGCTCGCGGGTGAGCGTCGGGGTCGGGCCTTTCGTGAGCGCGAGCGCCAGCAGCTCGATCTCATCGGCCGCGTCGTGGGCGCCGTCGTTCAGTCGTGAGCCCAATCGCGCGATCGTTCGACGGCCCGTAACCAGGCCGTGTGAAGTTGGCCGGCGGCTCTCCGGCTCTCCGAATCGTCCGGGGCGGGATCGAAGACCCGATCGGTCTGCCACCTTCGACTGATGGCGTCGAGGGATGGCCAGACCCCTTCGGCGAGTCCGGCGAGAAATGCGGCGCCGAGTGCCGTGGTCTCCTGATCGACGGGTCGCCGAACCGGGATGCCCAACTGGTCGGCCTGGATCTGCATCAAAAGATCCATGACCGCCGCTCCGCCGTCGACGCGAAGTTCCGAGATATGGACTCCACCGGCGCGCTCCATGGCCTCGACGGCATCTCGTGTTTGCAGAGCCATGGCTTCCACGACCGCGCGCGCGAAGTGGGCGCGCGTGGTGCCACGAGTGATGCCGACGATGGTGCCGCGGGCGTAGGGATCCCACCACGGGCTGCCGAGTCCGGTGAACGCCGGAACCACGAAGAGACCACCGCTGTCAGGAGTGGACTCGGCCAGTGGCCCGATGTCGGACGACGAAGTGATGATTCCGAGTCCGTCTCGCAACCACTGCACTGCCGCGCCGGTGACGAAGATCGCACCCTCGAGTGCGTAGGTGGTCGTACGGGAGCCGTCGACGTTCTCGAGTGTCCAGGCAACCGTCGTGAGGAGGCCGTCGGTTGGTTCCGGACACGTCGTGCCGACGTTCATGAGAATGAAACTTCCGGTGCCGTAGGTGTTCTTGGCCATGCCGGTCGTGAAGCAGGCCTGACCGAAGAGCGCGCTCTGTTGATCGCCGGCCACTCCTGAGATCGGGATGCCCGACGGTACGCCGGAGCAATCGGTGGTCCCGAAGCGACCACTCGACGATAGAACCTCCGGGAGCGCGGAAAGGGGCACACCGATGATCTCGCACATCGTCGGACTCCACTCGAGCCTCCCGATGTCGAAGAGCATCGTGCGACTGGCATTCGAGGGATCGGTCGCGAAGGTCCGTCCTCCGGTGAGTTGCCAGATCAGCCATGTGTCGATGGTTCCAAAGGCGAGGTCGTCGTCGGCGATGAGGCCGTTGGCGAGCATCCACGCCATCTTGGTGCCCGAGAAATAAGGGTCGAGCACGAGGCCGGTCGTGCGACGCACCGTGGGTAGGTGGCCGGCGGCATCGAGGCGATCGCAGGTGTCGGCGGTTCGTCGGTCCTGCCACACGATGGCCCGACCATGGGGACGACCCGTGCGTCGACTCCACGCCACCACGGTTTCGCGCTGATTCGTGATTCCGATCGTGGCCGGTGTTCCACAGCGCGCGATCACGTCGTCCATCGTCGCCACCACCGCGGACCAGATCTCGAGGGCGTCGTGCTCGACCCAGCCCGGAATCGGGAAGTGCTGGGTGAACTCGCGATAACTGGAGACGCTCGGACGTCCGTCGGCGTAGACCGCGCGACTCCTGACGCCGGTCGTGCCGGCATCGATAGCGAGCACGTAGTCGGCGGACACGTCAGCGATTCTTCTTACGATGTTGCGAGGGTCCCGTCGACGTGCGCTTCGTGGGAGCGGGACGACGTGATGTCCTGCTCACCGTCGGCGGGGGAGTGCGAACCTCGCGCGCCTGCGACCGGATGTCGCGGAGGGTCTTGCGCTGATAGCCCATCTTGGCAAGGAACCCGCCGAACAACATGTACAACGGATACGAGGCGGCCAGACCGAGCACTGATCCGCCGCTCACGCTGTCGCGCAGAAAGACGACGAAGGCGACGATCATGACCACCGCGTACACGAGCCATTCGCGGGACAGGCGTCCCCAGGGCACTACACGTGTCGAATCCCAAGCCACGTCGTCATTGTTCCACCCGTAACCTGTGGTCGTGCGCATCGGAGTTCTCACCGGGGGTGGCGACTGCCCGGGTCTGAACGCGGTGATCAGGGCGATCGTCCGCAAAGGTGTGACCAATCACGGTGACGAGGTCTTGGGATTCATCGACTCGTGGGACGGCGTAATGGAGCGCCGGTTCATTCGCCTCGACGTGGCTGGTGTACGCGGGCTCCTACCTCGAGGAGGAACCATCCTCGGGACGCGTCGAGGCAGCCCGTTCGATCACGCCGATGGTCTCGATCGGGTCCGCGAATGCTTCGACGCCGAACACCTCGATGGACTGATCGTGATCGGCGGTAACGGGTCGCTGACCGTGGCATCGATGCTCCACGAACGTATGGGTCTACCCGTGATCGGTGTCCCCAAGACGATCGACAATGACGTCGTCGGAACCGATACAACTTTTGGATTCAACACCGCGGTTCAGGTCGCGACCGACGCGATCGACCGTCTGCACACCACGGCCGAGAGCCACAACCGAGTGGTCGTGGTGGAGGTCATGGGTCGCGACACCGGCTGGATCGCCACTCACGCCGGCCTGGCCGGCGGAGCCACGGTGATCCTCGTTCCCGAAGAGCCCTTCGACATCGTGACCGTCTGCGAGACCATCGAGCGCCGCCATTCCCGTGGCCGCTACGCGTCACTCGTCGTCGTCGCCGAAGGCGCACTGCCCGTTCCGGGGACCATGGAGGTTCCCGAGTACTCGAAGGACGAACTCGGTCGTCCGCGGCTCGGTGGCATCTGTGTGAACGTCGCCGCCGAGATCGAACGACGCACGGGAATCGAAGCCCGGGTCGTCCAGATCGGACACGTTCAACGAGGTGGTACGCCGACGGCGTTCGACCGAGTGCTGTCGACGCGATTCGGGCTGGAGGCCATCGATGCGACGCACGATCGAGCGTGGGGTCACATGGTCGCCTTGCGCGGAGCGGAGATGACGCGTGTTCCCTTGAGCGAGGTGGTGGGTCGGACGCGAACGCTCGACATGTCGTTACTTCACGGCGTGGCCGACGTCTTCTTCGGCTGAACCTCAGGCAGTAGTCGACGGATCGACGACGATCCCCGGATACGGAGGTTGACTCGACGCCGCCCGTCCGGGGTAGTCGAATTCGGTCAGTGGCTCGTCGGTCAGACTGCCGTCGCCACGCGGCCACTCCTGTGGTTCGCCATCGACAACGATCACCACGCGTTCGACGCCGTCGATTTCGGCGAGAGTCAGCACGATCTGGGCGATCGCCGACACGAGATCGTCACCGGTGGCGTCGAAGATCCGCGACGAGACATCGACTTTCACGAGATCGCTGGCGACGAAGCGCGCACTCAGGACCTTGGTTCCCTGAGGAATGGCGCTGCGAAGTCCGGTCTTCTGCTCGTCCTCGGTCGGTCCGCTCACGAGTGAACGCAGGATCGACGTCGGGTCCTGATCGGATTGGCGCGGGACGGCCGAGAGCAAACTGCGGCCGGTTTCGTCGGTGCGCTCGAGGTACACGCGTCCGGTACCGGCTGCGCCAGCCGACCCGGCCACCACTTCGACGAGATCCTTCTGGTCGGCGTCGGGAATGGCCCGAGGTTCGGAATCGGGTGACAGTCCGCATCCGGCAAGGACGACGATCGAGAACATGAGCGGGACGACGCGTTTCATACGGCCTCCGCCGGAAGTTCGATGATGAAGCACGAACCCTCGGTGCCGTCGTGGCGATCCTCGACCCACACCCTTCCCCGGTGAAGTTTCACGTGTTCGTCGACGAGGGCGAGACCGAGGCCGGCACCTTCGGAACTGCTCCGTCGACCGGCAACCCCGCCGCGGGCGAAGCGCTCGAAGACGAGGTCGCGTTCCTCGACCGGCACCCCCGAACCGTGGTCCTCGACCGTGATCCACAAGGTGGTCGCCGGAATCTCGTCATCGGGGACGAAGACCGAGACTTCCACTTCGCCACCGCCGTGGATGCGACCGTTGTCGATGAGGTTGGCGACGACTCGCGCGAGTCGACGTTTGTCGCCGCGGATCATCATGTTCTCGGCTTGTTGGGATACCAACACCGGGCAACGGGGGAGACTGCTCGCCGCCACTGCTTGGCGGACGAATTCGCCGACGAGAAGTTCATCGACGTTGAGACGCACCACCCCGGCGTCGAAGCGCGAGATCTCGAGCAGATCCTCGACCATTCCCTGGAATCGGGCCACGTCGGCCACGAGCAGGTCGAGAGCCGCCTGGGCGCGCTCGGGCATTTCGTCCCGACGTGCCTTCATGACCTCGACGCTGGCCGAAAGGGTCATCAGTGGCGATCGGAGTTCGTGGCTCACGTCGGACGTGAACCGGGCATCGCGTTCGACGCGTGTCTGCAACGCCGCCGCCATGTCGTTGAACGACTGTGTCAGGACGGCGAGGTCGGGATCGTCGGTCGCCTCCAAGCGGGTATCGAGACGGCCGCTGGCCAGCGCCTGGGCGGCCTGACTCGCGGCAGTGAGCGGACGGACCGACCGCGATGCCGAGATGGCACCGAGTACGACACCCAACAACGTCGTGATTCCGGCCGCGAAGATGAGAGCGAGTCCGACGCTGCGCAATGTGCTCTGTGCCTCCTCGAGCGAGGCGAACTCGAAGTACGAACCGTCGACCTCCTCGAGGGGGATGCCGACCGCGAGGACGAGTTCGCCACCGACGTCGAGGCGCATCGTGGAAGGTCGCCGATCGTCGAGTACCGCAGTGAGAAGGCTCGAAGGGACCTCGTCCGATGAGAATCGCGCGTCGCCGGCGGTCCATGTGCCACGGAAGTGGACGAGTGGCCGGTCCACACCCAGTCGGTCGACGACCGACTGCACGTTGGCGGGATTGGATCTGAGATCACCCGAAATGCGAGCGGCGCTGTCGTAGGCGCGGTCGATCGCACTGGACTCGCGGTCGTCGACCACGTTCGTGCGGGTGAAGTTGTACGTCGTGAAGGCCAGGAACGCCGACAGGGCCAGGCTTCCGAGTCCGAATGTCAGCAGAATTCGGGTGCGTAAACCGATCCCCAGACGGAAGCGGCTCCTCGGAGTCGACACGTCCGCCACATTCAGGACTGGAGTCGGTAGCCGAGACCGCGAACCGTCACCACATGCCGCGGATTGGCCGGATCGCTTTCGACTTTGGTTCGTAGGCGCCGAACGTGGACATCGACCAGGCGGCCGTCACCGAAGTAGTCGTAGCCCCACACGTGGTCGAGAAGGTGCTCGCGGCTGTAGACCCGGCCGGGAACCTGCGCCAATTCGCACAGCAGGCGGAACTCGGTCTTGGTGAGGTGGAGTTCCTCGCCGGCGCGCAGAACCTTGCCTTCGTCGGGAACGATTTCGAGGTCGCCGAACACCAAGCGGGCATTGCCGGGTGAGGAGGGTCGGGCGCGCCGCAACAGTGCGCGGATTCGAGCCGAGAGCTCCTTGGGTGCGAATGGTTTGGTGAGATAGTCATCGGCACCAGCCTCGAGTCCAGCCACGACGTCATGAGTGTCGGCACGCGCCGTGACCATCACGATCGGCACATCGCTCGTGCGGCGAATCGTTCGGCACAATTCGAAGCCGTCGATACCCGGAAGCATGATGTCGATCAACACCACGTCGGACGGTTGGCGCTGGAAGAGGACGACCGCCTCCTCGCCGCTCGCCGCTTCGTCGACCGTCCAGCCTTCGTCCTCCAGGGCGAGCTTGACGGCGGAACGAATGCGTTCGTCGTCCTCGACGGTCAGGATTCGTGTGCCCACGTCTCCATGTTGCCCGAAAACGGTGACTCCCGTCGGCGTTCCGTCGAGATCGGTCCGCTTCGGGTGGGTGTTCAGTCGGAGAGGAGTCGGACGAGGTGCGCATGCAACGACGGCGCGGCCACGAGAACTTCGGCGGGTCGAGGCGGTCCGCCCGAGAAGTCGGAGGCGATCGCGCCGGCCTCGGTCGCCACGAGGATGCCGGCGGCGAGGTCCCACGGAGAGAGGTTCTCCTCGAAATAGGCATCGATGCGACCATCGGCGACGAAGCACAGGTCGGGGGCGGCCGCGCCCAATCGTCGGATGTCGCGGACGCGGGGTAGCAGTCGAGCGATCCGTTCACCTTGTGCGGCGCGACTGTTCGCGGCATATGAGAAGCCGGTACCGATGAGAGCGGTGGACGGATCGCTCTGGTTGGAGCAGGTCAGCCGACGACCGCCGAGCCACGATCCGTGTCCTCGGGCGGCGGCGAAGAGTTCGCGCGTGGCCGGCAGATACACAACGCCGGCCAACGAACCCTTCTCGTCGACGGCGGCGATCGAGACCGCGTAACCGCTCAATCCGTAGAGGAAGTTGGTGGTTCCGTCGATCGGGTCGATGAGCCACGACACGCCCGACCGGGAGGAGACATCGGTCCCTTCCTCGCCGACGATGCCGTCGTCGGGGCGGTTCGTGCGCAGGGCTTCGACGATGGTCGCCTCGCTGATCCGGTCCCACTTCGTGACCATGTCGGTGGCCGACGATTTGGTATCGGCCGCGAGGTTGCCATGGCGCCGACCTTCGATCACGAGATCACCGGCTCGACGGGCGATCCGTGCGGCGAGGTTCATGAGCCCGATCGGGTCGGAGTTCATCGGTCGTCGATGCTCCGCCACTCACCGATGGCTCTCAGAACGAGAATGGCGACGATGGCGGTGCCGGCGGCGGATGCGAGCGACCCAACGAGGATTCCGAGGCCGAGCGGCCATTCGGCCGTGCCGTCGTACTGAATGTCGACCAATGCGTATCCGATGAGTCCTCCGGCGAGACCGCCGATCAGGATCGCCACGAAAGCGAGACCCCGCGCCAACGGCGAGGGAAGGGCCGAGAGGGGACGCTCGCTGCTCACGGGTTCATCGTAGGCTCGCTGCGTGGGCGCGGTGGATGTCGGCACGGACGGAGGTGGCGCGTGCGTCGTCGTGCCCACGTTCCAAGAAGCATACAACATTGCCGAACTCATCGTCGGTGTGCGGCGAGAACTTCCAAAGGCACGGATTCTGGTGGTCGACGACGCGAGTCCTGACGGCACCGCTGACATCGTCGACGGGATCGCCGGACACGATCCGATGATCTCGGTTCTTCGTCGTGGTGGCAAACAGGGACTCGGAGCCGCCTATCGAGCGGGCTTCCAACGTGCGATCGAGGAAGGAGCGGTGATCTGCGTGCAGATGGACGCCGACCTCTCGCACGACCCTGTGTATCTCCGCGAACTCGTCTCGGCCGTCGCTCTCGGCGCCGATGCATCCATCGGAAGTCGCTACGTGCCCGGGGGCGCGTGCGTCAATTGGCCGTATCTGCGCCGATTCCTGTCGCGATGGGGTAATCGATACGCGGCGGGCATGCTCGGCCTCGCGGTCAACGACTCGACGAGCGGTTATCGCGCCTACTCGACCGATGCGTTGCGCCGAATGGACTTTGCAACCGTGACTGCCGAGGGGTACGGGTTCCAGGTCGAGATGACTCATCGTCTCAACCGATGTCATGGTCGCATCGTCGAGATTCCCATCGTTTTTGCCGATCGAGTTCGCGGAGAGTCGAAACTCAGTCATCACATCATCGGTGAGGCATTTCGACTGGTCACCAAGTTGGCGTGGAGTGACTGGCGGAGGGGTCGTCGGCGGCGGTCATGAGTCGAACGATCCTTCATGTCGACATGGATGCGTTCTACGTGTCGGTGGAGATGCGGCGACACCCGGAACTCGCCGGGCGTCCGGTGGTGGTCGGTGGCTCGGGTGCACGAGGAGTCGTGGCGGCGGCGAATTACGAAGCCCGCCGGTATGGGGTGTTTTCGGCCATGGCGTCTTCGCAGGCCAAGCGGTTGTGCCCACAAGCCGTCTTCCTTCCCGGCGACCACGCTCACTACGCCCAAGTCAGTCGCGAGGTACACGAGATCTTCGGCGCGATCACGCCACTCGTCGAACCGATCGCTCTCGACGAGGCCTTCCTCGACGTCACCGGTGCGGTGCGTCTCTTCGGTGACGGTGCCGATATCGGTGCCCGGATACGCAACGAGATACGTGAGCGGCTCGATCTTCCGTGCTCGGTGGGCGTCGCGGCCACGAAGTTCATCGCCAAGCTCGCTTCCAAAGCGGCCAAACCGCGGCTGACCCCGCGGGGAGTCGAGGCCGGACCAGGAGTTCTCGTCGTGGAGCCGGGCCGCGAGTTGGACTTTCTCCATCCGTTGCCGGTCTCGGCCCTCTGGGGAGTCGGTCCGGCAACGCTTCGCAAGCTCGAGCGACTCGCCGTTCACACCGTCGGTGATCTGGCCGCACTTCCCGACGACGTCGTTCTGCGATCGATCGGCCGGGCGCACGGCACCCACCTGCTCGAACTCTCGCGCGGCCACGACGATCGGGCCGTCGTTCCCGAGCGTGAGGCCAAATCGATCGGACAGGAGGAGACGTTCACTCGCGATCTCCACAGCGTCGAGGAGATCCGGGCCGAGGTGGTGCGTCTCAGCGATCTCGTGGCGTCCCGACTACGTCGGCACGGCTGGGCGGCGCGCACGGTGATGTTGAAGATCCGATTCTCATCTTTCGAGACGATCACTCGTTCCGTGACGCCGGAAGCACCCATGACCACGGCGCCGGCGCTCGTTGCCGCCCTCACCTCGGCGATGTCGTCGTTCGATCCGGCCATCGGAGTCCGCTTGGTGGGGGTCAGCGTGGCCAATTTCGTGGAACCGGTCGAGCAGATGTCACTTTTCGATTCGCCCGACGAAGCCGGCCCGGACGTTTCGGCCGTGGATCGGAAATGGTCACCGGCGAGTCGGGCCGTGGACGCGATCCGGGACCGATTCGGCCACGACGCGATCACTCCGGCCGGCTCGGTGCGGAGAGCTCGCACGAGTCCGTGGGGCCCGAACGCGGAGACCGAGCCCGGATCCGAGGACTAAGCGACTCGATGCAATGCCCTCGACGCGTTGCCCTCGGGCGAGTTCTCTGGGACAATGGCGGGAGAGGAGTGAGGTCGATGAGTCTTTCCGATGACGAACAGAGAATCCTGCGTCAGATCGAAGCCGAGTTGCAGAACGACTCCGACTTCGCGAAGGCGGTGTCACCCTCGGGTTTGTATCAGCATTCCGTTCGGACGGTCCGCTGGTCGATCCTTGGGTTGATCGTGAGTCTCGCCCTGCTCGTCGTCGCTCTGCAGGTGCATTTCGTGGCCGCCTTCGTCGTGTTCGTCGGCATGCTCGTTCTCCTCGCGGTCATCGAGCGAAACGCCCGCGCCATCGGTCGCGCGGGAATCCAGGACGTCGCCGGGGCGATTCGCAAGGCGCGCGCGGGTGTCGCCCGTCGCCCCGACTGAACTTCCCCGCCAACGAGGAGTCGTCGCCGTCGACATCGGCGGCACGAAGTTGGCCGCGGCGGTCGTTCTCGAGAACGGATCGATCGTCGTTCGAGATCGCATCTCCACGCCGAGTCGTGATCCGTGGACGGCCGTGGCCAGCCTTCTGAACCGCATCCGCGCCGCCGCGCCCGACATCGAGATCGTCGCATGTGGAGCCGGATGCGGTGGTCCGATGGCACCGGGGGGCACGACGGTTTCCCCGTTGCACATTCCCGCCTGGCGTGATTTTCCACTGGCCTCAGCGCTCGCCGAACTTCTTGGAGTCGACGTGTTCGTCGACAACGATGCCAAGGCTTTCGCGCTGGGTGAGGGTTGGCTCGGTGCGGCCCGGGGACGTCGTGATTTCGTGGGCGTGATCATCGGCACCGGAGTCGGAGGCGGGCTGGTGATCGATGGACACCTACTGCAGGGCGATTCGACCAATGCCGGTCACATCGGGCACGTGATCGTCGAGCCCGAGGGGCGAGAGTGCCGTTGCGGTGGGCGCGGGTGTCTCGAGGCTTACGCGTCCGGCGTGGCGTTGCTCGAGGAGACGGGGCAGGAGGCGCGCTACACGAAGAACGCACTCGTTCTCCGCAACGGGACCTACCTCGGGCGAGCCCTGGCTTCGGTGGCCGCGCTCACGAGTATCGAGATGGCCGTGATCGGAGGCGGGATCGGCCTCGGATGGGGAGACCAGTTCCACGAAGCCGCGCGGCGGGAGTTCGCCGAACGGTCACGACTCTCGTTCACGAAAGGTTTCACGATCGTCCCGGCCGCGCTCGGCGATCGATCGGGTCTTGTCGGTGCCGCCGCCCTCGCGTGGTCGGGGATCGGCGCGGTTCTCGGCGACTAGGTTCGTCCCGTGAACCCCACTTACACCGAAGAGGCCGAAGCGTTTCGTCGCCAGGTCAAGGACTTCCTCACCCGCGCCCTCCCTCAGGATTTTCCCGGAATCGGTCGACTCGAGGGCGACGAAGTTCGGGAATGGGTCATGGAATGGCGCAAGGTTCTCCACGCGGAACGCTTCCTCGCACCAGGTTGGCCGGCCGAGTACGGCGGCGGTGGCCTGTCGGCCCTCGAACAGGTCATCCTTGCCGAGGAATTCGCCCGGGCGGGTGTTCCCACCGGCGGGCCCAACGATGGCTTTGGAATCACGATGCTCGGCAACACGCTGTTGCGATGGGGGACCGAGGAGCAGAAGAAGTACTACTTGCCGCGCATCCTTGCCAACGATGACGTGTGGTGTCAGGGCTACAGCGAGCCCAATGCCGGTAGCGATCTCGGGAGCCTCGCTTTGCGCGCCGGCCTCGACGGGGACCAGTGGGTTCTGAACGGTCAGAAGATCTGGACCTCGGCTGGTCACCTCGCGGACCACATCTTCACACTTGCCCGCACCGACCCCGACGCTCCCAAACACAAGGGGATCTCGTTCCTGTTGGTCGACATGCGACAACCCGGCATCGAAGTCCGTCCGATCAAGATGATCAGTGGCGAGAGCGAATTCAACGAGGTCTTCTACACCGATGCGGTCTGTCCGAAGGACAACGTCGTCGGCGGGGTGAACAACGGTTGGGCGGTGGCGATGACCTTGCTCGGCTACGAACGCGGTGAGGGAGCGGCGACGGTCCCGGTGCGGTTCCAAGCCGAGATCGACCGCTTGCTGATGCTCGCCAAGGAGTGCGGTGTGGCCGACGATCCGCGCGTCCGACAGCGACTCGCCTGGGCGTACAGCAAGGTTCAGGTGATGCGATTCCTCGGTCTGCGGACCCTGACCAAGTTCCTCGCCGGACACCACCCCGGACCCGACGGGGGCATCTTCAAGCGCTACTGGAGCGAGTACCACAAGGAGGTGACCGAACTGTCTCTCGAGATCCTCGGCGCGGCGGCACTGTGCCCGACCGGACGACTCCCGAGCAACGCGTTCCAGCCCGACGACCGGTCGGCGCCCAACAGTTCGTCGAGTTGGGTGGGTTCGTTCCTGAACGCCCGCGCCGGAACCATTTACGCCGGCTCGTCGCAGATCCAGTCGAACATCATCGGTGAGATGGTGCTCGGACTGCCCAAGGAGCCCCGATGATCCGTCGACTTCGATCGGGGGTGGCCGTTCTGCTCGCCGTTCTCGTCCGACCGGTCCTCTGGCGCGCCGCGATCACCGCCTACGTGCGTCTCGTTCCGAGTCGATGGTGGAGTCGCCCCCCATTCGTCCCGCTGCCGTCGGCCGACTACGTCCGATTCCGCAAGGAGGCGTACTACGGCTCCGAAACGGCGCTGTTCGCTCCGCAGGATGTGCTGAAATACCTTCAGTGGATTCGTACATGGGAACGAGGCGCACCCGGCGACGGGTGAGGTGACACCATGAGGAGCGCGCTCGTTCTCAATGCGACCTACGAGCCGCTGAGCGTCGTTCCGGCCCGTCGGGCGGCCTGTCTCGTTCTCTCCGACAAAGCCGATGTCATCGAGCACGACGGCACGCTCCTCCGATCAGCATCTACGTCGTTGCCCAATCCGGTGGTCATCCGTCTTCGCTACGTCGTGAAGGTTCCCTATCACCGTCGGACATCGCTCTCGCGCCGGGCCGTCTTTGCCCGTGACGAGCACCGCTGTCAGTACTGCGGAGGGTTGGCGGACTCGATCGATCACGTGCTTCCCCGTTCTCGGGGCGGACTGCACATCTGGGAGAACGTCGCCGCGGCCTGTCGCCGTTGCAACCTCGACAAGCGTGATCGAACTCCTGACGAAGCGGGCATGAAATTGGCCCGTCCGCCCAAGGCGCCGCGGGAACTCGCGTGGGTCACGGTCTCGGTGGGTCGGGTGCCCGAGGCGTGGAAGCCGTACCTCGATCTGGCCCGCGCGTCGTAGCCGGTCTCTTTCTTCGATGACGGTTGTCGAGAGTCACTGGTCGGGTAGCGCGCAGGAACTGCACAGCCGCCCACTTCCCGACGTGTCCGAGCCCCAACTCTGGTGGTTCGAATGCGAACGAACGTCGCTCGTGCTCGGGTCGACTCAGTCCGATGACGTGCTCGATATCGGAGCCTGCCGCGAACGTGGAATCGAGGTGGCGCGGCGTCGGAGCGGGGGAGGGATCGTGATCGTGGGCCCCGGTCGGGTGGTGTGGCTCGACGTGGTGATGCCGCGGGGTCATGTGCTCTGGAGCGACGATGTGAGCGTCGCTGGCCGCTGGCTCGCCGACGCGTGGGCGCGCGGTCTGGCCGAACTAGGGGTGACCGATCTCGAGCGCCACGACGGAGCGATGGTGCGCACTCGCTGGTCGTCGCTCGTGTGTTTCGACGGGCGCGGACCGGGCGAATTGTTCGCCGGTGAGGCCAAAGTCCTCGGCGTGAGTCAGAGACGGACCCGTGACTGGGCTCGCTTCCAGTGCGCTTTGTCGGTCGACTGGGATCCGGGAGTTCTCGACGGGGTGATCGCGGTCGACGGTTTCGACTCTCGGGATGTCGCGTCGTGCGCGGTTTCGACCGGACTCGGATTCGACGAGGTGCGTCGGGTGGTGGGAACGGCGATCAGGGAATCAATCGGTGCCTGATGACGCGTCGGCCGGCGGCTTCCACAGTTCGGTGTTCTGGCAACCGTTGATGGCCTTGACGATCGGGTAGGGGTTCACGGCGGCTCCACCCTTCGGGTGGTACTCGAAGTGCAGATGCGGTGTCGAGCTGCTTCCGGTGCTGCCGACGTACCCGATCACTTGACCGACTGTGACCTTGGTTCCGACTTCGATTCCTTCGCCGAACTTCGAGAAGTGCGCGTAGTGGAAGTAGGTGCCATCGGCCGCGGTCAGGCGAACGGCATTGCCGCCGAGTGATCCGGGTCGATCGAAAAAGACGCGTGTGATGGTGCCGTCGGCGACCGCGTACACGGCTTTGCCGGTCGGAGCGATGATGTCGACTCCTTGGTGCACTCGACCGCCGGAGCGCGGTGCGTGCCAGGTGTCGGTGAACCAACACGGACCCTGGGCGGGGAAGATCGCCACCGGTGTGGCCGGACCATCGGCAGTCGGGGCCGACGACGAACCGGAGTCGCTCGGTGTGGCGCTCACCTTGGAGGCCATGAGCACCACGTAGGTGCGCAGGTCGAGTTTGCCGGTCTCCTCGAAGCCTCGTTCGCGTTGGAACCTCGCAACCGCCCGGCTGGTGGCCGAACCGAATTCGCCGTCGGCTCCTCCGGCGATCCGGAAACCGAGGTCGATCAATTTCTGCTGCACTGATCGGACGGCATCGCCCGAGTCACCACGACGCGGACGGTCGGGGGCCGGCACGAGTCCGAGCAGTTGGGCGGTCGCGTCATCGAGTCGACCGCTGGCCGCGAGCCCGACGGTTTCCTGATACGTGCGAAGAGCCGAGGTGGTCGCATTGCCAAAGATGCCGTCGGCGCCGCCGCGAACGTTCACGCCGGCGGCCATGAGAGCCTTCTGCAGAACGACGACTTTGTCGCCTCGATCCCCGGCCTTGGCGAGTGCAACCGTCGTCACACCACCGGTACTCGACGGTGTGTTCGTGGAGGTCGGGTTCGATCCCGAGGTTTGTGAGCTCTTGGCGGCGGGGAGAATCCGCAGAGCGATCGCCGTACGCACGTCGACGACGCCGGTCGACGAGAGTTTCCGGGCGCTCTGGAAGGTCTTGACTGCTGTCGTCGTGGCATTTCCGAAGATTCCATCGGCGCCACCACGCACGTTCACTCCGGCATCGATCAATGCCTGTTGCAACACTTTGACGGCATCGCCACGTTGGCCGACGCTCGGCAATGCAGGGGCGGGAGCCATGCCGAGGAGATGGCCGGTGATCTCGTCGACCTCACCTGTGGCCGGCAGACCCACCGACTCCTGAAAAGAACGGATCGCACCCTGCGTGCCACGGCCAAAGACACCGTCGGCGCCGCCTGGCACCTTCACGCCGGCGGCGATCAGGGCCTGTTGAAGCGAACGCACCGAATCGCCCCGGTCGCCGAGGCGTGGCAAAGACGGACTGGACGGCGAAGCGAGGGCAGTCGGCGTGGGGGCGAACCCCGTCGATCCCCATGGCGCAGCCAGGGAGATGACCCCCAGCGTGAGCCCGATACCCAGTCGTCGAAACACGTCTGGGTATCGGCGGGGGCCGGACCGGACTTGAGGACTTTGGGGGCTGGTGGGGGGTGGGGGGCAGAAAGTGGCGCAAAGTGGAGGAAAGTGGTTGACAGAGGGGGGAAGTGGGGAGCAGAGTAGGAGGACTACTCAGGCAGCGAGGGGCAGCAAGTGCAGGTTTTCGTCGGCAGACACGAGCGACAGCTCGACCCCAAGGGTCGGCTCGCGCTTCCGGCGACCTTCCGCAGCCGTCTCGAACCCCGCTGCTACCTGGTCCTGGGCCAGGACAAGTGCATCGCCGTCGTCACCGCCGAGGTCGCCGAGAACATCGCCGCCGAGATCACTGCGGCCGTGAAGCGGGGCGACAAGAGCGAGCAGGAGCGCCGCGCACTGGCGGCCAGCATGGTCGAGGTCACCGTCGACGCCCAGGGTCGGGTGACGATCGACGAAAGCCTGCGCAGTTATGCCGGTCTGACGCCGAACAGCAAGGTGATCGTCGCCGGCGCGTTCGACCGGATCGAGATCTGGGAACCGTCGCGCAACGAGCGAGTGATCGCCCTCGGCACCGAGGCCATCGCCGGGGTCGAGCTGTGATGTCGTCGGCAGTCTTCGAACACGAGCCCGTGATGCTCGAGGAGATCGTCGAAGTCTTCGCCAACGTGCCCGCCGGTTGTGTGCTCGACGCGACTCTCGGTGGTGGCGGTCACGCGCGGGCAATTCTCGCGGCGCGCGCCGACTTGTCGATCCTCGGAGTCGATCGTGATGCAACCGCCATCGAGTCCGCCCGCACCCGTCTGGCCGAATTCGGAGAGCGCGTGAAGTTCGCCCACGTGCGCTTCGACGAACTCGACCGCGCCATGGCCGACAACGGCATCTCGGAACTAGTCGGAGCACTCTTCGATCTCGGAGTGTCGTCGCATCAGTTCGATGCCGGTGAACGCGGATTCTCCTATCGCTCTGATGCACCGCTCGACATGCGCATGGATCGTCGCGAAGGTCGCAGTGCCCATCAGTTGGTGAACGAGTCGACCGAGCAGGAACTCGCCGACCTGATCCGTGACTTCGCCGATGAGCGCTTCGCCGGACGGATCGCCCGGGCGATTCGCGCCGCGCGCCCGGTCGAGACGACGACCGAACTCGCTTCGGTGATCGCGAGTGCGATTCCCGCACCGGCCCGCCGCCGGGGTGGACATCCCGCCAAGCGGACCTTCCAGGCCCTGCGTATCGCCGTCAATCGTGAGCTGGAGATCCTTCCCGGCGCGCTCGATCGGGCCATCGCCAACACGGTGCGCGGTGGGCGGGTGGCGGTGTTGTCGTACCACTCGGGTGAAGACCGGATCGTGAAAGAGCGTTTTCGCTTTCACTCGACTGGCGGCTGCTCGTGCCCGAGTGATCTCCCGTGCGTCTGCGGCGCGCGGCCGGCCGTGAAACTCGTGCGGACGGCGCGCAAGCCCTCCGATGTCGAGCAACGGCGAAACCCGCGCAGCACCTCGGCGCGACTCCGAGTCGTGGAGGCGATCTGATGGCTCGCGCACTGAAGTCCGCGCCGCGCACGCCGTCGGCCCGCCCGGCGACTCCGCGTCAGGTGACCACCAGAGGGGCCGAACAACGGCGGTCCAATCGTCCGCGCCCTGTTCCCAAGAAGGTCTCGACCAAGAAGCACCCGTCGTCGAAGATCGCCAAGGCAGTGGCCGACAAGTCGGCCAGTCGTTCGAGTCGACGGATCGTCCTCACCGTTCTGACGGTGGTGATCGTTCTGGTCATGGTGATGCTCGCCGTCGTTTCCTTCCAGACGCGGATCGCGGAACGTCAGATGCGAATCGACCGCATCGAATCGCAGATCCGAGCCGAACGGGATCGCTACAACGCCCTGCGCATCGAGCGATCCAGACTTCGGGAGCCGAGTCGACTCGAGGCCAACGCAATGTCGCTCGGAATGGAACCGGGCAAGGGTGCCGATTTCACTTCGGTCGACCCGATCACGGTGGCCCAGGTTCTCGTCTCGACCGGTGGTCTCGACCCGGACCTGCTCGAGACGTCGGCCGATCCCTTCGCGGCTTACGGAGAGTTCAAGTCGATCGTCGGAGGCAAGCCATGAGTCGTGATTCCCGTCGGTCGACCCCGAGCAGCCGCTCCGCATCGAGTCGGGCACGCACGACTCGTTCGACATCGTCGCGTGCGACGTCCGGCTCGACACGATCACGCTCGACATCGGCGCGGTCGTCGACGTCCCGCTCCGCATCGTCGCGCGCGGCCTCGGCGGCCACCAGGACGCGTCCGCGGGTCGATCGCGCGAAGCGCACATCGGGACGACGTGCGGCGAGCCACCTTCCGTTCAAGGGCTGGAAATCCGGATCTCCTCGACGTCGGGTGCAGGCGGCGTTCGTGATCGTGATGGCGGTCTTCATCGCCTTCGTGCTCCAGCTCGTGAACCTCCAGTTCTTCAGCGGTACTCGGTTGCGGGCCGAGGGAACGGCACAACGCGAGGTGTATCTGACGGTGGCCGCTGACCGGGGGACGATCTTCGATCGCGACGGCAACGAGATGGCGATCACCGTTCCCGCCACTTCCATCTACGCCAATCCGCAGGCGATCGCCGATCCGGTTGCCACCGCCCACGTGCTGGCCCAGATGCTCGGCATCGACGCGATCGCCGAGACCGAACTCGCCGACTCGATCTCGGACCGCTCGAAGACGTTCGTGTACGTGCAGCGGTTCGTCGATGAGGAGGTCGCCCAGGCCATCCTGTCGCTCAACCTCGCCGGAATCGAAGGTGTGACCGAGCCCAAGCGCGAGCAGGTGGCCGGCGGTCTGGCCCGCAACGTCATCGGACGAACCGACCCCTTCGGCGAAGGCGCCGCCGGGCTCGAGTTGCAGTACGAGAAAGTCCTCCGCGGTCAGGACGGCACCATGGTGCGCGAGACCAACCACTCGGGGCGCACGATGCCCGGAGGGACCAAGATCGTCGAAGCAGCCCGACCCGGAACGGATCTCGTTCTCACGATCGACCGATCGATGCAGTTCCAGGTGGAGCAGGCACTCGTGCAACGAGTCGAAGAACTCGTCGCCAAGGGTGGGAACGCGATCGTCCTCGACACCGCGAGTGGCGAGGTCTTGGCGATCTCCAGTGTGCGTCGCAACGATCAGGGCGTCGTGGAAGTGACGAGTGGCAACCTCGCCGCCGTCGAGGCCCACGAACCGGGTTCAGTGGCCAAGATCTTCAGCGTGGCCGCCACGATCGACTCCGGTGAAGCCACGCCGTCGACGACGTATCAAGTTCCCGGTTTCTTCGTGTTCGACAAGGGAACCGACTACGAATACACGATCAAAGACGCCTATCCCCACGACGTCGAACCGATGACCCTGCACGACATCCTGGTCCACTCGTCGAACATCGGAACGATGATGGCGGCCGAGTCGATCGGTGTCGATGGCTTGCACGACTATCTCGACGAATTCGGATTCGGACACATGACCGGGCTCGAGTACCCCGGTGAGAGCGCCGGCTCGCTTCGTGACGCCGATCAGTTCCGTGGCTCGGAAAAGGCCACGATCACCTACGGCTACGGCTTTTCGGCCACGTCGCTGCAACTCGTCTCGGCGGTGAACGCCGTGGCCAACGGCGGCGTCTACGTCGCTCCTCGACTCATTCGCTCGACGATCGACGACAAGGGTGTGATCTGGGGGACGCCCATCGGCGATACCCATCGGGTCATCTCCGAAAGCACGGCCGACACGATGGCCAAGATCCTCGCCGATGTTGTTTGTGTCGGTACCGGTACCCGCGCGCAGGTCAAGGGCATCTCGGTGGCCGGCAAGACCGGAACCGGCTACAAGGTTCAGGACAACGGAACGTACGTGACCGAGGACGGGACTCGCGCCTACTTCGCGACCTTCGTCGGGTTCCTTCCCGCAGCCGACCCGAAGGTGACGATCCTCGTGTCGATCGACGAACCGAATCCGTCGAGTCGTGACCGCTTCGGTGGCACCGCGGCGGCGCCGGTCTTCGCCAAACTCGCCCAGGTCGCCATTCAAGAACGCGGCATCGTTCCGCCGCCCGGAGACAACGGCTGCCCGCCGGCGGCCGGCTGAGTGCGGTGATGGCGACGTTGTCCCGTTCGGCGACCGCCATGGCGGTCGAGCGTCTCGCGCCGGCGTGTGACGATCTGCTGGTCGGTGTCGAGGGCGCCAAGGGTGCCGTCGTCACCGGAGTCTCGTGCGATTCGCGCGATGTGCGGACCGGCGATCTCTTCTGCTGCGTTCCCGGCCTCCGACACGACGGACATGATTTCGCGAACGAAGCGGTAGTCGCCGGCGCCGCAGCTCTTCTCGTCGACCGTCAGCTGCCCTCGGTCGACGCCCGCATTCCCCAGATCGTCGTGCGCGACGTCCGGCTGGCCATGGGCCGACTGGCGGCGACGATCTGGGGAATGCCGTCGACCCGCCTCCGGTTGGTGGGAGTCACCGGTACGAATGGGAAGACCACGACGACGGCTCTCATCGGTTCGATCATGCGCGCCGCCGGTTGGCCGACCGAGGTCATGGGCACACTGTCGGGGCGCTTCACCACTCCCGAGGCGCCGGTCCTTCAGGAGTCGTTGGCCGAGTGCGTCGCCCGCGGTGTGAAGGGCGTGGCCATGGAGGTCTCGTCACACGCCCTGCAATTGCACCGCGTGGACGGCACGTCGTTCGCCGCCGCTGTCTTCACGAATCTCTCGCGCGACCATCTCGATCTGCACGGAACGATGGACGCCTACTTTGCGGCCAAGGCGCGACTCTTTTCCTCGGAGTTCACCGGCGTCGCGGTCGTCAACGTCGACGATGTCTACGGCGAGCGGCTCGCCGCCGAATGCGGAATCACGACCGTTCCGTACGGTCGGGCCGATGTGTCCGACCTCCGAATCACCGCCGTGTCGCACTCGTATGCCTGGCGGGGCCTGCAGATCCGGGTTCCTCTCGGAGGTTCGTTCAACGTGTCGAATTCGCTCGCCGCAGCCACCGTTGCCCGTGAGATCGGTATCGACCCCGCCGCAGTCGTCGAGGGCCTGGCTTCGGTCCCGCCCGTTCCCGGTCGGTTCGAGAGCGTCGATGACGGCCAGAACTTCTCGGTGCTCGTCGACTACGCGCACACCCCCGACGGACTCGCAGCGGTCCTGCGGTCGGCGCGCGATTCGAACCCGAACGGTCGGGTGATCGTCGTGTTCGGTTGCGGTGGCGACCGGGACAAAGCCAAGCGTCCGCTGATGGGTGAGATCGCGGCGACTCTGGCCGACGAAGTCGTGGTGACGTCCGACAATCCGCGTTCGGAGGATCCGAAGTCGATCAATGCGGCGATCGTCGCCGGGATTCCGGATCACCTTCGGCACCGGCTGATCGGAGTGAACGTCGATCGGGCCGACGCGATCCAGCTCGGTATCGGCCGAGCATCCGAAGGTGATGTCGTCGTGATCGCCGGCAAGGGTCACGAAACCACCCAGACCTTCGGGACTACGGTGGAGCCGTTCGACGATCGGGTCGTCGCCCGTGAAGCATTGAGAGGGCGCGCATGATCGCCGTGATGATCGCCGGTTTGGTCGGGATGGCCGTGTCGCTCTTCGCCACACGCTTCCTGATCGGTTTCTTCCGCGGTCGTGGCAAGGGCCAGCCGATTCTCGGCAAGGAAGACCACGGCCCGGAACATCACAAGAAGAAGTCGGGCACACCGACCATGGGCGGCTTGGCCATTCTCGGCGCTGCGTTCGTCGGATGGGTGGTGGCCCATATTCGGGACGGGCTCGCCTTCTCGAATCAGGCGCTCATCATCTGGGTGGGCATCGTCGTGATGGCCGGAATGGGTCTCCTCGACGACGTCATCAAGGTCAACAAGGGACACAACCGGGGCATCTTCTGGAAGAAGAAGGGTCTCATCACCCTCGCTTTGGCGTGTGTGATCACCTGGGTGCTGGCGAGCGGGACCGACATCTCTCAAACGATGTCGTTCACTCGTTACGACTGGCCGGGGTGGGAGATCCCGTGGTGGTTGTGGGTCGTGTGGACCGGCCTCATGATGTGGGCCACGACCAATGCGGTCAACGTGACCGATGGTCTCGACGGTCTTGCCGGCGGTTCGGCCCTGTTCGGATTCCTCGCGTTCACGATCATCGGATATTGGTCGTTCCGTAATCCCGAGATCTACGGCGTGCTGGCCGGGGGAACGGTGAACCCGCTCGACCTCGCCGTACTCGCAGCCGCGTTCGCCGGCGCTTGTGGAGGATTCCTCTGGTGGAACGCGGCCCCGGCGCGGATTTTCATGGGTGATGTCGGAGCCCTCGGCATCGGTGCTGCGCTCGGCCTTCTCGCCGTGGCCACCAACACGCATTTCCTGTTGCCCCTCATCTGTGGGGTCAACGTGATGGAGGCCGGTTCGGTCGCGATTCAGATGGCGATCTTCCGGGCGAGTGGTCGGCGACGTCGCTTCTTCAAGATGACTCCGATCCACCATCACTTCGAACTCATCGGTTGGCCCGAGACCACGGTCATCATCCGCTTCTGGATCATCGGTGGAATCTGCGTGGCCGGTTCGCTCGCCATGTTCATCGGTGACTTCACCCGGATCGCCGATCAGGTGGGGCGATGAGCCAGCGAGTGCTCGTGTACGGATTGGCGATCGCCGGTCAGGCCATGGTGAAGGCCTTGGTCGACCGCGGTTTCGACGTGGTGGCGGTCGATGATCGTGAGAGTTCCGAACTTCGAAAGTTCGGCGATTCGCTGGGCGTCGACGTCGAGTTCGCTCCGTCCAGCGCTCGGCTCGAAGAACTCGTACGGAGTGCGGGCACGATCGCGCCGGCACCCGGAGTCCCCGAGTCCCATGCTGTGATCGGTTTGGCCCGTTCACTCGATCGTCGGGTCGCCACTGAACTCGATCTCGCCTACGAATGGGAATCCGAACGACCGGGAGGGCCACGGCCGATCATCGCCGTGACCGGAACGGATGGAAAGACGACGACGACACTTCTCGCCGCTGCAATGTTGAAGGCATCCGGGCGGAGAACCGTCGCGTGTGGCAATACCGAGGTGCCGATGGTCGAGGCTCTCGATCACGATGTCGACAGTTTCGTGGTGGAGGCGACCAGTTTCCGGCTTGCCTTCTGCACGACCTTCCGCGCCGAGGCCTCGGCCTGGCTGAACCTCGCACCGGATCACCTCGACTGGCACGATTCCCTGGCGAGCTACGAGTCGGCCAAGGCACGAATCTGGTCGGCCGTTCGAACCACCGACGTCGCCATCGGGTGGGTGGGCGACCCGGTCGTGATGCGTCATCTCGGACGGGCCGCTTGCCGACGAGTGACCTTTGGTCGCGAGAAGGCGGACTACTCGGTCGCCGACGGAGTGCTGCACGGGCCCCGCGGTCCCATCACATCGGTGTCGACCATGTCACGGAGTCTTCCGCACGACCTCACGAACGCGCTGTGCGCTTCGGCGCTCGTTCTCGAAAGTGGACTGGGGGATTCGCACGGCGTGGTGGAAGCACTCGGCACGTTCACCGCGCCTCACCACCGCATCGAGTTCGTGGCCGAAGCCGACGGTATCCGGTGGTTCGACGACTCGAAGGCCACCACACCTCACGCGGTGAAGACTGCGTTGCGAGGTTTTCAAGATGTCGTCCTGATCGCCGGTGGTCGGAACAAAGGCCTCGACCTCAGCGAGATAGCCGAAGAAGCACCTCGAGTTCGCGCCGTTGTCGCCATCGGCGATGCCGCCGATGAAGTGACGGATGCCTTTCGCGGTGTGCGACCGGTGCAACGTGCTTCGACGATGTCGGAGGCGGTGACCATCGCTCGTTCACTCGCCGTGTCCGGAGACACCGTTCTCTTGTCTCCCGGTTGCACGAGTTTCGATTGGTACGACGGGTATGCGCGTCGGGGAGAAGATTTCGCCCGTTGTGTCCGCGAGTTGATCGGAGCCAGTTCATGACCGCTGCCGTTTCCCGATCCCGTCGTGGTGGGAATTCCATCGCTGATCGTCGGCGCCAGGCGCTCGTTCAGGCCCAACGTCGTCGTCGTAGTGGTTCGTCGCGCCGGACGCGCATCCGCGAAGACGTGAGTCGGGCGCCCAAGCCGCTCGGTCTCTACGTGATCGCGGCCGTGACCATCACCTTGGTGCTCCTCGGCATCGTCATGGTCCTGTCCGCTTCGTCGATCGTCTCGTTCCACAATGGTCGGTCGCCCTGGCGATTCTTCGGTAAGCAGCTCATGTGGGCGATCATCGGTTCGGTGGTCATGTTCGTGGCCTATCGACTCCGTCTCACCTATCTGTCGACCATCGCCCGCATATTGCCCGCCATCGGCATCGTGATGATGTTGTTGCCCTTCGTTCCGGGGATCGGTCGCTCGGTCAACGGTGCGCACGCGTGGCTCATCGTCGGCCCCTTCAACGTTCAGCCGGCCGAGTTCATGAAGTTGTTCCTCATCGTCTATGGCGCCGACCTTCTCACCCGACGTGAGAAGAATCTGGCCGACTGGAAGGTCGGATTGCTTCCGTACCTGAAGTGGGTGGGCGGAGCGGTGTTCATCGCCGTGATTCAGAGCGACATCGGCACGTGCGTCGTGATCGGCGCCATCGGTTTGTCGGTGCTGTTCCTGGCCGGTGCACCGGTGAAGCCCCTTCTCGGTCTCTCGGTGATCGGTGGACTCCTCGGGTTCCTCTATCTGCTGACCGATGCCGACAAGATGGCGCGCTTCACGTCGTTCCTCGACATCCGCGGCACCCGGGAAGCCGACGGTTACCAGGTGTACCAAGCCTGGATCAGCATCTCGAACGGAGGACTCACGGGCACTGGCATCGGAGCCGGTACGGGCAAGTGGGGTTACGTGCCTTTGGCCCACAGCGACTTCATCTTCTCGATCCTCGCCGAGGAGATGGGTCTTCTCGGCGTGGTCGGCGTGTTGACGCTGTTCGCGTTCTTGATCTACTTCGCGTTCCAAGTGGCGATCAGCTGCCGCGAGCGCTTCGGCTATCTCCTCGCCGCCGGCATCGGTTGTTGGCTGTTGGTGCAGACGGCGATCAACATCGGTGGTGTGCTAGGCATCTTGCCCGTGACGGGTCTCACCCTGCCGTTCATCTCCTTTGGTGGTAGCTCGCTCGTCGTCTCCATGGCGGCGGCCGGTCTGCTGATGAACGTCGCCCGCCGACCCCGATGACCGCGCGGGTGGTGCTGGCGGGCGGGGGAACGTCCGGCCACGTGCTGCCGGCGCTCGCCGTTGCCGAGTCACTCACCGATCTCGGTGTTCCACCGAGCGACATCCTGTACATCGGAGCCCGGCGGGGTATCGAGGTGCGTCTCGTCCCGGAGGCCGGATTGCGTCTCGAGACTCTGGACGTGAGCGGTTTGCAGCGCTCGTTCTCGCTGGCGAACATCCGACGGAACGCGGCCTTCGTTCCCCGTCTGCTCACAGCGCGTCGCCGTGCCCGACGTCTATTGCGCGAGTTCGGAGCCGACGTCGTGGTCAGTGTCGGCGGATACGCGTCCCTTCCAGCCGTGTTGGCCGCCCGGTCGCTCGGTGTGCCCATCGTCGTCGTCAGTTACGACCGACGACCGGGGCGATCGAGTGAGATTTCGGCCCGTTGGGCGACCAGGTCGGCAGTCGCGTTCCCCGACTCGACGTTGCCCAGAGCCGTGCACACGGGAGCTCCGGTTCGCCGCGCGATACGCCAGGTCGACCGGAGTGCGAATGCGCAAGTCGCGCGCGAGCGACTTGGTGTGTCGCGCGAGAGTTTCTTCGTGGCGGTCGTGGGTGGATCGCTCGGATCGGGGGCGTTGAACGATGCGGTACGCGCCTTCGTGGGAGAATTCGCGGGTGATTCCGGAGTCCATGTCCGACACGTCGCCGGTGAGCGGTTCGTCGAGGGAGTTCGCGAGTCGATGAAGTCCCTGCTGGCCGATCCCGACCGCCGAATCGGATACGACCTCGTGGCCTATGAGTCCGACATGGCCGCGGTGTACGCAGGAGCCGATCTCCTCGTGGCCCGCGGTGGTGCGGGAACCGTGGCCGAAGTGGCCGTCACCGGCGTGCCGGCGGTCCTCGTTCCGTGGTCGGGAGCGGCTGACGATCATCAGACCGCCAATGTCGCGTGGTTGGCCGACGAGGGTGCCGCGATCCTCGTCGCGGACGCGAATTTGCCGGACTCGTTGGTGCGGGTCATGTCCGAACTTCGGCAGGATCGGAACCGTCTGCGCTCGCTCGGCGAGCAGGCCCATCGACTCGGCGATCTGAACCGACGTGGAGCCGTGGCGAGCCTGGTGCTCGATGTCGCGAGCGGAGTCGAGTCCCGGTGAATCTCGGTATCGACATCAGTCGCCCCCGACGTCTTCACGTAGTGGGGGTCGGTGGACCTGGCATGAGTGCGATCGCCATCGTGCTCGCCCAGATGGGTCACGACGTCACCGGGTCGGACATTCGCGAGACCGACGTTCTGCGCGGAGTCCGCGAGGCCGGTGTCCGTGTGGTGATCGGGCACGACGCGCGACTGGTTTCCGACCGAGAAATCGTCACGCACTCGTCGGCCGTTCCACGCGACAACATCGAGTTGTCGGCGGCCCGTACGAACGGGATCACGGTGTTGACGCGGGCCGAGATGCTGGCGTCCATCTGCGCTCGCGCCTCAGCGGTCGGGGTAGCGGGAACCCACGGCAAGACCACCACGTCGTCGTTGTTGCGGGCGATGTATTCCTCGAGCGGAACCGATGTGAGCTTCATCATCGGCGGTGACGTACGCGATGTCGGTTCGGGCGCGGCCTGGACGGGCTCGGACCGCCTCGTGGTGGAAGCGGACGAGAGCGACGGAACGCATCTGCTGCTTCCGCTCGACGCGGCGATCGTGACCAACGTCGACAAAGACCACCTCGACCACTTCGAGACTTTCGACAACATCGTCGCCTCGTTCGCCGAATTCGTGGAAGGAGTTCAGGGGCCGACGGTTCTCTGCGCCGATGATCCGGTTCTTCGTCGGATCGCCCGTCCCACGAGCACCACGTACGGCTCCTCCAACGCGGATGTGGTCTGGAGCGATGTGGTGACCGATTCCGGCCGGACCAGTTTCCGAGTGGATGCTTCGACCTTCGGTTCCCGGACCGTTTCGATTCCGTTGCGCGGACTTCACAACGTCGCCAATACAACCGGCGCTCTCGCTCTGGCGACGGCCACGGGAGTCGACATCGACCGGGCCATCGAGTCGATCGAGCACTTCGCCGGGGTGGGCCGCCGTTTCGACGTGATCGGATCGGCCGATGGGGTGACGTTCGTCGACGATTACGCCCATCTGCCGCGAGAGATCGCGGCAGTTCTCGCCGCCGCGCGAGGCGATTGGAACCGTGTCGTTGCGGTGTTCCAACCGAATCGTTTCAACCGCATGGCGGTCATGAGCGAGGAATACGCCGACGCCTTCGTGGACGCCGATCTGGTCGTGATCACCGACATCTACGCCTCTGGCACTCGTCCGATCCCCGGCGTCACGGGAGAGTTGGTCGTCGAAGCGATTCGCCGGCGTCATCCCGCCGCCGAGGTCCGGTGGGTGCCGGATCGTGCTGGGCTGGCCGCCGCGGTCGACGACATGGTCGAACCCGGAGACGTCTGCATCTCGATGGGTTGTGGCGACATCGAGACCCTGCCCCGAGAAGTGCTCACCCGACGCCATGGAAACTGACGTCGTCGCCGCGTTGGAGGCGGCCCTCGGTCCGCGCGTCGAACGAGACGTCCGCCTGAGCAGCTACACGACCTATCGCGTCGGGGGTCGAGCCTCGGTCGTCGTCACGGTCGATGGTTCCGACGATCTGGCCAAGGTTCACGCGTGCATCGCTGGGCGATCGATCGCGGTCCTCGCGCTCGGGCGTGGCAGCAACCTCCTCGTCTCCGACGCGGGTTTCGACGGTGTGGTCATCCGCTGGGGCGCGATGGGGGAGTTCATCGCGATTCCCGATGTCGACTCCAGCTCGGGCTCGGAGGCCGTCGTCGTCGGTGCCGGTGCTCTGCTGCCGATCGTCGCTCGGCGTACTGCACATGCCGGTCTCACGGGATTCGAGTGGGCGGTGGGTGTGCCGGGCTCGGTAGGCGGCGCGATTCGCATGAACGCGGGTGGTCACGGTTCCGATATCGCGGCGAGTCTCGTCGATGCGGAGATCTTCGATCTGGTGTCCGGTCGTGCGACCGTTCGGTCGGGGTCCGATCTCGGTCTCCGATTCCGAGGTTCCAATTTGCAGGACACCGATGTCGTGGTGCGCGCCCGATTCGGACTGTCCCATGGATCGGCGGCCGATTCGCTGGCCGCGATCGAGGAGATCGTGCGCTGGCGTCGCGACAATCAGCCGGGTGGGCAGAACGCCGGATCGGTTTTCGTGAATCCTGTTCCGGGCGAGGTCTCAGCGGGCGAATTGATCGATGGGCTGGGTTTGCGAGGATTCCGCATCGGTACCGCCGAAGTGTCGACGAAACACGCGAATTTCATCCAGGCCGACGAGAACGGACGTGCCGCCGACGTGCGCGCCGTGATGGCCTATGTGCACGACGCGGTCTTGTCGGCGACCGGGTTCGATCTGCGTAGCGAGGTGCGACTCGTCGGATTCGCGGAGGACGAGACATGACCGATCGAGACGACCCGGGCAATTTCGAGATTCCGGTCGACGAGCCGACCGAGGGCCTCGTCGACGCCGACATCGAAGCCGAACTCGCCGCCGCGTTCGACGGCTCGGGGCGCGTTCGCATCGTCGACGAGTCGGTCGTCAGTCAGTCGAGTTCGTCGCCCGAGATCGACGGTGATCCGACCGGTCGGTGGTCGCGACTGCGTCGCCGGGTCACACGCGACCCCGAGGAGGTCGCGGAAAGACGGCAGGCGGACATCGAAGTCCGGGAGGAGCGGCGCGCCGCATCCGAGGCCAAGCGCGTCGAAGCCGAAAGATCCCGGGTCGGATCAGCCAAGGAGTCGGAATCGAAGATCGCGCCGGTTGCCCGACGCGATGATCCGCCGCGTGGAGAACGCCGACGAGTCGTGATCAAGGACGACACCGCGTCGCCGCCGAAGTTGTCGGGCGAAGCTCGTTTTCGTCAGCGACGTCTGGCCGTGCGTCGGCAGGAAGGTCGGCGTCGCCTGTGGTGGGTCATCGTTGCCGGCGCAGCCATCGTGACGATTCTCATCGTGCTGCTCCTTCTCACGAGTCCGATCCTGTCGGTACGCAAGGTGACCGTGGAGGGTGTGGTCTACGCGGACCCCGAGCGAGTGGGGGAGGTCGTGGCCTCGCTCAAGGGCGACCCGATCCTCACCGCCGACTTGCAGGGTGCGGCCGAGACGCTCGAATCGATTCCCTGGGTCGAAAAAGCGCGGGTGTCGATGCACCTCCCATCGCAGGTGCACATCGAAGTCGTCGAGCGCCAGCCGATCGCGTTCTATCGAGCCGTCGACGGCTTCAACCGCGTGATCGACCTCGACGGGCGGGTGCTGGATGTGATCGAAGGTGACCTCGTCGACTATCCGTTCATCGGTGGGACGGGCCCGAATCTCTCGGCGGGCGATCTCGTCGGTCAGCCATTCCTCGGGGCCGTGGAACTCATCAACGCGCTACCGAGGGACCTCCGAGTCCGGCTGGTGACGGCGGCGGTGACTCCCGACGGGGAGGTGTCGCTGGCCCTCACCGACGAGGTCGATGTCCTCTTCGGGCGGCCCGAGGGGTTCCAGGAGAAGCTCGTTGCGCTGGTCAACGCCATCAAACGGGAGGGTTCAGCCCGCTATTCGGTGATCGACGTCTCGAGTGGAGAGGCGAGTGTCCGCTGAGCGGGGTATCCCCCCACACAAACCCCTGACCTGAGAGAATGTCGGGAAATCGGGTCGGTTGAACCGTCGTTCGCCCACCCAGTTTTCCGGCGTGCCGGAATCCAGATTCGGAGGAACCCGATGGCTGGTAGCCACAACAACTACATCTGTCAGATCAAGGTGGTCGGCGTCGGCGGTGGTGGAGTCAACGCGGTCAATCGCATGATCGAGCGCAACCTCCGAGGAGTCGAGTTCATCGCGATCAACACCGACATCCAGGCCCTCATGACCTCCGATGCCGAGATGAAGCTCGACATCGGCCGCGATCTGACGCGTGGCCTCGGCGCCGGCAGCGACCCAGAAGTCGGTCGGCAGGCAGCCGAAGCGCACCGCGAAGACATCGAGGACGCCTTGAAGGGCGCCGACATGGTTTTCATCGCCGCCGGTGAAGGCGGAGGCACCGGAACCGGTGCGGCGCCGATCGTCGCCGAAGTCGCCAAGAGCCTCAACGCGCTCACCATCGGAGTCGTGACGCGTCCGTTCTCGTTCGAAGGTCGTCGCCGTGCGGTGCAGGCCGACTCGGGAATCGCGAAATTGAAGGAGAAGGTGGACACGCTCATCGTGGTTCCCAACGATCGACTGCTTTCGGTCGTCGACGCGCGCGACACCGTGATGGAAGCCTTCAGCAAAGCCGACGAAGTCCTCTACAGCGGTGTGTCGGGCATCAGCGACCTGATCACCAATCCGGGCCTCATCAACACCGACTTCGCCGATGTCAAGGCGACCCTGCAGAACGCCGGCTCGGCGCTCATGGGTATCGGGACTGCGAGCAGTGACAGCCGTGCTCGGGACGCTGCGCTCAAGGCGCTGTCGAGCAATCTGCTCGAAGCCTCGATCGAAGGTGCTCGCGCCGTCCTGCTGAACGTCACCGGACCGTCCACCATGACTCTCATGGAGATGAACGAAGCGGCCGAGATCATTCATGGCATCGCTCATCAGGATGCCAACATCATCTTTGGCACCGTGATCAACGACGACATGGGCGACGAAGTGAAGGTCACCGTGATCGCCGCCGGATTCGACCGCTGGGATGGCGCCCCGCAGGTCAAGCCGTCGGCGCGTCCGGCCGGTCGCTCGGCACCCAAGGACCAGTCGACTCGAACCGCACCGGTGAAAGACATCTTCGCTGGTGATCCGTTGTCACTCGGCGACGACGGTGACGACGATTTCGACGTCCCCTCGTTCCTGAAGTAGCCGGTGGCGGCTTACGTCGCCGCTCCTGTCGGAATCCGATCGACGATCGCCATCGGTCATCGAGCCGACGGTGACTTTCGCCCCGGCGTTGCCGACTCCGTCGCCCGTCGTCGGATCCTCGACGCCCGGTGGACGATGTTGACCGAGGAACACGGTGCTGACACGGTGGTCGTCGAGGCTCCCGGGCGTCACGACGGAGCCGCCGGCGACGCTCTCTACACGGCTGCACGAGGGGCGGTCATCGGTGTCTGGATCGGCGATTGCGCTCCGGTTGCCGTGATCGGCGAGCGCGGGATCGGCATCGCCCACGCCGGATGGCGTGGTCTACGGGCCGGAGTTCTGGAGTCGCTCCTGCGGGTCTTTGCCGAACGAGGGGATCGACCCGTCGCGGCCGTGATCGGCCCGCATATTCGGGTTTGCTGCAACGAATTCGGCCGCGACGACCTCTCGTCGATGGTCGATCGGTTCGGACAGTCGGTCGGTGGGCTCGATTCATGTGGCTGTCCGTCGCTCGACATCGGTGCCGTCGTGCGGACGGTGCTCGGCCGACACGACCTCGGGCGGGTGGCCGAGGTCGAGTCGTGCACCAAGTGCCGAGGCGATTCGTATTTCTCTCATCGGCGTGGTGACGAGGGTCGTCAGGTGATGGCGATCATGATCGACGAGTAGGTTCGCTCGCATGATCAACGACGCCCTCGTCGCCGAACGCATCCATGACGTTCGCGCTCGGATGGAGAGCCGCGGACGTCATGGTGTGCGCTTGATCGCGGTCACCAAGGGTTTCGGTGTCGAGGCGATGGTGGCCGCGATGCGAGCCGGTTGTCACGACGTGGGGGAGAACTACGCGCAGGAGTTGATCGCGAAATCGGCCGCCTATCCGTCGGAGTTCGAACGACCTGTGGTCCACTTCATCGGACGCCTGCAGTCGAACAAGGTTCGTTCCATCGCCTCGCTCGTCGACTGGTGGCACACGGTCGATCGTCCCGCTCTGGTGGACGAGGTCGCGCGCCGAGCACCGGCGGCCCGAGTCCTGATCCAGGTCAATGCCACCGGCGAGAAAGACAAGGGCGGATGCCTTCCGGGGGACGTGGAGGACCTCGTGGATCGTTCGGCGGTGGCCGGTCTGCAGCCGATCGGACTCATGACCGTCGGGCCGACCGATGGCGACCCTGCTCGAACACGGTATGCCTTCGAATCGTGCGCTCGTCTGGCATCGGTCCTCGGTCTCACCGAACTCTCCATGGGCATGAGCGGCGATCTCGATATCGCCCTCGATGCCGGTTCGACGATCGTGCGGGTGGGATCGGCGATCTTCGGAGACCGTCCACCCGCCACCTGATCGCCCGTACTACGATCCCATCACCATGTCGATCTTCAAGCGTGCCATGGAGTACCTCGGCCTCGGAGAGGACGATGCGTACGACGATTACGACGACGGCGAGGTCGTCGACCGCTCGGGTGGACTTGCCCGTGGCGCGGACCCGCGTCGGAGCGACGTCGATGATTTCTCGCGACCGGTCTCGCGTCAGGTGACACCTCGTGACACCGATCCCGTTCCGCCGGCGCGGCGTTACGGAGTGGACGACTCGTCGGTTCAACCGCGACCGATCTCGGGTCGAACGGGCTCGGCCGTTCGCACGATCGGCGGTCCGGCCGCCCAAGGTGAGCCCTACACGGTCAAGGCGATCCGTTTCAATGACATCCAGGAAGTCGCCAATCGCTTTCGTGATGGTCATCCGGTCATCCTCAACACCGAGGGATGTGATGCCGAGGTGGCGCGTCGCATGGTCGACTTCTCGAGTGGTCTCTGCTACGGCCTGCACGGCAAGATCGAGAAGGTCGCCAAGGGCGTGTATCTCTTGAAGCCGGCGGCGCGACCGACCTCCGACTACTGATCGACTGCTCGGAGCTACCTCGTGTACATCGTTGCCGTCGTTCTGAACATTTTTCAGTTGGCGCTGTTCGTACGTGTCGTCATGTCGTGGTTCCCGCTCAGTAGTTCGGCGGCCCGTTCGGTCATGGACATCGTCGTGCGCATCACCGAGCCCGTTCTGGGCCCGATTCGACGGGCGCTGCCATCGTTCGGAGGAATCGACATCTCACCGATCGTCGCCATCCTCCTTCTGAGCATCCTCACCCGACTGATCTGATCAGTCGACCTCGGTAGCCTGATCAGGCCCTATGTCGACTCGTCGTTACCCCGCCGTCGAGGCCCAGCCGTCATTCCCGGCCATCGAAGCCGGTGTGCTCGCCGACTGGGCGTCCGACCGCACTTTCGAACGTTCAGTCGCGGCGCGACCGGCTGGTCCGACGGGTGACAACGAATTCGTCTTCTACGACGGACCTCCCTTTGCCAATGGACTGCCGCACTACGGACACCTGCTCACCGGATTCGTGAAGGACGCGGTACCCCGTTACCAGACCATGCGTGGCCGCCACGTGGAGCGTCGTTTCGGTTGGGATTGCCATGGCATGCCGGCCGAAGTCGAAGCGGAGAAACAACTCGGGATCTCCGGTCATCCCGAGATCACGGCCTACGGCCTCGACAAGTTCAACGACTACTGCCGCACGAGCGTCCTTCGCTACACGAGCGAGTGGGAGAGGTACGTCACTCGTCAGGCCCGATGGGTCGACTTCGAGAACGATTACAAGACGCTCGACACTCCCTACATGGAAAGCGTCATGTGGGCATTCAAGACTCTGTGGGACAAGGGTCTGATCTATGAAGGTTTCCGAGTCCTCGCGTACTGTTGGCGATGCGAGACTCCGTTGAGCAACACCGAGACCCGCATGGACGATGTGTACCGCGATCGTCAGGATCCGGCCCTCACCGTTCGATTCCGTTTGGAGACCGGCGAAGACCTTCTCGCCTGGACCACGACACCGTGGACGCTTCCGTCGAATCTCGCCTTGGCGGTCAATCCAGATGTCGAGTACTCGGTGCTCGAAGCACAAGGCCAACGCTCGATCATCGCCACCGCCCGACGTGCGGCCTACGAGAAGGAATTCGGCGACGCGCGTGAGGTGGCAACCCTTCACGGATCCGATCTCGTCGGCCGCCGGTACACGCCGCTGTTCGGCTACTTCGCCGATACCGAGAATGCATTCCGGGTTCTGGCCGCTGACTTCGTGACCGTCGACGACGGCACCGGGGTGGTGCACATGGCGCCCGGATTCGGCGAGGACGACCAGATCGTGTGTCAGGCCGCCGGCATCCCCACGATCTGCCCGATGGACAGCCGCGGTCAGTACACGGCCGAGGTGACGGACTGGACCGGTCAACACGTGTTCGCCGCCAATCCGCTGGTGATCCGGCACCTGAAAGAAGCCGGTGTCGTCGTTCGTCACGATTCGTACGACCATGCCTATCCGCATTGCTGGCGCTGCAGCGAGCCCCTCGTCTATCGAGCGATCTCGTCGTGGTTCGTGGAGGTCACGAAATTCAAGGCGCGAATGGTCGAGCTCAATCAGCAGATCAACTGGGTGCCCGAGCACTTGAAGGACGGCTCGTTCGGCAAGTGGATCGCCAATGCCCGGGATTGGTCGATCAGCCGCAATCGATTCTGGGGTTCGCCGATTCCGGTCTGGAAGAGTGACGATCCGACCTACCCGCGCATCGACGTCTACGGAAGCATCGCCGACCTCGAACGAGATTTCGGCGTCAAAGTCGCCGACCTCCACCGCCCGTCGATCGACGAACTCGTTCGACCCAACCCCGACGATCCGACCGGTCGCTCGACCATGCGACGCGTGACCGAAGTGCTCGACTGCTGGTTCGAGAGCGGGTCGATGCCCTTCGCGCAGGTGCACTATCCGTTCGAGAACCGCGAGTGGTTCGAGAACCACTATCCGGGCGACTTCATCGTCGAATACATCGGCCAGACCCGCGGTTGGTTCTACACCCTGCACGTTCTGGCCACCGCACTCTTCGACCGACCGGCCTTCTCCACGTGCGTCAGCCACGGCATCGTCCTTGGCGACGACGGGCAGAAGATGTCGAAGAGTCTGAGGAACTACCCGGATCCGATGATGGTCTTCGATCAATACGGCGCCGACGCGATGCGCTGGTACCTCTTGTCGTCGGCCATCCTGCGCGGTTCTGATTTCTCGGTCACCGAGGCCGGCATCCGGGAAACGGTTCGTCAGGTCCTGCTTCCTCTTTGGAACTCGTGGTACTTCCTCGCGCTCTACTCCGGTGCCGAGAACACCGTCGGTCGTTTTCGCACCGACTCGGCCAATGTGCTCGATCGATACATCCTCGCCAAGACAGGTGACCTCGTGCGCGCGACGAGTTCGGAACTCGATTCCTACGATCTCTTCGCGGCTTGCGCGTCGGTTCGTGATTTCCTCGACGTCCTGACCAACTGGTACATCCGACGGTCGCGTGATCGCTTCTGGTCCGGTGACCAGGATGCAATCGACACCCTTCACACGGTGCTCGAGATCGTCTGTCGTGTGGCCGCGCCGCTGCTCCCGCTTCTGACCGATCATGTGCATCGCGGTCTCACGGGTGGCGACAGCGTTCATCTCGCCGATTGGCCGAGTGGCGCCGAGCTGCCCTCTGACCCGGATCTCGTGCGCGCGATGGACCTCGTGCGCGACGTCTGTTCGGCCACTCTGTCGATTCGCAAGGGCAAATCACTTCGCGTACGTCTCCCACTCGCCAAGGTCACGGTGGCGTTCCCCGGTTCTGAAGCCCTCGCGCCCTATGTCGACGTCATCGCGGATGAAGTCAACGTCAAGTCCGTCGATCTGAGGTCGGCCGTCGAGTCCGGCGCGTCGATGGTGCTGCAAGCCCTGCCCGCTGCGCTCGGCCCGCGTCTTGGTGGGCGCACACAGGAAGTCATCAAGGCCATCAAGGCCGGCGACTGGTCGCACGTCGACGGTCGTGTGGTGGCCGGTGGAATCGAACTCCAGGAGGGTGAGTACACCCTGAAGTTGGTGGCTGCGGAAGGTTCGGCGAGCACGACCTTGTCCGACGGCGTGGGCATGATCACCCTCGACACCAACGTCACTCCCGAATTGGCTGCCGAAGGAACGGCGCGCGATCTCGTGCGCCTGGTGCAGCAGGCCCGTCGGGATGCCGGTCTCGAGGTGAGCGACCGGATCGATCTCGTACTCGGTGTGGCCGAGTCGATGCGCCGGCAGATCCAGCCCTTCGTGGCCATGATCTCCGAGGAGACTCTGTCGACCTCGGTGTCCTGGGGATCGGGCCAACCCACGGCCAAGATCGACGACGATGACATTTTCATCTCCGTGACCAAAGCAGTCTGAAGGTTCCGCGCCGCGGACGCCTCACCGCGGTAGCCTGCCGCAACTCAGAAGCAGGATTGGCGAGGCAGAACGGCAATGGCGACGTCGACCAAGAAGAAGGTTTCGGCCAAGAAGGCACCGGCCAAGAAGCCGGTCGCCAAGAAGGCTCCGGCCAAGAAGGC
>CAZLXB010000004.1:0-37771 GCA_964563545.1 uncultured Bifidobacterium sp. | reverse complement strand
CCGGCCAAGGTCGTCGCTCCGAAGAAGGAAGCCGCCAAGAAGGTCGTTCCGCCCAAGAAGGTCCCGGCCAAGGTCGTCGCTCCGAAGAAGGAAGCCGTCAAGAAGGCGCCGGCCAAGCCGGTGTTCGTGAAGCCTCCGGTGCCCGGCAAGAAGCCCAAGTCGAAAGACGGCATCATCGCCAACAAGGACTTCGATCTCACGTTCCTGCGCGCCCAGCGCGCGCTGCTCGAGGACAAGCGTCGCCAGTACCTCGGACTCGCCGAAGCTCTCGACAAGGAGCGCGACAGTCTGATCGAGGCCGCCGGCATGGGTGACGATCAGTTCGACGAGGACGGTGGCGAAGGCGACTCACTGGCGGTCGAACGTGAGCGCGCGAAGTTGCTCTCCGATCAGGACCGGCAGACGGTGCTCGACATCGATGCCGCCCTTGCTCGCATCGAGACGGGTGACTACGGCTACAGCCTGATCTCGACCAAACCGATCCCACGCGAACGTCTCGAATTCATTCCGTGGGCCACCGAACTCGTGACCGAGAGGGTTGGCGGGATCGGGCAACGATGAGTCGGGCCGGACGGCTGACGCTGGCCCGTTTGTCGGTCGTAGTGGCCGCCGTGGCGGTCGTCATCGATCAGTTCACCAAGGCGTGGGCCGTCGGGCACCTCGGAGACGGTCACATCGACCATGTGATCTGGACTCTTCAATTCAACCTGGCTTACAACAATGGGATGGCCTTTGGTCGAGGGCAGGGTTGGGGTCCGCTCATCGGAATCCTCGCCACGATCATCGTGGTCGTGTTGTTGCTCTCGTTGGGTCGGCAGTCGGGTCGTGTGGCCCGCTGGTCGACCGGACTCATTCTCGGGGGAGCGATCGGCAACATCATCGATCGCATCTTCCGCGGCGACGGATTCATGCATGGTTCGGTGGTCGATTTCATCGACTTCCAGTGGTTCCCGATCTTCAATGTGGCCGACATCTGCATCAACGTCGGGGGAGCCCTGATGGTGATCGGCTTTCTCATGACCGATCGGGCCTCCGTTCCCACGGAACCGGTCGTCGAGGAGAGCCCCGATGGCGTCTGATCGGGTGAGCGAGGAGATTCCTTCGCTTCTCGCCGGTGAACGGCTCGACCGAATCGTGTCGCTGATCGCCGAGATCAGCCGCGCCGATGCCGCCGAGACCGTGGCCAATGGCGGGGTGAGCGTCGACGGTGCCGTGGTTCGTTCGGGAAAGATCCGACTCGACGAAGGGCAGGTCGTCGAGGTCGATCGGTCGGCGATTCCACGTGACGAACCCCCCGGCCCCGATGCATCCGTAAGCGTCGTCGTCGTGTTCGAGGATCAGCACGTGATCGTGGTCGACAAGGCCCCCGGAATCGTGGTGCATCCGGGGGCCGGCAACCCGACGGGGACTCTCGTCAACGGCCTTCTCGCGCGGTTCCCGGAGATCGCCGCGGTGGGGGATCCTCTGCGGCCCGGCATCGTGCACCGACTCGATGTCGGCACATCGGGCCTTCTCGTGGTGGCCAGATCGGCCGAGGCCTACGACGCTCTTGTCGAGGCGATGAGCGAACACGAGGTGTCTCGTCACTACGTCGCTCTTGCGTGGGGCCATCTCGACGCACCGTCGGGGACCATCGACGCCGCCATCGGACGCGATCCACGCGATCCTCTGAAGATGGCGGTGGTGACTTCGGGCAAACACGCGCGAACCCACTATTCCGTCGAGAAAGAGTTCACCGAACCCGAGGTGTCGCTTCTCGCGTGCGAACTCGACACCGGGCGAACACATCAGATCCGCGTGCATTTGGCGGCCGTCGGACATCCGGTCGTGGGGGACGCCACCTATGGCGGGCAGCGAGCCAGTCTCATGATGGACCGACCGTTCCTCCACGCCGGCCGACTCTCCTTCGAGCACCCGGTGACGCACGAAGTCCTGGCCTTCGAGTCCCCGCTTCCGGGAGATCTGCTCGACGTCCTCGATCGGTGCCGCTGAGCCACGCCGTTCGCTGCTAGGGTTCGAACGACCGTCAAACGGGTCCCGTGAGGCCCGAACGGAGGACAACATGGCGACGTCTCGTACGTCTCGGGTCGATCCCGAACCGACAACCGGCACTGCTTCGGATCGTGTGCAAGTCCTCCATTCCGATGACGTGAACCGGGCCGTGACCCGAATCGCTCACGAGATCATCGAGCGCAACCGCGGTGCCGAAGGCGTGGTCGTGGTCGGTCTCCAACGCGGTGGAGTCTGGTTGGCCGAGATGATCGTGGCCGCCATCGCCCGCATCGAAGGATCGCCTGCTCCACTCGGTCGCCTCGACGTCTCGCTCTTTCGTGATGACATCGCTTTGCGCCCGGTGACCCCGGTGGCCGTCACCGACATCCCCGTCGATCTCGCCGGGGCACGCGTGGTGCTCGTGGACGACGTCCTCTTCACCGGCCGCACCGTTCGGGCGGCACTCGATGCCCTCAACCAATACGGTCGACCATCCCAGGTTCAGTTGGCGGTGATGATCGATCGTGGTCATCGTGAGCTGCCGATTCGGCCCGACTACGTGGGCAAGAACCTTCCGACGAGCCTCGAGGAACAAGTCGACGTGGGGCCCGACGGAGTGATCCTCCATCGGCGGTCGGGCTCATGAAGCACCTCCGCAGTATCGACGAGCTCGGCGCCGAGGGAATCGTGCGCATCCTCGAACTCTCGGCCCACATGGCCGAGGTCAACCGACGCTCGGTTCCCAAAGTGCCGGCGCTGGTCGGACGAACCGTCGTCAGTCTCTTCTTCGAGGACTCGACGCGCACTCGAATCAGTTTCGAGACCGCTGCCCGGCGACTCTCGGCCGACACCATGACCTTCAGCGTCTCGACGTCGAGCGTCAACAAAGGTGAGAGCCTTCGTGACACCGTCGAGACCGTGAGCGCCATGGGAGTAGCTGCTTTCGTGGTCCGACACAAGACGAGTGGAGTGCCGTGGCAGATCAGCCATTGGACGGAAGCGTCAGTCATCAATGCGGGCGATGGATGGCATCAGCACCCGACACAGGCTCTTCTCGACTGCCATACGATCGTGACCGAACGTGCGCTGAAACCGGCACCGGGTTGTCTGTCCGGATTGCGGATCGCGATCGTCGGCGATGTCAAGCACAGTCGGGTGGCACGTAGTTGCACCGAAGCGTTCACCGCGCTCGGCGCGCGAGTCGTGATCGTCGCGCCGCCCACGCTTCTGCCGCCCGATTCGTCGCCGTGGACGAACGGAGGCGACGTCGAGGTCGTGAGTGATCTCGACGCGGTGATCGGCGGCGTCGACGTCCTCTACATGCTCCGCATGCAGCGTGAACGAATGGCTGAAGCCCTGGTTCCGAATCTCGCCGAGTACTCGACCCGCTTCGGACTCGACCGGCGTCGGGCGGCGGCCCTGAAGAAGGACGCGCTGGTGATGCACCCCGGACCCATGAATCGGGGAGTCGAGATGGTCGTCGATCCATCCGAAGTACCGGGCTCGGTGGTGACCGATCAAGTGACCAACGGAGTGTCGGTCCGAATGGCCGTCTTGTTCGACGTGCTCGGCGGATCCGAAGCGGAGGTGAACCGATGAGAACCGTGATCAGTGGGGGACGCATCGTCGACGCGACGACGGGTGAGCCCGGTCGCCTCGCCGATGTCGTGATCGAAGGCGATCGCGTGGTGGGTGTCGTACCGTCGGGCACCGTAGATCCAGGTGACGCCCAAGTGTTGGACGCCAACGGTTGCATCGTCTCGTCAGGTCTCGTCGATCTGCACACGCATCTGCGTGAACCGGGCCGAGAGGAGTCCGAGACGATCGAGACCGGAAGTCGGGCCGCGGCGCTCGGTGGCTTCACCGCGGTCGTGGCCATGCCCAACACCGACCCGGCGCAGGATTCGCGCATCGTCGTCGAGTTCGTTCGCGAACAGGGCCGTCGGGCCGGATTGTGCGATGTGTACCCGTCGGGCTGCATCACCGTCGGCCGCGCCGGGGAGGTGCTGGCCCCATTCGCCGAGTTGGCTTCCGTGGGCGTGCGCATCTTCACCGACGACGGCAACGGTGTGCAGGATCCGCTCCTCATGCGTCGGGCCCTGGAGTACGGCCGCGACCTCGGTATCACCCTCGCGCAGCATTGCGAAGTCGCCCGACTCACACAGGGTGCGGTGATGCACGAAGGAGCCTGCTGCAGTCGACTGGGTCTACCCGGTTGGCCGGCCATCGCCGAAGAGTTGATGGTGCACCGTGACATCGAACTCTGCCGACTCACCGGCGCACAGATGCACTTCCTGCATCTGTCGACCGAACGAAGTGTCGAACTGGTCCGGGCCGCCAAGGCCGATGGACTACCGGTGACCGCCGAAGTAACACCGCATCACATTTCGCTGACCGACGACATGCTCTCCGGGTTCGATCCCGTCTTCAAGGTCAACCCGCCGTTGCGGACTCGCGCCGATATCGATGCACTGAAGAGGGGTTTGGCCGATGGGACGATCGATGCCATCGCCACCGATCACGCGCCGCATGCTGATCATCTGAAGGAACAGACACTCGATGCCGCGCCGCCGGGGATGATCGGTCTCGAGACCGCGCTCAGCGTGGCCCTTTCCGAATTGGTCGAGCCCGGTCTGATGTCGGTGCAGGGTGTGCTGGCTGCGCTTAGTTGGAACCCGGCTCGTATCGCCGGTCTCGATGATCGTCACGGCCGGCCAGTGGCCGAAGGCGAACCGGCGAATCTCGTGGTGTTCGACCCATCGGCTCGCTGGAACGTCGACCGACGGAAGGTCGCCAGCAAGAGCGGGAACACGCCCTTCCACGGTCGTGAGGTGACGGGTCGGGTGCGGCACACGGTTCTGAACGGCCGCGCCGTTGTCGTGGACGGAGCGGCGACGAAGTGAGAAGTATTGATTATGCACAAAGCCGTATGATCATGCATACTGAAGGGATGGCGGGTTCGTATGTCGGTTCGTGAGGCACTGTTGGTCCTGGCCGACGGGAGCGTGTTCGAGGGTGAGGCCATCGGCGCTCCGTCCGCCATCGCCACCGGCGAAGTCGTGTTCAACACGGTGATGTCGGGTTACCAGGAAGTCATCACCGACCCGAGCTACGCCGGTCAGATCATCACGTTCACCTACCCGCACATCGGTAACTACGGCGTCAATCCCACCGACGACGAGGCTGCTCGCACCCACTGTCGAGGTGTCATCGTGCGTGACTCGGCGCGCCGATACAGCAATCACCGGGCGAGTGGTGGGCTCGACGACATGCTGACGGCGGCTGGAGTGGCCGGCATCGCATCGATCGACACGCGTCGTCTGACCCGAGTCCTCCGAGACACCGGCGCCATGCCGGGTGCATTCGGTACAGCGAGCGAATCCGAACTTCTCGCCGCTGCCCGCGCCGAGAAGGGAACCGACGGCATCGATCTGGTCGCCACCGTCACCACGCCGAGCGCCTACCGGGTGGGAAGCGGGCCGCGACGGGTGGTGGCCTTCGACTTTGGGATCAAGACCACGATCCTCCGTTGTCTGGGCGAGATCGCGACGGTCGACGTCGTGCCGGCCTCCACATCGGCGGCCGACGTGTTGTCGATGAACCCCGACGGAGTCTTCTTGTCGAACGGGCCCGGTGATCCGGCCGCGGTGGGCTACGCGGTCGAGACGATCCGTGACCTTCTCGGTCGGGTGCCGATGTTCGGGATCTGTCTCGGTCATCAACTCCTCGGTCGGGCTCTGGGTGGCTCCACGTTCAAACTTCCCTTCGGCCACCACGGTGGGAACCATCCGGTCCGTCACGAGGCGAGTGGTCGCATCGAGATCACCAGTCAGAACCACAACTTCTGCGTCGATCCGGAGTCTCTCGCCGGGCGGGTCGAGGTCACGCATCTGAATCTGAACGACATGACGAACGAGGGGATGCGGGTTCTCGACGCTCCGGCCTTCAGTGTGCAGTACCACCCGGAGGCCGGTCCCGGGCCTCACGACAGTCGGTATCTCTTCGCCCAATTCGACGCACTCATGACGAGCGGAAGGTTCTGACATGCCGAGACGTGACGACCTCTCGTCCATCCTGATCATCGGATCCGGGCCGATCGTGATCGGTCAGGCGTGCGAGTTCGATTATTCGGGAACCCAGGCCTGCCGTGTTCTGAAGGACGAGGGTTACCGCGTGATCCTCGCCAACTCGAATCCGGCGACGATCATGACCGACCCTGATTTCGCCCACCGCACCTACGTCGAGCCGCTCACGTGGGAAGTCGTCGCGCGCATCATCGATCGTGAACGTCCCGATGCGGTGCTGCCGACACTCGGGGGACAGACGGGTCTCAATACCGCCATGGCACTCTTCGAGCGCGGACTCGTCGGCGTCCCGGGTACACCCGAACTCATCGGGGCCAACGCCGAGGCGATTGCCACTGCCGAAGACCGCGACAAGTTCAAACAGGCGATGCTCGAAATCGGATTGTCGGTTCCGGCCAGCGGAATCGCCCACTCGATCGACGAGGCCATGGACGTCGTCGAGCAACTGGGGCTGCCGGTGATCATCCGCCCCGCCTACATCCTCGGTGGTCGCGGTACCGGAATCGCGTCCACTCCGGAACAGTTCCGCCAACTCGCGGCGAACGGCCTCGACGCCAGTCCGATTCGCGAGATCCTGATCGAGAAGAGCATCGCCGGCTGGAAGGAGTACGAGCTCGAGGTCATGCGCGATCGGGCCGACAACTGCGTGATCATCTGCTCGATCGAGAACTTCGATCCGATGGGGGTGCACACCGGCGACTCGATCACCGTGGCCCCGGCCCAGACGCTCTCCGATGTGGAGTATCAGCAGATGCGCGATGCCGCGTTCGCATGCATTCGTCGGGTGGGAGTGGAGACCGGCGGATCGAACGTCCAGTTCGCCGTCAATCCGGCGACCGGCGAGCAAGTGGTGATCGAGATGAACCCGCGAGTCTCCCGATCGAGTGCACTCGCGTCGAAGGCGACCGGATTCCCGATCGCCAAGATCGCCGCCAAACTCGCGGTGGGCTACACCCTCGACGAAATCCCCAACGACATCACCAAGATGACTCCGGCGAGTTTCGAACCGACCATCGACTACGTGGTCACCAAGGTCCCGCGTTGGGCCTTCGAGAAACTCCCCGGCACGAGCGGTGTCCTCGGAACGCAGATGCAGAGCGTGGGCGAAGTGATGGCGATCGGCCGGACCTTCCCCGAGAGTCTGCAGAAGGCGTTGCGATCACTCGAACAGGGTCGCGCCGGACTCAATTGTGATCCGACCGAGAAATTGTTCGACTCTTCGAGCGACGCCGATCTGCTGTCGGCCATCGGCGTGCCGACGCCCGATCGGATCTTCCAGATCGGCGAACTCTTGCGGCGGGGCGTTTCGGTCGATGCCGTCCACTCGGCGTGTCGGGTCGACCCGTGGTTCCTCGATCAGATGCTCATGATCGTCGAGGAGCGTCACGCACTCGCCGACGAGTCGCCATCCAACCTCTCGGCGCGGGCGTGGAAGCGGGCGAAACGACTCGGGTTCAGCGATGCCCAACTCGCGCATCTCTGGGGAGTGGGGGAGGCCGAGGTCCGGGCGGCGCGCGAAACGGCCGATGTTCGACCGACCTTCAAGACCGTCGACACGTGTTCGGCCGAATTCGCCGCCCGGACCCCGTACCACTACTCGACGTACGAAGACGAGACCGAGGTGCGATCGTCCGATCGCCAGCGCGTCATCATCCTCGGTTCCGGGCCGAACCGAATCGGACAGGGAATCGAGTTCGACTACTGCTGCGTGCACGCGTCGTTCGCTCTGCGTGAAGCCGGATTCGAAACGGTCATGGTGAACTGCAATCCCGAGACGGTGTCGACCGACTACGACACGTCGGATCGTCTCTATTTCGAGCCGCTCACCAAAGAAGACGTGCTGAACGTGATCGACGCCGAGACGGCGGCCGCCGGTGGTCGACCGCCACGCGTCATCGTTTCACTCGGCGGGCAGACGCCGCTCAAGTTGTCGGGGCAACTGCCGGTCGAACTCATCGCCGGCACGTCGCCGGCCTCCATCGATCTCGCCGAAGACCGCGAGAAATGGAACGCCCTCTGTGATCGCCTCAACATCCCCCAACCGCCCGGTGGCACCGCAGTCACATTGGCCGAGGCCGAGGAGATCGTGGCCGACGTCGGATTTCCGGTCCTCGTTCGGCCGAGTTACGTGCTCGGCGGTCGGGCGATGCAGATCGTGCACGACCGCGATCATCTCGCCCGGGCCATGGCCGAACTCTCCGGTTTCGGGAGTCTCGGCAAGGAAGGTGGTCTGTCGGCCGAACGCCCCGTGCTCGTGGACCGGTTCCTCGAGGATGCGATCGAAGTCGATGTGGACGCGATTCGTGATCACACGGGTGATGTCCTCATCGGTGGTGTCATGGAACACGTCGAAGAAGCCGGCGTTCATTCGGGCGATTCGGCGTGCGCGATCCCACCGCAGACCCTTCCCCCGTGGGTGGTCGAGGTCATCGAGGCCTATACGAAGGCCATCGCCGAGGCGCTCGAGGTTCGGGGTCTCATCAACGTTCAGTACGCGGTTGCTGGCACGAACGTCTATGTGATCGAAGCCAATCCACGCGCGAGTCGTACGGTTCCCTTCGTGGCCAAGGCCACCGGTGTGCCGCTCGCCAAGGTGGCGACGCGCGTGATGCTCGGCGCCACGCTGAACGAATTGCGGGCCGAGGGTCTGCTCGGCGAGTCGGTGCTGGCCCGCTCGTCGACGAAGGTCGCGGTCAAAGAGGCGGTGCTTCCGTTCAGCCGCTTCCCCGAAGTCGACACCGCGCTCGGTCCCGAGATGCGTTCAACGGGAGAAGTCATGGGCATCGACGACACGTTCGGTCGGGCTTTCTTCAAGGCCGAGTTGGCCGCCGGAACCGTGTTGCCGACGACGGGGACCGTTTTTCTCTCGCTCGCCGACGGAGACAAGCCGGCGGGCATCGTGGTCGCCCAACGGCTACGGGGGCTCGGCTTCGGAATCGCGGCCACGACCGGGACGGCGCGTTACCTCACGCGTTTTGGAATCCCGGTCGACCACGAAGTCGGCAAGGTGAGCGAGGGATCGGCGGTCAATGCGGTCGATCTGATCGCGAGCGGTGACATCGCGTTCGTGATCAACACGCCACAGGGTCGGGGCGGGCGGACCGACGGTGAAGCCATCCGCAAAGCCGCGAACGTGCACCGAGTGAGTTCGGTGACCACTGTCGAGGCTGCCCTCGCCGCAGTACAAGGAATGGCCGAGCAGGTGAACCGTCCGATCGAAGTCCGCAGTCTGCAGGAGCACCATGGCCGCTGACCTCGACACCCGCGTCACGGTGGGATCGATCGAACTCGCGCATCCCGTCATGACCGCTTCGGGCACGTCGGGCCACGGCGCCGAGTTGGCGTCGTACTTCGACCTGTCGTCCATCGGTGCCGTGGTGGTGAAGTCGTTGTCGGTCATGCCGTGGGCGGGTAATCCGGCGCCGCGGCTGCATCCGATCGAAGGCGGCATGATCAATGCCGTCGGCTTGCAAGGACCAGGAGTCGAGCGCTGGTTCGTCGAGAGCCTTCCGGCCCTCGTCGACGCGAGCGCCGATGTCGTCGTCAGTATCTGGGGGCGAACGATCGACGAGTTCGGTGAGGCCGCGGCCGCCGTGGCGGCCGGTTGCGCGAGTCGGCCGGGTGCCGAGCGCATCGTGGCCGTGGAGGTGAACCTCTCGTGCCCGAACCTCGAGGGGCGCCGAGGGATCTTCGCCCACGATGCCGGTGTCTCGGCCGACGTCATCCGGGCCTGTCGGGTCGCCGGCCTTCCCCTGTGGGCCAAGCTCAGCCCCAACACCGACCGCCTGGTCGAGGTCGCGGGCGCGGTCGCGGCCGCCGGAGCCGAGGCGGTGACCCTCATCAATACGGTGGTGGGCTTGGTCCTCGACCCGCACTCGGGACGTCCGGTTCTCGGCAATGGGGGTGGTGGTGTGTCGGGGCGGGTGATCCATCCGATGGCGGTACGGGCCGTCCACGACGTGCACTCCCAGTTCCCGGATCTCCCGATCGTGGGCGTCGGGGGAGTCGTCGACGCCGTCAGCGCGGCCGATCTCCTGCGGGTCGGAGCCCGGGCCGTCCAGGTGGGGACGGCCACGTTTGCCGACCCCCGGGCGACCCACAAGGTGGCCCGGGATCTCGACCGCTGGGCGACCAGTCGAGGTATCACTCGTCTGGCCGACCTCGGCCCGGTCTCCGACCGATGACCATAACGACGGTATCCACCAACCCCTTCCCAGCAGGGGAGTAGGGTTCGCGCATGGCAACACCTCCGCAACTCACACCGGAACAGCGTGCGGCAGCGCTCGCCAAGGCAGCCGAGGCCCGCGCCGCCCGCGCGGAGATCAAGGTGAAGCTGAAGCAGGGCACACTCACCGTCGCTGACGCCCTCAGCTCGTCCGACCCCAACGTCGGCAAGTTGAAGGTCGTCTCGCTTCTCGAAAGCCTCCCCGGACTCGGGAAGGTCAAGGCGCGCAAGATCATGGAGGAAGTCGGCATCGCCGACAACCGCAAAATCCAGGGTCTCGGGGCGCAGCAGAAGAAGGCTCTGCTCGAACATCTGGCCAAGTGAGTGAGCGGGTCGACCCCGCTCCTCCCGCCGGTTCAGCACCGCTGATCATCGTCGTGTCCGGCCCCGGTGGCGTGGGCAAGGGCACGATCGTCGACGAACTGGTACGACGCGACCCCTCTTTGTTGCTCAGTCGTTCGTGGACGACACGGAGTCAGCGTCCCGGTGAGCGTGACGACGCTTACGTCTATGTCACGCGGAGCGCATTCGAAGAACACGTGGCGCGGGGAGGATTCCTCGAGTGGACCGAGTTCCTCGGTAATTACTACGGCACACCCGTTCCGGATCCGACGTCGAATCGGGATCTCGTCCTCGAGATCGAAGTCGATGGCGCCCAGCAGGTGAAGGTCCGCCATCCCGAGGCACTCCTCATCTTCGTCCTGCCTCCCTCACGTGACGAACAACGCCGACGCCTGATCGGCCGGGGAGACCCCGACGACAAGGTTCTCGAGCGCCTGCGCAAGGCCGAGGAGGAAGAACCGATCGGTCGAGCCATGGCTGACCACGTCGTGGTCAACGACAACCTCGAGGCCACGGTCGACGAGATGCTCCGCCTGGTCGCGGCCCGTCGCAAAGCGGGAGGCCGGGGCTAGCCTTTAACGCCTATGCCGACCGCTGACGACTCCATGACGAACCCGCCCCTCGAGGTTCTGCTCTCCAAGGTCGACTCCAAGTTCGAATTGGTCACCCTCGCCGCCCAGCGTTCACGTCAACTCCAGGACTACTACCTCGGCGCCGTGAATCAGCGGACGATTCCGCCGCAGGTGCCGTCGTTGCGCAAGCTCCTCAGCCTGAGCTTCGAAGAGATCGCCGCCGACAAGATCGTCCGGATTTCGGGTGACGAAGTGCGCGAGCGGGAGGCCGCCGAGGCCGCTGCTCTCGCTGATGCGCAGATCCTCGAGTCTTCATCGGGCGGCGTCGACGACGCCGATGACAGCGACGCCTGACACCGTGTCTCCCGTTGCAGGGAAGACGATCGTTCTCGGGGTGTGCGGCGGTATCGCCGCGTACAAGGTCGTGGAGGTCTGCCGCCGACTCGTCGATGCGGGGGCGCACGTCGTCCCGGTGATGACCAAAGGGGCCGAGCATTTCATCGGCCGCACCACCTTGTCCGCGCTGGCGAGTGAGCCTGTCCAGTCGTCGTTGTGGGACGAGGAATCTCCGATCCCGCACACTCGCCTCGGCCAGTCGGCCGATCTCGTGTTGGTGGCGCCGGCCACCGCGCGACTGCTCGGTGCCTACGCTCACGGCCTCTCCACCGATCTCCTCACGAATGTGTTGATCGCGACCCGGGCGCCGGTGGTGGTGTGTCCGGCCATGCATACCGAGATGTGGGAACACCCGTCCGTTCAGGACAACATCGCGCTGCTTCGTCACCGCGGTGTGCACGTCGTCGAACCCGAATCGGGACGTCTCGCCGGAGGCGACTCGGGCAAGGGTCGCCTCGCGGGTCCGGAATCGATCGTCGCTGCGGTGGAGTCGGTTCTCGGACCGCGCGATCTCGAAGGTCGTCACGTCGTCGTGACCGCCGGGGGCACCCGTGAGCCCATCGACGCCGTTCGTGTGATCGCCAACCGGTCGAGCGGGAAGCAGGGTTACGCAGTCGCCGCCGAAGCAGTTCGACGCGGGGCGCGGGTCACCCTCGTGACCACCGTCGAACTTCCGCTGCCTCCCGGTGTCGAGCCGGTGTGCGTCGAGACTGCGGCTCAGATGCAGCGAGCCCTCGATGGAGTGAAGGGTTCGGCCGATGTCATCGTCATGGCTGCGGCCGTGGCCGACTTCCGACCGGTCGCATGTGCGCCGGGCAAGATCAAGAAGAACGATGGTGTGCCCGAGGTTCGTCTCGAGCCGACACCCGACATCCTCGCCGGACTGGGGGCAAGCAAGCGCCCGGGCCAGATCCTGGTGGGCTTCGCCGCCGAAACGAGCGATCTGGTCGCCAATGCGCAGTCGAAATTGGAGCGCAAGAACCTCGATCTGATCGTGGCCAACGATGTGAGCCAACCGGGTGTGGGCTTCCAGCACGACACCAACGCGGTTACCTTTCTGCGACCTGGTGAGGCTCTAGAGTCGCATCCGTTGAGTGACAAGCGGGATGTCGCCCGGGCGTTGCTCGACATCGTGGTCGGCCTTCTCGGCTGACCGAATCATCGCGACACGGAGCCCTCATGAGCCGACACTGGACATTCACTTCCGAGAGTGTGACCGAAGGTCACCCCGACAAGATGGCCGACCAGATCTCGGACGCGGTTCTGGACGCGATCCTCGCCAAGGATCCGCACGCTCGCGTGGCCTGCGAAACGCTCGTCACGACCGGACTATGTCTGGTGTCGGGTGAGATCTCGACCGACGAGTACGTCGAGATTCCCGAGATCGCCCGCAAGGTGATCAAGGGCATCGGTTACGACAACGCCGATTTCGGTTTCGACGCCAAGACATGTGGAGTCCTCGTGGCCCTCGACGCGCAGAGCCCCGACATCGCGCAAGGCGTCGATCGATCCGAAGAAGTTCGCTCGCGTTCGGGCAGCGACGATCTTGATCTCCAAGGCGCGGGAGACCAGGGGATGATGTTCGGCTACGCGTGCAACGAAACGCCGTCTCTCATGCCGTTGCCGATCCATCTCGCGCACCGACTCGCCGAACGTCTCACCGACGCGCGTAAATCCGGACAGATTCCTTATCTCCGCCCCGACGGCAAGACTCAGGTGACCTTCGACTACGAGGACGGTCGTCCGGTGCGTCTGCGTACGGTCTTGGTATCGACTCAGCATCACGACGGAGTCGATCGCGACACCGTGATCCGGCCCGACCTGATCGAGCAGGTGATTCGTCCGGTCATTCCGGCGCAGTTCGCCAATGACGACTACTCGGTCTTCGTGAACCCGACCGGCAAGTTCGTGCTCGGTGGTCCGCATGCCGACACCGGACTCACCGGTCGCAAGATCATCGTGGACACCTACGGTGGTATGGGTCGGCACGGAGGTGGCGCGTTCAGCGGTAAGGACCCGAGCAAGGTCGATCGTTCGGCCGCGTATGCCGCGCGCTGGGTGGCCAAGCACGTCGTCGCGTCGGGCGCGGCCGATCGCTGTGAGGTCCAGGTGGCCTACGCGATCGGTATGGCTCACCCGGTCAGCATCCTCGTCGAGACCTTCGGAACCGAGAAGGTCGCCACGGAGAAGATCGAAGCTGCCGTGCGCAAAGTGTTCGATCTTCGCCCGGCGGCCATCGTGCGTGATCTGAAGTTGAAGCGGCCGATCTACCAGAAGACCGCCGCCTACGGGCACTTCGGACGCGAACTTCCCGAGTTCGAATGGGAGTCCTTGTCGCGGTTGGCCGACTTCTCCTCGGCTCTCGGCCTCTGAGAGGTCCTCTGAACCGAGTCGTCCGAGTCGTTCCCGATGTGACGGGACTCGACAAGACCTTCGATTACATCGTTCCCGACGAGTTCGCCGACGTCGTCGTCGGATCGCGCGTCCGGGTCCCTCTTCACGGTCGCCGGGTCGGTGCATGGGTCGTCGCCGACGTCTCGGACGCGCCGGCAGTGGCCGGTTTGAAGAGCATCGTGAAGTCGAGTGGTCTCGGGCCCGATGAGGAAGTGCTGGGCTTGTGCGAGTGGGCGGCGTGGCGTTGGGGGGCCAAACGTCTTCGGCCCTTCCTCGTCACCGCATCGCCCCAAGTGGTCGTCAATCGTCCGGCCACACCCCGGCGCACGAAAGTTCTCGCCGAACCGTCGTCGCCGGCGACGACGTCGATCATCGCCGACGGCGGGGGAGTGTTGCGGCTACCGCCGACCGTCGATCAGCTTCCGGCCGTTCTTTCGGCAGCCAAGCACGGTCCGACGCTCGTCGTGTGTCCATCAGTCGAGGGGGCTCGGGTCATCGCGCACCGTCTCGATCGGGCCGGCGTCAGCGTGGCCCTCATGCCCGACGACTGGGCCAAAGCGCGCGGTGGGGTCGATGTCGTGATCGGTGGTCGGGCGGCGGCTTTCGCACCGTGTCCCGATCTGTCGGTGGCCATGGTTCTCGACGAGCACGACGAAGCTCTGCAGGAAGAGCGGTCGCCCAGTTGGCACGCACGTGACGTTCTCATCGAACGCGCCCACCGACGGGGGGCGGTATTCGTGGCCGTCTCGCCGGCCCCGACCGTGGTGGTGAGCGAAGGGCATCGCGTCATCGCTCCCGAACGCGAACGTGAGCGCGCGGCCTGGCCCGCCATCGAGGTGGTCGACCGACACGAGGTCGAACCGTGGAAACGCAGTCTCGTCTCGTCGGAGCTCATCGCCGAACTGCACGAACACTCGCGTCGTGTCGTGTGCGTCGTGAACTCCAAGGGTCAGGCTCGTCTGCTCGCATGTCGGAGTTGTCGAGCGCTCGTTCGTTGCGAAGAGTGCGGCGGCCCGATGGCCGAAGAGGAAGAAGGACGACTCGACTGTCGTTCCTGTGGGCGAACTCGGCCCCGGGTGTGCGCCGAATGTTCGTCGTCGGCCCTCGCCCGGGTGCGACCGGGAACGGGTCGACTCCGTTTCGAGCTCGAGGAAGCCGCGCACCGACCGGTGATGGAGGTGACCGGAGCGACTCCCGAGGGTTTCGACGATCGCGCCGCCGATGTCTTCGTGGGAACCGAGGCCGTCCTCCACCGGGTTCGCCGCGTCGACACCGTCGTCTTCCTCGATTTCGATTCGGAGTTACTCGCGCCCCGATATCGGGCCAACGAGCAAGCCCTCGCGCTCGTGGTGCGTGCCGCACGCCTCGTGGGGCCGCGCAGTGGTGGCGGCAAGATCGTCGTACAGACGGCCCTTCCCGATCATCCTGTGGTGCGGGCGGTGGCTGACGTGGACTTGACGGCGTTCGCGACGAGCGAACGCCAGCGTCGACTCGACATGTCGCTTCCACCCTTTGGCGCGTTGGCGGTGGCCGAGGGGCCGGGTTCTGACGAGTTCGCGCGGCTCGTCGGCCTCAATGACGGAGTGCGGACGTCTCGGTCAGGCGACGTCCATCTCTTGCGGGCGGCCGACGTCGAAACGTTGGCGGACGCGTGTGCAGCGACACCTTGGCCCCCGCAAGCCAAGATTCGACTCGTCGTCGATCCGCCGCGCCTCTGATCAGCGATTCGTCTCGACCTGAAGGAGGCGGTAGCCGCGTCGCGAGCCGAGACGACGAACCGTCCACCCCTTGCGCTCGAGCCAGGCGGCGAGTGAATCGCTACCGAGGTGCTTGTTGACCACGAGAACGGCGGTGCCATGGGCGCTCAGCCGCGGGAGCCAGAGATCGAGAATCGAATGCAGCTCGTCCTTGCCGACCTTGATCGGGGGATTGCTCCAGATGGTGTCGAATGCGATGTCGTCCGGAACGTCTTGTGGTCGAGCGGCGGTGAGGTTGGTGAGGTCGAGCCGTTTTGCGTTGTCGCGAACGAGACTCAGTGCCCGCTCGTTGACGTCGACGGCCCAGATCCGAGCCCGCGGTGAACGCCGGGCGAGTGACAACGCAATGGGTCCGGCTCCGCAACCTATGTCGAGGAGATGGCCCTCGGTCGCCGGTGGCGGCGCGTCGTTCAGGAGGATCTTGGTACCGGCATCGAGGCGGCCGTGCGAGAAGACCCCGGTGTCGGTGTCGAACTCGAAGGCGTCTCCGGCGATGGTCACGCTCACCGTCTTGCGATCGGAGTCGACCGTCGGGTCGTTGTCGAAGTAGTGCGACATCGTGCAAGTAGCCTCATCTCATGGCTTATCAGATCCGGACCTTCGGTGACCCGGTGCTCGCGTCCAAGGCGGCAATGGTGACCGACATCGATGGCAAGGTGGCCCGGATCGTCGACGAGATGTTCGACACGTTGTACGGGAGCGATTCCGGCATCGGGCTGGCGGCGCCTCAGGTCGGAATCCAACGGCAGATCTTCGTCTGGGACATGGACGATGAGCCGATGGTCGTGATCAACCCGGTGATCGTCGAGTCCGACGGCGAGTGGGTGTACGACGAGGGCTGCCTGTCGATTCCCGGCTTGTTCGTCGAGATGACTCGCCCCAAGACGGTGTTGATGCGCGGTCTCGACATGGATGGCAACGAGATCGAGATCGAGGCCGACGAACTCGAGGCCCGTCTCTTCCAACACGAACTCGATCACCTGAACGGTGTCTTGATGTTCGATCGGATGCAGCCCGAACAGCGCAAAGAGGCTCTCGCCGAGTACAAGCGACTCGTCGAGCAGGCCTCGGGAGTCGCCGCACCACGTCGTCTGCGAGCCGAGTGACGTGACGCTGGCGCCCCTTCCCTCGGGCCCGGTTCGTCGGATCGCATTTCTCGGCACTCCAGAACTCGCGTCCGAGGTCCTGCGTGCGGTGCACGCCGCCGGACACGACATCGCCCTCGTCGTCACCCGGCCCGACAAGCGGCGCGGACGAGGTGGTGAAACATCGCCCAGTCCGGTCAAGCGCACGGCCGGCGACCTCGGCCTCGCCGTGTCCCATTCGGTGGACGATGTCCTCGCCCTCGACCCACCGGTTGAACTCGGCGTCGTCGTGGCCTTCGGCGCTCTCATCAAGCCCCATGTTCTGGAGAAGGTTCCCATGGTGAACCTCCACTTTTCTCTGCTCCCGCGATGGCGTGGCGCAGCACCGGTGGAACGCGCGTTGTTGGCGGGCGATTCCGAAACCGGCGTGTGCCTCATGCAGATCGAGGAAGGGCTCGACACCGGCGGCGTGATGGCCGTGGCGACTCGCCCCATCCGCGAGGACGCAACGCTCGACGACCTTCGTCACGACCTCGTGCGCGATGGGATCGGACTCCTCGTCGACGCATTGCGTCGGGGGTTGCCGACGGTCGCGCCACAAGTGGGTGAGGTCACGTACGCGGCCAAGATCTCGACCGATGATCTCCGCATCGACTGGCGGAGCCAAGCGCGTCGGGTGGCGGCTCAGGTGCGAGTCGGTGGCGCGTGGTGCACGTTCGACGGTCGTCGCTTGAAGGTGCATCGGGTGACCATGACCGATGAGACCCTCCCCCCGGGAGATTGCGTGGTCGAGGGTGGACGCGTTCTGGTCGGATGCGCCGACCGTGCACTCGAACTCGTCTCGGTCCAGCCCGAAGGCAAGGCGCCGATGAACGGGCGCGACTGGGCGAACGGCAGTCGGCCGCACGGGCGCGCGTTCGGCTGATGTCCGGATCGACGACGACCGCGCGGCAGTTGGCGCTCGAAGCATTGCGTCGCATCGACGACGAGGGTGCGTACGCGAATCTGCTGCTCGGCAAGATGCTCACGGCCTCGTCGCTCTCGATCGAGGATCGACGCTTCGCGACCGATCTCGTGTACGGCACGACCCGCATGAGGCGCGCGTGCGACGCCCTCGTCGATCGCTTCGTGACGACCGAACCCGACGACGCGATCCGACGGATCCTGCGCCTGGGCGCCTACCAACTCGCTTTCGGGGGAGTCGCGGCACACGCGGCCGTCTCGGCGACCGTCGATCTCGCACCGCGCAGCAAGCGAGGATTCGTGAACGCCGTCCTCCGACGGGTGTCGACCACGCCGATGATCTGGCCCGACGACGCGACGCGGCTGAGCTATCCGCCGTGGATCGTCGATCGACTTCGTCGCGAACTCGGACCTGACGCCGACCCCATGCTCGAGTGCATGAACACGCCGCCCCCGGTGACCAAGCGCGCCGATGGCTACGTCCAGGACGCGGCGAGCCAATGGGTGGTCGAAGCGGTCGGAGCTCGAGTCGGCGAGATGGTTCTCGACGCGTGCGCGGGGCCGGGCGGCAAGAGTACGGGTCTCGCCGGGACGGGCGCCCGGGTCTTCGGCGCCGATCGAAACCTCGCTCGAGCCGGTCTCGTGCGGGCCAATGCGTCATCACTCGGCGCGTCCGTTCCGGTGGTGGTGGCCGATGGAGCGCGACCGTGTTTCGCTCCGCAGACATTCGATCGGGTTCTGATCGACGCTCCCTGCTCCGGCCTCGGCGCATTGAGACGGCGAGCCGACGCGCGCTGGCGTATTCGCGAATCCGATGTCGACGATCTCGTCCGACTCCAGACGGCGATCGTCGACGGTTGCGCGCCACTCGTTCGACCCGGGGGTTTTCTCGTCTACAGCGTGTGCACCGTTCTGGCCGCCGAATCGATCGACCACCGCGTCCCGTCCGGGTTCGATGTGGTGGGACGCTCTGCTGAAGGGCTTCCGACGCTCGACGACCGCTGGCGGGAGTTCGGTCATGGTTTTTGCGTTCTCCCTCACCAACACGACACCGATGGCATGGTCATGATCAGATACCGTCGCCAAACATGACGTCGGAACTCGCGGCCAAGGTGCTCACCGTGAGCGATGGCGTCGTGCACGGGACCCGCGTCGATGCATCAGGTGCCGCGCTGGCGACGGCTCTGGAGGCCGCCGGTTTCACGGTGGTGGAGCGGGCGCTCACCGCCGACGGCACCGACGAGGTCGCGGCGTCGCTCACCCGACTCTGTGCTGGATTCGCCGGACTCGTCGTGAGCACCGGTGGAACCGGTTTCGCGCCCCGTGACCAGACGCCCGAGGGGACGCGTCGGGTGATCGAGCGTGAAGCCCCGGGTCTGGCCGAGGCCATGCGGCTCGTGAGCCCGCTCGGCCGACTCTCGCGCGGGATCGTCGGTATTCGCGGGCAGGCGATCATCTGCAATACGCCCGGTTCACCCAAGGGTTGTGTCGAACAACTCAACGCGATCATCGACGTGCTCCCGCATGCACTGAGGTTGCTCGCCGAAACCCCGACCGACCACTGATCCCGCAGCGATAGCGTTCGGGGCGTGCTACGGCTCGTCCTCCCCAAGGGTTCGCTCGAGAAGGCGACCTTCGACCTCTTCGAGGCGGCCGATCTTCCCATTCGGCGTTCGTCGAGTGTCGATTACAAGGCCACGATCGACGATCCGCGGATCGCCGATGTTCGCATCCTTCGCCCGCAAGAGATTCCGCAATACGTGGCCGAGGGTCTCTTCGACATCGGTATCACCGGTCGAGATTGGGTCGAGGAGACGCAGAGCTCGGTCGAGAGTCTCGGTGAACTCCGGTATTCGAAGGCGACGAGTGATCCGGTGAAGGTCGTCGTGGCCGTGGCCGGAGACAGTCCCGCAACATCGGTGGCGGATCTGCCCCAAGGAGTGCGGGTGAGTACCGAATACCCCGGACTCACCGAACGGTTCTTCGCGAGTCGAGGTATTCGCGCCGATGTCCGGCTCTCCTACGGAGCGTCAGAGGCCAAGATTCCCGATATCGCCGACTGCATCGTGGACATCACCGAGACCGGTCGTGCCCTGCGGGCAGCTGGACTCCGCGTGATCGACACCATGCTCGTGAGTTACACCGAGATGATCGCCAATCCAGTCGCGCACGCCGACGCCGCCAAGCGCCACGCCATGAATCAGCTGATGACACTCCTGCTCGGCACGCTCGACGCGCGCGGCAAGGTGCTCGTGAAACTCAACGTCGGTCCGGATGATCTGGCGCGCGTTCTGGCCGTTCTCCCGTCGGCGAAGTCACCGACCATCAGCGAACTGGCCGGCGGTGGATTCGCGGTGGAATCGGTGGTCGAGAAGCGTTCGATCAACACGCTGATCCCCGCGTTGAAAGATGCGGGCGCCTCGGATCTGCTCGAGATCCCGATCGCCAAGATCGTGGCCTGACATGCGCGCCGTCGTGTCCGCGTTCGACGCCCACGTGGGGCTCGGTCGGATCCGAATCGACGACGGCACCGAAGTGATGTTCCATTGTGCCGAGATCGCCGACGGTTCGCGTTCGATCGCCGTCGGGGCCACGGTCGAATGTGAGATTCGTGAGAAGTTCGGACGACCAGAGGCCTTCGCGATCTCGGCAACGTGAGGCCGACATCGTCGCGGTGCTGATGGCACTGGAGGAAGGCGAAGTCGTCTCCTACGGTGAGGTTGCCGACACTGCTGGACATTCTCGCCAGTCGCGTCTCGTGGGTCGGATCCTGTCCGAACGATCCGCCGAACTCGATCTGCCGTGGTGGCGAGTGGTGAACGCCTCCGGCCGACTCGTTCCGGGTCATGAAGCCGAGCAAGCCCGGCTCCTCGCCGCCGAAGGTGTGGATGTGGCGCCGACCGGCCGAGTCAGTCGGCCGAGCCCTTCACCTGGACGAAAGCGATCCTGATGTTCGAGAGAGCGTCGGACAGAACGGCCTGATCGGGGCCGATCCGCTCGCCGAGACCCTCGACCAGACACGCAAGGGCGTCGATGGCCAGAGCGGCGGCGCCGAGATTGGCCGGGGCCGAGGTCAGGTGGATGGCCGCCAGTTCGTACAGACCCATGGCGTGGTTGACCACGACGACTTCGGCCGGAACCTCGGCGAGTCGGGCTCGGGCCTCGGCCAGAGCCTCCATCGAATCCTCTATTTGCTGGTCGAACTCGGTCTCATCCATCGGATTTTCCTTGCGGGGCGGTTACCCTACAGGGCACAACTGAGGCGAAGTGGGGAGTTCCCCCACCCGGCCACCTGTGGTGCGTCCGGGTCATGAAGCGCAGGCGCCCTGGGCTCCTGTCGGATTGGGTTCGCGTCGCGTCCTATCCGACTCACATGGGAGGCAAGCCCATTGCACAGGAGTGAACAGCCATAGCAACGCCGCAGAACGAACCCCGCTACAACGAGCGCATCCGCGCCCGCGAAGTGAGGGTGATCGGCCCCGACGGCTCCCAGGTGGGGATCAAGACCCTCCCGGAAGCTTTGGCGCTGGCTCAGGAGATCGACCTCGACCTCGTCGAAGTCGCACCGCTCGCCACGCCGCCGGTGTGTCGCATCATGGACTACGGCAAGTTCCGCTACGAGGAATCGCAGCGCGCGCGTGAAGCCCGTAAGAAGACCGCCCACATCACGGTGAAGGAAGTCAAGTTCCGACCCAAGATCGGCAAGGGCGACTTCGACACCAAGGTTCGCCACGTGCAGCAATTCCTCGAAGAAGGACACAAGGTCAAGGTGACCCTCCAGTTCCGTGGGCGTGAAATGGCCCACCCGGAACTCGGCAGCAAGATCCTCGACGGCGTGATCGAGCAGGTGGGGGCCATCGCCAAGGTGGAGACCCAAGCCCGACTCGAGGGACGCAACATGACCTTGGTGCTCATTCCCGAGAAGAAGTCGACCAAGAAGAGCAGTTCGGCCGGCCCGAAGGCCGATGGTGGAGAGTCCGCCGAAGCCGAGCAATCAGCACCCGAAACAAGCGAGTAAGGAATCCAACATGCCGAAGATGAAGACCAGCAAGACAGCCGCCAAGCGTTTCCGTAAGACCGGAACCGGCAAGCTCCGCCGTCTGCAGCAGAACCGCCAACACCTCTTCGAGAAGAAGCCCTCGACCCGTACCCGCCGCCTCGACGGCATGGTCGATGTCCACTCGGGTGACGAGAAGAAGATCAAGCGCCTGCTCGGTGAGCGCTGAGTCGTCTCGCCATCGTTCAACACACGTCGTAGTCAGTTCACGGAAAGTTTCGTAGAGAGAAGGGAGTCCCGATGGCCAGGGTGAAGAGAGCCGTTGGAGCAAAGAAGAAGCGTCGCCAGGTTCTGGAGCGCGCCAAGGGTTATTACGGCAACAAGAGCCGTTCGGTGCGCGCCGCCAACGAACAGGTGATGAAGTCGGGACAGTACGCGTTCCGCGACCGCCGGGCCAAGAAGGGCGAGTTCCGCCGCCTCTGGATCCAGCGCATCAATGCGGCATGCCGGCTGAACGACATGTCGTACAGCCGGTTCATCGCCGGTCTGAATGCGGCCGGTGTGGAAGTCGATCGCAAGATCCTCGCCGACCTCGCCGTGACGGATCCGGCCGCCTTCTCGAAGTTGGTGGCCACCGCCAAGGCCGCCCTCGGCTGATCGCCGACTCGGAGGAGATGTCTCTGAGTTCCGGGCTGAGCCTAAGCAATCAGCACGTTCAACGACTGCGGCGCCTCGTGGGGCGCCGCAGTGCGCGTCTCGAGGAAGGTGTCCTCGTGATCGACGGCCCGACTCTCGTGGCCGAAGCCGTTCGTGCCGGGCTCGAGATCGAGTGTCAGTTCGTGGCACCGGGGGCCGACCCGGTGGCCGGCGCAGGGGTCGTGCACCTTCTCGCCGACGGTGTGCTGGAGAAGGTTGCTGACACCGAGGCACCGCGCGGTGTCGTCGCCATCGCCCGTCGACCGCGAGCGAACATCGAGGTTCTGGATCGGGCGACATTCGTCGTGGTCGCTCACGGTCTCGCCGACCCGGGCAACCTCGGCACCCTCATGAGGTCGGCCGAGGCGGCCGGGGCCGATGCTCTCGCCATCACCCCGGGTTCGGTCGATCCGACGAGTCCCAAGGTCGTTCGATCGTCGGCCGGTGCGGTGTTTCATCTGCCGATCATCGAGATCGCCGGACTCGAGGAACTCCGGACCAAGGGGCTCCGGATCATCGGAACGTCGTCGCATCAGGGCAACGACTTCACACACGTGGATCTGACCACCCGTGTCGGCCTCGTGATCGGACACGAGGCCCATGGTCTGCCGACGGACGCGCCGATCGACGAGTGGGTCTCGATCCCACACGTCGGACGCGCCGAGAGTCTGAATGCGGCCATGGCCGGCACGATCCTGTGCTTCGAAGTTGCTCGTCAGCGTCGCGCGCCCTCGGGTACCGTGAATCGGTCATGATCGCCGATATCGAAGCCGCCCGAGTCGCCGCCGAGGCGAGCATCGCCGCTGCAACGACGGTGGACGACCTGCGTCGCCTCGATGCCGAATTGCTGGGCAAGAAGGGTGCCCTTGCCTTGCTCAAGGCGGGTCTGGGTCGACTGGCGACCGTCGACGAAAAAAAGGAGGCCGGCGCGGCGCTCAATCTCGCCGTGACGCGCGTGGAGTCGGTTCTTGCCGAACGGATGGCGGATCTCGGGCGCAGTGAACGCAACCGACAACTCGCGGCCGAGGCAATCGATCTGACCGAGCACTATCGAGCATCCGGGCGTGGGCGTGCGCACATCGTGACCCAGGCCTGGCAACGCCTCGAGGACGTCTTCGTCGGACTCGGATTCCAGATCGCCGAAGGGCCCGAGGTCGAGACCGACTGGTACAACTTCGAAGCTCTCAACATGCCGCCTTCCCACCCGGCGCGAAGCATGCACGACACGTTCTACGTGGATCACGGATCGCCCGGCAGCACCGTTCTGCGCACGCACACCTCGCCGGTTCAGATCCGGGTCATGCAGGAGATCGAACCCCCGATCTACATGGTCATGCCCGGACGAGTGTTCCGCAACGAAACCACTGACGCCACCCATCTCGCGGTCTTCCATCAGATCGAGGGGCTGGTGATCGACCGTGGCATCACACTCGCCGATCTCGCCGGAACGATCGAGGCCTTCACCAAGGCCTTCTTCGGAACCGAGTTCGGAAGCCGTTTGCGCCCGTCCTACTTCCCGTTCACCGAACCTTCGGCCGAATTCGACATCCGCACGCCCAAGGGTGACTGGCTCGAATTGGGTGGATGCGGCATGGTGCACCCGAACGTCTTGCGCGCCGGTGGTCTCGACCCCGAGGAGTGGAGTGGCTTCGCCTTCGGATTCGGTATCGATCGCATGGCCAAGGAACGTCACGGAGTCGGCGACGTTCGTGAGATGTACACCAACGACCTTCGGTTCATCGAGCAGTTCTGAGGAAGTATGAAGGTCGTCCACTCCTGGTTGAAAGAACTCGTCGACATCCCCGACGACGTCGACCTCGTCGCCCACACGCTCTCCGACGTCGGACTCGCGGTCGAGTCAGTCGACAGAGTCGGGGCGACCGTCGCCGGTGTGATCACGGCGCGCGTGATCAAGACCGAACGCCACCCTGATGCGGCCAAGGTTCACCGAGTGTTCCTCGACATCGGTGACGGTCAGGAACATCACGTGTGGTGTGGAGCGTTCAACATGCAACCCGGTGATGTGATTCCGTGGGCCACACCCGGAACCCTGATGCCCGATGGACGACTCATCGAGACCAAACCGATCGTCGGCATTCCGAGTGAGGGCATGTGCTGTTCGGCGCGCGAGTTGGGTCTCGGTGACGACCACTCCGGAATCCTCATCATGGATCCCGACACCGCGCTCGGCGTTCCCTACGGACGAGCTCTCGGGTTGGCCGAGGAGACGGTGTACGACCTCGATGTTCTGCGCAACCGCCCCGATGCCTTCGGGCACGTCGGAGTGGCGCGAGACCTATCGGCTCGTTTCGGCGTGCCACTCCGGGTGCCGTCGGGCCGGGTCGATTCGTCCGGAGCGGCCAGCAGCGCGACGGTCGAGATCGTGGCCACCGATCGTTGTCCGCGTTTCACGAGTCTGATCATCGGTGGTGTTCGTATCGCCGAATCACCCGACTGGATGAAGAGTCGTCTGTCGGCGGCCGGGATGCGTCCGATCAACAACGTGGTCGACGTGAGCAATTACGTGATGCTCGAGACCAACCAGCCCAATCACGCCTACGACTTCGCGACGCTGGGTGGTGGAGGGTTCCGAGTGCGGGTGGCCCGCGATGGCGAGTCGATGGTCACCCTCGACGGTGTCGAGCGGGCACTGACCTCCGACGACCTTCTCATCTGCGACGCGACCGACCGCCCGATCGGTATCGCCGGCATCATGGGCGGCCAGAACACCGAGATCAGCGCGACCACCACGACGGTCGCCCTCGAAGCCGCGTATTTCGAACCGATCGGGATCATGAAGTCGGTACAGCGTCTCGGACTGCGGAGCGAGGCGTCGGCGCGTAACGAACGTGGTATCGATCCGCTCGGGATCGAGTCCTCGGTGGCGCGATTCGTGGAATTGTTGCGCCTCACCTGTCCGGACCTCGTCGTGCACGATGGCTTCGTCGATGTCCGAGCCGATTCCATGCCGGTGGCGACGTCGATCGATGTCCGCCCCGAGCGAGTGGGTGCCCTTCTCGGTCGTGCCTTCACCGCCGCCGAGATCGTGAAGACTCTCGCACCGATCGGATTCATGGCCGAGGAATCGGGTGGTGCAGTGAAGGTGTCGGTTCCGTCGTGGCGGCCCGACTGCACGCTCGAGATCGACATCGTCGAGGAGGTCGCTCGTCTGTTCGGGTACGACAACCTCGGGCGAACGGTGCCCAAGTCGACTCAGCCCGGCGGTCTCTCGGCGGTACAGCAGCGACGGCGCCAGGTTCGCGAGATCCTCCTCGGGCTCGGTCTCGACGAGGCCATGCCTCATCCTTTTCTCTCCGACGGCGATCTCGATCGAGCCGGACTCGCGCCCGATGCAGTACGTCTCGTGAACCCGCTGGTCGTCGGTGACGACGTGTTGCGCACATCGCTGCGCCCTGGTCTCCTGAAAGCGATCGCCTTCAACGAATCACATCGACGGACCAACATCGGGTTCTTCGAGATCGGACACGTGTATCCGCCGAGTGGCGATGTTCTTCCGGCCGAGTACGAAGCATTGGGGGTCGTGATCTCCGGGGCCGAGGCGCCGGCGGCGGTCGGCATGTGGCGCGAACTCGTGTCAGCCATGGGTTGGGGAGCGCGGCTCGATCAATCGGTCGTACCGGCGGGGCTGCATCCGACGCGATCGGCAACGTTGTCGGCCGGCAAGGACGTGATTGGCGTGGTCGGCGAGATCCACCCCGACGTTCTCGACGCGTACGGCGTGACCGAACGAGTGGCCGTGTTGGAAGTGAACCTGACGATCCTTCTACGCACCGAACCCAAGGTGGCCCAGTGGAAGCCGACGTCCAAGTACCCGTCATCCGACTTCGACCTCGCTTTCACCGTGCCGGCCGATGTGACCGCCGAGAAGATCGAAAAGGCGCTCCGGCAAGCAGCCGGTTCGCTACTGGTGTCGATCGAACTCTTCGATGTGTACCGGTCCGACGGGGGAGGCGACAGCCGAAGCCTGGCCTATCGACTGCGTCTACAGGCCACTGACCGAACGCTGACCGATGCCGATGTGGCGGGCGTGCGCGACAAGTGCATCGCCGCTGCCACCAAACTCAACGCCCAATTGCGCGGCTGAGCGGCGCTGCCCCTAGGGGTGTGGTTGCGGCTGGGCGCGGAGTTTGTCGGCCAGGAACTGCTGGAACTGTTCCTCGGTCGCTCCCATGTCGCCAAGGAGGTAGTTGTAGTACGGCATGTGATTGGCGAGCATCAGGAAGAAAACTCGCTCGTCGAACTCCTCGCCGGGGGCCATCCGGGACCGGAGTATCTCGACTCCATTCATCCAAGCCGAGGCCCGTTTGCGGGTGATGTCTTGGAGGCGCGATTTGAGCTGATGATTCTCGGTGGCCGCGGCCAGGATCTGAAGTCGGAACTCTTGGACATCGATCGAGTCGTCGGAGGTCGGCAGAGGGATCGCCCGGGCCAACTCATCCACGGTCACGTCCGAGCGACCCTCGAAGCGGGCCACGTAGCCGGCAACTGCTCCAGCGGTGAATTCCTCGTACATGTCGCCGAGAACTCGGGCCAGAAGGCCGTCACGATCGCCGAAGTAGCGGTAGATGTTCGTGATCGAGCAATGGGCTCCGCGGGCCACCTCGGCAACTCGCAGGCCGAGAATCCCGCTCTTGGCCAGTTCGGCTCGGGCGCTCTCGAGAATGAGCTCACTGGACGTCTTCGTGGTCGTGGACACTGAGGAAAAGTTAGCGAATACTGTTAGTCACTGGATGAATCGGTGGACTTTGGGGCGCATCGACGTCCGAGACCTTCCGTTTTTCTGGTGACGAACTTTCACCTCCCGGGTGAAGAAATCGCACCGGATCCTCGCGTCACGCCTTCAGTTCGAGAGAACGTCCGCGGGGCAGTCGGCGAGCCACGCCATACGACCGGGCTGGCGGCGTAGAACCGATCGCCACAGATCATCGGGCTCGGCACAAAAGACGTCGTCGACCTCGAAGGGAACGACGATCCACGCACCCATCTCCAACTCTCCGTCGAGTTGTTGCGCACCCCATCCGGCGTATCCGATGAAGATGCGAATCGCCGACGGCATCGGGTCGAGGACGAGTGGGTCGCTGTCGAGATCGACCGGCTCGGCCGAAGGTCGACCCTGATCGTCGACGAAGCGGCCGAGTGCGATCAGGGCGTTCGTCTCGACCGGCCCGCCCGTGAAGAGTTCGGCTGGTGGAGCGATGAGGTGCGACCACGAGTCGAACTCGATGTCGAGATCCTCGCTACGCCGGTTCAGGACCACCCCGAGGGCCCCTCCTTCGTTGTGTTCGAGCACGTAAACAACGGTCCGATCGAAGTTGCCGTCGGCCAGGGGAGGGGCGGCCACGAGCAGCCGGCCCTTGGTGGAGGGCAGGGGGAAGCCGGACGGGCGGTTCACCCGACCATGTTGGCAGGAGCGTCCGCGGTCGGTGGGTCAACAAGGATTGCGGAGGGGTGATTGTATTCCCATTCAGTAGTCCGTATGATCATGCGTCGTGTCCTCACCGTCCACGAAAAAGCGCGTCGCCGTCCTCGGAGCCTCCGGCTACACCGGCGCCGAACTGCTCCGTATTCTCGCCCTTCACCCCGATGTCGAGGTCGTATCGGCAAGCGGTGATTCGCAAGCCGGCACACCCATCGCCTCGCTCTATCCGAGCCTGGCCGCGCGTTACGGGGACCTTCGTTTTTCGGAGAACGACCCCACGGCCTGCCATGGCCTCGATGCAGTTTTTCTCGGTCTGCCCCACGAGGCGAGCCTCGAACTCGTTCCCGAACTCGTGGGTCGAGTGGGCTGTGTGCTCGACCTCTCGGCCGCCTACCGACTCAAGAATTTCAGCGCCTATCCGGAGTACTACGGATTCGACCACACTCACCCGGCCCTGCTCGCGGACGCGGTGTATGGACTGCCGGAGCGGTACCGGTCCGCTCTGCCCGGTGCGAATCTGATCGCTACCCCCGGTTGCTACGTCACCGCGGCCACGCTCGCGTTGGCGCCGCTCGTGGACGCCGGACTCGTCGAGACGTCGGGCGTGATCGTCGATGCCGCAAGTGGTGTGTCGGGTGCCGGACGGGCGCCCAAACACACGAACCTCTTCTGCACGGTCGACGAAGACATGAACGCCTACGGGTTGGTGAACCATCGCCACACCCCCGAGATGGAGGAGCAGATCGGCGCGACGGTGCTCTTCACGCCTCACCTCGTTCCGTTGAACCGTGGCATCCTCGCGACTTGTTACGCGCGGCCGACGGCGGGGGTGACGTCCGAATCGCTTCTCGACGTGCTGGCGACCGCGTATCGCGGCGAACCTTTCATCGTGGTGCGGGCCGAATCTCCATCCACCAAGGCCACGCTCGGATCGAATGCCGTTCACATCACGGCACGATTCGATTCGCGCACTGGCAACGTGATCGTGATCAGCGCACTCGACAACCTCTGCAAGGGAGCCTCGGGTGGTGCAGTGCAGGCGATGAACGTGGCCCTGGGTCTGCCCGAGACATCGGGACTCACATCCGTGGGGGTGTATCCGTGATGGCCGGCATCGATCCGCTCCAGCGCGCCGATGTCCTCGTCGAGGCGTTGCCCTATATCCGTCGGTTCGCCGGCAAGGTCGTCGTCGTCAAGTACGGCGGCAATGCACTCGCCGGTGCCACCGAAAGCGACGCCCTGGCTCTCTTCGCGCAGGACATCGTCCTCATGCGCCTCGTCGGCCTGCGGCCGGTCGTCGTTCACGGTGGTGGTCCGCAGATCAGCGATCTCATGAACCGGCTGGGCAAGACCACCGAGTTCCGCAACGGCTTGCGCGTGACCGACGCCGAAACCGTCGACATCGCGCGCATGGTCCTCATCGGTCAGGTGAATCCACAGATCGTCGCCGCCATCAACGTGCACGGCCGCTTCGCCGTGGGTGTGAGCGGTGAGGATGCGTCGCTCATCACCGCCGAGGCACGCGATCCCGAGCTCGGATTCGTGGGCGATGTGAAGCGCATCAATCCAGGAATCCTCACCGGCCTGCTCGACGACGAGTTCGTGCCCGTCGTGGCCACCATCGGCACCGATGCCGAGGGGCAGCCCTACAACATCAACGCCGACACCGTGGCCGGAGCGATCGCTGAGGCTCTCGGAGCCGAGAAGCTCGTGTACCTCACCGACATCGAAGGTCTGCGCCGCAAGGTGGACGACCCGTCGAGTCTCATTCGGCAGACCAATCCGGACGAACTCGATGCACTCATGGCCGATGGCACGATCGCCGGTGGGATGATCCCCAAGGTCGAGAGCTGTGTGCACGCCGTCCGCAACGGCGTGAAGCGGGCGCACATCCTCGATGGACGTATCCCGCACGTCCTGCTCCTCGAACTCTTCACCGATGCGGGAGTCGGGACCATGGTGGAGTCCACCTTCAAGCGCTCGGAGGGTAAGTCGTGAGCAGTCACCAGTTCGCCACCACCGGAATCGATCACTGCCCGTTCATGCCGGTCTTCGGCGCGCCGGCCGTGATGTTCGAACGCGGACTCGGGACCGAACTCTGGGACGTGGACGGCAAGCGCTATCTCGATTTTCTGTCCGGTATCGCCGTGGTATCCCTCGGACACAGCAATCCGGCGATCGCCGCCGCCGTCACGCAACAGATCAACACCTTGTCGCACGTGAGCAATTTCTTCGCCAACCCGGCGGCTACCAAGGCCGCAGTCGCGCTCAACGAATTGTTGTTCGAGGCGAGTGGTCGGCACGGGCAGGTCTTCTTGTGCAACAGCGGCGCCGAGGCGAACGAAGTCGCGATCAAACTCGCGCGCAAGTTCGGCGGGCGAGGGCGGTTCGCGGTGGTGAGTGCGCTCGGAAGTTTCCACGGGCGCACCCTGGCCGCGCTCGCCGCCACCGGACAGCCGGCCAAGCACGAACCCTTCCAGCCGATGCCCGAAGGCTTCCGACACGTTCCCTACGGCGATCTCGAATCGCTCGAAGCGGCCATCGATCCATCGGTCGCCGCCGTTCTCATCGAGACGGTGCAAGGTGAGGGCGGTGTCATTCCGGCCTCACCCGAATACTTGCGGGGTATTCGTCGACTGTGCGACGAGCGCGGTCTCCTCATGATGATCGACGAAGTCCAGACCGGATTCGCACGTACCGGACACTGGTTCGGTTTCCAGCACGCCGGTATCGCGCCCGATGTCGTGACGATGGCCAAGGGAATCGGCAACGGATTCCCGGTGGGCGCGGCGTGGGCCCGCCGTGAGGTCGCCGCGGTGTTCCAACCGGGCGACCACGGTTCCACGTACAGCGGTACGGCTCTGGCCGGAGCGGCGATCTCGGCCGTCATCGCCGAGATGCGGCGCATCGACGCCCCGAAACTTGCGCATGAGAAGGGCGAATATCTCGCCCGGAAGCTCACCGCCGTCGACGGAGTCGTGACCGTCCGTGGTCAGGGTCTGTTGCGGGCCGCCGAACTGGGCCCGGGCCGGGATGCCAGAGCGGTGTTCACCGCTCTGCTCGAGCGCGGCCTCGTCACCAACGCGGTCAATGCCACGTCGTTACGCCTCGCTCCACCCATCACCACCACGATCGAGCAGATCGACGAAGCCGTGGCGATCATCGCGGGAGTCCTCGCCGAAGGAGTCGGAGCGTGAATCTCCTCGACATCACTGACCTCGGCGCGCAAGGAGTGGGGGCGGTCCTCGATCTCGCGCGTCGTCCGGTGGCTTCACTCGGTCGTCCCCTCGACGGACGCGGAGCTGCGCTCATCTTCGAAAAACCCTCCAACCGGACCCGTCACAGCATGGAGATCGCAGTGGTCGAACTCGGTGGGCACCCCGTGTACACACGCGGCGAAGAAGTCGGCTTCGATACGCGTGAACCGGTCGAGGACATCGGTCGCATCCTCGCCGGGTATCACGCGGTTGTCGCCGCCCGCGTGTTCTCGCACTCGGTGGTCGAACGTCTCGCAAACGTGTGTGACGTGCCGGTCGTCAACATGCTCTCCGACCATTCGCACCCGCTGCAGGGATTGGCCGACGCGCTCACGATGGTCGAGGAGTTCGGCACTCTCGAAGATCGAATCGTCGCCTGGGTCGGTGACTACAACAACGTCGCTCGTTCACTCGGCGAGGTCTGCTCGATTCTCGGTGCCCACCTACGGTTCGCCGGTCCGGCGGGTTATCAGGTGAGCGACGGCGAGATCGCCCGGTTCACGTCATTGGGTGCGCGTTCCGTTCAGGCATCGACCGACCCGGTCGATGCGGTGCATGGTGCGCACGCGGTGCACACCGATACGTGGGTGTCGATGGGGCAGGAGTCGGAGAAAGCCGAACGCATCCGGATCTTCGGGCGTTACACGGTCACGCCCGAGTTGATGGCCCGGGCCGCTTCCGGGGCGATCTTCATGCATTGCTTGCCCGCCTATCGGGGTCTCGAGGTCGCGGCGGCGGTGATCGACGGGCCGTCGAGTCGTGTCATTCGCCAGGGACACAACCGCTTGCATTCGGCGCGTGGCGCTCTGGCCTATCTGATGGGAGTTCGGTGATGGCCGCCAAGACCCAACGTCAGCAGAAGATCGCCGAACTCATCGGCAAACACTCCGTGACCAATCAGCCCCAACTCGTGAAGTTGTTGGGCAAGTCGGGAATCGTGGCCACTCAGGCGACGGTGTCGCGAGACCTCGAGGATCTCGGGGCCGTGAAGGTGCGCGTGCCCGGTGGTGAATCGGTCTACGCGATACCCGAGTTCGCGCCGGCGCGGCTCGCGCCCGAGGATCAACTTCGTCGGGTGATGGGCGAGTGGGTGGCCGAAGTCAAGAGCAGTGGACCGATGGTCGTCGTACGCACGCCCCCGGGATGTGCCCACGTCGTTGCATCCGCGCTCGATCGCAGTGGACTCAAGGGTCTCATCGGAACGGTGGCCGGTGACGACACGATCTTTTGCATCGCCGATGAGGCCATCGGAGGATCCAAACTCGCCGCTCATCTACGGGAGTTGTCGGGAATCGCGGCGAGCAGAGGCGGTGGACGGTGAGCGACGGCAAGACTCTCTGGCATGGTCGTTTCGCGTCCGGTCCGGCCGACGAACTGATGGCGTACACCGCGAGTCTGCCCTTTGACCGCCGTCTGTGGCGCGAAGACATCGCCTGTTCGAAGTCGCACGTTCGTGGACTCGCACACGCGGGCATCATCTCGTCGAACGAGGGCGACGCGATTCTGGCCGCTCTGACCCGGGTCGAAGAGGAGATGGCGGCGGGAGATTTCGTTTTCGTCGACTCCGATGAAGACATCCACACCGCCGTCGAACGACGAGTGACCGAGATCGCCGGATCGGCCGGAGCGAAGCTCCACACCGGCCGGAGCCGCAACGATCAATCGGTCACTGGACTTCGTCTCTGGTGCAAGCGGACGATCCCCGAGATCGTCGCCCGGATCGTCTCGCTGCAAGAGGTGCTACTCGCCCGCGCCAAGGAGGCCGGTGTCGGCGACGACGGTCTGTACCTGCCGGGTTACACGCATGTCCAACGCGCGCAGCCGGTTCTGCTTGCCCATCATCTGATGGCCCATTGTTGGTCGTTCGGGCGCGACATCGAGCGTCTGCACGACGCCGGTCGGCGACTCGACGTGTCACCCCTCGGTGCGGGTGCTCTCGCCGGTTCGTCGTTACCACTCGATCCCGAGTTCACGGCCGCCGACCTGGGTTTCCAAAAGGCCTTCGACAACTCGCTCGATGCCGTGAGCGACCGTGATTTCGTGGCCGAGATCCTCTTCGCGTTGTCGCTCACCGCCGTTCATCTGTCCCGCTTGGGAGAAGAGTGGGTGTTGTGGACGAGCGAGGAATTCGGATTCGCGGTGCTGGACGATGCGTACGCCACCGGGTCGTCCATGCTCCCGCAGAAGAAGAACGCCGATATCGCCGAACTCGCGCGGGGCAAGACAGGCCGAGTCGTGGGGTCGCTCACGGGCCTACTCGTCGTCCTCAAGGGCTTGCCGTTGGCCTACAACCGCGATCTGCAGGAGGACAAGGAGCCGTTGTTCGATGCGGTCGATCAGGTCTCGCTGGCCCTCTCGGCGCTCACCGGAATGATCGCCACCGCGCGCTTCGTGCCGGGTCGCATGCAGGCGGCGGCCGACGCGCCAGTCATGGCCGCAACCGACCTCGCCGAGTTCCTCGTGCAGGGGGGTACCCCATTCCGCGATGCGCACGCGATCGTCGGCGCGCTCGTACGTCGTTCGCTCGCCGGGGAGGGATCTCTCGTCGATCTCGTGCGCGCCGAACCGATGCTCGGCGAGAAAGCCGCCGCCCTCGTCGCCCCTGGTGTCGGTGTGCGTCGACGCACCACGCGTGGTGGGGCCGGACCCAAGCCGGTGGCCGAGCAGATGCTCCGCCTCCAAGCGGCCATGAAAGCCTGGGCGCAGCAGTGAATTCGCGTCTCTTCGGCGAGGTCGTGGTGACGATGCTCGTCATCCTCGATCCGCCGGGCAACACCCCGATCTTCCTCGCCGTCACGCGACGACTGTCGAACAAGGAGCGGCATCGTGCGGCGTATCTCGCCACGGCGACGGCCTTCCTCGTCATCTCCATTTTCGCCCTCTTCGGACAGACCGTTCTCGACTACCTCAAGGTGTCGGTTCCGGCACTGCAGGTATCCGGTGGGCTCTTGTTGCTCCTCGTTGCGCTTCAGCTGCTCTACGGCCGGGGCACGGGGGAGGACGGTTACGCGGAGGCAACGCCCGAGCAGCGCACCTCGATCGCCATGGTTCCGCTCGGCACCCCACTGCTCGCCGGTCCCGGCTCCATCGTCGCCACGATCGTCTTTTTCAGTCGCACCGAGGGAGCCGGTGAGTGGCTCACGGTCCTGGCTGGTATCGCCGTGGCGTTGTTCGTGTCGCTGGTCGCCTTGCGATTCAGCGGATTCCTGCAACGGGTGTTGCGCCCGACCGGCATCCTGCTTCTCGCCCGGGTGGCCGGAATGATCCTCGCCGCCGTGGCCGTGCAGTCGATCGCCAATGGAGTCACCGAGTTCGTGACCAAGGCGATCGAGTCGAACTGAACATGGGCTACCGCCAATCCATTCGGGTTCGCTACGGCGAATGCGACATGCAGCGGGTGGTGTTCAACGCGAACTATTTCGTGTATTGCGACGACGTCGTCGACTCGTGGACGCGGGTCGCGCTGGCCGACGAACTCCGTGCCGCCGGAACGACCACCGATCTCCATGCGATCGGCTTCGACTTCATGTTGAAAAAGACCGAACTCACCTGGACGAGCCCGGTGCGTTTCGGCGACACGATCGACGCCGAGGCCCGGGTCGCCCGGTGGGGTAACACGAGTTTCGACGTGGCGATCGTCGGAGAGGTCGCCGGGGAGACGAAGTTCGAGGCTCTCATCACCTACGTGAGCATCGATCCCGTTTCACAGCGCCCGGCGCCGATCCCGGATCTCGTGAAGGTCGCCCTCAGCCGCTGAGACGCCGACCGAGCCAGGTGAAGTCCTGGCCGTGGTACCCGACATCGGCGAGGTGATGTCGTGACACGACACCGTTCGACCAGACGTCCGCTCGTAGATCGGCGGTCACCCCAGCCGGCTCCATCCGCGCCCACACGATGCTCCTTCCTTCTCGACCCGCGGCGGCGATCGTCTCTCGGAATCTCGTCTGCACCTCGGGAGCCATGTACTGCCACACGATGGAGTGAAAGATCACGGCGGGCCGGACGGATGGGTCGGACAAGCGCGTGGTGATCCAATCGTCGGCGCTCGCGCGATCGATGACGTGCCGAAGGGGTCGAGTGATCGCAATAGCGGCGAGAAGGCGCGCCCGCCTCGTGGTCTGATCGGGCCAGACGAACGACTCCAGACGAACGGCATCCGTTTCGAGATCGATCGGCTCGGGGTCGCAGCCGCGACGCGATGCGCATCTTGCGCTGATCCCCACCGGAGGAGTGGTCACGAACGTCGACGACGGGAAGGTGAGTGTCGATCCCTCGCAGCCGAGCACTCCACGGCCGGTGTCGGCCGCGTACTGGTCGAACGACAGGTTGAGTCCGGCACTCGCTCCGACTTCCCACCAGTCGAACTCGTCGACGCCGATCGTCGGCAGCCAGTTCGCGATCGCCAGATGGCACACCGCACGCCCGACTTCGTTCGTCTGGACTCCGCGACGCAGTCCGTCCTCGATGTCGTCGCGCTGACGTTCCACGACTCGATACATGGTGTCGAGGTCGATGGGAGCGCCGTCGCCTCCACACGACGGGAAACGTGCGGCCAACTCGGGAGCGCGACCGACGAGAGCCGCATGGTGAAGAGCTCCGAGCAGCCGCAAGGGGAGTGCGTCGTGAAGAGGTCGATCCGAACGACCGGCCAACAACTCGACGATGGGCCCACCGCGCCGGTGATCGTCGACGAGGGCATCGAGGAGATCCGCATACTGGATCGAACCGAGGCGACGACACGCTGCCGCTTGGATCTTCAGGGTCTCGCGGACGTCCGCCACGGCGTCACCATAATCCCCCTGCTCACGGTGGTCGGGGTGAGAGAATGGAGACATGTCGTTGCTCGCCGATCTCGACGCCCGCGGACTCATCCATGATTCGACCGATCGTCGCGCCCTCGCCGACCGACTCGAATCGGGGCCGATCAGCGTGTACGTGGGATTCGATCCGACCGCCGATTCCCTGCACGCGGGCAACCTTCTCGGTCAGGTGATGCTGCGCCGGTTCCAGTTGGCCGGACACGATCCCGTGGTTCTCGCCGGTGGCGCAACCGGCATGGTGGGCGACCCGGGTGGACGCAGTGAAGAGCGCAACCTTCTCGACCGAGAGACTCTTTCGCACAACGTCGCGTGTGTGAAGCGCCAACTCGAGAAGATTCTCGATTTCGACGGCCCACATGCGGCGCGCCTCGTCGACAACGCCGACTGGACCGCACCGATGAGCGCGCTCGACTTCTTGCGTGACGTCGGCAAGCACTTCACCGTGAACCAGATGGTGGCAAAGGAGTCGGTGCGAGCGCGGATGGAGAGCGAGCACGGAATCTCCTACACCGAGTTCTCGTACATGCTCCTGCAGGCCAACGACTTCCGTTACCTCTGCGATGCGCAGAACGTCGAGATGCAGATGGGTGGCTCCGATCAGTGGGGCAACATCACCGCTGGCATCGAACTCATTCGCCGTCGGCACGCGCGCCCGGCTTTCGGACTCACCTGGCCGCTCCTCACGCGAAGTGACGGACAAAAGATGGGCAAGTCGGTGCACGGAGCTCTGTGGCTCGATCCGGAGAAGACGAGCCCGTATCAGTTCCGTCAGTACTGGATCCAGTTGCCCGATGAAGACGTCGAGCGCTTCCTGATGCAGCTCACTCTGCGTCCGATCGATGACGTCTCGGCGATCGTGACCGAGCATCGTGCGTCTCCCGAGAAGCGCGTCGCGCAACGAGCGTTGGCGCACGACGTCACCGCGATGGTGCATGGAGTGGAAGCCGAAGCGGCCGCGGCGGAAGCGGCCGATGTCCTCTTCGGAGGCGATCCTTCGCAAGCATCGGCGTCCGCGCTCGACGCAGTGGCGCGTGAAGTGCCCAACTCCGTGTGCGACGCGTCGGCGCTCGTCGATGTGATCGGACTCCTCGTCTCGACCGGACTCGCGACCTCGAACAGCGACGCCCGACGCACGCTCGGACAGAAGGGTTTCCGCGTCAATGGTTCGGTCATCGACGAATCGACGTCACTGGCCGATGTCACCCGACTGCACGGCCGCTACCTTCTTCTTCGACGAGGCAAGACCCAGCACCACTTGGTCCGACTCGGGAACTGACCGAGCCCGACTCGGGAACCGCCGTGGGGCGGGAAAAGTCCCGAAAATTCCCGTCGGGGCAGGTTGACGCTCCCGGGGCCGGTCGCTAGATTTGCCCCTCGCCCCTGTAGGCCGTTCACGGTCGGAGGGCGGCGGCACCACCAGGTGATCCCTCGGGAGACCTGCGTGCCAGAGCTTTCAGCTCCTTGAAAACGGAAGAGAAGACTGAACGCCAGTGCGGGCAGTCACGGTGGCCCCTCGCGGGGTTGCTGGAGGCTGTCTGTCAATTCATCGATGGCCGGGTTCGCCCGGTCGTCAAAACAAATCAATGGCCGGCATAGCCGGTCGAGCGGATCGGGACTCGGCAACACTTGGGTATTCCCCCTCGTGGAGTCTCGCTCTCGCCACGGACGCTTCTCGGACCTTCGGGCCCGGGGCACGTTCTTGACGGAGAGTTTGATCCTGGCTCAGGACGAACGCTGGCGGCGTGCTTAA
>CAZLXB010000003.1:104916-118995 GCA_964563545.1 uncultured Bifidobacterium sp. | reverse complement strand
ACGTCATCATCTGCTCGGTGCACCACCAGTACTCCTCGAGCGTCTCACCCTTCCATGCGAAAACGGGTACGCCCTGCGGGTCGTCCACCGAACCGGTCGGTCCCACGACCACCGCTGCGGCCGCGTGATCCTGGGTGGAGAAGATGTTGCACGAGGCCCAGCGGACCTCGGCGCCGAGTTCGACGAGGGTCTCGATGAGCACCGCGGTCTGGATCGTCATGTGCAGCGAACCGGAGATACGCGCACCCTTCAACGGCTTCTGCGGACCGTATTCCTTGCGCAGCGCGCGCAGACCGGGCATTTCGTGCTCGGCGAGATGGATCTCCTTGCGGCCGAACGGGGCCATGGACAGATCGGCAACTCGGTAGTCCTTGCGAGCGGCGATGGACATGGTGACTCCTTGAGTGAACGGGGGCGATGGGACGGGTTGGGCGATGGGTCAGCGGGCCGGGCCGGTCGTGCGACCCTCGCCCTTGGCGATGCGGGCGTTCAGACGCTCGTGCTCGGCATCGGTCACGATTTCCGATTCGTCCACGAGCATGACGGCGATTCCTTCGCGGATCGTGTACCGGCGGTGGAGACGGGGGTTGTAGATGCAGTTCTCGTCGTCGAAGACGTGCAGCGGACCGTGGTCGACCGGACAGGCCAGGACGGTGAGGAGATCGGGATCGAGGGGCATGTCGTTACTTTCGTCGGCTCGTGCTCTCACACTTCAGCACACATGGTCGTTGGTCGGGGGGATGTCGTCAAACCGCCGTGATGGCGACGAGGACCTCGGCGACCTTGTCGTCGCATTCTTCGCGAGTGGGAGCTTCGAGGTTCAGGCGAAGCAGCGGTTCGGTGTTCGAGGGACGCAGGTTGAACCACCACGAGCCGCAGTCGACCGTCAGCCCGTCGAGCCGATCCTGGGCGAAGCCCTCGTACTTGGTCGAGACCGCCTCGATCACCGCCGTCGGGCTCGCGACCTGCGTGTTGATCTCGCCGCTCGACGAATACCGCTCGAACGGCCGGCGAAGTTCGGACAATCGGATCTCGGATCGCGACAACTCTTCGAGCATGAGCATCGTCGCGATGAGACCGCTGTCGGCCCGATAGTTGTCGGCGAAGTAGTAGTGCGCCGAGTGTTCGCCACCGAACACGGCTCCGGTCTCGGCCATCTGCTGCTTGATGTAGGAATGACCGACCTTGGTGCGAACCGGGACTCCCCCGTTCTCCCGCACGACCTCGGGAACGGCGCGGCTGCAGATCAGGTTGTGCAGGATCGTGGCCCCCGGATGCTTGCGCAACATCGCACGTGCGAGGACGGCCGTGGTCGTGGACCCCGAGAGTCCGCGACCTTCCTCATCGACCACGAAGACCCGATCGGCGTCACCGTCGAAAGCAAGACCGATGTCGAAACCGCCCGCGGTGACCCGCGCCTGGAGGTCGCGCTGGTTGGCCGACTGCAGAGGATCGGCCGGATGGTTGGGGAACGTGCCGTCGAGTTCGGCGTACATGACCTCGAGTTCGAGGCGCGGGAGACGTTCGAAGACGGCCGGAACCACGAGTCCACCCATGCCATTGGCCGTGTCGGCCACGACCCGCATGGGGCGCAATTGCGCAGGGTCGATGAACGACACCACATGGTCGGCGAAGGCGGCCAGCATGTCGCGCTCGGTGGTGCGCCCACCTCGGTCGGCCGGGCGCGGACCCCGTCCGTCCAGGACCTCGGCGGCCGTCCGTTTGATGTCGAGAAGACCGGTGTCGACTCCGACCGGCCGGGCGCCCGACAGACAGAACTTGATTCCGTTGTACTGGGCCGGGTTGTGCGACGCGGTGAAGATCGCTCCGGGAGCATCGAGTCGTCCGGCGGCGAAGTAGAGAAGGTCGGTGGATGCCAACCCGAGGTCGATCACGTCGACCCCTTGTTCCATCAACCCCCGCGCGAAGGCTTCGGCGAGTTCGGTCCCCGACGGACGCATGTCACGGGCCACGATCGCCACCTTCGACTTGGCGAACATTGCAAAGCCGACGCCGAGCGCGTGGGCGATCTCGGAGTCGAGTTGATCGGGCACCGTCCCACGAATGTCGTAGGCCTTGACGATCTGATCGAGGGATTCGGTGGTCGACATGGCAACTGACCACGCTACCGCTCGACGATCAGCGAGATGACGTGTGTTCACTGCCCGTTCGACGACATTTGTCCTGCGAGGAGCGTGATTTTTGCGAAATCCGCAATCAGTGATGGACGTGTGACTTCTCGTCGCGACGTCGACGCCACCAGATCGACACGACCACGCCGATACCGATGAAGGTGAGGACGTAGGCGAGGCGATCCATGTTGCTCGAACCGAACTCGAGTTTCACGTCGTTCGCGGTGGGCACCACGACCATCATGTTCGGTGCGACCCGGTACGGACCTTGGGCACCATCGACTTTCCAGTTGGGGAAGTAACTGACGCGAACGAGAATCGGCACCCCGACCCGATCAACCGAGAACGACACCGATTGTTCGCCGATCTCGACTGCCGACACCGTCACGGGTGATTGCGGGCGGGCTTCGATCGGTCGATCGGGAGTGACGATGTCGACCTGGCGCGAATCCGAACCGGGTTCGCCTTGTCGACGCGACAGATCGACCGAGACTCCGACACGTTGCCACTCCGGCGGACCATCGGCGGCCGGCAACGCATTCCACTCGTCGGGTTGTTGGAGCCAACTCGTTCCGAGTTCGAGCCAACGTTCACGTTGATCACCCGGGCGACCCTCGACCACGACTGGCTCGAACGCCAGCGGACTGACGATGTCGGATCCGCTCACCTGGTAGATCCGCCACGGGCCAGATTGCGCGATCAGGTCGAGGTCGCCGCTTTCGACCAACCGGTCGGCCTCCGTGATGGCCTCGGTCGTGACGCCCATGTAGTAACGGATTCCGAGTGCGCGTAGGTATCCGATACCGACCGCTGCATCGTTGTCGACGTACCGGAGCTCGCGCACGGGATTGGAACTCTGCTTCGACATCGCGGCCGCGGCCAGGAAATGGTACGGCGTGGTACCGGCGGCTTCGAAGAAGAGGCCCTCACTCGAGCCGATGCAGCCGTCGGTCCAGAACGGAAGCAACATGAGCGCCATGGTCGTTCCGTACTTGTCGTTCTCCTTGTAGTTCTCCCAGAGCGCCCGACCGCAGCCGCGGTCTTCACCGATCGACTTCATCTGCTGGACGAGGTCGTGATACTCGCCGTACGCCGCCCGACCCTCGTAACCGCTGAAGTTCCATCGCGCCCAGCCGTCGACGAAACCCTTGTTGCTCGCCTTGGTCTCGAAGGGCCCCCATGCGTACTCGGCACCCTGACCCTCGTCGACCACTTTCCCGAGTGGAAGTACCTGGAAGCGGAAGCCGAGCACCGCGAGGGTCGCGACGAAGAACACCACCGCGGCCGCCGTGACCGATCGGAAGGTCGTGTGCTCCAGAACGTCGTCATCGACCTCTGCATCTCGGGATCGCTCGAAGATCGCCAACCGGGTCAGTGCCCGCACGATTTCCACCACACCCACCGCGGCCAAGAGATATCGGCACATGTTGAGCATCGGGAGCAGTCTCGGATTCCAGAGCAGGCCGATGATCGGCAGGCTGTCGTTGAACAGGTAGACGAAGACCGCGAAGACGATCCCCGTGACACCGAGCCAGGTTCCGATCACGTGCCGCCGGACGAGAGACACGCCGAAACCGACGACCGCGAGTGCGGTGAAGAAGATGTTCCAGAACGGAGGCAGGGCGAAGAACATTCCCCAGTACGACGTGAACGAGCCGTTCCCCGGTTCGCCCTTGTATTTCATGTCGGTCATGTACGCGTGGTTCATGAGGAACGGCACGATCCAGAACGCCGACAACAGGGCGCCCGTGCCGGCCGTGGTCAGGAACCACCGAGCTCGCGAGCGATCGAGGCGCAGCAGCGCCATGAGAGTCAAACCGACCGCCACGTAGATCGCGACGATGCCGTGGCACAAAACGGCCAAAGCCATGAAGATCGCGGCCTTGACGCGGTGACGGCCGGTTTCGAGTCCGTTGGCGAAGAAACCAAAGGCCAGCATGGCGAACGACAGCGAGATCGAGAACGAGAACTCGCCGGCCATCGTGGAGGCAACGTTGCCGCCATAGATCGTGTAACTCTCGTCGAGCAGGTACACGAGTCCGATCACGGCGAAGAGTTCGGGGATCGGATACGCGAAACGAGCGAGCCGACCGAACGCCCACGAACAAAGGGGCAGCGTCACGATCCCGAGGACCGCGACCAACTTGAAAGCCACGCCGTAGGGAAGCACCACGTCGAGAAGAACGATCATCAGCGCCGGCACGACCATGTAGAAGCGGTAGACCGGAAAACCCGAGTACCAATCCATCGACCAGCCGTTGAGCTTCCAGGGCAGGAGGTGGTCGCGGAGGTAGGCCGGACCCCACACATGGGCACCCATGTCGCCGCCGGTCGGCGTCGAGTTGCGGAACAACAACGACGGTTGCACGACTTCGATCGCGATGATCGTGCTCACACCGACCAAGACCACGCGCACCCAGAACGCGACGATTCGTCGGCGCTCCCAACCGCGGAACGGGTTCCAGCGATTCGCTACACGTTCGGATGTGTCGGCAAGGGACTCGGCCTCGTCGGTCGGGACGTCGTCGATCACGTCGATCGGATCGGGAACGACGTCGGGTTCGGTCGGCGCCGGATCATCGTTCAGCACGGGATCAATACTGCCACCGCGACATCAGCGCGCGGCCAGCACCAGTCCGGCCACGTTGAAGGCCATGTGAGCCAACATCGGACACGCGATCCGACCGCTCCTTTGCCAGCAGAGTCCGAACGCGAGGCCGGCCACGAAGAGACCGGGCAACTCGACGGGTTGGAGGTGGATGACCGCGAAGAAGGCCGCCGAGATCACCAGCGCGACCGCGTCGTTCAACCGACCTTCGAGCGATTGTTGGACCACACCTCGGTACACGAGTTCCTCGACCAACGGTGCACCCACGGCGACGATGACGACGAGGACCACCACCCAGCCACCGTGGGCCCGGTCCCAGAGTTGCGTCGCGCGTTCCTCGACTTTGTCGGAATCGAATGTGCCGGGGAACCACTGCGAAAGAGGCCAGTACAGGAGTGGAATCAACACGAGTTGAGCGGCCAACCCGACCGGAACGCCCACGAGGTCGACCGAACGAAAACGCAGTCGGTAGTCGTCCCGAAAGCTCGATCCACCATGCTTTCGACTCAGAACGACGAGCCCCACGACGAAAGGGATCCAGAGACACAGCACCGACGCGGCCGTGGTCGATGTGGGCCAGGTATCGGGATCGTTCCCACTCTGACCAAGAGCGGCAACGACCGCCGATTGCAGTGGCAGAGCCGCGACGTAAGCAGCGATCCAGAGAACCGCCGCGGCACCGATGGTGAAGCGGGCCTCGTTGGCGGCCGGACGCACGAAGGCTCAGCCGGCGAGGCGGTGAACGAACGGCAGGACGTCGACCCGACGGCGGTCCTCGAGACGCCATCCGTTCGGCGCGTTGAAACGACCCCAATGGGTTTCGCAGAGTTCGTAGGAACTTGGCTCACGTTCGTCGAGCAGACGATCGATCCAGATGACCGACGTGGAGTAGTTGAACGTCAGGGTCAGGCGGGCGTGGTCACGACAGCCGTTTCGGGTGCATCGACGCATGGCCGACAAGGTACGGGAGCGGCTCGGCCCCGTGGTGGATAGGTGCACCGAGCACCGCATCTCGGCCGGGCCCCGTCCGGAGTAGCCACTTTCATACCGACGAGCCGGGCTCCGCCGGACGACCCGTGACACCCCGGTCGTAGCATGGGTCCATGAGTGAGCCCACTCCTCCCCCGCCGCCCCCTCCGTCACCGTCTCCGGACAAACGCCGTCTCGGAAGGTCGGCCGAGAACCGTGGCGACGGTCGCCCGAGCGGTCGGCCGGCGATGCCCAAGTGGTCGCCGTGGGTTCTTCTCGCGCTCATCCTGATTCTGATCTTCGGTCCCCAGCTCCTTCCCGGACCGGACCGCGAGAAGATCGGATTCGCCGAGTTCATCACCCAGGTGCAAGCCGGCAAGGTCGACGAAGTCAAACTCAACAACACGACACTCGGCATCACGGGCAAGTTCACCGATGGCGGCGAATTCTCCACCACGGCGCCGCTCGGCTTCCCGAACGAGAACGACCGCACGATGTTCACCGAGAAGAACGTCGACTTCCAGCCGAGCACACCGCAGTCCAACTGGTTCATGAACCTGATTCCACTGCTGCTCCCGTTCTTCTTGATCTTCGGACTCCTCATGTGGATGAATCGGCGAGCCTCGGGTCAGATGGGCAATGTCATGTCGATCGGGCGCAGTCGCGCCAAGGCCTACACCACCGATCGACCTTCCACGACCTTCGCCGACGTCGCCGGCTACGAGGGTGTGAAGACCGAGATCAAAGAAGTCGTCGACTTCCTCCGCATGCCCGAGCGATTCAAGGAGATCGGTGCCCGGGTCCCCAAGGGCATCCTGCTCGTCGGCCCGCCCGGCACCGGTAAGACCCTCTTCGCTCGCGCCGTGGCCGGTGAGGCCGGTGTCGGCTTCTTGTCCGTCACCGGATCGGACTTCATGGAGATGTTCGTCGGCGTGGGCGCGAGTCGAGTTCGCGATCTCTTCCAACAGGCACGCAAGATGGGTCGCGCCATCATCTTCATCGACGAGATCGATTCGATCGGTCGTAAGCGTGGCGCGGGCCTGGGCGGCGGCAACGACGAACGCGAACAGACCCTCAACCAGATGCTCGCCGAGATGGACGGTTTCGAGACATCCGAAGGAATCGTCATCATGGCCGCGACCAACCGGCCCGACATCCTCGATCCGGCGCTGCTCCGCCCGGGTCGATTCGACCGCCAGATCGTCGTTCCACTCCCCGAGTTCGAAGAGCGGTTGGCGATCCTCAAGGTCCACAGCCGCGACAAGCGCATGGGTCCCGACGTCGATCTCGAAGTCATGGCCAAGGGCACACCCGGCATGAGTGGTGCCGACCTCGCCAACTTGGTGAACGAAGCCGCCCTGTTTGCAGTTCGCCGCGGAAGCTCACAGATCGAGCGCATCGACTTCGAGTCGGCGCGCGACCGGATCATGATGGGTGCTCGCCGCGACTCGCTCATCCTGTCGGCCGAGGAGAAGCGCACGACCGCCTATCACGAAGGTGGACACGCAGTTCTCGCCGCCGTCCTCCCGAATGGTGATCCGCTCCACAAGGTCACGATCCTTCCGCGCGGTATGGCTCTGGGAGTCACCCAAACCCTGCCCGAGGAGCGTCACAGTTACTCGCGCGATTACATCGAGGATCGCATCTGCATGGCCCTCGGTGGTCGAGTCGCCGAGCAAGTGGTGTTCGGTCAGCAGACCACTGGCGCCGCCAACGATCTCGAGGTCGTGACCGGACTCGCCCGCCGCATGGTCCGCGAATGGGGCATGAGCGACAAGGTCGGTCCCATGGCTTGGCACGGCCAGCAACAAGTATTCCTCGGCGAGGATCTCATGACCGGTGGTCGTGAATACAGCGACGACACTGCCCGCACGATGGACGAGGAGATCAACCGGATTCTCCGCGTGCAGGAACAGCGGGCCATCGAATTGCTCAACAAGCACCGAGCCGGACTCGATCTCGTTGCCGCCGCACTCCTCGAGCACGAGACCATCGACGGCGCCGAAGTGGGTCGTCTCGTCCAGCAAGGTCTCGGGGAGCCGACACCGCGCGCCGACGTGACCACGCTCACCGACTAGAGCAGTCGCCTTCCGAGGGCGGTCGCCCGGGTTCGCGTGCATCGGCCACGGCCGCCCACAGATCGGTGGCCGAAACCGGCCCGAGAAAGTGTCGGTGCACGACTCCGAGATGATCGGCGACGAGGACCGTCGGTACCGCATCGATGCGGTATTTCTCGTGCAATGCCCGCTCGGCCGAATACTCGACTTCCCGCACGGTCACGTGGCGACTCGCCAGCGCGTCGGCTTTGTGGGCGACGTCGCGACACACATGACAGGTCGACGACGTGAAGACGATGACACTCCAATGATCCGATCGGCCATCGGACCCGAAGTCGACGACGTCGACCTGACTCGGCACGTGCCATGCGCGCTGGGTAGGCGCATCGTCGACCCGTCGCCGACTTGCAACCAAAGCCACCACCGAGACGGCAGCGACGATGGCCGCTGCGATCAATAGGTTGATCACGACTTCTCCGGCAGACCGAGAACCGCCGCCAAACCATTACCCGAGGTATTTCGTTCGAGTCGACGCTCCACGAGGATCGGCTGATCTCCGACCACGATCACGGGTCGGCCCTGACTGATCGCATCGACGAGGTCGATCGAGAGCGTCCCATTGGCCGCCAGTTCGAGTCCCTCCAGACCGGTCACTGGTTCGCGACCACCCGGTCCGATGCTGAAGACGGCGACCCGGGCCACATTGGGCGAGACGTTCAGTACGACGAGAGCGCCTTCCAAAGCGACTTTCGGCGTGATCGAGACGAACCACTCGGGCAACAACGCCTCTCCTTGAGCGCCGAGCAGAACCGACGTCGAGATCGAATCTCCCGCCGGCCGTGTGAGAACGCGCTCGACGACGAGCGAACTGGCCGACAACGTCGACACGAGGGTGCCGTGTCGTCCATCGGGAAGACCGACGATTCCGGCGGTGTCGAACACGACCACTTCGCGCGAGGGCACCGTGAGCGTGGTCGGGTCGATGATCGAGTTCGCGACGCCGAGCATCACGACGTCGACCTCGATGTCGGAATCGGTGGGATTGAACATCACGAGACGTTCGCTGACACCGGACCCCTTCTCGCCGTCGGCGAACCACCACTCATCGGCCAATGACGACGCACCGAGGCTGGTCACATGTCCGAGTCGACCTCCGCCCAGGAAGTGTTGATCCTTGGCCACGATGATTCGGCCACTGCTCGCCACCACACTCACACCGAGCACCGGTTCGTCCCGGAAGCCCGATTCTTCGAGATTCACGACGCGCAACGACTGCGGCGGAACGACATAGCCCTGGAGTTCGTTCGGAGTCCGCGGGCCGGCCGACGTGGAGATGGCGATATCGACGATGGCCGGAGTCTGGTACGGATTCGAGATCAACAGCCGTGAATCCGAGCCCTGCGGGGTCGATGCATCCGCCACGTACCACTCACTCGATGTCGTGTTGGCACAGGTGCTGACCGCGTCACCAGCCGGGTGGAGCGAACGTTGTTCGACCGTGACACCGGGTTGATCGACTTCGACCACCGCACTCACGTAGTTGCCTTTCAGCAATTGGTCGAGATCGACGACCGTCTGATCGCGGGGCTCGACGGCGACCGGAACCGTCAACGGTGATTGGTCGATCGAGAGCACCGTGACCGATCCGCGAACCGGCAGTTCGGACGGGTTGGTCACCACGACTTCACCGCCGTATTCGCCGCTCTCGCTCATCCCTAGCGCCGGAACTCCACCGCAGAACCAGGTCGCGCTGATCGTGCCGTCGGTGTCGGGAACCCGCGGAGTTCCCGGACGTAACGACGACGCGAAGACGGGCGGTTCGGAGTCGGCATGGCGATCGGCCACCGCGACGGCACCGATCGCCATGAGGACGACGGCGAGCAAGCCGACGAGGCGTTTCATGACGGACCACCCGAGGATGCCGCGCGCGTCGGTTCAGGATCGAGAACGATCACGGCTGCAGTGGGCTCGTGGACGCGTGTGCGCCGCCGAGGTTGCACGATCGCAAGGAGCAACGCGATCCAGAGTGCGACTTGGAGAACGACCCAACCGATCCGACTCCATGGCGCGTCGTATTCGAGGTTCACCTTGCCCCCGGATCCGAGATCGAAGGCCATGACCGACCCGAACGAACCCGCGGCGGGCACTTCGCGATCGTCCACTTGTACGTGCCACCGGCGGTCGAACGGAACTCCGAGATGCAGAACACCACCATCGATCGTCTGCGAAGTCGAACTCCAGGCACTGAAGCCCGACAACACCGGGCGCGAACCGCCGAGTTCGGCGGCGATCAGAGATGAGGCTCCACCTTCCTCCCGACTGGCGGCCGCCGGCGGACTCAGGATCGAGGACGTGGGAATCCACTGCAGATTTTCGTAGACGACCATGCTCGCCGGGCTGTAGACCGCGCGCAGGTCGAGTTGTTCGCCGAGCGACGCGACGAGGCCGACGGGGGGCGCCGCCGGCGATTCGGCCTCCGACCGGACGCGATCGACGATTGGAACCACGACGTAGCGGACACCGAGCGGGGCGACCAGACGGCCGACCCGAATCGTCGTCCGGCGGGCGAGAGCGTCGACGGCTTCGTCCATACCTCTCTGCTCGGTAGCCGAGGGCAGTGGCCAGCCGTCGGCGATGTCGAGTGCGCCACCGTTCACGACGTTGTAGGCGACACCGTCGGAGACCTCGCGTTCGGCGCCGGGGATGATCGCCGGATCACCGAGATAGAGCACTCGATATCCGCCTCCCTCCGTCCCGTCGGGAAGCAGTTCGGCGATCTGCGCAACGAGGGACACCTGCGATTGGTTCCAGCCACCGTCGACGGCCGACGCCACCACCGGAAACGACGCCACCGGCAGCGCCAACAGACCGATCAGCCCGAGTGGTTGACGCAAACCGAATCCGCCGCCCCGCACGTCCTGTTCGAACGACATGACGAGGGCCAGGCAGCCGAGCGCGATACCGACCGCGACCGGCGCCAACAAGATGCTCGCGTCCGGCAGACGAATCGGGGAATCACGCCGATCGGACACTGCGGCGAGGAGCAAAAAGGCCGACACCAACGCGGCGCCGCGCAGGGCCCAGGCGAATCGCCAACGTCGGGCCACGAGGATCGACACCACGACCGGGACGTAACCAGCGACGATGAGCATGCCGAGCGTGGAAGGGCCCACATCGAACCGCAAGAGCGCGGTGAGGCCCCGACCGGATTCCACGAGTGACTTCGCCCCGACCACCGAGGTCCAGCCATCGGCGTCGATCCAACGTAGGGACCACGGCAAGTTGAGAACGATCGCACCGGTGAAGGCCACCACGGATGACGCGACCCCGAGTCCGGCCGCGCGCCACGACCCACCGGCGATCGGACCGACGAAAGAGAAGAGCGCCAGGGCAATCAGCGTCACGATCGCCGCCGAGGGAGCGAAGGCCGCGGTCACCGCGACCACCGCTGTCAACTTCGCGATCAACACGACCCGCTGCGCGGTCGGCGGATGTTCGACGTATTCGCGATCGGCATCGTCGACGATCGGCGATCCGAGTCCGCTGAAGCGCAAACCGAGATGCAGCACCCACGGCAGAGTTCCGTAGGCGATGAGTGAAGCCGGACGTCCGGCGGCCACGGCCGCGTACGGAAGCGGAATCGCCGCGTACACGACGACGGCCGTCAGACGAGCTCGCTGATTCCGGGTGACCCCGCCCAGCCGAGCCATTCCGAGCCAACCACCGGCGATCAACGCAACGACGCCGAACGTCTGCACGAATCCCATCTGGCCCAATCCGACGATTCCGGTCAGACCGAGAAGAACGAGACCGGTCGGCTGAGCGGTGGTGGCCCCGAGTCCCCGGTCCCACCATCCCGACAGGTACGAGCGGATCAGATCAAGTGGCGAGTCGGAGACATGGAGCATCTCACCGATCGGGCGGACACCATCGGTGATGATGCGTCGTGCTCCGAGCAACAGAAGCACGACGAGAAGGCCCGAGACCGCCAGAGCGAGCGGCGTGCGATCGACCGAGGGTGAGGAGTCGGTCGAGTCGATCGTCTGCCGGTGTCGGACGAATCGACCCCAGCGAACGCTGCCTGACACTTGAAGATCGGCGACTTCACGATCGGGAACTTCACGAATCGGTCGCACGGCACGACGGCGACGGAGAATCGACACCACGTCGCCGAGTGCGAGCAGCGGGGCGAGTAGACGACCTCCCGCGATGCGCGGTCGGCCGCGCACCAGCGCAACGACGGCCGACGCGACCGAGAGAATCGCGATTCCCACAATCACGAGCGGAAGTCGCGCCGCGCCGGTCAGCGACAACACCGTCGAGATTCGGTTTGTCTCGGCCTGGTGGTCACTCACCAGATCGGGACGACGATCAGCGAACTGCCGATGGTGACGAGCCACGGCGGCCGGCACCACCAACACCCGCGCTCCGGCGAGATGCGCTCGCCAACAGAGGTCGAGATTCTCACCGTGGAAGTCGATACTCGGTTCGAATCCACCCAGTCGTCGGAAGAGATCGGCGCGCACGAGAAGGCAAGCCGACGACAGAGCGAAGACGTCGCGGACCGCGTCGTGCTGCTCTTGATCGATCTCGTGTGCTTCGAGGCCGTCGTCGAGTTCACCGAAACGGTCGACGTCGAAGCCCACCGACGACAGGACCCGCGGTTCGTCCCAGTCCATGAGTTTGGGTCCGGCCACACCGGCGTTCGACCTGAACATCTCCTCCACGAGCAACCGCACCGCTGTCGGTTCGAGAACGACGTCGTCGTGCATGACGAGGAAGAAGCCACCATCGCCCTCGACCAGCTTCAGAACCTGATTGGCCGCGACACCGAACCCGACGTCACGCCCGACGCCGCGAACGTGGGCCTGCGGAATAACGGCCTTCACCCGCTCCGAGATCGACCCGAGGTCGTCGTCGTTGGTCACGAGAACGAGGGTCTGCAACGCCGGGTAGTCCTGAGCCGCCAGCCCCGCCAGCGTCACCTCCAGATCCGGACTCGGCGGTCCGACGACGACCGTCGCAACGACCCCCGGCATCGTCGAGGCCGAGCCGGTGGGCGATGCCGGGTGGGGAGCCGGAGAGGGTGAACCGGCACTGGTGGCTGATGACTCCACGATGCGCCGAGGCTACCCGTCTGACCAGCCCCGATGGAGTCGCCACACCGTCGACGCCCCGCATGACCAGCATGAATGCGAGACCTCACAAGATCGATATCGCTAGCGTGACGACGCTTGAACACGACGACCGAAGCCCGCGACGAATCTCGTCCTGCACTCCCGGAGGGAACTCTTGCCGTGGGCGCAGGACTCCTCATCGCCGGACTCTCGAGTTACGCGTTCTTCAAGGTCGGCCAGGAGGCATTGGGGAAGGACGACTTCAAACCGATCGTGGCCCTCTGGTTCGCGACCTTCGTTCTCGCCCCCGGCTTCTTCTTGCCCCTCGAACAGGAAATGGGTCGCGCCTTGGCTCATCGGCGTGCCCTCGGAATCGGCGGTCGACCGATCGTGCGTCGAGTCGTGCCACTCGGCGGGCTGATCGCCGGTGCAGTAATCATGATCCTGGCGGCTTTCAGCGGCCTCGCGACCCGGGAGTTCTTCGAGGGCTACGGACTCGTGACACTCGGCCTGATCGTCGCTTTCACGACCTACGCACCCACCCATCTCGCGCGCGGTATCTGTTCGGGTGAGGGACGGTTCGGTGCGTACGGAATCGTGATGGGCGCCGACGGACTCGTGCGGGTGATCGGCTGCATCGTGCTGTGGCAACTCGGCGTCGAGGAAGTCGGCGCCTACGCGATGCTCATCGCCCTGTCACCGCTCAGCGGTGTGATCATCGTCGGGCTGCGCGGACAACTCGCCACCGAACCGGGTCCGGAGGCGCCTTGGTCGGAGGTGACTCCGAATCTCGGTTGGCTGCTCCTCGGCTCGTTGATGGGTGCGGGGCTCGTCAACGCCGGGCCGATCGCCATAGACGTCCTCGCCTCGGCCTCCGAATCGGAGAAGGTGACTCACTTCGGCAACGGGGTCTTGCTCTCGCGGGTCCCGTTGTTCTTGTTCCAGGCCGTGCAGGCCGCGCTCCTACCGCGCCTCGCCCGACTCGCGGCGCGTGGTGACCTCGGAGAATTCCGACTCGGATTCCGGCGACTCATGACGGTGGTGATCGGCGTGGGAGCCCTCGGAACCGTGGCGTCCTTCGCACTCGGCCCGCCGGTTCTCGACCTCATGTACGACGGCGGACTCGATCGACGCACCCTCACCATGCTCGCGCTCGGTAGCGCCGTGTACATGGTTGCGCTCGGCACCGCCCAGGC
>CAZLXB010000003.1:102548-104816 GCA_964563545.1 uncultured Bifidobacterium sp. | reverse complement strand
CCATGCTCGCGCTCGGTAGCGCCGTGTACATGGTTGCGCTCGGCACCGCCCAGGCCGTCATCGCACTACACGGTCATGCGCGCGTCGGCATCGGCTGGCTGATGTCGATGCTCGTCTTCGTGCTGACGTGTTGGCTCGCCGCCGACGATCTCTTCCTGCGCGTCGAGATCGCGCTCGTCACGAGTTCACTCGCCGCCTTGGTGTTCTTCGGACTCTCGCTCCGTCGATTGCTCGCGAACGGAGTCGTGCCCGATGCCGACTCGACATTCGAGGCGCTCAACGACCGCCTGATCGAGGGCTGATCACTCCGGAACCGGCAAACCGGCCTTGATCGCCTCGCGCTTCAGATCGTGGCGAACCATCATTCGCACGAGCTCGGGGAATCCGACTTCGGGAACCCAACCGAGCTTCTCGCGGGCTTTCGATGCGTCACCGATCAGGAGATCGACTTCGGCGGGCCGGAAGAACTTCGGATCCTGTCGGACGTAACGCTTCCAGTCGTCGAGGCCGACTTCGGCAAAGGCACGCTCGACGAGTTCTTCGATGGTGTGGGTCTCACCGGTGGCGATCACGAAATCGTCGGGTTCGGGCTGCTGGAGCATGAGCCACATGGCCTTCACGTAGTCACCTGCGTATCCCCAGTCGCGCTTGGCGTCGAGATTGCCCATCACGAGTTCGTTCTGCAGGCCGAGTTTGATCCGAGCGGCGGCGTTGGTGACCTTGCGGGTCACGAACTCCACTCCGCGACGCGGTCCTTCGTGATTGAAGAGAATTCCCGAGCACGCGAACAGCCCGTAACTCTCGCGGTAGTTCACGGTGATGTGGTGTCCGAAGACCTTGGCACATCCGTACGGCGAGCGCGGGTGGAAGGGTGTCTTTTCGGATTGCGGGATCTCCCGCACCTTGCCGAACATCTCCGATGACGACGCTTGGTAGAAGCGGATCGGGTTGTTCTCGGCTCCACCGACCATGCGCACGGCTTCCAGCATCCGCAGAACACCAGTACCGGTGAGGTTCGACGTCAACTCGGCCTGATTCCACGACAGAGCGACGAACGAGATGGCAGCGAGGTTGTAGACCTCGTCGGGCTGGGCGAATTCGAGCGCCTTGACGAGCGACGGGAGATCGGCGAGGTCACCGGGAACGATCTCGACGTACGGAAACTCGTCGCGCATCATCTCGAGCTTGGGATTGTTCTGACCCTTGACGACACCGAAGACGTCGTAGCCCTTGCTGTGCAGGAACTCGGCCAGGTGCTGACCGTCCTGGCCAGTGACTCCGGTGATGAGGGCGCGGGGCATGAGTCTCCTTCACGTGCGCCCAACGTCTGAGCGTGGATTCATTCTACGGGCCACCGCACCCCGGCACCGGATGCGCAGCACCAGCCGTACAATCGGCTCGTGCTGACCGTTGCATTCGACACCGGTCCTCTGCACGGTCCGGCGACGGGAATCGCCCGGGCCACGGCCGGAATGCGACGGGCACTCGAGTCGATCGACGACCTCCACCTTCAACCCTTCGTGTCGAGCTTTCGAGCGTCACTCGAACCCGACGAGGTACGACTTCCGATTCCGGCCCGACCGGCTCTCGAACTCTGGGGCCGCGTGGGTCGACCGCGCGTCGATCGTTGGCTGCGCGGGGTTTCAATCATCCACGGAACCAACTACGTCGTTCCGCCGAGTCGTGTTCCGCGACTCGTCTCGGTTTACGACTGCTGGGCACTCGAGAATCCCCGGCTCGTTCATGCCGACGTCCGCGCCGCGATGCGAGTCCTACGTCGATCGATCCACGACGGCGCCTTCGTGCACGCCTCGTCTCGCGCCACCGCCGATCGCCTCCGCCAACTCTTTCCCACTTGCGACGTGACGGTCATTCATCTCGGTGACATCACCGCGACCTCGAACTCGGACGATGAAGGTGCGTCGATTCCCGAACCTCTTCGAAGTGGGGTGCCGTTCGTTCTGGCCGTGGGTACCCGCGAGCGACGCAAGAACCTTCCGACCCTGGTGCGAAGTTTCGCCGAGGTCGCCGCCCGACGTTCCGATGTGCACCTCGTCATTGCCGGTGGTCCGGGTGACGACGACTCCGCGATCGAGGAAGTCGCCCATCGTCTCGAGCCCAGCACCCGTCGTCGCCTTCACATCGTCGGCCGCGTCTCCGACCCGACCGCACATTGGCTTTTCGGCCACGCGTCACTCCTCGCCTACCCGTCGCTCGACGAGGGCTTCGGTTTCCCGCTGCTCGAAGCCATGGCCCACCGGCTTCCGA
>CAZLXB010000003.1:0-102448 GCA_964563545.1 uncultured Bifidobacterium sp. | reverse complement strand
CTCGACGAGGGCTTCGGTTTCCCGCTGCTCGAAGCCATGGCCCACCGGCTTCCGATCGTCGCTTCGAACGTCGGTTCGATTCCCGAAGTCGTCGGGTCGGCGGCCGTTCTGGTGGAGGCACGCTATGCGAACGCGTGGGCCGACGCGATCATCGGAGTCCTCTCCGATAGCGCTCTCGCCGATCGTCTCATCACTGAGGGGCAGCTCCGCCGACAGGACTTCTCGTGGGACAAGACGGGCCGACTCCTCCTCGATTTGTATCGCCGGGTCGCCGCTTCGGGTTCGTGAACGGAAGAATGACCCGATGATCACCGTGTTGGCCGGAGGCGTCGGCGCTGCCCGTTTCCTGCGAGGTCTCGTGACGATCGTCGAACCCGAGACCGTCACCGCCGTCGTCAATACGGGTGACGACTCGCTCATCAACGGCTTGCGCGTCTCCCCCGACCTCGACACCGTCACGTACACGGTCGCCGGCGCCATCGACTCCGACCGCGGCTGGGGGCTCGGTGACGAGAGTTGGCGGGTCATGGAATCACTCGCTCGCTACGCAGCGGTCCGTCCCGACCATTCGGTGGCCGCGAACACCTGGTTCAATCTCGGCGATCGCGATCTCGCGACTCATCTCTACCGCACGGCCCGACTCACCGAAGGCGCCACCCTGACCGAGGTCACCGACGAGATCCGGCGGGCCTGGGGGCTCGGCATCGCTCTCCTACCGATGACCGACGATCGGGTCGAAACGATGATCGACATCGTCGAAGGTTCCGGATCCCGAACGATCGCGTTCCAGGAGTACTTCGTCGGACTTCGTCATTCGGTGCCAGTGCATTCGATCCGATTCGAAGGTGTCGAAGCAGCTCGGCCGAACTTCCTGCCGCTCGTTCGCGACAGCGAGGCCATCGTCATCGCCCCGTCCAATCCCCTCGTCTCGATCGGCCCGATCCGCGCCCTCCGCGGCGTGGACGACGCACTCGTGGCGAACCGTGGTCGCGTGGTGGCCATCTCGCCGATCATCGCCGGTACAGCGATCAAGGGTCCGGCCGATCGCATGCTCGGCGAACTGGGCATGGAAGCCTCGGCCGTGGGCGTCGCCCGGCTCTACGCGCCCGTGTGCGGAACACTCGTGATCGATGAGAAAGACGCCCACCTCGCATCCGCCGTGGAAGCCGAGGGCCTCCGGTGCGTCGTGACCGACACGATCATGTCGAGTCCACGGGTCGCCGGTGATCTTGCCCGTGTCACACTGGCCGCAGTTCTCGAGAAAGGACGCTGATGTCCAACCAACCGCAGATTCGGCTCACCGCGTGGGGCGTCACCGGCATCGGCGAGATCAAGCCGGGGGACCAACTCGGTGACGTGATCGTCGAGGCGTGTCGCGAAGCTCCGAACGGACCTCTCGCCGATGGTGATGTCCTCGTGGTGACCCAAAAGATCGTTTCCAAGGCCGAGAACCGGATGGTGGCCATCGATCCCGACGATCCGTTGTCGCACAAGGCGCTCGTCGAAGAGGAGGGCGTCCGCGTCGTCCGTCGGCGCGGGGATCTCATCATCACCGAGACCAAGCACGGTTTCATCTGCGCGAACTCGGGCATCGACCTCTCGAACGTCGAGCGCGGATGGGCGGCGCTGCTCCCGATCGACAGCGACCGATCGGCCCGACGGATCCGCGACATCGTGCGCGCGAAGTTGAACGTCGAGGTCGGGGTGATCGTCTCGGACACTTTCGGTCGCCCGTGGCGCAAGGGACTCACCGACGTCGCCATCGGCGTCGCCGGTATCGCCGGTGTGGTCGATCTCCGCGGTACACCGGATGCGCTCGGACGGGTGATGCAGGTGACCGAGGTGTGCGTCGCCGACGAGATCGCATCAGCCGCCGAACTCGTGATGGGCAAGTCGAACGGAGTTCCGGTGGCCGTCGTGCGCGGTTGCCAACCGGAATGGCTGCGCGATGCGTCGATCGACGAGATCGTCCGCCCTCCGGCTGAGGATCTATTCCGCTAGATCTCGACTCGCGGACAGCCCTTCGTCGACGGGCGTCCAGGCCGACCAACCGAGGTGCAAGCGGGCTCGCGACGGAGAGAGCACCACCCGATTCACATCCTGGGCACGACGAGGAGCGGACCTCACCGGTTGATCGCCGCCGACCGCCGACCAGATGTCGCGAATGCTCGTGCCGGTGCCCGAGCCGATGTTGATCGTCAGTCCTCCGCCCTTGGCCCCGGCGCGGAAGAACGCTTCGGCCGCATCCTCGACGTAGAGGAGATCGCGAGTCTGACGTCCGTCGCCGAACAGTGTGAACGCGGTCCCCCGACGCACTGCGTCGAGCGCCGCACCGACCACGTTTGTTTCGGGGCGCATCCGCGGTCCGTACACCGTCGGGGTGAGCAGCGCCGTGAACTCCATCGCGTGTTCGTCGCGGTATCGCTGCAGCAATTGGACGACCGATTCGGCCAGCACTCCGACCGCTCCGATCGGACGAAAGCCACGGTCCTCCTTGGCGGGAAGCTCACGCGCCGGAACGTCGCCGTAGAGCACCGAGGCGGGAAGGGCCACCACGACCTTGGACGTGGCCGATCTCAGTCGGACCGACTCGAGGACGTTCACGACGAGCGCGAGTCCGAGGACGGCCCGCTCGGCGGTCCAGCGTGCCGACGACGCCGCGAGCACGTACACGACCGACGGTTGCACTCGCTCGAGATACGCGCCGAACTCGGGGGCGGTTGCATCGAGCTGCTGGAACACGAGTCGACCCACCGAGTTGACCGATCGCGCGTGAGCCAGATTGGCGAGCGTTCCAGTCGAAAGATCATCGACAACATGCACGAGTGGCGTCTCCATGATCAGTCGGTCGACGAGATGCGATCCGAGGAAGCCGGCACCTCCGACGACCAGAGCCGATTCGAGTGCCTTGGGTGCAGCGGCTCTGGGCATCCCTCCGTCCTAGCTCACGGTTGCCGGATCAGGAACGAGATCGTGACGTCGCTCGCCGCCGGCGTCGACCGAACCGTCGGCGCCGATGACACAATCGACCACGATCGCATCGGCACCGATCCGGCCCATCACGACCGAACCCTCGACCGATGCCCCGCTCTCGATCACGGCACCGGGCAACACGATGGATCCGATCAGCGTGACACCGGACCCGATCGACGCTCCCGCCGACACCAGGCTGTGGTCGAGTCGAGCCGTGTCCGACACCTTCGCACCGAGCTGAACCGCATCGCATCGCAACGAATGGCGGATTCCGTCCAGAACGTCGAAGTTGGCCTGGCGATACGTCTCGGGGCGTCCGGTGTCGATCCAGTAGTCGTCGGTCGACATCGCGAACAGGCTGCCGACCTCCACGAGTTGCGGGAAAGTCTCGCGTTCGATCGAGACCTTGCGCCCGGTGGGGATCCGGTCGAGAACGGACGGTTCGAACACGTACGTTCCGGCGTTGATGAGATTGGTGGGCGCCATACCCGGAGCCGGCTTCTCCACGAATCGCGACACACGCCCGTGATCGTCGAGGTCCACCACCCCGTAGGCCGACGGATCGTCGACGGGGGTCAGATGAAGCGTCGCTTCCGCGCCACGATCACGGTGGAAGTCGACCAGTTTCGCCACGTCCAGATCGGTCAGGACGTCGCCGTTGACGACGACGAAGGTCTCATCGATTCCGGCGTGTTCGGCCGCGAAGCGGATCGCACCTCCGGTATCGAGCGGCTCGGGCTCGACGGCGTAATGAAGTCGAACCCCGGCACACGAACCGTTGGGGAACGCCGATCGGAACGGCTCGGGCTTGAAGCCAAGGGCCAACACGACCTCGTCGATGCCGGCTGCCGAAAGCATGGTGACGAGGTTCTCGATGATCGGACGATGACCGACCGGGAGCATGGGCTTGGGCGTCGTGAAGGTGAGCGGTCGCAGACGGGTACCGAACCCGCCCACGAGCACTACCGCGCGCATCAGCCGCCCGTGGTGGTGGGACCGGCGACGGTGGTCGGCGCCTCGGTTGCGGGGGCCTCGGTCACCGGAGCCTCGGTCGATGACACATCTCCGGGGGCCGTCGAGTCTCCGGGGGCCGTGGTCGTCACCGGAGCTCCCGAGTCGGCCGCTCCGAGCCTCGGCAGATCGGCCGCGCTCGGCGGCAGTCCCGGAATCACCCCGGCCGGCGCGAACACGATAGTGAATGCCATCGCATCCTGCTTGAGGCGGATGTCGTCGAAATTGGTGATGTAGGTCGAGAAATCATCGGCGTTGTCGAACGAGTTGTAGGCGTACACCACGACCTCGCCGTCGACCGACTTGCCAGACTCGTCGATGCACTTGGTCTCGCCCTCTTCGTACACCGCTCCACCCTGATCATCCGGGAAGACGATCTTGGTATCGGAGACCTGGACCCCGTAGACGTCGAGGAAGACGCCCAACTTCGCGTTGCGTCCGGTGGCCGCCGAGGTGTACGGATGCCAGTGCATGACGCCATCGTCGTGACTGTGGATTCCCGTGCGACGGAACTTGTCGTTGGCGAGATTGCCGGTGGTGTCCAGTTCTTCCTTGTTGCCCTGCAGGTCGGGCAGCCATTCGTTGCACCCGTAGAAGCCGTATGACGCATGCCAGTGGTCGTTCACGGTCGGTGGAACGTTACGGTCGGGAATCGAGGCCCGCGAATAGACGATGAGCGCGGCGCCGATCACGGCCACACCGACGACCACCGCCGGAAAGAGGGTTCCGCCCTTGAAGCGGACCTTCTTGCCCTTCCCCTTCTGCGCAAGACGCGCCACGCGGGATGCCGATGAACTTCTCGATGTTTTGGAGGCCACGAGTAGGCGAGGCTACCGGCTGGGGGCCCTCAACTGGGCTTCAGGACCAGCGGGCAAGCAGATCGGCGTACGACGATGCGACCGCCGCCGGAGACACGTTGCCTTCCACGTGGACGCGGGCCCGGGCTCCCATGTCGGCGGCTTCCTTCGGATGCTCGACGAGGTAACGGATCGCATCGATGAAGGCCGCCGAGTCATCGGGGGGCACGCACAGCCCTCCACCCGATTCGGAGATGAGACGGGGAACTTCGGTGCCGGCGTCCACCGCGGCCACGGCCGGACGACCAGCTGCCATGATCGAATACGTCTTCGAGGGAACACTCACGCGTCCGAGACCCCGCTTGAGCGGAATCACGTGCACGTCGGCCGTGGCAAGCACCTCGGCCAGTCGTTCGGATGGCTGGTAATCGCCGAAAACCACATTCGTGAGACCCGAGGCTCTCATCTCGAGATTGTCGCGGGCCGAACCGTCACCGTTGATCACGAAAGCGACATCGGGCAACGCGCGGGCGGCGTCGATCATGAGATCGAGTGACTGCGAGAAGCCAACGTTGCCGGCATACATCACGACTGGGCGGTCGTCGATTCCGAGTTCCCGTCGGTACTCGGTGCGACGGTCAGCCGGCCGAATCGCCACCGTGTCGACGAAGTTGGGAATGACGACGACGCGATCCCGACGCCGCGCGCGGACCTTGTCGCGCACGTTGTCGGCGAGATCCTCGGAAAGAACCGTCACTGCGGCCGAGCGCGCGTACGTCCAGCGCTCGAGGATCCGCGCCACCGCGATCACCGCCTTGTTGCCGATGGCGCCCGTCTCGATCGCCGCGTCGGGGAAGACATCCTGGATGTTGAAGACCAATGGTGCTCGTCGCAAGCGGGAAACCAACCAACCGGTCGCTCCGAGAGTCAACGGAGGACTCATCACGAGAACGGCATCGGGTCGTTCGCCGGCGCGTAGTCCGGCGACGGCCGCGGTGATCGAGAAGCCAAGGAACCCGAGTGCCCGTCGTAGCAGGTTTCGTTTGTCGTCTCCAGCGAACGGATCGAGCCGGGTCACCGAACCCCACGGTCGCACCTCGGTGCGATTCCGCCAACGAACGTGCCGCCAATCGGGGTCGACGCGGTGTTTCGCGTACCACGGCAGCGACGTCACGACATGAACACGATGGCCAAGCGCCGCGAGCTCCTCCACGATTCGGGTCATCACGACTCCGGTCGGCGCGGTGTCAGGCGCGAAATGCGGACAGATCACGAGGATCGCGAGACGGGTGGTCATGCGCCGAGTCTCCGATACGCCAGCGCAAGTGCCGCTCCCGACGCCTTCGTCGTGAAGGCCTCGACGCGATGCCGGCCTTTCGCGATGAGTTCGTCGTGACGAACGGCCACGATGTCGGGAACCGCGGCCCAGAGGTCGTCCTGAAGCGAGAGAACCACGCCGGCGTCGCCGACCACTTCGGGCAGACACGTGCGATCGCTGCTGACCACCGGCACCCCGAGGCGCATCGCCTCGATGACCGGCGCTCCGAATCCCTCGTATTCGCTCGGAAACGCCAGCGCGCGGGCCATCGCGATGAGTCCATTGCGATCGCGATCGGTCACCCGCCCGACATGGGTGACCCAACGAGCGACCCGTGGATCCTCCAGGCGCTGCCGAACGACCGCTTCGGATGCTCCCACGCCCCCCATGAGCACGAGACGCACTCCTTGGTGCGACCAATGACGGTCGGCGACGTCGATGAGGAAGAGATGTCCCTTGTGCGGATGGGTCGCAGCTGGCATCACGACGATCGGATCGGTTCCGAGTCCGAACCGTTCGCGAATTTCGTCCTCGGGCGTCGCGTCGACGACGAGCGAGTCATCGACGCCGTGCGGGACGACTTCGATTCGGTCAGCAGGCACTCCGAACGCGTCGACGACGGTGCGCTTCACGAAATCGGTGGGGACGGCGATCAAGTCGGCGGCGAGAGCCGACCGCGGCATCACGGCCCTCAGATAGGTGAGCCGCTGGCGAGAGAAGTACTGCGGAAACTGCAGGTACTGGAGATCGTGGATCGTGAGAAGGGTCGGTTTGCGATAGAGCACCGGCAGGGTTCCGCCGCCGTGATGAACCACGGAGGCACCACGTGTCCGCCGACGCAACCAGGTGGACTCCGTCAACATGCGGCGCGGGCGCGACACGCATGAATGTCGCGCCTCCACGATCTCGTGGTGGTCGAGAAGCTCGGGATGCACCCGTGCGAATCCGCGGGGCGCGAACACGGTGGTCGACACGCCCGCCTCACCCACCCCGATCAACTGCCGACAGAGATACTCCTCACTGCCACCGACGACACCCGGTATGCACCACGTGAGGTTCACGGCGACACGACCGCGAACCGCCATCAGATGACCTCGCGATACGCGGCCACAGTGAGGCGCGCCGTCTCCGACCATTGACGACGCGCCGCCTGCCGTTGTCCCCACACGATGAGCTCCTGTCGACGGGACAAGGCTTCTTCGATACCGCGTCGAATGTCGTCGACGCTGAAAGGATCGACAAGAACGGCCGCTCCACCGGCGACTTCTTCGGTGGAAGTGCCCAGGCTCGTGACCACCGGGACGCCCTGCGACATCGCCTCCAGAACCGGCATACCGAAACCTTCGCGCTCGCTCGGGTAACAGAACACCAGAGCCGCGGCGTAGAGCGCCGGCAGATCGGCATCGGGAACGAAGCCGATGAACTGCACTCCCTCGATGGAATCGATGCCGGAATCGCCCCATCCCTTGGCCCCAGCCACGACGAGCGGTAAGGGCTCATCGAGGCGGCTCACGGCTTCGGCGAGTCGGCGCAGGTTCTTGCGCGGCTCGACCGTGCCGACGAACAATAAGAACTCCTCGGGCAGACCGAACTTGGTACGTACCGATACTTTGTCGGACTCGGTCACCGAATGCCGCTCCACGCCCCATGGGACGAGCCGCAATCGCTCGACTTCGATTCCGGCCCGCTCGGCATCGAGCATCGTCGCCGTCGACGGACACAGAACGAGAGCCGCGCGACGACGGATCTCGGCCAGGCTGCGCTCGAACACCCGCACTCCGTGTCGGGTGAACTGATCGGGACGATGACGCCAAGCGACGTCGTGCAACGTCGCGACCATCGGCGCGCGGCTCGGTGGCGGAATCAGTCCGGTGCAATGCACCACGTCGACCACTCCGGTGGCCCGTTCGATCGGCGGCCAGCCGAGTCGGAGCCACAATTCGTAGAGAAGCGGCGCGCGATACGGGAGTTGCTGCACGGGCACGGATGGCACGAAGGCCGGATTCGGCGGCCGACGATGACGACCGGCGACGCCGATGATCTCGACACCTGGCACATCGGACAGCGCGACCGCCGTGCGCAGGGCCGATGACGCAGTTCCGCCGGGGACTCGGTGCCAGCACTGTTCGAGGGTGTAGGCCACGCGCACCGGTGCTTGCACACCCCCATCTTGGCGCGTGCGCACCGGACCCAACGGTCATCGAGAGTCGAGGCCATACTGAGGTCGTGCCCCACAAGATCCTCGCCGTCTCCGGCAGCCTGCGTTCGGCGTCGTCGAATTCCGGCCTCGTCGAATTGGCCCGACGTCTCGCGCCGGCCGAAGTCATCTTCGAATCCTGGAATCGCCTCGGTGATCTTCCTTTCTACAACGAGGATCTCGAGGCCGCTCCCCCGCCGATCGTCGTCGAATGGCGAGCGGTGGTGTCGTCGTGCGACGCCTTGTTCATCGCTTCGCCCGAGTACAACTTCGGCCCCACCGCAGTGCTCAAGAATGCCGTCGATTGGGCGACCCGTCCGCTCGGAAAACACGCTCTTCGCGGCAAGGTGGTGAGCATCGTGAGCAGTGCCGGCAGCACGGGTGGCGCGCACATGACCGATCAACTCTCAGGAATCCTCGCCCTGCTCGGCAACACCGTCGTGAGCGAACCCGTGGTTCAGGTCGTCAAGGGCGCCGAACGCATCGCCGCCGATGGAACGACTTCCGATCCGGAGATCGAAGCACTCATCACCACCCGACTCGCGAACATCGTCGCTGCGCTTCCCACCTGATCGTTCGATCGGTCAGAAACGTTGCTGGCGCGACGAGCGATTCCCAGTGCTACTCACCCGAAGGATTCGGCCGACCGCACGCTGAGATTGGAGCGCACCGGTGCCGGCGCGCTCCACAAGGCTTCACCTCTGGCTTGAGTCGTCGACCAACTCTCGTCGGCGCCCGAACGCAACACGAGCCCGGCCGGGCCGGCGACCTCCCACAGCACCGCCGGCCGTTCACCGTGCCAGCGGATGGCGAACGACACGCGATGACTCGAGCCAACGGCCAGATCGAACGCCTCACACGACGAACCCCACCAACTCCGCGGTAACCCATCGGGGACCAAGGTCGCGGTGTTCTCGCCCGTCCAGCGAACGAGCCGATCGACGACATCGGCCGGAAGGCGACGGCCCGAATCGCCGAGCGGCGGAGTCGACTCGATCGGACCCCACGCTTCGGGGAAATTGGTCGCTCGGTTCTTGCGCCACCGGGCCACCGATGCCACGAGATCGGACGCCGCGCGCGGGTCGGAACGAAGACTTCGGTGGGCGGCCAACAAGGCGAGGCGCGCTCCGCTCTCGTCGCCGCCTCCGGATCTGACGCTCACCAGAATCTCCTCGGCCGCTTCGATCACGATCGGCACGAGATCTTCCTGGTCGAGATTCATGCGAGAACGTTCGTCGATCATCAGGAGCCGTTCCACCGGATCGATGATGTCGGTGATCGATTCGAGGGCCAGACGACAACGCGTCGCTGCGACCACGTCGGCGACAGGACGTCCGCCGATCATCTCCGGGATCGATACCCGACCGGCCCGACCCACGATGGCGAGCCAACCCGCGCCGACATCACTCGCGTCCGAAAAGTCCGATGGCCAATCTCCTCCACGCCCATCGTGAGCCACGAGGACACGCACGCTCGTTCGGTGCGCCACCGGTAGGACCCGAACCGGCTCGTCGAATTCGAGTCCCGGGGCCGGGCCCGGATCGACCGGCCGCGAGGTCAGGAGGTTCTCGCCGGCCACGGCGATGGCGACCGGCATCGACGATTCGTTGGCGAATTCCACGGCCGTGAACCGTCGACCGTCGGTGGCGATGGTTGACCAGATCGTCTCGACCACATCACCGCCCGGCACGCGAAGCCGGGTTTCGACAACGGCCGAGCCGTCCACGTTGCACTGCCGGACTGCGACCTCATCGGGAGGTCGGTGCCAGCGATCGTCGGCGGCGACGAACCACTGCATCACCGGCGTTCCGTGCCGATCGACGAGATCACCCCATGGGGTCACGAGGGCGCGCCACGAGTCACCGAGGACTCCTGTCGGAAATCCCCGGACTTCTTGCTGATCCTTCGTGCCGCGTCGACGACGGCGACGCCACCGACCTTCAGCCAATTTCACTCCGACGTCGGCGCTGCATCAACAACATCATGGCCTCCTTCGCCGGCCGGCCCTGATGACACACCGCGACGACTTGTTCGGTGATCGGCATCTCGACTCCGTGCCGTCGGGCGAGATCGAGGAGCGAAGGCGAACTCTTCACTCCCTCCGCGACCATGTTCATGGACGCGAGGATCTCGTCGATCGACTCTCCCCGCCCGAGGCGGAGGCCGACGGTGTTGTTTCGACTCTGAGTCGAGGAGCACGTGGCGATGAGATCCCCCATGCCGGCCAGACCGGCGAAGGTGAGACCCTCGCCACCCATTGCGATCCCGAGCCGGGTCATCTCGGCGAGACCGCGTGTGATGAGCGTTGCCCTCGTGTTGTCGCCAAAACCCATGCCGGCCGCCATTCCCGAAGCGATGGCCATGACGTTCTTGGCCACACCCGCAACCTCGCAACCGATCACGTCGGGATTCGTGTACACGCGAAGTGCCGGACGCGTGAAGATCCGCTGCAGTTCCTCGGCGATCACTTTGTCGTCGATCGCCACCACCGCCGCCGCCGGTTGACCGCCCATGATCTCCTTGGCGAGATTGGGACCGGTGAGCACGGCGACAGGATGACCCGGAAGTTCGTCGGCTACGACTTGCGACATTCGCTTCAACGAACTCCGCTCGATGCCCTTGGCGAGCGACACGACCGGGACCCACGGTCGGATGTGTCGAGCCGCATCGGCCACCACGTCCCGGAAGCCGTGAGACGGAACCGCCATCACCACGACATCGGCATTGGCGACCGCCGCGCCCATGTCGGCGGTGAAATCGAGTTCGTCGGGAAGAGTGAAGTCGGGCAAGTACGTGGCGTTGACCCGATCTAGGGCCATCGACTCGACCAGATCGCGACGGCGGGCCCACAGCACCGTCGGCGCGTTGGCCGCCACGATGCTGGCCACCGTGGTCCCCCACGAGCCGGCGCCGATCACCGCGACCCGCATCGTGCGGTTCACCGTCATGTCGACCTCCTTCACATCCGGCGTTCGTCCCGAAGGGTAACCCCGGGACGACACCCCCTGCGATGGCGACCGTAGGCTCGGCGGAGTGGTCGACCTCGCCCTCATCGTTCCGGTGCGCGGGTTCTCGTCGGGCAAGAGCCGATTGGCCGAGCGACTGACGGGCGAACAACGAGCGCGCCTCGCCCGGGCCCTCGCCGAAGTGGTCGTCGATCCGGGTCACGGCATCACGACCTACGTGGTGTGCGATGAACCAGAAGTGGCCGATTGGGCGATCGGCCGCGGTGCCGATCCCATCATGGTGAAGGCACGAGGGCTGAACGAGTCGTTGACCGCCTCGCGCGACGTCATCGCGGACCGGTCAGCGGCCGACTGGTTCGCCATCGTCCACGCCGATCTACCACTCGCGCATCGACTCGGGGCCTTCCTCGTTTCGCAGGCCGAGAACACGTCATCCACATCGATCGTCATCGTCTCCGACGACCGCCACGACGGCACGAACGTTCTGCTTCTGCACCGCCCGATCTTCGCCGACTGGCGGTTCTCCTACGGACCGGGCTCGTGTGGTTCTCATACCGACCAAGCCCGGGCACGGGGTTTGGAAGTGGATCTGATCGGATCGAGCGAACTCGGTCTCGATCTCGACACCGCCCACGATCTCGATGATCCTCGAGTTCGGAATTTCCTCGACTCGGTTCTTCCCGGATGGAGCACAGCATGAGCAACACCTCGCCATCGGCCAACGACCCCGGTCAGCCCCCCGCAGTCGGGTCGACCACGATCACGAGTGTCGACCTCCCCACACCGTCGGTTGCCCTCGCGATCGGTGCACATCCGGACGACGTCGAGTTCGGTTGTGGTGGCACGCTCGCCAAATGGGCGGCCGACGGCTGCCTGATCCATCACCTCGTCCTCACCGACGGATCGAAGGGAACGTGGAATCCCGATGCCGACAAGGTCGCGCTCGTGGCCGCGCGACGCGATGAGCAACGTGAGGCGGCTCGCCGACTCGGCTCGCGTGGTGAGGTCGTGTTCCTCGATCAGATCGACGGCGAACTCGAGGGTTCACTCGAGTTGCGAGGTGCGGTCACCCGGGAGATTCGACGTCTGCGACCTGATGTCGTCCTCGGCCACGATCCGTGGAAGCGGTACCGCCTTCATCCCGATCACCGGCACGCCGGCCTCCTCACGTGTGATGCCATCGTCGCCGCCCGGGATCCGCACTTCTTCCGCGAGCACGGCCTACACCACCATCGCCCGTCGACGCTGTTGTTGTGGGAAGCCGACGAAGCCGACCACGGCGAAGACGTGTCGGGGTCGCTCGCCACCAAGATCAGCGCTTTGTTGGCTCATGAGTCGCAGTTCGAGAGCACCATGAAAGCCGTCGATCAGGCCACCCTGCAGAGGTTCACGGCCCGGATCGAGAAGCGAGCCGGCGAACTCGGTCAGCGCATCGGGCGCGGCGCGGCCGAATTGTTCAAGAAGATCAGCGACCTCTAGAGGTTCCGAGGGGACGAATCGCGACGTTCACGACCCGCTCCAGGAGGGCCGGCGAAGGCCTGCGCGACGTCCATCCACCGACGAGCCGAATCGCCCTCGACGACGAGACCGGTGTCGCCGAGATTGCGTCGTTGCACGACCACCAGCGCGAACTCGAGAGCATCCCCCACGACTCGGCCGCCCGCGGCCGTGGGTGAACCCCACGTCCAGACCAGGTCCCGGGGTCCGGTGAGCGACACGAAGACTTCGGTGGTGTCGGAAGGAAGTCGATTGATCATCAAGCTGTACGGCCGGGCCTGCACACCGATGTGACAGACGTGGCGCAGACGCTCGGTCGGCCGCCGATCTTCACCGAGCGCATCGACAACGTCCTGCCCGTGTGCCCAGGTCTCCATGAGTCGGGCGGTGAGGAATGAACGCAACGACATCGCCGGCCCGTACCAAGGAACCCGTGCCTCCGGATCGGCGACTCGCGCCGCGGCCACGAGCGCATCACGCCGACCGCGCCAGTGATCGAGAAGTTCGGCGCCGGATACCGATCGGGCGAAGTCGACCGACGGGTCGTGCGGAGCCGACGCGATCAGACTCTCCCGATCCGCAGCGAAGGCCGCCGGATCGACGAGCGCCAGTCGGGCCCGCTCGTCGAAGAAGTCGAGATGGCCGATCGAGTCGGCGATGGACCAGCCCTCCGCCGGGGTCGCCGACCTCCAGGCCGGTTCGCCGATCCCCGCCACGAGGACATCGAGTTCGGCGTGTTCGGCGATCAGATCGTCCACCACACTCTCGATCGACGGTGATCCCACGAGTCCAGTGTGACGCGAATCGACCCGGAAAAAGGGATCGAGCGGGGTTTCCCCCGCTCGACCAGTTCCGTTCCCGATTGTGATCGGGGGAATTACTTCTTCGGCGCTGCCTTGCGCTTGCGACGCTTGGCCGGGGCCTTCTTGGCGGGAGCCTTCTTGGCTGCTGCCTTGCGCTTGGCGGGAGCCTTCTTGGCTGCCTTGCGCTTGGCGGGAGCCTTCTTGGCTGCCTTCTTCTTCGCGGGGGCCTTCTTGGCCGCCTTCTTCTTAGCCGGAGCCTTCTTGGCTGCCTTCTTCTTAGCCGGAGCCTTCTTGGCTGCCTTCTTCTTAGCCGGAGCCTTCTTGGCTGCCTTCTTCTTTGCTGCCATGGGATATCCCTTTCTGGTTGGTATTGCTCAGTGGTTCAAGAAGTCACGGAGAGGCATGCGCTCGCTGTGAACTTCTGCGGGATCGAAGCCGGAGACTTGGTCATCCGACTGATTCGGTCCCTGTTGTTTCATTCGCTTCCTTTTCAGTTCTCGGGTGGAACTTCCCACTATTCGATTAGGTCTCACGGCGATTTACAAGGAATCTGTTCGTTGCAGTTGCAACAAACACCATCAGACCGTTCGATCTGATCGGGCGCTTTGCCCGTCGCCTCGACTCGGAACTCACTTCACGAGGTGGCGCGAACGACGCCCGCAGACGTCGACGGGAACATCGTGTCACATGCGATCGCCTCATCGGTGGATGCCCGAGCCACGACCGAATCCCGAGTCCGACCCCGAAGCGCCACCGAAATTTCACTCCCGAAATCCACCACCGCGAGCGAGTGGTCGGTAACACTTGACCTGCCGAGGGACGCCCCTCTCCTTTGGTTCCGCAGGTGATCCCGGTCGTCGGCGGTGAATTCCGGAAACTGCAGAAAAACACGGGAAACAAGGGAGATTCGGTGACCGAACAGGTGCGGGCCACACGTCAGTCAGCACGATCCGGACGGGGCCGCCAAGCCGAACCGAACACCGAAAATCCCCGGCGAACCTCCACCGAGATCCCAACTCGGGTCGTCCTCGACACGTCGGTCTTGATCGCCGATTCCAATTGCCTCACGTCGTACCCCGGATGCGACATCGTCATCCCGCTGACCGTGGTCGAGGAACTCGACGGTCTGAAGAGCCGGCCCGACGACGTCGGCCGCTCGGCCCGAGCGGCGTTGCGTCAGCTCGAGGAGATCCGACTCCGAGCCGGCGGATCGCTCGCCCAACCGGTCCCGGTCGGCGAAGGCGCCGAGGGTGCCACCGTCCACATCGAGATCAACGGGATCCAACGGCACCTCTTGGTCGAGCACGGTCTCGACCCCGCCAAAGCGGACAACCGGATCATTGGGGCCGCTCTCGGACAGGCACAGACCGCGCCGACGCGGATGGTGTCCAACGACGCCGCTCTCCGGATCAAAGCCGCCCATCTCGGACTCGCAGCCCACGAACACCAACTCATCGGACGAGTGTCATCCACCCGCCCGCTCGGTTGGACGACCATCGAATGCGACACCGCTATGGTCGACCGCCTCTACGACGGACTCGGAATCGCGCCCGACGAGGTGGCACCGGTCGGAACGCTGACCGAGAACTCGTTCGTGATCTTTCGCTCCGGCAGCCAATCGGCACTCGCCCGCTGCCTCGACGGCGAACTCCGACTCATTTCACCGTCGTCACCAGAAGCGTGGGGGCTTCGGGCCCGTTCGAAAGAGCAACGCTTCGCCCTCGAACTTCTCCTCGATCCCGAGGTGAGCGTGATCGCCCTCGACGGTCGCGCGGGCACCGGTAAGACCGTTCTGGCCATCGCTGCCGGTCTCGAACAGGTCGTCGAAGATCGGCGCTACGAAAAACTCGCGGTGTACCGCCCTCTGGTTCCCGTGGGTCGGGCCGATGTCGGGTACCTGCCCGGAGGGCTGGACGAAAAACTCGACCCCTGGATGTCGGCCATCCATGACGCCATCGTGGCCTTGTCGGATCAGCGCTCCAATCGAGAGGCCCGGGCGATGATCGACGAACTCACGGCCCGCAACCAGCTCTCACTCGAATCGGTCACGTTCCTGCGCGGCCGGTCTCTGCACCGTCAGATCGTCGTGGTCGACGAGGCCCAGAACCTCGAGCCCACCACGTTGAAGACCATCCTGACTCGCATCGGTGAGGGGACCAAAGTGGTCTTCACCGGGGACACCAGCCAGATCGACGCCCCGTACCTGGGTGAATCGAACAATGCCCTGGCGGTTCTCATCGGTGCCTTCCGTGGTCAGCGCCTGTTCGGCCATGTGACCCTGACCTCGTGCGAACGCAGCGAGGTCGCCTCCTTGGCCGCCGAACTCCTCTGACGCGGCCCGACCCCACCTAGGTCACCCCATCCGGCCGACCCCACCCGGCCCTGCTGGCCGTCCCGACCCACCCCGACCGGATCACCCGAAGGAATTTTCAACTTTTCCTTGACCGGACCCTTTTTCAGATTTAGTGTTAAATCCGTGCGGCGGGGTCCTCCCCCTCCGGCCCCCGCCGCCCCTCTCTCCCGAAAGGCAGGAACGGTGTCCGCACTCGAAGCACTGATCGTGGAACTGAATGCCTCGACCAACTGGATGGATCACGCCGTCTGCAAGGGTCGAACCCACCTGTTCTTTCCTCCCAAGGCCGAACGCCCGCAAGCTCGCGTCCGTCGCGAAGCTCAGGCCCGTCTCCTCTGCCGCACGTGTCCGGTGAACGGTGAGTGCCAGAGCTTTGCTCGCGACAACCGTGAATACGGTTTCTGGGGCGGCGAGTCGGAAGAAGAGCGTCACCTTGCTGGTTTCACCGTGGCCGCGCCGATCGGCGTGCGGGCCCGTGGTCAGCGCGTCGCCGTCTGACGACCTCACTCACCCGTCCACGACACACCCGACATCTCACACCCGACATCTAGGGTGACGCCGTGTCATCGATGCCCTCTCACGACGTCTGGTCGTCGTCACTGAGGTGCGCAGTGGTCGATCTCGAGACCACCGGACTCAAACCCGACACCGACACGATCCTCCAAGTAGGTGTCGTCCACCAGAGTTGGTCCGGCCGGGTGGCGAGAGAGTGGTCGCGCTTCGTTCGGCCCACCAAACCTTTCACTGCATCTCTCGGTCCGGTCGAGATCCACGGCATTCGCCGCCATCAGGTGATCTTGGCGCCGCGACTCGAGCGGGTCATGCGGCGTTTCGCCGATGACACGCGCGGTTGCGTCATCGTCGCCCACAATGCAGCCTTCGATGTCGGGTTTCTGCGCACCGCCGCCCAACGCGTCGGGGTCGAACTCGAATGGGCCGGAACTCTCTGCACGCTCGAACTCTCACGACGACTCGGTGAGCGCGGCCAGGCGAATCACCGCTTGTCGACTCTGTGCGCCGAGTTCGGTGTCGATGAGGGCCGAGCCCACGACGCGCTGCACGACGCCCGAGCCGCCGGGCGGGTCCTACCGCATCTGCTCGACCGACTCGGAGTCGCCTCCGACGAGGCACTTCTCGCTCACGTACGCGTGTAACGCTCGCGAACCCGGCGAGCCGTCTCCGATCCGAGGTCGACCCACTCCGAGGGCTCGGCCACGCGCGCGTGGGTGCCGAGCCGCAACAGGAGGCGTTGCAACCAGCGCTCACTCGTGACGACCAAACGGACCTCGACCGAACCATCGGCCCGACTCGCAGTCGCCACGAGTGGATACTGCTCGAGAACCCATGTCCAGCCGGCTTCGACGATCAGAGTCGCAGTGGTGACGTCGGGCGAGTCGGTGAACCATGGTCGACGTGGCGCGACCGGTCGGCGATCGATCTCACCCGTGGCCACCCAGTTCTCGATCCGGTCGACCCGGAAGGTCCGCTCAGCGTTGGCTCCGTGATCGAAGGAACGCAGGTACCAGTGCGGACCGTCGGCGAACACTTCGAGCGGAGTGACACGCCGGTTGGTGATCTCAGCCGTCGTCGGTGACCAGTAGTCGATGGTCAGGACTTCAGAACGTGCCGTGCTCGCCGACAGACCCCCGACTGATTCGGGGACTTCGATCTCGATGTCGACTCCCGCCAAAGAATCGTCACCGATGACGCGGGCGATCTTGGCGATCGCACCCTCGAGCGCCGAACCGCTCGTGGCGCCGGGAAGGGTGCTCGCCGCCTTGGCCGATACGACGAGCGCGAAGGCCTCGGGAAGGGTGAGCCGAAGCGGTCGTTCGAAGTACTTGGGCAGTCCGAAGTGGACTTCGTCCTCGTCGACCCAGAGGTCGATCAGGTCGTTCGGATCTTCCGAGATTCCACACAGTGACGCGAGAGTGAGGTCGGCGATGAGTTCGTCGATGGTGAGTCCGAAATGTGACGCCATCTGTGCGGTGGACACCGTGCCGCGATCCATGAGCCATGGAAGCATCACGAGAATTCGCCGCAGACGCAGATTGACCGGCCTCGGTCCGCGACGACTCACGACCGACCTTCCACGAGTTCGTCGAGCCACCGCACCACGACCTCGCGTAGCAGTCGAGGTTCGAGCACTTCGGCGCGCTCGACGAATCCGAACAACCAGTTCAAGAACGCACGCACGTTCACGCATGGAATGGCCACCACGGCCGAGCCATCGCTGCGCCGTTCGATGAGCGATGCGTCACCGTATTGCGCCAGGACCGTACCCACATCGCTGGAATCGATCAGTACCTTGGCCACATCGGCGCCCACGTCGACGCTGTCGGGCAGGAGTTTCGGATCGCTCGGGAAAGCCCGGCGAACCGAAAACCCGTCGGGAATCTCGCTCACGATCGAGGGGTCGACCTCCACTCGGCCTTCGATCCGGTCGACTCGGAACGTGCGTTGCTCGCCACTGGCGGCCTCGAGGCCGACCAGGTACCACCAACCGTCGCGCGCCAACAGCCCCCATGGTTGGAGTCTCCGCTCGCGGCCGTGATAGCCGAACACGACCCCGCGGTGTTCGGCGATTGCCCGATGCAGCACCGGAAGCCGTTCGTCGACCGGGAGTTCCACTCCGAGACCGGACGACTCGTCGTCACTCGATCCGTGCAGGTCGACCTTCCACAACGCCTCCGACGACCACGTCGTACCGAGGCGAATGGCACCGACGGCCAGTCGTAGCGCGCGAGCCTCCTCGGGGGTGAGCCCGAAGTCCTCGATCTCGTACGAACTCCGCAAGACCCGGTAACCGGTCTGTCCGGCTTGATCTCCACCGAGCACGGTCTGATCGATCGGTACTCCCTCGTCACGCAGGATGGCCTTGTCACGTTCGAATGCCGCCCGGGCCGCCACGAGATTCTCCGGATACTGACCCCGCAATTCGTTACGGATCTCCTCGAATGTCACGTGCCGACGAGCCGACAAGAGCACCGTCAGGAGATTGGTGACACGTTCGAGTTGGTGAATCGCCATGGGTCAGGCTCCCGGCGCCGTTCGGTGGGCTCGGCACCACTCGGTGAGCATGCGCGTGGACGAATCGGAACTCGCCGATGGCCGACCGTCCAATTCGGCACGAACTTCGGTGGCCATCTCTTTGCCGAGTTCGACCCCGAACTGATCGAAACTGTTGATGTCCCACAGCCATCCCTGGAAGAACACCACGTGCTCGTGGAGAGCGATGATTTGCCCGAGAGTGGACGGCGTGAGACGTGGCGCGAGAATCACGGTGTTGGGCCGATTGCCCGGGAATCGCCGATGGGCGGCGGACGGAAGTCGTTCGGTGCTGGTTTCGGGTCGGCCAAAGGCGAGAGCCCGGGATTGAGCGATGAGATTGGCCACCAAGGTGTCGTGCTGCGACCGTGGCTCGTCGTGGCCGGACGCGAAACCGATGAAGTCGACGGCGACCCTCTGCGTTCCCTGATGCAGAAGTTGGAAGAAAGCGTGTTGGGCATCGGTCCCGGCCGCGCCCCACACGATGGGGGCGGTATCGAACGACACCTGTGTGCCATCACGGTGGACCGACTTCCCATTGGACTCCATGTCGAGTTGTTGAAGGAAGGCCGGAAGCGATCGGAGGTCGTACGAGTACGGCACCACGGCCTTCGACGTGACTCCCCCGGCCATCGCGTTCCAGATGCCCAGTAACGCGAGGAGAAGCGGTCCGTTCGCGTCCGGAGACGTCGAGTCGACGTGTTCGTCGACCAGCCGTTGACCGGCGAGAAATTCGCGGAAGGCGCTCGAGCCGACGGCGAGCGCGAGTACCAATCCGACCGACGACCCGATCGAATAGCGACCACCGACCCACTCGCGAAACGGAAAGCAACGCTCGGGCGAAACTCCGAACTCCACGGCGCGATCGACGTCGACGGTCACCGCACACATCTGCCGATCACCGTCGGCGGGCAACCATCCGCGGACGAGACGGGCATTGGCCATGGTCTCGTCGGTCGTGAAGGTCTTGGACGCGATCACCACGAGCGTGCGCCGGGGGTCGAGACCCCCGAGGACGTCGGCGGCATTGGCCGGGTCGACATTGGAGACGAAATGGGCGCGCACACCGGCCACACGGTGTGTACGAAGGGCTTCATAGGCCAGACGCGGACCGAGATCGCTCCCCCCGATGCCGATGTTCACGATGTCGGTGAAGCGGGAACCATCGGCGGCCACGACTCGGCCGGCATGGACATCGTCGACGAAACCGAGCATCCGATCGAGGAGGTCGTTGGCGTCGGCCACGACGTCCACTCCGTCGACGAGGGTCGTCTCGGTTCGGGGCGCGCGCAGCCACGTGTGCCCGACGGCCCGACCTTCGGTCAGATTGATCGAGTCACCCGATCGCATCCGACGCCAAGCACCGACGACGTCGGCCGACTCCGCCCAACGCACGAGGGCCCGACGGATGTCGTCGTCCCAGGGATTCTTCGACATGTCGACGAGGAGATCGCCGATCGACACCGTGAAGTGGCGAGCCCGATTCGGATCGGCCGCGAACGACGCCGCGAAATCGTGCGGAACTCGTCGGGCGCGCAGATCGGCCCAGGCCGACTCGCGCTCGTCTTTCGTCGACATGCACCCGACGCTACTTGCGTAGAGAGGACGGAGGCGGACGACCTCGGCTGCTAGGAATGACGAGTGCCCACGAACGATCCCGGCCTCGACCGTCGTGGCGCGGTCTCCGGAATCTCGGCCTACGTCCTGTGGGGGCTGCTGACCTTCTATTGGAAGGGTCTCAAACATTTCGCCCCGCTCGAACTCATCGGTTACCGCATCGTTGCCTCGGTGGTCCTGCTGAGCATCTTCATGGGCGCACGAGGTCGATTGACCCGTCTCGCCAAGGACGTCACCCGACTCCGCTTGTGGTCGGTCATCGCGCTCGCCTCGATCGTCCTCGCGGTCAATTGGACGAGCTACGTGATCGTCGTCAGCGAGGGCCATGTGGTGGAGGCGGCGCTCGGCTACTTCATCGCGCCACTCGGGACGATGTTCGTGGGCGTTCGCGTCCTGAACGAGAAGATGCGACCCGCCCAGACCCTGACCGCGCTCCTCGGCGCCGCCTCGGTCCTGGTCCTGACCTTCAGCTACGGACGGGTCCCCGTGTATGCACTGGTGATTGCAGCCAGCTGGACCACCTACGGCTACCTGAAGCGTCGGGTTCCTCTCTCGCCACCCGAGAGCCTCACCGCCGAGACCTTCGTGCTGCTGCCCGTCGCCATCGGCCTCGTCGTGTGGCATCTCCGCTACGTGGATTCCATTCCCCGCAGCGCGCACGCCGGAGAGTGGGTTCTCATCGGCTTCGTCGGCGTGATCACCGCCGTCCCACTCATGATGTTCGCCTATGCCGCCCAACGGATACCGATGACGGTGATCGGGCCCATGCAGTACTCGGTGCCGGTGATCAATTTCCTGCTCGGATGGCTCGTCTTCGACGAGGACCTCTCGGCGAGTCGCTTCGTCGGCTTCGCCCTCGTGTGGGTGGCACTCGTGATCCTCTCGGCCGACACCATCCGCCGAGCCCGCTCGACCGCGGTTCCGACTGTGTGAGTTCCGATGGCGGTCACTAGACATTCCTCCATGACGGTTCGAAGGAACGCCCGGATCATCCTCAGCATTGCTTCGACGGTGCCGCTCCTTGCATCGTGCAATGCCTCATCGGGTGACTACCGACGTGAAGCCGAGAAGTACCTCGAGAGTGATGATCTGGCCAAGGAGGCCGGCTACAAGTTCGATCAGGCCGTGTGCGAACAACCCGAATCCGACGTCGTTGGTGTGCAGTTCTCCTGCACCGCCACGGACAACGACGGTGACGACTGGGAATTCATCGTCGAGATCACCGGATCACGCGCGATCACGGTGATCAGCGGTGAAGTGATCGGCTGAAATTCAGGGTCGACAAGCGAAATGGCCCGCCCCGAAGGGCGGGCCATTTCGTCCACTCAGCGTGGCTCAGCTCTCGAACTCGGTGATGAGTTCACCGATGTCGGTGAAGAGCTTGGTATCGGCGTCGTACTGGACCACCTGCAGCGACTCGGCGATGTACTGGTCTTCCAGACCCGCCATCGTCATCCGGACTCCATCACGAGTGAGCGAACCCACCTGATCGAAGTTGCGAGCCGCATTGATGATCGAGGCGCGGGTCAGACCCGATTCCGACTCGAGGGCCTGCTTCAGGATGAGGACCGTCATCTCGGCGGCGTGCCAGCCGGCTCCCGCCGTCGTGATGATGTCCTTTTTGCCGAGCTTGTCCATGAAGGCGATGTACTCAGCGATCTGCGGCTCGGCGGCCACCGCGGGATCGAGGATGTCCTTCAGGTTCGAAGCCGTGAAGATGCCGTCGGCGGCCGGACCGGCCAGACCGAGGATCAACGCCGATGCACAGGTTGCAGTCACGAACAACTTCGGATCCCAACCCGCATTGGCGGCCTTGGCATTCGCGACTTCCGAAAGGAAGGTCGCGCAACCAGCTCCGAGCGGCACGGCGAGGATCGCGTCGGGCGCATTGCTCGCGATCGAGTTCACCTGTGCAGTCGGCGGTGCCGAGTCGGTGGCTTCGATCGTCTGCTCATCAACGATCGTGATGTTGAACTCCGGAGCGATCTCCTTGAACGCCTCGGCGTAAGCCTGGCCGAACTCGTTGTTCACCACGAATACACCGACGTTCGCTCCCTCAGGGAACTGATCGGCGATGAGAGCGGCATAGGCCTTGGCCTCGACGTCGTACGGGATGAGGAGACCCGTGGTCCACGGGTAGTTCTCGGCGTCACCCCACGCCGGAGATCCGGTGAGGGCCAGCAACTGCGGATAGCACTCTTCATTCAGAGTGTCGCGAACCGCTGCGTTGTTGGGTGATCCGATGATGCCCGAGAACGCATTCACACCGGCGTCGAGCAACTTGTCGACGGCACCCGGGGTGAGGTCCTTGTTGTACTGGTCATCCTCGATCTGAACTTCGATCGTGATATCGCCGAGCATCTTCGTCTCGTTGGCGTACTGGACATAGGCCTCGAATCCATCCTTGACGGGAGCGAATGCGGTTGCCGCAACGCCACCCGACAGCGGCATCACGCTGCCGATCTTGACCGTGCCCTCGATGGGCGCGTTGGCTGCATCTGGATCGACACAGTCATCAGTGTTGACCGACCACGCGTCGGCTGCCGGAGCATCGCTAGCCGCCGGAGCATCGCTTGCCGCCGGAGCATCGCTGGCCGCCGGAGCATCGGAACCTTCCGAGCCGTCGTCGCCGCCACAGGCGGCAAGGATCATTGCGCCGGCCACGAGTGCAGCCGAAATGCGCTTCGAAGTGAACTTCATGTATCTCCCCTTGTGAGCACGTCGTGCTTGATTCGACGAGCGGATACCCGTCGCCGGGCAGGCTATCGGAGGTATTTCTCAGCGTTCCGACGGTGCCTCGACCGGACGCGGCACGATCACGATGACTTTTGCCACGATTCGTTTGACAAGGCCCACCAATCCGAACGGTGCGGCGAACATGATGATGATCAGGGCGATGCCGAGGATCAACGTCGCAGGTGATTGATCTGCCCACCCGAAAAGCGCTCCGATAATGCCCTTGCTCTCGGACCCGAAACCACGCGTCGTGTTGTCGAGCCACACGTAGACGAGACCCCCCACGATGGGTCCCCACAAGGTTCCGGCACCTCCGACGACCATGATGAGAAGGAAGACGATCGACCCGAGCAAGGTCACGTACTGACCTTCGGGAGTGACGACGCCGGTACGTAACGTGGCGAGCACTCCGGCCAATGAGCACAACGAAGCCGATGCACCGAAGACGAGAACCTTGGTTCGAGTCAGGTTGACGCCCATGACCGCTGCCGCAGTCTCGTTGTCGCGGATCGCAACGAGCGAGCGTCCGAATCTGCTCTTCACGATCCCTCGACACACGAGATAGGTGATCACCAGGACGACCAAGCCGAGCCAATAGGCGAACACCGCCCGACCATCACGGCCCTTCAATTCGCCGAGAATCGGCCACACCGGGAGATCTTCGTAGCGGACGCTGTCGATTCCCTTCGCCCCACCGGTGAGCCAGGCGAGTTTCTTCCACTTGATGAGAGTCGGGAAGAGAACTGCCACCGCCAACGTGACCAGAGCCAGATAGATGCCCTTGATCCGCAGTGCGGGCAAGGCGATGAGACAACCCAAGACGAAGGCGACGGCCGCTGCCGCGTAGAACGTGTAGCCCGGACTCCAACCGTGATCCTTGATGAGGATGGCCGCGGTGTACCCGCCGACACCGAAGAACGCCGAGTGGCCGATCGAGATCTGTCCGGCATATCCCAGAACGAGATTGAGCGACATCGCGGCAATGATCAGTACGAAAGCGTCGGAGAACTGACCGATGCGAGCCGTCTCCATTCGTGTCGGAACGTAGAGGACGGCGAGCACGAGCACCACCAGCCCGAGTGCCCTGATCGCCCAGTGTTGGGTCGAACCTTCCTTGATTCGGATCATGACGCGCTACACCCTCTCGACCTTGATCGAACCGAAGAGTCCGGCAGGCCTGAACAAGAGCACGACGAAGATCGTGATGAGCGCAACACCGAGGCGGAGTTCCTGTCCGATCCAACCCGGCGCATATCCGGCAGCCAATTGCTCCCCGACTCCGATCGCCAGTCCGGCGATGACCGCTCCGCCCGGACTGTCGAATCCTCCGAGGGTGGCCGACGCCGACGCATAGATGAAGACCGTGAACATGAGACCAGCGTTGAGTTCCCCCACGATGCCACCGAACATCGAGCCGGAAAGCGCGCCCATTGCCGCCGCGATACCCCACGAACTCGCCAGAACGACGCTCGTTGGAATGCCGACCAACCGCGCCGATTCGGGGTTGCTGGCGACCGCCCGCATGGCAAGTCCGAACTTGGTCTTGGCGAAAAGGGCGAAGAGCAGGCCCATGAGGGCGAAGGCCACGGCCAGAATTCCGATGTACTCATAACGCCACACCGCTCCGAAGATGCGAACGAAGTCGTCCGGTTCATCGGGGAAGAGACTCGGCATCTCCTCCGGCGGCAGGTTGCCCCAGATCATCGCCGCCAATGAGTTGAGGCCGAGGAAGAGAGCGATCGACACGACGAAAACACCGGCTTCCGACTTTCGCGCGACCCGTCTGATCAGAGTGACTTCGACTCCGGCACCGAGCACGAATCCGGTGAACATGCCGAGCAGAACGGCGAGTACCAACGGAACTCCCCACGAGTCGTACTGCCAGACGAGGAAGGTACAGAACATCGCCATCTCTCCTTGGGCGAAGTTCAAATGTCCGGTTCCCCGGAACACCACGACGAGTCCGAGGGCCAAGAGAGCGTAGATCGAGCCGTATGAGAGCCCGTCGAAGATGTACTGGAAGAAGCGCTCCATCGTCAGGTCCCCAGATAAGCGCGACGGATGCTGTCGTCGGCCGCGATGTCAGCCGCCGATCCCGAGGCGACCACGCTGCCGGTCTCGAGCAGATAGACCCGTTGCGCCACACGGACGGCGAGGTTGGCGTTCTGTTCGACAAGAAGGATCGACAGCCCCTCCTCGGTATTGAGGCGCTTCAGGACATCGAAGAGTTCCTGGGTGATGAGCGGCGCCAGACCCAAACTGGGTTCGTCGCACAAAAGCAACCGGGGGCGACTCATGAGGGCCCGGGCGATGGCCAACATTTGCTGCTCGCCACCGGAAAGACTTCCAGCCCGCTGATGCCGACGCTCGAGAAGTCGGGGGAAGACGCCGAACCACCGGTGCATGTCGGACTCGACGTCGCCCTTGCGGATGTATGCACCGGCGCGCAGGTTGTCCTCAACGGTCAGATCGGCGAATGTGCCTCGTCCCTGTGGGACCTGAGCGATACCGAGACGCACAATGGCCTCCGGGCCGAGAGACGAGATTTCGGTTCCGTCGAACACGAGTGAGCCTCGTCGTTCGATTGTTCCCGACACGGCGCGCATCGTCGTGGTCTTGCCTGCACCATTTGCTCCGAGAATGACGACGATCTCACCGTGTTCGACGGCGAGATCGATCCCGTGGAGGACCTCCACCGGCCCGTAGCCCGCGGTCAGACCTTTGACATTCAGAAGACTCACGCCTCGGCTCCCAGATAGGCCCGAATGACATTCGGGTCGGACTGAACCTCACGCGGTGTTCCTTCGGCGATCTTGCGCCCGAACTCCATCGCAACGACTTGATCGGAGATGCGCATCACCATCGACATGTGGTGCTCGACAAGGAGAACCGAGAGCGCGAATTGATCGCGGATCCCCACGATCCGATCCGCCAACTCATCGACTTCGGAATGGGTGAGACCCGCTGCGGGTTCGTCCATGAGCAAGAACTGGGGCCGGGCCGCCAGAGCTCGCGCGATCTCGAGGCGCTTCAGAGTTCCGAACGGCAGACCCATCGCCGGCCGGAAGGCAAGGTCGCCGAGACCGAGTTGACCAAGCAGGTCTCCGGCCCAGTCGCGAAGCCGTCGATTCTCTTTGGCTGCACCGATTCGAAGGATCGAACGCGCAAAGCCCACTCGACCCTGACTATGGGCTCCGACCATGACGTTCTCGAGCAGGCTCATGGTCGGGAAGAGGGCAAGGTTCTGGAAAGTACGGGCGATTCCGAGATGGGCGATCTCGTGAGCCGGCACCGAGAGGAGATCGCGGCCGTTGTAGACGACTCGACCCTCGGTCGGCTCGTAGATGCGGCTGACGACGTTGAACATCGTCGTCTTGCCGGCACCGTTCGGCCCGATGAGCCCACAAATGTCGCCGCGCTTGATCGAGAAGGAAAGCCCGTCGAGGGCGACGATCCCACCGAAGCGAACCGTCACACCATCCACGTCGAGGAGATTGCCGATAACCGGCGATTCAGCTGTCGGACTCGGATCCTCGGTCACCATCACTCGACTTCCGTGTCATGACGTCGGTCACTGACACCCGCAAATTACCACCCAGGCGCACAGAACCTCCCAAGCGGGCATGACCGAACCATCACCCGTGTGACACGCTGAGCGCATGTCCGACGACATGGTCGAATCCGCCGACACCGAGACTGACACCGAGATCGTCCTCCCCTGGTGGCAGAACCCGCTCAATTTCATCGCCTTGGGTCTGGGCGCGCTGATTCTGGGTGTGGGCATCGGCTATTTCGTGGGCGACCGCAACGCCTCGCCGTCGTACAACCGTGTCGACGTCGGCTTCCTCCAAGACATGCGATATCACCACGAGCAGGCGGTCGACATGGCCTACTTCTACTTGACCTCGGGTGACGAGACGCACCCTCGACTTCGCCTCTACGCACAGGAGATCCTGTACTCACAGCAGATGGAAGTAGGTCGCATGATCGAGATGCTGCGCATGTTCCGCGAGTCCGAGGCAAATGACACCGGGACCGCGATGGGTTGGATGGGCATGCCAATACCCATCGACGACATGGACGGTCTCGCGACCGAGGAGCAGCTCGACGCATTCGCCGCCGCGAGCGGAGATGATGCATCGATTCGATTCGCCGAACTCATGATCGCCCATCACCGCGGCGGACTGCACATGGCCGAGTACGTGGTCGAGAACGGAAGCAATTCCGAGGTGAAGGATCTCGCGCGCTCGATGATCGCCGGCCAGCAGCCCGAGATCGATGCCATGACGGCGGTCCTCGAGGAGTTGAAAGTCGCCTCGTGATCGTTCGTCGCCCCATCTTCTTCCTGATGGCGCTCCTCCTCGTCACGGCTTGCTCGCTCGGAGACTCGAAAAAGTCGAGTTCGAAGTCCGGTGAAGAGGCGGCCAGTGCCGAACTCGCCGATGATGGGTCACTCAGTGTGGGCCTTCCCGAAGGAGGATTCGACGCCGGCGAGTTCCCCCTCAATTCGAACAAGCCGCCGCGCGACTACGACCTCTTCCTCGTCGACACCATCGCCGACCTCGAGGACTACTGGAATGTCAATTATCCCTTGCTCTACGGATCGGATTACCGGCCGCTCGAGGGCGGAATCCATCCTCACTTTCCGGACAACCCGGCCGACCTACCGACCGGCTGTGAATTCACCGGCGACTACGCCGAGGTCGAGGACAACGCCTTCTACTGCGAAGACGGCGACTACATCGTGTACGACGACGAATTGCTCTTTCCGTCGTTCGCCGACGAATTTGGCATCGCGAGCATCGGACTCATCCTCGCTCACGAATGGGGTCACGTGATCCAATCGTCGCTCCGGGCCGACAACCTCGATCGATTCGTCAACACGACGCTCGAATTGCAGGCCGATTGTTTCGTCGGCGCCTGGGTGGCCGACGTTCAACGGACGGGCGTGAACGGCTATCGATTCTCCGATTCCGATCTCACGCGTTCACTCCTCGGACTCGTGCAGTTGGGTGACATGCCCGGAGATTCACCCGACGACCCCGCTGCGCACGGTTCGGCCTTCGACCGTGTGAGTTCGTTCCAGGACGGCTTCTTCGGCGGTCTCGAGCCCTGCGTCGACTACGAGGTGAACGAACCGATCCCCTTGCAATTCGGATTCTCGGCCGAGGAGTACCAACGCGAGTCACCCGGCGATTTCCCGTTCGACCGGGAGATGTTCGACCTCATGGCGGGCGATCTCGCGTACTACTGGGAGACCTCGCTCGGTGCCCTCGACGGTTGGCGCACGCCGACTCTCACTCTCGCCGATCCCGCCGAACTTCCGCCCGCATGTGGTTCAGCTGACGCCGAGCAGGTCACGCTCGGCGTCTACGTGTGTCCGGAGACGGCCGAGGTGACCGTCGATACCGACATCGCCCGCGCCGTGTACGACGAGATCCCGGGCGACTTCGCGGTCGGTTACCTGATCGGCGTCGGATACGCCGATCTCGTGCTATCGGCCCTCGGTGCCACGATCGAAGGCGAGGACCGTCTGCTCATGGATGACTGCCTGGCCGGAGTATGGGCCGGCGACATCGTGCCCACTGCCGAGAACCTCGCCGAAACGGTGCCCGAGAACGTGTCGCGCATTTCGTTGTCGGCCGGGGATCTCGATGAGGCGATCCGTATGGCGATCTACCTCGGCGACGAAACGGCTGCCACCGACCAGATGGGAACCGCGTTCGACAAAGTCGACGCCTTCCGTCAAGGAGTCCTCTACGGACCCGCGGGGTGCGGCTTGGCCTGAACGGTTCCTACGACGCGAGGGTCGTCGTGGTGGCCGGTGGTGGAGTCGCCGGCGCGGTCGTCGGGGCAACGGTGGTGGGCGTCGTAGTCGAGGATCGCGCGACCGTGGTCGTGGTCGACGTGGTGGTCGTGTAATTCGGATCCCGCCAGTTGAAACGAGGCGGCGGCGACCCGTACTCCTCCGGTTCTTTCACACCGTCCCAGACGAAGACCTGATCACCTTTGGCGACGAGCGTCTGGAAGTAGTCGGAGATGTGCATCGGAATCCGGATGCAGCCATGTGAGGCCGGTTGTTCGGGCACCTCGTGCGCGCCATGGACCGCGATCCCATAGTTGAAGTACACCGGGTTGTACATGCCACCCAATTGACTCTCGCGTCGACCGGCGACCATCCGATTGAACTTGAACACTCCGCCCGGTGTCCAGGAGAGCCCACACCAGCCTTCCTTGATGGGTTCGAGACCTTCCTCATTGCCGCGCTCACCCGGGTCGATCGTGACTTCTTCACACCACTCCTGGTCGTCACCGGACGAGATGTGGGTGACCAACACCGCTTCGTCGTCGTGGAAGACCACCATCACCTGTTCGGGCAGATAGATCTCGGTGTGATTACGGGTGGAATCGGGTCGGCGAGGTTTGATGACGAGCGGGTCCTGCATGCGACTCCACATTTCGGCCGTCACCTTGCCGGTCAGCTGGGTGCGCGGAGTGCCCATGACCAGTTTCTCGAAGGCCCACACCGCTTGCTGGGTTCGTTCACCAAACGCACCATCGGGCACACCAGGATCGAAGCCGAGTTCGATCAGGCGGTCCTGGATCAACTTGATCTCCGGTCCGGCGGCACCGCGGCCGAATGTCTGGGACAGCGGCAACTTGGCGATCGGGACGATGCTCGGATCGACCACGACCTGCGGAGCCGTGGAGGAAGTCCGCGAGCCGTCACCCGATGACGAATCCGAGGTACCGATTCCCACGGCGACGACGGCGATCAGAACGCCGGCCGCGGCCATGGCCGGGAACCAGCGGTTCACGTCGGCATTGGAGGCCGGGGCCCGACGCCCCGGCGGCCGCTGACGTCGGGACCGCTGATTCACACGGCGGAGGCTATCGCTGGGGTTGCGTCGGGTTCGGGCGGTCCGGTGTGTCGTTCAACGCCGCACGGCGGGTTCGATCGAGCGAAGTTCACCACGGAGCTGCCACATCTCCCTCAGGATCTTCACGATCACACTCGGCGACGACAAGGTCGACACTCCACGGGTACGGGGGAAGTAATCGACCCCGAATTGCACGATGTGGTACCCGAATTTGCGAGCGCGGATCACGAGTTCGGCATCGATGAACGAACCTTCCGATTCGAGTTTCACATGATCGAAAATCCGCCGACGACAGAGTTTGAAGGCGAAGTTGATGTCGCGCATCTTGACCCCGAAGAAGACCCGGACGAGCGCGTTGTAGAAGAACGAGTACACCGTCCGTACGTATCCCTCGCCGGTCCGATCGAGCCGGTAGGCCGAGACGACATCGGCTTCGTAATGGCGCATCAGCCGGCAGGCTTTCTGCAGTTCGTCCATGTCGAAGGGAAGATCGGCATCGGTGTACAGAACGAGATCACCGGTCGCGGTGGCGAAGCCGGTCTTGATCGAGCCACCGAGCTTTCGGTTCTTGGGATGGTGAACCACCTTGACCCGAGGATCGGCGGCCGCGAACTCGTCGGCGAGTCGACCGGTGGCATCGGTCGATGCATCGTCCACGATGATGATCTCGTAGTCCGCGATCTCACCCGTGGACTGCAGGGTCGCACATGCCTCACGGGCGGCCTCGAGCGTCCGGCCGATGTATTCCTCTTCGTTCCACATCGGGAAGAAGAGCGACAATCGCTCGAAATGCGCCGTGGCCACGGTGGCAAGTTACCGGTGGCTCACCACGACGAGACCTTCATCCGTCCCGACCTCACTAGTTTGAGTTCGTGCGACTCCCCCGTCTCGCCCACCGGTCGCCTCGAACCGAGATCCTCGCCGGGCGCTTCCCCGGCCAACGGCTCACCGACGGCTGGTGTCGGACGATCGGACTCGGTTGGTTCGGTGTCGCGATCGCGCTCGCCTGCGTCGGGGCCTCGTCCCGGATGATTGGTCGACCCGCGTGGTGGGCCGACGATCAACGATGGGGCGACGTGCTCACGTCGATTCTCGTCGTCGCCGTTTTCGTGGCCATCACCTTCGAGTGTGTGTGGTCGTTCTTCCGCGGACCATTCGTTCCCGAATTCACCGCCGCCGGCGCGGTACTGCTCGCGATCTCGGCCTGGGTCGATCGCCACTCGTCGCCGGGCACGGCCGTGGTGACTGCGGTGCTCGCCGCCAGCGCGGTTCTGTTGGCCGTTGCCGCTCTGAGTGGGCGACGGCGCGTCACTCAGCCGGACAATCGCTCGGCAAGTGCCTCCAGCACTGCGAGCTGACTTCCGGCCTCCGGGCCGGCTCCCGGTCGATGGCGTCGCACATGAGCCATCGCGTCGAGAAGTTCCATTCCGCTCATGACGCACATGGCGACGGCGAGTGTGCCGGCCCGACCGACACCCGCCGCACAGTGGGCGACCACCACTTCTCCGTGACCCAGATGCCTCCATACCGACGAATAGAGAGGCCAGACCACATCGATCGGCGGCGACGTGAGGTCGTGGATCGGAAACCACTCGGCCGAGGTCGACGAACCGAGCCACTGCACGTAGTCGTCGTAGCGGCCAGTGAGTTCGTGCGGCTCGACGAGACACACGACGCGCGGCGCGCGATCGAGACGTCCGATCCGCTCGAAGAGACCGTTCGGATCGGGCGCGATCGCGTGTTTGCCGCACAGCCACAGTTCACCGGGCACTCCCGCGAGAGGGATCTGGTGCACACCACCGTCGAGGTTCATTTCCGGCGACGCTACTGAGCCCAACCGCTAGCGTCGGGGCCATGTCGTCCCGAGCCAACCGTGTCCTGACCTCACTTCCCATCGGTGAGCGCGTCGGCATCGCCTTCTCGGGCGGACTCGACACTTCGGCCGCGGTGGCGTGGATGCGCAACAAGGGTGCGATCCCCTATGCCTACACCGCCGATCTCGGTCAGCCCGACGAACCCGACCTCGAAGGCATCCCCGGACGCGCCAAGGAGTACGGCGCCCAAGAAGCCCGGCTCGTCGACTGTCGCGCCGAACTCGTCCGTGAGGGACTCATGGCTCTGCAATGCGGCGCGTTCCACATCACGACGGCCGGCAAGACGTACTTCAACACCACCCCCCTCGGTCGAGCCGTGACCGGCACCCTCCTCGTGCGTGCCATGCAATCGGACGGTGTCGACATCTGGGGTGACGGCTCCACCTACAAGGGCAACGACATCGAGCGCTTCTATCGCTACGGATTGCTCGTGAACCCGAACCTTCGCGTGTACAAGCCCTGGCTCGACGAGACATTCGTGGCCGAACTCGGCGGTCGCACCGAAATGAGCGAATTCCTGCAGGCCAACAAGCTTCCGTACCGGGCGAGCAAGGAAAAGGCCTACAGCACCGACGCCAACATCTGGGGCGCGACACACGAGGCGAAGTTGCTCGAGGAACTCTCGACACCGATGGACATCGTCGAACCCATCATGGGGGTCGCCCACTGGCGCGACGACGTCCGCATCGAACCCGAAGTGGTGACGGTCCGCTTCCACGAGGGTTGGCCGGTGGCCATCAACGGGCAGGAGTTCTCGGATCAGGTGGCCCTCGTGCACGAGGCCAACGCCATCGGCGGACGTCACGGCCTCGGCATGAGCGACCAGATCGAGAATCGAATCATCGAAGCCAAGAGCCGCGGCATCTACGAGTCACCCGGTCTGGCCCTGTTGCACATCGCCTACGAGCGTCTGGTGACCGGCATCCACAACGAGGGAACGATCGAGAACTACCGCACCATGGGTCGTCGTCTCGGCCGTCTGCTGTACGAAGGACGGTGGTTCGATCCCCAGAGCCTCATGCTCCGCGAACCGATCATGCGCTGGGTCGGCTCGGCCATCACCGGTGAGGTCACGCTGCGTCTGCGTCGGGGTGACGATTACACGATCCTCGACACCACCGGACCGCATCTCACCTACGCGCCGGATCGATTGAGCATGGAGCGCGTCGAAGATCAGGCTTTCGGACCGCTCGACCGCATCGGACAACTGACGATGCGCAATCTCGACATCGAGGACAGCCGCGACAAACTCGCGGTCTACCGATCGGCCGGGACACTCGGTCCGGGTTCGTCGGGTCTGCTCGAACTCGAGTGATTCCGACGCAACGACGGCGCCGGAATCACTCAGCGATCACTTGGCGGCCGCGAACCCAGCCTTGAGGTCGGCGAGGATGTCGTCGATCGATTCGAGACCGACGCTCAATCTGATGAGGCCGGGCCCCACACCCGAAGCCGTCTGCTCCTCGGCAGTGAGCTGACTGTGGGTGGTGGTGGACGGCTGGATCACCAAGCTGCGGACATCGCCGATGTTGGCGACGTGGCTGTGCAACGACAGGCCGGCCACGAACTTCTCTCCGGCTTCGCGACCACCCTTGATGTTGAAGGCGATGATCGAGCCGAAGCCCCGTCCGCCGAAGTACTTCTTGGCCCGGTCGTGCCACGGGTTCGACGGCAGTCCGGCGTAGTTGACGCTCTCGACCTGGGAATGAGCGGCGAGGAACTCGGCGACCTTCTGGGCATTGCTCCAGTGCCGTTCCATACGCAAAGACAGGGTCTCGAGGCCCTGTAACAGCATGAACGCGTTGAACGGCGACACCGCCATACCGAGGTCACGTAGCAACTGCACGCGTGCCTTCAGGATGTACGAACCGGCGCCGAGCGCCGGCCAGTACGCAAGGCCGTGGTAGCTCGGATCAGGTTCGGTGAAGTTCGGGAAACGACCCGACTTCGAGAAGTCGAACTTGCCGCCGTCGGTGATCGAGCCGGCCACCGACGTTCCGTGACCACCCACGAACTTGGTGAGCGAGTGCACGACGATGTCGGCGCCCCACTCGAGCGGCCGGATGCCGTACGGCGAGGGAACCGTGTTGTCGACGATCAGCGGCACACCGACCCCGTGCGCGACCTTCGAGACACCTTCGATGTCGAGGACGTCGTTCTTCGGATTGGGGAGAACTTCGCCGTAGAACGCCTTCGTATTGGGGCGGGCGGCCGCCTTCCACTGCGCGAGATCGTGCGGATCGTCCACGAACGAGACGGTGATGCCCATCTTGGGCAACGTGTAATGGAAGAGGTTGTAGGTTCCGCCGTAGAGCGAGGGAGAGGCGACGATGTGGTCGCCGGACTCGGCCAGCGTGAGGATGGCGAGCGTCTCGGCCGCCTGACCCGAGCTCACGACGAGGGTGCCGGGCAGGCCGATGGCCGTGGTGACTCCACCTTCGAGGGCGTTGACTCGCGACTCGACCGCCAACTGCGTGGGGTTCATGATGCGCGTGTAGATGTTGCCGACCTCGGCCAGAGCGAAGAGGTTGGCGGCGTGCTGAGCGTCGCGGAACTCGTAGCTGGTGGTCTGGTAGATCGGCACCGCCCGGGCGCCCGTCGTGGGGTCGGGTTCCCCGCCCACGTGGATCTGCTTGGTCTCGAATCCCCACTCTGCCGACATGAAAGTGCCCTCCTTGGCGTTCGGTCACGACGAGGAGGGCACCCTAACCACTAATTCCCGACCTTCCAAGTCGGATTTAAAGAAATCCTCAGCCGCCGGAGGCTTCGGAGACCTTCTGCTTGCCGGCCGAGATCCACGGCATCATCGAGCGCAGGCGCTTGCCGACCTCTTCGATCTGGTGGCTCTGACCGGCCTTGCGCAGTTCGTTGAACTTGGCCCGGCCACTCTCGCTCTCGGCGATCCATTCCTTGGCGAACTTGCCCGACTGGATCTCCTTCAGGATCTTCTGCATCGTCTTCTTGGTGGCCGGCGTGACGACGCGCGGTCCGCGCGTGACGTCGCCGTACTCGGCCGTGTCGCTGATGCTGTAGCGCATGCCAGCGATGCCCTCTTCGTACATGAGGTCGACGATGAGCTTCACTTCGTGCAGGCACTCGAAGTACGCCATCTCGGGCTGGTAACCCGCCTCGACGAGGGTCTCGAAACCGGCCTGCACGAGCGAGGTGAGTCCACCGCACAACACGACTTGCTCACCGAAGAGATCGGTTTCGGTCTCTTCCGAGAACGTGGTCTCGATGATGCCGGCGCGACCGCCGCCGATGGCCGACGCGTACGACAAGGCAACGGCCTTTGCATTGCCGGTGGCGTCCTGCTCGACCGCGATGAGGCACGGAACTCCGCCGCCTTCGGTGTAGGTACGACGCACGAGGTGACCCGGACCCTTCGGCGCGATCATGATCACGTCGACGCCCTTGGGCGGACGAATGCGCTTGAAGCGGATGTTGAAACCGTGCGCGAACGCGAGCGCCTTACCGGCCTTCATGTAGCGCTTGATGTGCGCGTCGTAGGTGGCCTTCTGCTCGGTGTCGGGCATCGTGAGCATGATCACGTCGGCCCACTTGGCGGCGTCGGCGATCGACTTCACCTCGAGACCGGCGGCCTGCGCCTTGGCGGCCGACGACGAACCCTCGCGCAGACCGACGACCACGGGGACGCCACTCTCCTTGAGGTTGAGCGCGTGGGCGTGACCCTGCGATCCATATCCGATGATCGCGACCTTGCGGCCCTTGATCACCGAGACATCGCAGTCCGCGTCGTAATACATCTTCGCTGCCATGTTCAACTTGCCTTTCCTTTGACGGCCCGCAGGCGCGCCTCTTTGTCGAGTTTGGGTAGGGCCACACGGCCGGTTCGCTGGAGCTCCACGATGCCATAACCACGGAGCAATTCCTCAAAGTCGTCCAACTTGTCGGGGCTTCCTTCGAGAGAAACGGTGATGGCCTCGAACCCGACGGCAAGAATCTTGCCCTCGAAGATGTTGACCAGTTCGACCACCTGGCCGCGTTCCTCGGCGGGAACACGAACGGTGGCCATGAGGAGTTCGCGCTCGACCGAACGGCGCGGATCGAGTTCGCTGATCTTCACGACGTCGACCAACTTGAACAGCTGCTTCACGATCTGCTCGAGCGGAGCCGACTCGACGTCGACCACGATCGTGATCCGCGACTGATTCGGATCCTCGGTCGGTGCCACCGCGAGACTGAAGATGTTGTACCCGCGGCGGGCGAAGAGACCCGCCACACGCGCGAGCACGCCCGGGCGGTTCTGAACGAGCACCGACAGGATGTGGTGCGCCGGTTGGGACGGTGTCGTGCTCATCGGAGGAACTCCCTCTTGGCCGAGTGATCAGGATGGAGGAGAACGTCGTCGTTGCTGAAGCCGGCCGGAACCATCGGGAAGACCTTCTCGCTGGCGTCGACACGGAACTCGACGACGACCGACCGGTCGTCGATGCTGTTGGCCTTCTCGATGGCCGGCTGCACTTCTTCGGGGCTCTCCACGCGGATGCCGACGCAGCCCATCGATTCGGCCCACTTGACGAAGTCGGGTAGTTCGGGCGACAGGTACACCTCGCTGTAGCGCTCTTCGTAGAACATCTCCTGCCACTGGCGGACCATTCCGAGGTACGAGTTGTTGAGAACGGCGACCTTGATCGGGATGCGCTCGACGCTCGCCGTCACGAGTTCCTGCGCCGTCATCTGGAAGCAGCCGTCACCGTCGACCGCCCACACGGTGCGATCGGGTCGGCCGACCTTGGCTCCGATGGCGGCCGGCACCGAGAAGCCCATCGTTCCGAGTCCACCGGAGTTGACCCACGTGTACGGCTCGTTGAACTTCCAGTACTGCGACGACCACATCTGGTGCTGGCCCACACCCGAGCAGAGAATCGTGCCCTCGGGTGCGTTGTCGCGCAGTTGCTCGAGGCAGTACTGCGGCTTCAGCGCGTCACCGGGTTCGCTCGGCGAATAGTGGAGCGGGAACTGCTCGCGCCAACCGCTGACGCGGCTCTTCCACGGCGCGATGTCGGCTTGCTTCTCACCGGCGGCGAGCATGTCCTTGATCGCCTTGATGATCTCCTCGATCACGAGACGGCAGTCGCCGACGATCGGAACGTCGGGACGACGGACCTTGCCCTGTTCGGCCGGATCGATGTCGACGTGAATGATCTTCGCGTCGGGCGCGAACGTCGCGACCTTGCCCGTGATGCGGTCGTCGAAACGCGCGCCGAGGTTGATGAGCAGATCGCTCTTCTGCATGGCCGTGATGGCGGTGGCGTTTCCGTGCATACCCGGCATGCCGAGACACAGCGGGTGGTCGTCGGGGAACGCGCCGCGCGCCATGAGAGTGGTGACGACCGGCGTGTCGATGAGTTCGGCGAGTTCGCGCAGAGCCGAAGCCGCGCGCGCCTTCAAGACACCGCCGCCGACGTACAGAACCGGCTGACGCGCCTCCAGGATCAGTCGCGCCGCCTCCTTGATCATCCGCGGATGACCCTTCTGAGTCGGGCGATAACCGGGCAGGCTGTCGAGGACCTCGTCATCGGACGGCCAGTGCCAGGTCATCGAGTTCTGCAGAACGTCCTTGGGAAGGTCGAGCAGAACCGGACCCGGGCGGCCCGTGGTGGCGATGTGGAATGCCTGGCGGACCATGAGCGGCACGTCGTCGGCCGTCATGATGAGTTCGTTGTGCTTGGTCACGCTGCGCGTGATGCCGACGGTGTCGCATTCTTGGAACGCGTCGGTACCGATCGCCGTGGTGGGGACCTGGCCCGTGATGCACACCATCGGAATCGAGTCCATATACGCGTCGCACAAGGGCGTGACCATGTTGGTGGCCGCCGGACCCGAGGTGACCATGGCGACGCCCGGTCGGCCGGTCACGTGCGCGTAACCCTCTGCCATGTGGCCGGCGCCCTGCTCGTGGCGCACGAGAATGTGGCGGATCGGGCTGTCGAGCAGCGGGTCGTACGCCGGCAGGATGCAGCCGCCGGGGAGACCGAAGATGGTGTCCACTCCCTCGAGCTCGAGGGCTCGGATGAGGGCTTGGGCTCCGGTGATCTTCTGAGACATGTCAGTTCCTGTGGGTAGTCGGGCCGGGGAAATGAAAGGGCCTCCCACTTGGGAGGCCGACAGACGCGTTCGTATGGGCGAGCGCGTCTACACGATTACTACTACGAGCGAGGTAGCGGTGAACGTGCTCATCGATCATGAGTCTGCCAGCCGATCGTCGGGTTTCACAACCCGGAAGCGAGTTCCGGGAAGGCGCCCTGGAGTCGGGCCGCGGTCAACGTGTTCTCGAGGAGACACGCGATGGTCATCGGACCGGTGCCACCGGGCATGGGAGTGATCGCTCCGGCCACCGCCTGCACGGACTCGAAGTCGACATCACCCACGATGCCGGCGTCGGTACGCGAGATCCCGACGTCGATCACCGTTGCGCCCGGCCTCACATGGTCGGCAGTGATCATGCGCGGCACGCCGGCGGCGCCGATCACGATGTCGGCCGACCGGCAGAGATCGGTCACGTCGCCACTCCGGCTGTGCGCGATGGTCACGGTGGCGTCGATGCCCTTGCGGGCCAACAGGACCGACAGCGGCATCCCGACCAGCATCGACCGGCCGATCACCACAGCTCGCTGACCCGCCGTGGGGATGCCGTAGCGCTCGAGAAGCCGCAGGACGCCGAGCGGAGTGCACCCCACCAGGCCCGGCAGACCGCGCACGAGCCGCCCCATCGATTCGGTCGTCAGACCGTCGACATCCTTGTCACCCGGGATCAGCCTCAGGACGGCCTCTTCGTCATAACCCGCCGGCAGTGGACTCTGGACCAAAATCCCGTGCACGCTGGGGTCGGCGGCGAGCCCGGCGACGACGTCGGCAACCTTCGACTGCCCGGCCGAGGCGGGAAGGATCTCGTTGCGCGAGACCATGCCGGCCTTGGCCGCCTGGATGTGCTTGTTGCGCACATAGCGCTGACTCGGACCGTCTTCCCCCACCAACACCGTGGCCAGACACACCGGCGGCGACCCCGCAGCGGCGATTTCGGACCCCAAACGGGCCACGATCTCGTCACGGAGACGGTTGCCGTCCATGAGAATGGCCCCGCCCGGGGTACGTTCGATCGCCTCGGTCACCGGGTTGATGCTACGAGCGATGCCCACCGCCTAGCCTGTCCTCGCTCATTCACACACGGAGCGGCCGTCCGGCTCAGTCGGTCTGGCGCCCACGACAAGAACGGCGAATCCACATGTCCACGCCCCCGTCCCCCACCGTCGCCCCGGCCTCTGGCCGCCTGGGCGTGCTGACCGTCGGCCTCGGCGCCGTTGCCTCCACACTGATCGCCGGCGTCGAGCTCACCAAGCGCGGCCTCGGTAAGCCGATCGGATCGCTGACCCAGATGGGAACCATCCGGCTCGGCAAGCGCACCGAGGATCGCACACCTCTCATCAACGAGTTCGTCCCCCTGGCCGCCCTCGAAGACATCGTGTGGGGCGCCTGGGACGTCTACCCCGACGACGCCTACGTGTCGGCGAGCCGCGCCGGAGTGCTCGAGAGTGGCAAACACATCGAGGCGATCAGTGACGCCCTGCGCGAAGTCCGGCCCATGCAGGCCGCCTTCGAACGCAAGTACGCCCGCAATCTCGACGGCCAGCACGTGAAGCCGATCTCGTCGAAGCGCGGAATGCTGAATGCCATCCGCGAAGACATCAACCGCTTCCGCGAAGAGAAGCAGTGCGACCGTCTCGTGATGATCTGGTGCGCAAGCACCGAGATCTTCATCGAACCGGGCCGGGCGCACATCGATCTCGAGTCGTTCGAGAAGGCCATCGACGCCGACGACGAGACCGTGTCGCCGTGTCAGCTCTACGCCTACGCCGCGCTGCTCGAGGGAGTGCCTTTCAACAACGGCGCGCCGAATCTCGCCGTCGACGCGCCGGCTCTGCGCATGTTCGCGACCGAGAAGAACATCCCGATCTCGGGCAAGGACTTCAAGACCGGACAGACCCTCATGAAGACCGTGCTCGCGCCGATGTTGAAGGCCCGCATGCTCGGACTGTCGGGGTGGTACAGCACCAACATCCTCGGCAACCGCGACGGTGAAGTGCTCGATGCACCGGAGAACTTCAAGACCAAGGAGGAGTCGAAGCTCGGCGTGCTCGAGGACATCCTTCAGCCGGCGAAGTACCCCGACCTCTACGGCGACGTGTTCCACAAGGTGCAGATCAACTACTACCCGCCCCGCGGCGACAACAAAGAGGGCTGGGACAACATCGACATCACGGGTTGGCTCGGCTACCCGATGCAGATCAAGGTCAACTTCCTGTGCCGCGACTCGATCCTCGCCGCGCCACTCGCCCTCGACCTCGTGCTCTTCAGCGACCTCGCCCAGCGCGCCGGTCTCGGCGGTATCCAGGAGTGGCTGAGCTTCTATTACAAGAGTCCGCAGGTGGCCCCCGGTCTGTATCCGGAGCACGATCTCTTCATCCAGCTCACCAAGTTGAAGAACACGTTGCGCTGGATGATGGGCGAAGACCAGATCACACACCTCGGTCGCGAGTACTACGAAGAGATCTGATCGAGCCGTGGCTCCACGGCTCTGGAATCCGAAGAGTTGGGTGAGCCTGTCCCCCAACGGGATCGGCCACACCAAACCGAATCATCTCGCTGAAATGGCCAAGGTGGCCGTCAGCGTTCGTCGATCGCCGAAGAAGGCGTGGCAGATCCTCAGCAAGGGTGTGTGTGACGGCTGCGCGCTCGGCGTGGCCGGCTTCCACGACTGGACCCTCGACGGCATCCATCTGTGCACCACCCGCCTCAAGTTGCTCGAAGTCAACTGCGCCGAACCCTTCGATCACTCCGTGCTCCACGACGTGTCGTGGTTGCGCAACCGCTCGGGAACCGAGTTGAGGGAGATGGGGCGTCTCGCCCACCCGATGCGACGCCGACGCGGTGACCGAGGGTTCCAGCGCATCACATGGGACGAGGCACTCGACGCGATCGCCGAACGAATCCGCGCCGCCGGTGGCGATCGGACCGCGATCTATCTCACGAGTCGCGGACTCACCAACGAGTCGTACTACGTCGCCGGCAAGGCGGCTCGGGCCATGGGTGTGGCCAACATCGATTCGGCGGCTCGCACCTGCCATGCGCCTTCCACCATCGGCCTCAAGTCGACCATCGGAGTGGCGGCAAGCACGTGCAGCCTGCAGGACGTGCTCGAAACCGATCTCGTCGTGTTGTGGGGTGCGAACGTCGCCAACAACCAACCGGTCTTCACCAAGTATCTCTACGAGGCCAAGCGCAACGGCGCGCGCGTGGTGGTGATCAATCCGTATCTCGAACCCGGAATCGAGCGATATTGGGTCCCGTCCAAACCGGAGTCCTTCTTGTTCGGCACCAAGTTGTGCGATCTTCACGTTCCAGTACGGCCCGAAGGTGATGTCGCTCTGGCCAACTTGCTCCTGCTCGAACTCGTGGCCCGTGACGCGATTGATCGGAAATTCGTCGATCGACACACCGTCGGCTGGCCCGAGGTTCTGGCGCACCTCACGACCCTGAACCGCGATCGGCTCCTCTCCGAGGCCGGCGTGACCGACGAACAACTCTCGGCCCTGGCCGATCTCTACGCATCGAGTCGGAGTGCGGTTCTGATCTGGAGCATGGGCATCACGCAGCATCGCCACGGCGTGGAGGGGGTGCAGGCGATCGTCAACGTCGCCCTCGCGCGCGGCAACGTCGGCCGCGACGGCGCCGGGCTCATGCCGATCCGCGGTCACTCCGGAGTCCAGGGTGGCGCCGAGATGGGGGCGTACTCCACTGCGTTTCCTGGCGGCGTCACGGTGTCGGACGAAACAGCCGCCGAACTCGAACACCAGTGGGGTTTCCCCGTACCGCACCACGCCGGACTCACCGCTCCCGAGATGGTGCTGGCCGCCGAGCGCGACGAACTCGACGTGCTCTACCTCGACGGTTCGAACTTCCTCGACGTGATGCCCGACCCGGCACGCGTGACCTCGGCCCTCGAACGAGTACCCCTGCGCGTGCATCAGGACATCGTTCTCACGTCGCAGATGTTGCTCGACGGCGACGACGTGATCTTGCTTCCCGCCGCCACCCGGTACGAACAAGAAGGCGGCGGTACGAGCACCACGACCGAACGCCAGATCGCATTCAGCCCGCCCATCGTCGACCCACCCGGTGAGGCCCGATCCGAATGGCGGATCTTCGCCGACCTCGCCGGTCGGGTGAACGGCGCGCTGGCGAAGCATTTCGATTGGGCGGACAACAAAGCGCTGCGGACCGAGATCGCGCGCGTGGTCCCCATGTACGCCGGTATCGAGGATCTGGCCGACACCGGCGATGCCGTGCAGTACGGCGGTCGACATCTCTGCGCCGACGGCGACTTCCCACTTCCCGATCGCCGCGCGCGTTTCACCACTCTCGACGTCTCGCCGCCCGTCCTCGGTCCGCACGAGTTCTTCGTGAGCACTCGGCGGGGCAAGCAGTTCAACTCGATGATCTTCGCGGCGACCGATCCGCTCACTGGGGCCGCGCGTGACGCGGTGTACATCGATGCCGCCGATGCGGCCGAGCTCGGTGTCGCCGAAGACGAACCGATTCGCCTCACCAGTCGGGTGGGATCGATGACGGGTCGGGCCAAGTTGGTTCGCCTCCCTTCTCGGTCGGTGCAGGTTCACTGGCCGGAGGGCAACGTGCTCATCGATGCCGGTCTCAATGACGATGCGAGCCGCATCCCCGACTACAACGCCGTCGTCACCATCGAAAGGATCCGCACATGAAGACTTTGCGCGTCACCCTCTGGGCGCTCGTGGCCGACGTCGCCACCGTGATCGTGTTCGTCGCCATCGGACGACGCAACCACGACGAAGGAACCGACGCCTCGGGGGTGTTCACCACCGCCGCACCCTTCCTGATCGCCCTCGCGGTCAGCTGGTCGCTCGGTCGGATCTCACGTCAGCCGATCGGTGCCGGCGCCGGGGTGAGCGTCTGGATCGGCACGGTCGTGATCGGGATGGTGCTGCGCAACCTTCTCTTCGACGATGGAACCGCCACCGCGTTCATCGTCGTGGCGACGATCTTCCTCGGTGCGGTCTTCAACGGCTGGCGCGCCCTCGTTCGCCGGCGTTTTTCTGGCGCGGAATCTTCACCCACACGGTGAAAATTCATCGCCAGAACAACGGTCAGAGGAGATTGGTGATGGCGCCTTTTTCGGCGCCCTGGGCGAGTCGGGCGTACTTGCCCAACACTCCACTCGTGTACCGCGGCGGATTCGGCTTCCAGCCGTTGCGACGCTGAGCCAATTCGGCCTCGTCGACCAACAGGTCGAGCGACAAGTTCGACACGTCGATGCGAATCCGATCGCCGTCGCGCACGAACGCAATCGGACCACCGTCCACCGCTTCGGGAGCGACGTGACCGATACAAAAGCCCCACGTACCGCCGCTGAAGCGTCCGTCGGTGATGAGCGCACAATCGGCGCCGCGACCGGCGCCCTTCAAGGCTCCGGTGATCGCGAGCATCTCGCGCATTCCGGGTCCGCCCTTGGGGCCCTCGTACCGGATCACGAGCACGGTGTTCGGCTGGATCTCGCCGGCCATGATCGCCGCCATCGCGCCGTCCTCGCCATCGAACACTCGCGCCGTACCTTCGAACTTACGCTGTTCGGGTGTGAGTCCGGCGACCTTCACCACCGAACCCTTGGGAGCGAGTGTTCCGCTCAGCACCACGATTCCGCCTTCCTGACTGATCGGCGCGTCGATCGGGTGCACGACGACTCCATCGGGTGCCGGCGGGTCGATGGCGGCGAGATTCTCGGCCATCGTCTGACCGGTGCACGTGAGCACGTCACCGTGCAGGAGTCCGGCGTCGAGGAGATGCTTGAGCACCACCGGCACTCCGCCCACTCGATGCAGATCGGTCATGTGGAACTTGCCCCCCGGCTTCATGTCGGCGAAGTGCGGCACACGGGCAGCGATGGTGTTGAACTCGTCGAGAGTCAGGTCGACTCCGGCTTCGTTGGCGATGGCGAGGAGATGCAGCACGGCGTTGGTGCTGCCGCCGAGCGCGTTGGTGAGCGCGATCGCGTTCTCGAAGGCCTTCTTGGTGAGGATGTCGCGCGGCCGGATCCCGAGCCGGAGCATGTTCACGACGGCTTCACCCGCCCGACGCGCATCGTCCTCACGGCTGCGGTCGACCGCCGGAGCCGAGGCCGATCCGGGCAGCGAGAGTCCGAGAGCTTCACCGATCGACGACATCGTGTTGGCGGTGAACATGCCGCCGCAGGCGCCTTCGCCCGGACACGCCGCCTTTTCGATGGCCGTGAGTTCGTCCTCGGAGATCGTGCCCGCCGCGCATGCACCGATGGCTTCGAACACCGTCGTGATGTCGATGTTCTGACCGTTGTGCTGACCGGGAAGAGTGGAGCCGTTGTAGACGAACACCGCCGGGAGATTCAGCCGCGCGATGGCCATCATCATGCCGGGCATGCTCTTGTCACAGCCGCCGGTGGCGACCAGACCGTCGAGTCGCTCGGCGTGCATCACGGCTTCGACCGAGTCGCAGATGACTTCTCGGCTCACGAGTGAGGCTCGCATGCCCTCGTGGCCCATCGAGATGCCATCGCTCACCGTGATCGTGCCGAACTCGAGCGGCACGCCGCCGGCGGCGCGCACGCCCACCTTGGCCGCCTCGGTCAGACGGCGCAGCGACATGTTGCACGGCGTGATCTCGTTCCACGATGACGCCACACCGACCTGGGGCTTGTTCCAGTCGTCGTCGGTCAGGCCGACGGCTCGCAACATGGCGCGGGCGGCGGCCTTCTGGATGCCGTCGGTGACGTCGCGACTGCGCGGCTTGACGTCGACGGGGGTGCCGGACTCGGTTGGATTCGGGGCCATGAGGCAACGGTAGCGGTGGGCCCGAGGAGGCCACTCCTTCAGGCCGAGGTCAGCTGGTCCTTGTTGGTGTCGACCGAGGTCGTCGCCGTTTCGGCGGCCGGGCGGCCACCGGGCTTCAAGAAGAGATACAGAATCGGAACGAGATACGCGAAGTAGGCGATGAGACGGATGAGTTCGGTCTCCTTGTGCCAGCCGAAGAAGCCCTTCATGAAGTCGTAGAACGTTCCCTCGGCCCACGCGCCCGATTCCACGGTCCACACGGGATCGATGAGTGCTCCTGATTCGAGTCCGAGTGCCTCGCGGAATTCGTGGAAGGCCTTACCCACCAGACCGGCCGCGAAGAGGATCAACAACACGCCGGTGATCTGGAAGAAGCGCTTCAGATTCAGGCGGTTACCACCTCGGTAGATCACATAGCCGAGGATCGCCGACACGACGAGTCCGGCGAGACCACCCACGACGACTTGGGCACCCGAGGCCGAGCCGGTCTCGGCGCTCAGAAGGAAGAGGACCGTTTCGAGACCTTCACGCACTGTCGCCACGAAGGCGATCACGGCGAGAGCCGTGACCGTGGTGGCGGCATCGACCTTGCCGCGCAGTTCGGCACCGAGGGTGCGCGCATTGGTGCGCATCCAGAAGATCATCCACGTGAGAACGAGTGCGGCTGCGGTGGCGATCGAGCCTTCGACGATCTGGTTGGCCGTGCCGTGCAGACCACCCACAGCCGCATAGATCGCGATGCCCACCACGAGGCACAAGAAGGCGGCCAAGCCGGTTCCCTGCCAGACGGCACCCATCTCCGACCGACGTCCGGTCTTCACGAGATACGAAATCAGAATGGCCAGGACCAGCGAGATCTCGAGGCCTTCACGGAGCGTGATGAGGAAAGCTGCACCCATGGATCGCGATGTTAGGCACACCTAACATCGACTTTCAACCCGAATCTGACGGTTCGTCAGAAAAGTCACACCGCCGTCGACCCCGCACCGCGGGATCGCGCAGTCACTTCTTGCGCCCGAATCCGAAGAGATGCTGGCCGACCTTGCGCATCTGGATTTCCTCGCTGCCCTCGGTGATCCGGTAGCGACGATGATGTCGGTAGATGTGCTCGAAGGGCATGTGACGGCTGTACCCCACGCCGCCACAGGTCTGCATCGCCCGGTCAGCCGCATCACAAGCCAGACGATTGGCGCGGTAGTTGCACATCGCCACGAGGTGGGTGAATTCCATGAACCCCTCCACGTCGGGGCGGTCGCTCTTCACCGAGTTGTCCATCAGCCACGCCGTGTAGCGGATGAGCTGACGGAGCATCGCCGCTTCGGTGTGCATCTCGATCAACGGGAACTGGATCGCCTGATTGCTCGACAACTTCTTGCCCCACGTGACACGGGAGTTGGCGTAGGCCACCGCCTCGTTGATGCAGAACTGCGCGGCACCGAGCGACGACGCCGCCTGGCGGATGCGGTTCTCGTGCACGAAGTGCTGGGCGAGATCGAGTCCGTGATCGAGACGCCCGAAGAGAGCCGTACTCGGCACCCGGACGTCCTTCATCGAGACCTCGGCGTGGTCGGTCGGCATGTTGAAGGTCCACCAGAAGAAGTCCACGCTGAAACCGGGCGAATCGGTCGGCACGAGAAAGGCACTGATTCCGATCGGGCTACCGGGCTCCCCCGATGTGCGGGCGAAGATGATGTCGTGGGTCGCATGGTGCAATCCGCTGTTCCAGCGCTTCATCCCGTTGATGACCCACTCGTCACCGTCTCGTACGGCCGTCGTCTCGAGGAAGGTCGCGTCGCTGCCGTGATTCGGCTCGGTGAGTCCGAAGGCGAGTCGCTTGGTGCCATCGAGGAAACCGGGCATCCATTCCTTCTTCTGTTCCTCGGTGCCGAAGTCGCGCATCATGAGGACAGTCGGGAAGTTGCCTACCACCGACGACTCGTTCTGCAGATCGTTGTGCAGGCCGAGACCCTTCGTGGCCAGATGTTCGCGGATGATCGCCATCTCGAGATTGCTCGCGTCGCGACCGCCGAATTCCTTGGGCAGAGCGAGTCGAAGCCAGCCAGCGGCGTCGGCCCGCCGACGCATTTCCCGAAGCAGGTCTTCCCACTCGGCGCGCGGCACACCTCCATTGTCGAAATCTGTGCGCGCCCACTCACGCCGGTGATCGAAGAATCGCTCGTTGTCGTCGGCGGCCTGCAAGGGAACGATCTCACGTTCGATGAACGCATCGAGGGCGCCGAGGGTCTCCTGGATGTCGGCCGGAATCGCAAAGTCCATGTGTCGACCGTAACGCCCGACCCATCCGCCGCCGAACCCCGAGCGAGGTCTCGCTAAGGTTCACTCGTTCTCCGGACGACCGACCATGACCGCTCTCGATACCTCCGCTCTTCCGGCCCTGCCGACCGATGACGACGAGTTCCGCTCGCTCGTTCGCGACTGGCTCCGAACCAACGTGACCGGCGAGTTCGCCGCTCTTCGCGGCCGCGGTGGCCCGGGTGACGAAGACATCGGATTCGACGTTCGAGTGGAATGGGAGAAGGTCCTCGGTGCCGCCGGCTGGATCGGACTCGGCTGGCCGCGCGAATTCGGTGGCCGCGGCGCGACGGTCGATCAGCAGATCATCTGGGCCGAGGAATACGTGCGCGCCGAGGCTCCCGCGCGCACCAATCACATGGGCGAGAACCTCCTCGCTCCCACGTTGATCGAATACGGCACGCCCGAACAGCGCGCGCGCTTTCTTCCCGGAATCCTGCGCGGCGACGAACGTTGGTGCCAGGGCTACAGCGAACCCAACGCCGGTAGCGACCTCGCCAATGTGCAGACCAAGGCCCGAATCGATGGTGACGAGTGGGTGATCGACGGCCAGAAAGTGTGGACCTCGCTCGCTCACGTGAGCCACTGGTGTTTCGTCGTCGCGCGAACCGAACCCGGTTCACAGCGACATCAGGGACTCACGTTCCTCCTCGTTCCGATGGATCAGCGCGGAGTGGAGGTCCGCCCGATCCGTCAGATCACGGGCGGCGGTGAGTTCAACGAGACGTTCTTCACCGAGGCGCGCACCGAGGCCGGCCTCGTCGTCGGCGCCCCCGGCGACGGTTGGCGCATCGCCATGGCCCTCCTCGGTTACGAACGTGGCATCTCGACGCTGGCCCAACAAGTCGGCTTCGAGCGCGAACTCGAGGTCACGATCGAACTCGCTCGTCGCCACGGGCGCATCGACGACCCGGTGATCCGCCAGAAACTCTCGGCCGCGCACACCGGTCTCCACCTCATGAAGTGGAACGCGTTGCGCAGCATGTCGGCCAAGGGAGTACCCGGACCCGAGGCGAGTATCTCCAAACTCTTCTGGGGCACCTGGCATCGAGATCTCGGCGAACTCATGATCGAGATCATGGGACCTCACGGTCTCATCGGCGACCAACTCCCCTACGAACTCTCGCTCGAGCAGAAACTCTTCCTGTTCACCCGATCCGACACGATCTACGGTGGTTCGAACGAGATCCAGCGCAACGTTCTCGGTGAGCGCGTTCTTGGTCTTCCGAAGTGAAGGAGCACTGACCCATGGCCCCGACTCCCGACTACGTGCCCGGCCACGGACTCCTCACTGGCAAGAGTGTTCTCATCACCGCGGCCGCCGGTAGTGGTATCGGCTCGGCGACCGCTCGCAAGTGTCTCGAAGAAGGTGCGCGGGTCGTGATCTCCGACAAACACGAACGTCGTCTGGCCGAGACGGCTGAGTCGCTCGGTGTCGTCGGGATCCCCTGCGACGTCACCGACGAATCGAGCGTTCGTTCCCTCATCGACGAAGCCGCGCGCCGACTCGGCGCGATCGACGTTCTCGTCAACAACGCCGGACTCGGCGGCACCGCCGAACTCCACGAGATGACAGACGACCAATGGTCGATCGTTCTCGACGTCACACTCAACGGAACCATGCGGTGCACCCGTGCCGCGCTGAACCACATGTACGCACGCGGCTCCGGGGTCATCGTGAACAACGCCAGCGTTCTCGGTTGGCGCGCCCAGGCCGGCCAGGCGCACTACGCGGCGGCCAAGGCCGGCGTCATGGCTCTCACCCGCTGCGCGGCTATCGAGGCCGCACCACGTGGTGTTCGGATCAATGCCGTATCACCGAGTCTGGCGATGCACTCCAACCTCGCCAAGGTCACGAGTGACGATCTCCTCGCCGAACTCACCAAGCGGGAGGCGTTCGGCCGCTACGCCGAACCCTGGGAGATCGCTAACGTCATCGTGTTCCTCGCCAGCGACTATTCGAGCTACATGACGGGCGAAGTCGTGTCGGTCAGCAATCAACACGCGTGAGCGTCGAACTCACCGCCGCCGACGGCGTGGCCGTCATCACGATGAATCGGCCGGAGCGCAAGAACGCCTTCGACCGTCGGCAGTACGACGAACTGGCCGTGCGCCTCGACGCCGTGGCCGCCGACGAGAGTCTGCGGGTCGCGGTCCTCACGGGAGCAGGGGCTGCGTTCAGTTCGGGCCAGGACCTGAAGGAGATGGCCGAACTCGCCGGTCGGGCGGCGAGCGATTCCAACGGCAGTAGCAGCGGGGGAACCACCGGTTTCACGGTCTTGCTCGATGCATTGCAGCGTTTCCCCAAACCTCTCGTCGCCGCCGTCAACGGCGTGGCGGTCGGTATCGGCATGACGCTCCTGCCCTATTGCGACATCGTTCTCGTGGCCGAGTCGGCTCGTCTGCGCGTTCCGTTCAGTGAACTCGGAGTGCCACCCGAGGCCGGGAGCAGTGTCCTCTTCGCCGAACTCGTCGGCTGGCAACGCGCCGCCGAACTTCTCCTCACCTCGCGCTGGATCGACGCCGACGAAGCCGTCGCGATCGGACTCGCCCTTCGAACTTCTCCCGACGCGACCGTTCTCGCCGATGCGATCGCGCTCGCCCGCGAAATCGCGAGCAAGTCCGCGTACTCGACGCGCGTCATCAAGGAACTCATGGTCGCCGGACGCGGCACTCGTTCATCCGACGCCCGGGCCCGCGAAGAGGCGTTGTTCGCCGCGTTGTTCCGGAGCGGCGGTTATGGCGGCTGAGTCGGCATCGCAGTTCCCCCTCGCGAAGTTTCTCGGCATGAACGTCGAGACCACCGGTGTCGGCAAGGGTCGGGCCACGGTCACCATCGACGAACGACATCACAATCCCAATGCGGTGGCTCATGGAGGCGTTCTCTTCACCCTGATCGACACCTCGATGGGCGCGGCGACCATGAGCGTCCTCGACGCCGATCACTACTGCTCCACCATCGAGATTCAAGTCCGCTACCTCCGTCCCGTTCTCGACGGCGACCTCACGGTCGAGACGCAGGTGGTGAAGCCCGGACGTCGCATCGTGCACCTCGAATCGCGTGCGACCGACGGCACCGGTCGCCTGGTGGCCACGGCCACCGGGTCGTATGCCGTCCTCCCGATCCCATCGGCCTGACCCGCCGATAGTTTGCGGAAAGACGAAGGAGTGCCGATGTCTTCCCTGAACGACGCCGACCTGACGCAGAGCCCGCGCACGATCGACCACGATCGCGCGGTTCGCGCCGTCCAGGAACTCCTCGCCGCCATCGGCGAAGACCCCACTCGCGACGGCCTCCTCGACACGCCGGCCCGTGTGGCCCGCATGTGGGCCGAGGTCCTCGGAGGAACCAACGACGACCCCGATCATCATCTGTCGCGCACGTTCGAGATCGAACACGACGAGATGGTTCTCGTCCGCGACATTCCCTTCACGTCGGTGTGCGAGCACCACATGCTCCCGTTCAGCGGCACGGCGCACATCGCCTACCTCCCCGGTACGACCGGTCGCTTCACCGGACTTTCGAAACTCGCGCGACTCGTGGAGGGTTACGCGCGTCGCCTGCAGGTGCAGGAACGTCTCACGAGTCAGCTGGCCGACGCCATGCAGAGCATGCTCGAACCAGTCGGCGTGCTCGTGGTCGTCGAGGCCGAGCACAGCTGCATGTCGATTCGCGGTGTGCGCAAGCCGGGCACCAAGACCGTCACCACTGCGGTCCGCGGCATCTACCGCACCGACGCTGCGGCCCGCTCCGAGGTGATGGCTTTCATCCAGGGTCGCTGACGACCCCGTGGGCTTTCCACATCCCACGATCGACGTTCCGGGTGATTGGCCCTCGGTCCGCGAAGAAGTCGCGCGAGTTCGTCACCACGACTCGTTGTCGGACGATTTGCTGTCGCTTCTCTCAGGCGAGGCACAGCCCACCCCCGGACACGTGTGCGCCACCGCTTGGGTCCTCTCACCCGACGGCCGACACACTGTTCTCGTGCGTCACCGAACGCTCGGCTGGAGCACACCGGGCGGACACGTGGAGATCCACGAGACCACGCGCGAAGCCGGTCGACGCGAACTCGAGGAAGAAACCGGTCTCACCGCGTTCGACGTACGGCCCGCCGACGATGTCCCCGCGCTGATTCACGTGACCGACACCATCAACCCGACACCGCACCGCCACTGGAACGTCGCCTGGCTCTACGTCTGCGACATGGATGCGCCGCTCTCGGCGGCGGAAGGCGCGCGCTGGTTCGACTGCGATCGTCTTCCCGAAGGTCCGCCGGATCTCGCCGGTTGTCTGCGAATCCTGCGCGCGTCGCTGCTCTAGGCGCGAACCAGACGGCCCGGACGCTCGCCGGTGTCGACTCCGTTCCGGCGCGTCACCACGCCGTTCACGATGGTCGCCACGTAACCGGTCGCGGTCTGGAGGAGTCGACGACCACCAGCGGGTAGGTCGTCCTCGGCGTGCGGGAAGCCGAGAGACAACTCCTGCATGTCGATCACGTTGATGTCGGCGCGCTTGCCGACTTCGAGGACACCACGGTCGTTCATGCCCACCACCTTCGCGGTGTCGTGGGTCTGGATCTTGACGGCCTCTTCGATCGAGAGCCGCGGGCCCCGCGATCGGTCGCGCCCCCAATGGGTGAGCACGTAGGTCGGAATCGACGCGTCGCAGATCATGCGCACATGCGCTCCGCCGTCGGACAGACCCGACACCGTCGCCGGATGCTTGAGCATCTCGTAGATCGCGTCCTGGGTTCCTCCCACGTAGTTGAAGAACGGCAACATGAGAAAGGCCCGGCCGCCGTCTTCGTTGAGAAGGTCGTAGGCGAACGCAAGGGGGTCGGAACCGGCCGCCGCCGCCATGTTGCTGACGAGTCGCTCGGGTCCGGGTTCGTAGTCGGGCGGCGTACCCATCGCGTACATCTGGCCGATGGCACCCTGCATGAACGCGCCGATGCCGTCGAACTGCCGGGAGGGATCCGGTGGCAGATCCGACTCCGACAAGATCGCCGCCTTCACATCGGGTCGACGCAGTTGTTCGCGGAGTTCCGACATGGGCAGCGACTCGGCCAAGCGCGCATACGTCGGGCGCTTGGAAAAGAAGTGATAACCGTCCCAGCCGATCATCATTCCGAAAGGACGCGCCGCGATCTGCGGATGCATCCGACCGCCCTTGGCATTGACGCGGTCGACGACATCGAGTGCCTCGCGCCACGAATCGGCGTTGAGCTGGTTCTGGAGCATGGCGAAGGTCACCGGCAGACCGGTGCGCTCGGCGAGCTGGGCCATCCATTCGACTTCACCGAGGAACACGGGCCGGTCGAATTCGAGTCCCTGCGGCGCGACCTCGAACAATCCTCCACCGGCGGCCAAGAGTCCGTCGGCGATGCCGTTGAGTTCGTCGAGGGCGGCAAAGGTGCCGGGTACGGGTTCTCCGTCGCGGGCCTTGTGATTGAGAGTACGGCTCGTGGAAAAGCCGACGGCTCCGGCCTCGCGCGCTTCACGCACGATGCGCGCCATCTCGGCGATGTCCTCGGCCGTCGCCGGCTCGTTGCGCGCGCCCCGATCACCCATCACGTAGGCACGCACAGCGCCGTGGGGAACATAGGCCGCTACGTCCATCGAGTATCGACGCGACTCGAGGGCGTCGAGATACTGCGGAAACGTTTCCCATCCCCACGTGATGCCCTCGTGAAGTGCGGTGCCGGGGATGTCCTCCACACCTTCCATGAGTTGCACGAGCCATTCCTCGCTACCGGGCCGCACCGGCGCGAAACCAACGCCGCAATTGCCCATGACGACCGTGGTCACCCCATGTCCACTCGTCGGCTCGAGCAGATCGTCCCACGTGACCTGGCCGTCGTAGTGGGTGTGCACGTCGACGAAGCCTGGGGTGACGACAAACCCACGGGCGTCGATGACTTCGCGGGCTTCTCCGTCGATCCGGTCGGCGATGGCGACGATCCGGCCGCCTTCCACCGCGAGATCAGCCACGCGAGCCGTGGCTCCCGTACCGTCCACCACGGTTCCACCCCTGATGATCAGATCGAACATGTCGCTCCCCTCGTGACACGCAACACCACGAATCTAGTTCGTGCCCTGGGTCCAACGGTGGGGTGGTCGGCGACGACCTCTACGCTGATCCCGATGGCCGGCATGGACTCCTCGCTCAGCCCCGACTCGGTCGAAAAGGCCCTCGACGATCTCGGCTACCTCGCCGACCGCGGACTCGCGACCGCGGTCTTCCTCGCCCTCACGTTGCAGCGCCCGCTCCTGCTCGAGGGGGAGGCCGGCGTGGGCAAGACCGAATTGGCCAAGGTTCTCTCGCGCTGGACGGGCGGAGAACTCATCCGCCTCCAGTGCTACGAAGGCATCGACGCGAGTCAAGCCGTGTACGACTGGGACTACTCGCGACAGTTGCTTCACCTGCGTGCCGCCGAAGCCTCGGGCGAAGCTCGCGGACTCGGGGCCGACACCCTCGAGAATCAGCTGTATCAGGAACGTTTCCTTCTGAAGCGCGCCATCGTCCGGGCCCTCGAACCCGCGGTGGCCCGACCGGTGCTTCTGATCGACGAAATCGACCGCGCCGACGACGAGTTCGAGGCCTACCTCCTCGAAGTTCTCTCCGACTTCCAGGTCACCATCCCCGAACTCGGCACCATCAAGGCTGCGGTTCCGCCGATCGTGGTCCTCACGTCCAACCGGACTCGCGACGTGCACGACGCCTTGAAGCGTCGTTGTCTGTATCACTGGGTCGAGCACCCGACCTTCGAGCGCGAACTCGAGATCGTGCAGCGACGCGTCCCGGGGATCACCGCCGAACTCGCACGACAGGTGGCTGCCGCCACCGAGGCGTTGCGTTCGCTGCATCTCTACAAGCCACCGGGAGTCGCCGAAACGATCGACTGGGCCACGGCCCTCCACCGACTCGGCACGACCACGATCGACGAATCGACCGTGACCGCAACTCTCGGAGCGGTCCTCAAGTACCGCGAAGACCAAGAGAAGCTCGCCGCCACCGGCATGGAGCGCCTCATCCAGCAGGCAGTCCAGCGCGCCCTCGTCGCCTGACCCCGGACCACCCTCCCGATGACGACCGACCACGCCGTCCTCGACACTCCGGCCGAGCGAATGGCCATCGGATTCTGTCGCGTTCTGCGCGGCGTCGGATTGCCCACTCCGCTCGGAAACGTCCTGCTGTTCATCAACGCGCTCGGCCGCACGGGCATCGACGACCACGACTCCGTGTATTGGGCGGCCAAGTCGACGCTCGTGCGACGTCCGGAGGATTTCGAACTCTTCGATCGCGCGTTTCGCATCTTCTGGTGGCAGCCACGCATCGTCGAGTTGGCCGACGAGGAACCGACGTCGATCACGTTGCGGGTCGACGGCGACGACGAGGACGGCGGCACCGGTCAGGCCGAAGCCTCCGACGATCCGTCCATCACGTTGCGCTTCTCGGCCGTCGAAACGCTGCGCCACAAGGATTTCGCCGACTACACCGCCGACGAGTTGGTGGAGGCCCAACGTCTCATGAGTCGTCTACGACTCGCCGGTTCACCTCGTCGGTCCTTCCGACTCGTTCCCGGTGGTGATCGCCGGCCCGACCTGCGTCGCACGATCCGCGCGAGCCTGGCCACGTCGGGCGAACCGATCGAACGCCATTGGTCGACGCACGACGAGCGCCTGCGACGACTGGTCCTTCTGCTCGACGTGAGCGGTTCGATGGAGCCGTATTCCCGCGCGCTCGTCCGCTTCGTGCAGGCCGCAGTATCGGGACGGCAGAAGGTCGAGGCCTTCGCCATCGGTACCCGTCTCACGCGCGTCACGCGCGAGCTCTCCAACCGCGATCCCGATCGTGCGCTCCAACGAGCCGCCGAATCGGTTCTCGATTGGAGCGGTGGCACGCGCATCGGGGACTGCCTATGCCAGTTCAACGACGAATGGGGTGTGCGCGGCATGGCGCGTGGCGCGATCGTCGTGGTGTTGTCGGACGGCTGGGATCGCGGTGATCCCGCCGATCTCACCGAGCAGATGGAGCGACTCCACCGGGTCACGCACCGGCTCGTCTGGGTCAATCCCCTGAAGGTCACACCCGGCTACGCGCCCCTCGCCCGCGGCATGGCCGCCGCCCTTCCCCACGTCGACGACTTCATCGAGGGTCATTCACTCGACGCCATGGAGGAGTTGGCCCGGGTCATCTCGCGCTGACGTCGAGCGAATCCGGCCCGCGAACGGCAGACTGAGAGCATGCGCGAGATCCTCGACGACATCGAACGCTGGCAGAAGTCTGGCAAGCGCATCGCCGTTGCGCGCGTGGTGAAGATCGAGGGCTCGGGGCCGCGTGATCCTGGCGCCGCCATGGCCGTCAACGAAGACGGAGAAGTTGCCGGTTCAGTGAGCGGTGGCTGCGTGGAAGGTGCGGTGGTCGGCGAAGCGTTGTCGATCATCCACGAGGGATCACCGGGACGCATGGTCTCGTTCGGATACAGCGATGATGAGGCTTTCGCCGTCGGGCTCACCTGTGGCGGAACGATTCGGCTCTTCATCGAACCGCTCACCTGGTGAACCCATGACGCTCTTCGACCGCTTCCGCGATCTCATCCGCGCCGAAACCCCCGTGGCCCTTGCCACCGTGATCGAAGGCCCCAACATCGGCGCCAAGCTCCTCGTCGTCCGTACGGGTGAGGTCGAGAGCGTCGAGGGAACTCTCGGGCATCCCGATCTCGATCGAGTGGTCGCGCGTGACACCGCCGGAGAACTCGAAGCTGGCCGCACCGGTGTGCGCCATTACGGACCAGAGGGTCAGGCCACGCCCGAGGACCTCGTCGACACCCCCACGGTCTCGGTCTTCATCGAGAGTTTCTCACCGCCGCCGCAGATGTGGATCTTCGGTGCCGTCGACTTCACGGCCGCGCTCGGTCGGGTGGCCAAGGTTCTCGGCTACCGCGTGACCGTGTGCGATGCCCGGGAAGTGTTCGCCACCAAGCGCCGGTTCCCGATGGCCGACGAAGTCGTCGTGTCGTGGCCCGCACCCATGTTCGAACGGCGCGGCGACACGCTCGGTCCGCGCGACGCGGTGTGCATCCTCACCCACGACCCGAAGTTCGACGTCCCGGCGGTTCAGGGTGCACTCGGCACCAAGGTCGGCTACATCGGAGTCATGGGCAGTCGCAAGACGCACACCAAGCGGCTCGAGCGGCTCGCTGAAGTGGGCGTCACGTCGCCGGCCGATCTCGCCCGTCTCATGTCACCGATCGGTCTCGACCTCGGCGGTCGCACACCGGAGGAAACCGCAGTGGCGATCTGCGCCGAGATCATCGCCCGCCGCACTGGTCATACCGCGACGAGTCTGAAGAACACGAGCGGCTCGATCCACTCCTGAGGTTCAGGCCTCCACGACGACGAGCGCGTGCTCGACGGTGTTCATCGGGTCCGGGCCCGATGGCGTGGCCACCACGATGTCCTCGAGACGCATTCCCCACCGACCGGGCAGATAGATGCCCGGTTCGATACTGAAAGCGTGACCCGCTTCGAGCGGAGCCGTGTTACCGCTCACGATGTACGGATCTTCATGGGCATCCATCCCGATGCCATGGCCGGTCCGGTGCACGAAGTACTCACCGAAACCACCGGCGGTGATGATCCGGCGCGCGGCATCGTCGATGCTCTCGCACGACACCCCGACCACGGCCGAGGCGACCGAGGCCTGCTGCGCCTCGTGCAATACGTCGTACGCCCGACGAAGGTCGGCCGGCGGTTCACCCACGTGCACGCAGCGCGTGATGTCGCTGCAGTAGCCGTTCATGGTGCCCCCGAAATCGCACAACACGATCTCGCCGTGCTTCACGACGCGTGACCCGGGATGATGATGCGGACTCGCCGCGTTCTCGCCGGCAGCCACGATCGCGAAGTTCACGACATCGTGACCTTCGGCGAGGATGCGCGCCGAGAGGTCGGCCGAGATCTGGGCCTCGGTCCGGCCGATCAACGGAATCAGGCCCGCTTGGAGCTCGGCGGCGATTCGGTCGACGGCGCTGCCGGCCGCGCGCAAGGCGGCGATCTCGGCGGCGTCCTTCACCATGCGGAGCGGACCGATCACATCCACGGCCCGACGCCACTCGACGTCACGCACCATCGGCAACAGATCCACGAGAAAACGCGCCCACATCTGATCGCCGACGGCGATCGTCCGCGCCCGTCCGACGAGCCTCGCCGTGATGGCCACTGGATCCTCGGTTTCGTTCCAGGGGACCATGGTGAACACGCCAGGTTGCTCGACCACCCGCGGGGCTTCGAGCCTCGGGATCACGAGAGAGGCCTCGCCATCGCGCGGCACCACGAGCATCGTGAGTCGTTCGAGCGGCATCGCGTGATAGCCGGTGAGCCATGGCAGATCGAGACCGACCGAGAGGAGGAGCACGTCGACACCGGTGTGCACCATTCGCTCGCGCACCCGGCGCAGCCGCTCGCGAAAGACGTCGGGGCCGCTTCGATCCTGCGAAACGATCGAGTGTCCGCTCATGTGTCCCACCCTAATGTGCACAACGTGGCGAGAATCGGCCGACGTCCCGTCGTTCAGCGACTGATGCCACTACCCGAGGCAACGATCTTTCCGAGTCGTCCCGCTTCGTAATCGTCGAAGGCCTGGATGATCTCCTCGCGCGTGTTCATCACGAACGGTCCGTAGCGGGCAATCGGCTCACCGAGCGGTTGACCGCCGAGGAGCAGTACTTCCGCGCCTTCGTCACCCGACTTCACGTGCACCGAACCCGCGGATCGGTCGCACACGACCATCACACCTTCCACGGCCTCGGTCTCGTTGACCTCGGCCGAGCCGACGAAGGTGTGCACGAGCGCGGTGTGTCCGTCGGCGACGTTCCACTCGATCGATGCGCCCGCCGGCAACGAGACATGGGCGTACGTGACCGGACTGGTGGTCTCGACGATGCCGCGCACACCGGCAACCTCACCCGAGATGACGCGTACGACGGCGCCGTCGGCTGTGGTGGCCGACGGAATCTCGTGCGCCTCGAATCCCTGATACCGGGGTGGGATCATCTTCTTGGCCGCCGGCAGATTGACCCACAACTGAAAGCCGTGCATACGTCCGCCCCGACGCATGAGTTGATCGCTCGGCATCTCACTGTGCACGACACCCGAGCCCGCCGTCATCCACTGCACTGCGCCGGGAGTGATCACACCATGACCACCGTTCGAATCGCGATGCTCCATCTCACCGGAGAGGATGTACGTGACGGTCTCGAATCCGCGATGCGGATGATCGGGAGCCCCGATCGCCTTTCCCGGCGCATAGTCGACCGGACCCATTTCGTCGAGGAGCAGGAACGGATCGATGTTGTCGACCCGACCGGTCGGGAACGGGCGGCGCACCACGAAACCACCACCCTCGGTCTGCCGTTGCGCGTTGATGATTCCGAGAACGGGGCGACGGGTGTTCATCGACGGACTCCGATGCTGACGGGGACGGCTTCTTCGGCCGACTGGCGGGCGTGATAACTCGAACGCGTGAGCGGGCTCGACTCGACGTGAGCGATACCCAAGGACTCCCCGACCCGCTTCCATCGCGCGAATTCATCGGGATGGATCCATCGGGAGACCGGAAGGTGGTTGGTGGTCGGTCGCAAGTACTGCCCGATCGTCACGATCGAGACCCCGATGGAGGCGAGATCGGCGAGGCATCCGTCGACTTCATCGGGAGTCTCACCCATGCCGAGCACGAGCCCGGATTTCGTCACCAGCCCGGCCGCTTTCGCGCGAGCGAGAACGCCGAGACTCCGCGCGTAGCCCGCCGACGGACGAACCGCTCGCTGGAGTCGGGCCACGGTCTCGATGTTGTGGTTGAAGACGTCCGGTCGGACTGCGAAGAGGAGCTCGAGTGACGACTGATCACCTTTGGCGTCGGACACCAGGGTTTCCACCCGTGCCCCCGGAACACGATCGCGGATAGCTTCGACACATTTGGCCACGTGCGCGAAACCGCCGTCGTCGAGATCGTCGCGCGCCACCATGGTGAGTACTGCGTGTTCGAGGCCCATTGCTTTCACCGCCGCCGCGACACGCGCCGGTTCGTCGACCGAAGGAGCCAGTGGCTTGCGGGTGTCGACCAGACAGAAACCGCATGCGCGGGTGCAGCGTTCACCGAGAACCATGAACGTCGCCGTTCCGTCCTTCCAGCACTCGGAAAGATTGGGACAACCGGCTTCCTCGCACACGGTGACGAGATCGAGCGAGCGCAACGTCGACTTCACGCGAAGCACTTCTTCGCCCAAGCGGACCTTGGGTCGCAGCCAATCGGGCTTGCGATCGGTGAGCGACACCGATTCGTTCACGCCGGCGGCGTCGAGCCGACGGAGAAGTCGAACCGGCTCACCCGGCCCTTCACCTCGTGAGAACGACGAGAGATCTTCGGGTCGGTGGACCCACGCAACGTCCTGACGCTCGACCGGGCCCCATGTTTCGGCGGCCCGCTCGACGACGAGGTCGACGACCGTGCGCAGGTCGATGTCGATCCCCTCTTCACGGATCGAGGTGACCGGTCGGTCGCCGATGCCGCACGGAACGATGTGCTCACGCATGTAGGTGAGATCGGTCGCGACGTTCAGCGCGAATCCGTGCATGGTGCGACCGTTGGCGAGGCGGACACCGATGGCCGCGATCTTGCGCGGACGGTCGGTGTCGACATCGAGCCAGACGCCCGGGTAATCGGGCAGTCGACCAGCATTGGGTAGGCCGATACGGGCAAGGGTGTCGATCAGGATCTGCTCGATGTTGCACACGTGCTGCGACGCGCCGATCCGATTGTCGAGATTGAGGATCGGATAGCCGACCAACTGGCCCGGGCCGTGATAAGTGATGTCACCGCCGCGCTTGACCTCCACGAAGTCGGCGCCGACGGCCGCGGGGTCGCACTTGAGGTTCTTGTCGAGCTCGGCCCGCGGTCCGTAGGTGAAGACGTGCGGATGTTCGAGTAGGAGGAGATGCTGCTCACGACCGTGGTCGAACAGAGCGTGTTGGAGCGCGAGCGCCTCGCGATACGGGACCCGACCGAGCCAGCGTGCGCGAAGCATCGCTACAGCTCGACCGACCAATCGCGGGTCTCGAGGATCTCCTTGATGCGGACGAGGAAACCGGCCGCGTAGGCGCCGTCGAAGGCCCGATGGTCCCAGCTCATGGCCAGATTGCCGACCGGATGGATCGCGATGCTCTCGCCACCACCGGGAAGCGTGACGACGACGGGCTTCTTGACGATCGCGTCGGTGGAGAGGATGGCCACCTGCGGCTGGTTGATGATCGGCATCGTGAGCACCGACCCGGCCGAACCGTTGTTGGAGATCGTGAACGTACCGCCCGAGATCTCGTCGGGGCTCAGCTTGCGATTGCGTGCCCGATCGGCCAGAACGTTGATGTCCTGAGCGAGGGCGCGCAGGCGCTTGCCCTCGGCACTGCGCACGACTGGAACGAGGAGTCCCTGGAAATCGAGATCGACGGCGATACCCAGGTCGACGTAACGATGCACGACGAGATCGTCGCCGCTGATGCTCGCGTTCATGTGCGGGAAATCGGCGAACGCATCGACCACCGCGCGGGCGATGAAGGGCAGATAGGTCAGGCTGAATCCCTCGTGAGACTTGAATTCGGCCTTCACGCGCGAACGAACGGTGTCGACATTCGCGTAGTCGACCTCGACGACGCTGAACGCGTGCGGGCTCACCGACTTCGACATGACCATGTGCGAGCCCGTCGCCTTGCGGATCTTCGACAACGAAACCACTTCGTCGCGTTCCCCGACACGCACGGTGGGCGCGGCCGGACGGGGCGCAGGAGCCGGTGCCGCCACCGCCGTTGCGGGAGCAGGAGTTGCCGCCGGCGCCGGAGCCACAGTCGCAGCAGGAGTCGACGACTTCTTGTCGATGAAGTCGAGCACGTCTTCGCGAGTGATGCGTCCTCCGGGTCCGGTGCCGGCGATGCGCGACACGTCGAGCCCGTGCTCGTTCACGAGTCGACGCACGACCGGCGAGAGCAACCGGTTGTCTTCGGAGACCACCGAGGGCGTTGCCGCCGGAACTGGAGCGGGAGCCGGCACCGCTGCCGGCGCGGGAGCGTGAGCCGGAGCTGGCGCAGGTGCGGGAGCAGGCGTCGGTGCGGGAGCGGGAGCAGGCGCAGGTGCCGGAGCCGCAGCAGGAGTGGCGGGCGTCGCCACTCCATCGCCCACCACGGCGATCACGGCGCCAACGGGCACGGTTTCGCCTTCGGGAACTCGGATCTCGAGCAACACACCCGCCACGGGTGAGGGGACTTCGGTGTCGACCTTGTCGGTCGAGACTTCGAACAACGCTTCGTCGGCCTTGACGGCATCGCCGACCTTCTTGAACCAACGCGTGATCGTTCCCTCGGTCACGGTTTCGCCGAGTTGGGGAAGCGTTACCTCTGCCATGTGCTCTACGTCCTTGTGTGTTCTTGCGTTGCCGGTCAGGCGTTCAGACTGCGTCCGGTGAGCGACAGCACCGTTTCACCGAATAGTTCGGTGAGGCTCGGATGCGGTTGCACGAATTCGGCGATTTCGTCCACGGTGGCTTCCCAGTTGACGGCGAGATAGCCACCCGAGAGTTGTTCGGTCACCCACGGACCCACCATGTGAACTCCGAGTACCTGCCCAGCCGACCCATCGGGGTTTCGCTTGGCGACGACTTTCACGAGTCCGTCGATTTCACCCAGGATCTGCGCCCGACTGTTGGCCCGGAACTGGTGCTTGGCCACGATTACGTCGAGACCGGCTTCCTTGGCCGCATCCTCGCCCGGTCCGGCCCACGCGACTTCGGGATGGCAATAGATCGCCCACGGCACGCGGTCGTACGCGATGGGTGCGGGACCCTCACCGAGCATGTCTTTCACGACGAGGATGGCCTCGGCGTAGCCGACGTGCGCGAGTTGTGGGGTGTTGATGAGATCGCCGATCGCGTACACACCGGGTTCGGAAGTGCGACACCACGCGTCGACCTCCACGAAACCACGATCGGAAACTTTCACGTTCGTTCCGCTGAGTCCGAGAAGATCGGCGAAGGGTCGACGACCGACCGACACCACGACGGCGTCAACCTCGATCTGTTCTCCTTCACCGAACGACACCACCGTGCCGCCCTTCCCATTGGGGGTGTGCCCCTTCACCATCACACCAGTACGGATGTCGATGTTCTTCTTCTTGAACGACTTCACCACGACGTTGGCCACGTCGGTGTCGAGACCGGGCAGGATCTTGGGCAGTCCCTCGAGAATCGTGACCTGTGCGCCGAGGTCGGCGAAGGTCGAGGCGAATTCGCACCCGATGGCACCGCCACCGATGACGACGATCCTCGCCGGCACGTGATCGAGGTCGAGAACCTCGTCACTCGTCATGATCGGACCGCCACGATCGAAGCCCGGGATCGTCCGCGGAACCGAGCCGGCCGCGAGGATGACGTGCGAACCCTGGAGCGTGGCCGACGAACCGTCGTTCATGGTCACGTTCACCGTGCGGTTGGCGCCGAGCGAACCCGTCCCATTGAAGACCGAAACCTTGCGCGACTTGCAGAGCCCGCCGATCCCCTTCACGAGTCCGTCGACGATCTTCTGCTTGCGCGCCTGAGTGACGGCGAAATTGACCTTCGGACTCGACGCCTCGATGCCGAAATCGGCCGCGTGCTCCACGTGCCGATGCACGGCTGCGGTCTCGAGGAAAGCCTTGGCCGGAATGCATCCGCGGTTCAAGCAGGTGCCACCCAGGGCATCGCGTTCCACGAGGGCAACATTGAGTCCGGCCGAGGCTCCATAAAGAGCGGCGCCATAGCCGCCGGGTCCGCCACCGATCACCACCAGATCAAATTGCTCGGCCGTACAGACCACCTCCGCGAAGCGTGCGCCCGAGGCGCTGTGCAGGGCATAACCGTAGCGGGCGGCGGTCCCCGACCGGCGGGAGAATGACCCCTGTCATGAGGGTGCGCCGGGCTCCCTTCCGCCCCGTTCGGTTCGGTCGGATGTGATCGTGGTCGGCGGGATCAGGGCGCCCATTGGCGCTGTTCACCGGCCCGCGTGTAGGCCACGGCCTGCACCGCGCGGACCGAACCGAAGCGGACGATGCAGGAGATCGAGCCCGAGTCGGGGATTTTCGATTCACGGTCGCACACTCCCACGGCCGATGCGCCGGCCGGTTCGGCCACCTCACCGTCACCGAGGAGTCGCCAGCCATCGATGGCGGATTCACCGGCCACTCCCGACATCTCGATCCCGACGCTGGTGCCGTCGGGTCCACTCGTGATCGACACGACCCGCACGGTCATGTCGCCGATGGTCGCCGCCTCATCGATGGCGAGGACCGGCACCTCGGTGCGGTCGGTCGCGACTTGCAGGAGTTTGACTCCACCGGCGAGAAGAATCAGGAGTCCGCACGCCACCGAGAGCAGGAGAAGTGTGCGGGTCTTCACGTCGCCCGAGCCTAATGACCACGTCATTTCCGTCGAGGGGCTCGATTCGGGCATGCGGCACATTGCCGACATCCGGTCACGCACCTTTCCGCGACCAGACCTAGCCTGACCTCGTGTCCCCCCGAACCATTGCCATCACCGGCGCGAGTGGCCTCATCGGCACCGCGCTCGCCGAACACCTGACCTCACGCGGCGACCGCGTGGTGCGCTTCTCCCGCTCCGGCGGTCACGGAAACGACGAGATCGCCTGGGATCCTCGGCGCGGGACGCTCGAAGCCGACAAGCTCCGTGGCGTCGACGCAGTCGTGCACCTCGCCGGCGCCGGCATCGGCGACAAGCGATGGACGACGGACTACAAGCGAGAGATCCTCGAAAGCCGTACGAAGAGCACATCGTTGCTCGCCACTGCAATGGCCGACATGAGCGATGGGCCTCGCGTTCTGCTGTCGGGCTCGGCGATCGGCTACTACGGTGAGTCGCTCGACGCGACGTTCGTCGAATCCTCGCCAGCCGGCTCGGGCTTCCTCGCCGATGTCTGCGAACAGTGGGAAGCCGCCACCGCACCGGCCGAACGCGCCGGAATCCGCGTGGCTCATCTCCGAACCGGGATCGTGCTCAGCCCGCGTGGCGGTGCCCTCAAGAAGTTGCTGCCGCTCTTCAAACTCGGCGCCGGTGGTCGCATGGGCTCGGGACGCCAGTGGCAGAGCTGGATCTCGATCGACGACGAGATCGGAGCCATCGATCATCTCCTGTCGTCAGCGGTCACGGGCGCGGTCAACCTCACCGCACCCCGTCCGGTCACCCAGGCCGAGTTCACCAAGACCCTCGCGCATGTTCTGCGGCGTCCGAGCTTGCTGCCGGTGCCGAGCTTTGGACCCAAGTTGCTCCTCGGCTCCGAACTCGCCGACGCGCTCCTCTTCACCGGACAACGTGTGCTGCCCGAGGTCCTCGGCGCGAGTGGCTACCAATTCCGCCACCACGATCTCGAGTCCGCTTTGCGCGCTCTACTCCATCGCCCGGCCTGACACCCGATGTCTCTTCCCGAGTCGTGTGACGTCGCCGTGGTCGGCGCCGGACTGGCTGGTCTCGCCGCCGCCCGGCTCCTCCGCGAACGAGGCTATGACGTTCGGGTCTTCGAGGCCTCCGACGGCGTCGGGGGTCGCGTTCGCACCGACGAGCACGAGGGCTTTCTCCTCGATCGAGGGTTTCAGGTTCTGCTCACGGCCTATCCCGAGTTGCGACACCAGTTCGATGTGGACGCGCTCGATCTGCGCGCTTTCGACCCGGGTGCCCTGGTTTGGCTCAAGCGACGTGGCTACGTCGTGTCCGATCCGTTCCGCCGGCCGGCCACCACGTTGTCCACCGCCACTGCGCCCATCGGCTCACTGACCGACAAGATCCGAATCGCTGGTCTGCGCCATCGCCTGCGGCGAGGTGCGGCGTCGGATCTTCTGCGGGGTGACGACATCACGACCGGCCAGATGCTGCGCGAAACGGGTTTCTCGACGCGCATGCTCCAACGATTCTTCATTCCGCTCATCGGGGGCATCCAGCTCGATCCCGAACTCACCGCGTCGCGCCGGATGTTCGACATCGTGTTCCGCATGCTGTCCGAAGGCGACGCCGCGGTTCCCGCACGTGGCATGGGATGCATCCCCGCTCAACTCGCCGCCCATCTTCCCGTCGACGCCCTCCACCTGACGTCTCCGGTCACCGCCATCGACACCGACGGTGTGGTCGTCGGAGCCCAACACCGGATCCGGGCGCGCGCGGTTCTCGTCGCCACCGAAGGTCCGGCGGCGTCGGCCCTCACCGGACTACCTCTCGTGAAGTCGCGGTCGGTGTCGTGCGTGTATTTCGCCGCCGACCGTCCACCGACCGACTCCAAACTCATCGTGCTCGACGGCACGGCTCGCGGACCAGTCCTCAACATCGCGGTGATGAGCAACATCAGCCCTTACTACGCACCGCCCGGACAACACTTGATCGCGGCGGCGATTCCCGGATCGGTCGACGGTGATCTGGAGCACGAGGCGCGAGAGCAACTCACCGGAATGTTCGGCCCTGGTGTGACCTCGTGGCGGCACTTGCGCACCTACCGCATCGAGCACGGTCAACCCGACCAGTCGCCACCGTTCTCTCCCAAGAAGCCGGTACACCTGCGCGACAACGTCTTCGTGAGCGGTGACCACCGTGACACGGCCTCGATCCAAGGGGCTTTGTTCTCGGGTCGTCGCGGCGCCGAAGCAATCGGTCAATATCTGAACGACCACCCCCACTGATCACCCCCGCACAGCCACGACATCACCAGAGGAGAAGAACCATGGGCCACGATCCGAAGAAAGTCCTGAGCGCCACCAAGGTCGTTCCGGCCACACCGCAGCGGATCTTCGATCTGCTGGCAGATCCCTCCCAACATCCGACCATCGACGGATCGGGATCGGTGCGCAAGGCGCAATCGGGTTCACCGACCCGACTCTCGCTCGGCGCCCGATTCGGCATGGACATGAAGATCGGCGTGCCGTATAAGATCACCAACGAAGTCGTGGAGTTCGACGAACCCAAGCAGATCGCCTGGCGTCACTTCGGCGGCCACATCTGGCGCTACATCCTCGAACCGGTCGACGGTGGCACTCGAGTGACCGAACAATTCGACTGGAACAAGAGCAAGTCACCGATCGTGCTCAAGTTGTCGGGGGCCTTCGACAAGAACCAGAAGTCGATGGAAGCCACCCTCGAACGCCTCGCGGCCCACTTCGGCGGCTGACGCGATGAGCGCCGACCCGAACGACTTCGTCACCTTGGCGCGGGTGATCCGCTCGCGCCGGACGTCGATGATCGTCGACAAGTCGCGCGACGTGAGCGATGACGTCCTCGACGAGTTGTTCGAACTCGCCGTCTGGGCGCCCTGCCACAAGCGCACGTGGCCGTGGCAATTCGCCGTTCTGCGCGACGGGTCGCGATCGACTCTCGGGCACACCGTCGCCGAAGCCATGCAGCGATTCGGCGACGAGCCGGAAAAGGTCGACAAGGCTCGTACCAAGTACACGCGAACCCCCGTCGTGGTGGTCGTCGGAAGTTCGGTCGGTGACTCCGAACAACGGACCGCCGAGAACCGCGATGCAACGGCGATCGCCGTGCAGAACTTCATGCTCGGCGCGACCGCTCGCGGTCTCGCGACCTATTGGGGCAGTTGTCCGAAGGGAGCCGATGCCGATGTGGCCGCGCTCTGCGGTTTCGAGCCCGATACCAAGATCGTCGCCCTCATGTACGTGGGCTGGGCGACGAGCGACGTGGACGCACCCGATCGACCGCGGCCGATCGTCAACCGTCTCGCCTGAGCGGCCGAACCGCCGACGCGGCTAGGGCTGATAGAGACCGAACACGCCGCGGAGAGCATCGCTGATCTCTCCGAGCGTCGCATCGGCACGCAGGGCATCCTTGATCGGATACAGCAGGTTCTGCGTACCGCGCGCGGCATCGGCCAACGTGGCGAGCGTCGATTCGACCCGGGCCCGATCACGGTTGGCCTTGTATTCACCGAGGCGCTTCTTCTGACCACGTTCGAGTTCGGGGTTGATCGGGAAGACTTCGGGCTCGGGGTCGTCGTTCACCGAGAACTTGTTGAGACCGACGATCACACGCTCGTCGTCGTCGATCGACTTCGTGTATTCGTACGCGGCCTGTTCGATCTCGTCCATCTGATAGCCGGCCTCGATGGCCGCCACCGCGCCACCCATCTCGTCGATCTTGGCGATGTACTCGAGAGCCAGACGCTCGATCTCGTCGGTGAGGGTCTCGACGAAGTAACTGCCGGCCAGCGGATCCGGGGTGTCGGCGATACCGCTCTCGTAACCGATGATCTGCTGAGTGCGCAGGGCGATGCGGGCGGCACGTTCGGTGGGCAGGCTGAGCGCCTCGTCGAAGCCATTGGTGTGCAGGCTCTGCGTTCCGCCCATCACGGCGGCCATCGACTGCACCGCCACGCGGACGATGTTGTTCTCGGGCTGCTGAGCCGTCAGAGTGCTGCCCCCGGTCTGGGTGTGGAAGCGAAGAAGTTTGCTCGCCTCTTTCTTGGCTCCGAACCGCTCGCTCATGATCCGGAACCAGATGCGACGCGATGCACGGAACTTGGCGACCTCTTCGAAGAAGTTGTTGTGCGCGTTCCAGAAGAACGAGAGACGCGGCGCGAAATCATCGACGTCGAGGCCGGCGGCGATGGCCGCCTCCACGTAGGCGATGCCGTTGGCGATGGTGAAGGCGATCTCCTGTACGGCCGTCGATCCCGCCTCACGGATGTGATAACCCGAGATCGAGATCGTGTTCCACTTCGGGACGTTTTTCGCGCAGTAGTCGAAGATGTCGGTGATGATGCGCATGCTCGGCCGCGGCGGATACACGTACGTACCGCGGGCGATGTACTCCTTCAGGAGGTCGTTCTGAATGGTGCCGCTGATCGCACTCGACGGAACGCCCTGTTCCTCGGCGACGAGTTCGTACATCAACAAGAGGATGGCGGCGGTCGAGTTGATGGTCATCGACGTGGTGACCTTGTCGAGTGGCAGATCCTTCAGCAAAAGGCGCATGTCGGCCATGGAGTCGATGGCCACGCCGACCTTGCCGACCTCACCCTCGGCGCGCGGGTGGTCGGAGTCGTAACCCATCTGCGTGGGCAGGTCGAAGGCACACGAGAGGCCGGTCTGCCCGGCGGCGAGCAGGAACTTGAAGCGCTCGTTGGTCGACTCGGCGGTGCCGAAGCCGGCGTACTGGCGCATCGTCCACAACTTGCCGCGATACATCGTGGGGTAGACACCCCGGGTGTACGGGGGCTGCCCGGGGGTACCGAGTTTCTCGGCCGCGTTCCAGCCGGCGAGATCGGCCTCGGTGTAGAGGGCCTGGACGGGAATACCCGAGTCGGTGCGCTTGTCGTCGCTCATCGGTGACGAGCGTAGAAGGCGACCCTTCCATGACCCCCATTCAGCAGGGATCGACCATGGTGGCGAGTGAGCCGATTCGGGACCACTGCGTCCGATGCCGGGACTTTCGTCCCTGACGGCGACTCCCCCACGTCCTTAGGTTCGGAGCCGTGAGATCACACCTTCGCATCGCCTTGGCCAGCCTCGTCGTCATCGTTCCCCTCACTTCTTGTGCTGATGATTCGGCCGATGTCGCGCCCCCTACGACATCGGCCGACGGGTCCGGAACCGAGGCGCCGACGACCACCCTCCCTGCGTACGTATCGCCGATGGGCGACATCATCGGTGAAGCGCTCGTGGCCGGACAGTTCTCGGTACTCGCCGGACTCCTCGTGGACGCCGGACTCGTCGACGCGTTGCGGGCCGAGGGTCCTTTCACCGTGTTCGCACCCAACGATGCGGCATTCGGGAAGTTGCCGGCGGCCACCCTCGACGCCGTGTTCGCCGATCCCGATCTCCTCGCCGCGGTCCTGACCTACCACGTGGTGGCCGGGGAGTCACTCACCGCCGAATCACTCACCGATGGCCAGGAGCTCACGACTCTGCAGGGTCAGACCCTGAAGGTCACCAAGACCGGTGACCAGGTTCTCGTGAACGGCGTTCCGGTGATCGCCGCTGATGTGCCGGCAACCAACGGCATGATCCATGTGATCGACGGCGTCCTCGTCCCCGAGACCTGACCCCGTAACCTCTCGTTCGTGACCACGACCGAGAACAACCCGATCGCCAACGCCGCCCTCGGCAACACCAACATCCTCGCCCTCCCCACTTTCGAGTCGGTCGAGGAGGAGCGCCTCTATCGCAAACAGCGGCTCGCGGGTGCACTGCGCATCTTTGGTCGTCTCGGCTTCGGTGAAGGCGTGGCCGGGCACATCACGGTGCGCGATCCCGAGAAGCCCGACCACTTCTGGGTGAATCCCTTCGGCTTGTCGTTCCGACACATGCGTGTGAGCGATCTACTGCTCGTCAATCATCACGGCGAGGTCGTGCATGGCGATCTACCGGTCAACCGCGCCGCGTTCGTCATTCACTCGGCGGTGCACCAGGCCCGTCCGGATGTGATCGCCGCCGCCCACGCCCACTCGGTGTACGGCAAGTCGTTCAGTTCGCTCGGTATTCCACTCGATCCCCTCACTCAGGACGCGTGCGTCTTCTACGAGGACCACCACGTGATCTCCGAACAAGGTGGCGCGGTGGTGTTCGATGTGGACGCCGGCAAGGAACTCGCCGCGATGTTCCCCAACGGCAAGGCGGCGATCCACCAGAACCATGGTCTCTTCACCGTCGGTCAGAGCGTGGAGGAGGCCGCTTTCTGGTTCATCACCATGGAGCGCTCGTGCCAGGCCCAACTCATGGCCATGGCCGCTGGCACTCCGAAGAAGATCAATCACCAGTACGCGACCTACACGCGCGAGCAGACCGGGCATTCGCTGGCCGGTTGGTTCCAGTTCCAACCGCTGTGGCAGGAGATCTGCCGCACCGATCCCGAGCTCTTCGACTGAACGAAAACGCCACCACATCGTTGCGTCCGTCCCCCGTCGGACGCTTTCTCGCGTCCGCGCCGCCGGAGGCGTTGTTCGTCCTGAGCGCGATCGCGCAATACGTCGGCGCGACGGTGGCCATCGATCTCTTCGACGAGGTCCATCCGGCGACGGTGGCCTGGCTACGCGTGATCGGCGCCTCGATCGCCCTCGTCTTGGTGTCGCTGCCGCGCATCATGCGTCGGATCTCGCGAGCCGAATTCGTGGCCATGGCCCTCTTTGGAACCTCGACCGCGCTGATGAACACGTTCTTCTATCTGGCCGTCGACCGGCTGCCCCTCGGGAAGGGAGTGACGATCGAGTTCATCGGACCGATCCTCGTAGCCGCGGTTCGGACACGGTCGGTCCGCAACGCGGTTGCGCTCGGTTTCGCGGTGGTGGGTGTGGTGGTGCTCTCGGGCGTCGAACTCGGTGGCGAGCCACTCGGCTTGTTGTTCATCTTCCTCGCCTCGGCCATGTGGGCTTCGTACATCGTCATCGGTTCGAAAGTCGCCCGCCTCGATCACGGCGTGGCCGGTCTCGGTATCGGACTCGCCGTCGGAGCACTCGTGATCTCGCCACTCGGAGCGCCGAACAGCGGCGAGGTGTGGGGCTCGCCCCGATTGCTCGGGTTGTGCTTGTTCGTCGGCGTGTTCTCGAGTGCGATCGGCTACGGAATCGACCAGTACACCTTGCGTCGGATTCCGGTTCGCCGATTCAGCGTGTTACTCGCACTCTTGCCGGTGGTGGCCGTGGTGACGGGTTTCGTCGCCCTCGACCAGACACCCACCTTGATCGATCTCCTCGGTATGGCCCTCGTGCTCACCGGAGTCGTCGTGCAGGAACGCGACCGGCTCCCCGCTTCCGAGACCTGAAGCCGCGATTCGGGTCAGTGGGCCATCCAGGGGGCGCAGAGTCCGTCGAGTTCACGGACCTCGATGCGATCTCGGTTCTCCCAAGTGACCGGGTTCGACGGATCGCGCTGCAACTTGAACACCCGGAACGACATCTCGGTGGTGTCGACGGCGAGGATCCGACCGATCAACGCGTCGCCCAGTCCGAGCAGGATCTTGATCGTCTCGAGGGCCTGGATCGAACCGATGATTCCCGGCAGCACACCGAGCACGCCGGCTTCGGCACACGACGGCGCGAGTTCGGCCGGCGGCGGCTCGGGGACCATGTCACGGTACGTCGGGCCTTCCTTCGGATGGAACACCGACACCATGCCTTCGAAGCGGAAGATCGAACCGTGCACCACCGGGATGCCGAGCTTCACGCTGGCGTCGTTGAGCAGATAGCGCGACGGGAAGTTGTCGGCACCGTCCACGATCACGTCGTAGCCACTGATGATGTCGATGATGTTCTCGGCCGACAGACGCGTGTCGTAGGCGACCACGTTCACGTCGGGATTCAGGAGGGTCAGCGTCTTCTTGGCCGAATCGACCTTGCGATCACCGACTCGATCGATGTTGTGCAGGATCTGACGCTGCAGGTTGCTCGCGTCGACCTCGTCCATGTCGACGATGCCGAGTGTTCCCACGCCGGCGGCCGCGAGATAGAGCGCGGCCGGTGAACCGAGTCCGCCGGCGCCGAGCAACAACACTTTGCTGTCGAGCAACTTGGCCTGACCCTCCACACCGACTTCGGGCAACAGAAGATGGCGCTTGTAACGGTTGGTCTGCTCGGGTGTGAGCGAAGCCGGGGCCTTCCACTTGCGACCCTCGTCCTTCCACTTCCCGAAACCGCCGGCCATCGAGACCACGTTCGAGTAACCGAGTTCGCCGAGGGTGCGGGCGGCGAACGCACTGCGCACACCTCCTGCGCAGTACACGATCACCGGCGCGTCCTTGTCGACGATGCGACCTTCCACCTGTGCCTCGAGATGTCCGCGTGGGATGTGCAGCGCTCCGATCAACGCGCCTTCGGCGTGCTCGTCGGGTTCGCGAACGTCGAGGACCGTCACGTTGCCGGCGCTGATTCGCGACTCGGCCGTCGCGGTGTCGACTTCGGTGATCGCCGACTTGGCGGCGGCGAGCAGGTCACGGAAAGTTGCCATACCCGAAACCCTACCTGTTGGGTCGGGAATTGCCACCGGGCCGGGGCGTCCGTCTCCGATCGTCGCTGACGACGTCAGGCGCGGATCAAGAGGGGCAGAACCTCGGCCACCTGCCCGAGCACGAGGGCGTCGGCGAAACGGTCCATGTCGGTGGGCTCGGCGTTCACGATCACGACCTTGGCCCCCGTCGCTTTGGCGCGCGGCACCACGTTGTTGACCGGCCCGACCGACAACTTCGTCCCCACCGCCAACAAGAGATCACAGTCCTCGGCGGCATCCATGGCCGCTCCGATCACCTCGGGCACGAGCGATTCGCCGAAGAGAATCGTGGCGCTCTTCAAGATTCCGTTGCAAAGACGACACGACGGATCGGCTTCACCGTCGATGACGCGTTGCACCGACTCCATCATCGGCCGACGATCACCGCACGACCAGCACACGGTTTCGCGCCACGATCCATGGACCTCGATCACCTTGTCGGGCGCGTGTCCGGCCGCATGATGCAGACCGTCGACGTTCTGAGTGACGAGCGCGCGCAGTCGTCCTTGGTCCTCGAGTCGTTTCAACGTGTGATGCCCGATGTTCGGTTCAGGTCGAACCCGACCCAGATTCCGCACCCGGCCCTCCCACGCCAAGCGGCGCACTTCGGGATCGCCGATGTAGTAGTCGATCGTGGCCGTCATTTCGGCCTTCGGGTTCTTCGTCCAGAGTCCCTGCGGACCTCGGAAGTCAGGGATACCCGAGTCCGTGGAAACGCCGGCGCCGGTGAGAACGGTGACGCGACGGGCTTCGTCCATCCATTCCACGACCGACTCGAACCGCGGATCCCCAGTGCTGTCGATCGTGAGTCGGGACATGACTCATTCTGACCACCACACTCCCCCTTCGCGCCACGCGGAGTCACACACTTCTTGTCGTCAAGCCAAGGAGGTCCGATGAACAAGACACCCACCCGCCATGTGATCGACGATCGAACCGGCACGATCAGAGTCGGCCGCTGGAACGACCCACTCGTCGAGCGGTACGGCCACGACGCATCGGGCGAGTACTTCGAATACTTCTGGCTCGGCACTCTTGGCCCCACCACCGCCTGGCTGATGCGACGCCTGGCCCGCGTCGCTGATCTTCACCCCGACGGCGTGGCTGTCGATCTCGCCGAATTGGCCACGAGCCTCGGGCTCGGCTGGGAATCGGGCCGGGCGAGTCCACTCATCCGATCGTTCGATCGTTTGGTCATGTTCGGCCTGGCCAAACCGCTCACCGAGTCACTTCTCGTGCGCACCGCCGTGCCGCCGTTGAACATGAAGCAGATCGAACGTCTGGCCCCGCACCTGCACCACGCGCTCGACGCGTGGTCGATCACGGGCGTATCCGAGGCTCCTCCGTTGCCGACGGTCAGCGACGCGCGGTCGGCCGCTTGAACGACAACGCGAGGTCGAGGAGCAGTCGCGTGCCGTAACCGGTGGCGCCACGACTCAACCAGCCGTCGTCACCATCGACGTTCATGGGCCCGGCGATGTCGAGGTGCGCCCACGGGACCGACCCCGTGAACTCGTTCAGGAACAACGCGGCCGTGATGGCTCCGCCGTAGGGTCCGCCGATGTTCTTCATGTCGGCGATATTCGAGTCGAGGAGTCGGCGATACGAGCGTTCGAGCGGCAACTGCCAGACCGGTTCGTCGGTGCGCTGCGAGGCCTCGAGGATCTGATCGATGAAAGGCTGATTCGAGCCGAGCACACCGGCGATCTTGGGGCCGAGCGCCGCCAAGCACGCTCCGGTGAGTGTCGCGATGTCGACGATGGCGTCGGGCTTGAGTTCCACCGCCAACGACAAACCATCGGCGAGCACGAGCCGGCCCTCGGCATCGGTGTTGTGGATCTCGGCGGTCTTGCCGTTTCGGAACTTCAAGACGTCGCCCATGGCGAGCGCGCTTCCGGACGGTCGGTTGTCGGTGCACATCAGAAAGCCCGTCACCTTCGACTTGCAGCGCAGCGCCGACAGCGCGCTCATGGCTGACAACACCGCAGCAGCACCGCTCATGTCCATCTTCATGTTGGCGTGCATGGCGTCGCTCGGCTTGAGGCTGATTCCGCCCGAGTCGTAGGTGATTCCCTTACCGACCATCACCAGGTGACCACTCGCGTTGCGCGGGTTGTAGGTGAGCTTGATCATGCGCGGCGGCTCGGTGGAGCCGCGGTTCACGCCGAGGAGGCCTCCGAGACCGAGCACCTGGATCTTGTCCTTGTCGAAGACCTCGACCTCGAGTCCCGAGGCCTGGGCGACCTGCACTGCGCGATCGGCGAGCATGCGGGCCGTGAGATGCGCGGGCGGTGTGTTGGCCAGATCGCGCGCCAGACGCACTGCGCCGGCCGTCGTCGCGCCGCGCTCGGCACCGGTCTCGGCCCCGCGCGCCTTGGCCGAGCTGGCCACGATGGTGAGGGTTCCTGACGGCACCGACGGCGACGACTTGAGTTCGTGGTAGCGGTACGAAGCCATGAGGAAGCCCTCGGCGACCGCCTGCGCAGCCGACCGGGCATCGAGGGTCACGGCGTCGACGATGTTGGTGGCCACCGCCGAACGCTTGGCCACCGAGCGGGCCAAGGACGCCGCTGCGTTGCGCACGTCGGCCACGGTTGCCCGACGCGGATCACCCACGCCCACCGCCACCACGGTCGAGCCATTGGCCGACGGGATCACGAGGGTCTGGCCCACACCGCCGTCGAAACCGTGCGCTTTGAGAGCGGCCCGACTGAGACCGACCTGTCGCGGAACGGCTCCGGTCGTGCCGACGGCGACACCGATGGCATCAGCCGACTTGGGGAATGAGCGTGCGGTCTGAACCGAGAAAGTCATGCCTCGATCATGACACGCGGCGCACGGGAAGACTCTCGCCCTCCTGCCAACGGGCCATGGTCCAGAGCAGATCCGACAAACGGTTCAGATACGGCACCACGTGCGAAGGCGAGGGCGCTGCCGCGACCGAATGGCGTTCGGCCCGGCGCACGACTGTGCGTGCGATGTCGAGCCACGCCGACACCTTGTTGCCACCCGGCACCACGAACTCGGTGGGTGGGGTGAAGCGCGTGTCGAGATCGTCGATGATGCCCTCGAGTCGCTCGACCATCTCACTCGTCACGCACGACGAGCCGGGAGTCAACTTCGAACGGTTCTCGGGCAGCGTGGCCAACTCGGCCATGAGGACCCAGAGGTCGCGCATGATCGGTACCAACAGGTTTTCGAGTTCCGACCCGCGTCCGGCTTCGGCGCGCGCCATCCCCAGAACGGCCTGCGCTTCGTCCACCGATCCGTAGGCACGGGGCAACGTGCTGTCCTTGCCGACCCGCCCGCCGTAAAACAGGCCCGTCGTGCCGTCGTCGCCGACACGGGTGTAGATGCGTTCGCGGGTCACGGAGCGACCCTACTTGTGCTCTCTCGCGAGGGTGAGGTCGGACCCGAAAGAGTCACACCCATCCGACACCGAATGAGCAACGAGCCCGTCGGCTCGTCACGGGTAGCGTTTCCGGCGATGTCTCGTCAGCCGTATCTCGCCGCCGTCGACGAACGAGTCATCGTGTTCGACGGCGCGTTCGGGACGTTCGTCCAGGGCCTCGACCTCGGACCGGACGACTTCGGTGGGTCGAGCCTCGAGGGTTGCAACGAGATGCTCTGCCTCACGCGTCCCGATGTGATCCGGAGTATGCACGCCGCCTTCCTCGACGCCGGCGTCGACGCGCTCGAAACCGCGAGTTTCGGAAGCTTCTCCACGGTTCTTGCCGAGTACGGGATCCCCGAGCGCGCCTACGACCTCAACGTCGCCGCCGCGAGCCTGGCTCGCGAGGTCGCCGATCAGTACGAAGCCGACGGGCGTCCGCGTTACGTGGCCGGCTCGATCGGTCCGGGCACCAAGTTGCCGAGTCTGGGTCACATCGGATTCACCGAGCTTCGTGATGCCTACGTCGAACAGGCTCGCGGTTTGCTCGTCGGCGGTGTCGATCTCTTCCTGATCGAGACGTCGATGGATCTCCTGCAAGTGAAAGCGGCCATGATCGCGTGTCGCCGGGCCATGGCCGCCGAGGGGCGCGAGGTTCCGATCCAGGTGCAGGTCACCATGGAGACCACCGGTCGCATGCTCGTGGGCAGTGAGATCGGCGCCGCACTCACGTCGATAGGGGCCATGCGTCCCGATGTGATGGGCATCAACTGCGCCACCGGACCGTCGGAGATGCAAGAGCATCTCCGCTTCTTGTCGCAGAACTCCCCTTTCCCCATCAGCGTCCTTCCGAATGCCGGCCTCCCGAGCGTGGTCGACGGCAAGACCCACTACGACCTCACCCCCGAGGCACTCGCTTCGTTCCACACCCATCACGTGAAAGATCTCGGTATCGGAATCGTGGGCGGCTGCTGCGGCACCACTCCCGCTCACTTGAAGGCCGTGGTCGATGCCGTGGGTGGACTCGCCGCACCACGTCGGACACCGACCGACGAGCCGAGCGTGTCATCGATCTACTCCGCTGTGCCCATCAAGCAGGACAACTCGTTCCTGATCATCGGCGAGCGCACCAACACCAACGGCTCCAAAGCCTTTCGCGAAGCGATGATCGCCGCTGACTGGGACACCTGCGCCAAGATGGCCACCGAACAGGTGAAGGAAGGGGCACACGTCCTCGATGTGTGCGTCGACTACGTCGGCCGCGATGGTGTGGTCGACATGAACGAGATCGCCTCACGTTTCGCCACTCAGGCCAGCGTTCCGCTCGTCCTCGATTCCACCGAGCCGCCGGTGATGGAAGCCGGACTCCAGCACATTGGTGGTCGGGCCATTCTCAACTCGGCCAACCTCGAGGACGGTGAGGAGCCCGGTAGTCGACTCGATCGGGTCTTCTCGCTCGCCCGCGAATACGGAGCCGCCGTCGTCTGCCTCCTGATCGACGAACGCGGGCAGGCCCGCGACGTCGAATGGAAGATGGAGATCGCCCACCGCCTCCACCGGATCGCCGTCGACCGCTACGGACTCCGCGCCGAAGATCTGATCTTCGACGCACTTACCTTCCCACTCTCGACGGGTGACGACGATCTCCGCCTCGACGCCAAGCACACGATCGACGCCATCGGCCGTATCAAGGTCGAGATCCCGGGTGCGTTCACCACCCTCGGTGTGTCGAATGTGAGTTTCGGTTTGAAGCCGGCGGCCCGGCAGGCGCTCAACAGCGTGTTTCTCCACGAATGCGTGGCGGCCGGCCTCGACTCGGCGATCGTGCACGCCGGCAAGATCGTCCCGCTCGCGCGCATGCCCGAGGAACACAAGCAGGTGTGTCTCGACCTCGTGTACGACCGACGGGCCCCCGATTACGACCCCCTGAAGAAGCTTCTCGAGGTCTTCGAGGACGTCGCGACCGTTTCCAACGTACGCGAGGACCGCTCCGGCTGGCCGGTGACCGAACGCCTCAAGCACCGGATCATCGACGGCGACCGCGAAGGACTGACCGACGATCTCGACGAAGCGATGGCCAGCGGTCTCGCTCCACTCTCGATCGTGAACGACGTTCTGCTCGACGGCATGAAGGTGGTGGGCGAACTCTTCGGATCGGGTCAGATGCAGCTGCCGTTCGTTCTGCAGTCGGCCGAAACCATGAAGACTGCGGTCGCTCACCTGGAGCCGCACATGGAAAAGGTCGGCGCGTCATCGTCGAAGGGTCGCCTGGTGCTCGCCACGGTCAAGGGCGACGTGCACGACATCGGCAAGAACCTCGTCGACATCATCTGCACCAACAACGGCTACGAGGTGGTCAACCTCGGCATCAAGATCCCGATCTCCGAAATGGTCGCCAAGGTGAAAGAAGTCGGTGCCGATGCTCTCGGCATGAGCGGACTGCTCGTGAAGAGCACCCTCATCATGCGTGAGAATCTCATCGAGCTCAACGAACAAGGTCTCGCCGATATTCCCGTTCTCCTCGGCGGCGCCGCCCTCACGCGGAGTTACGTCGAGCAGGATCTGCGTGAGGTCTACGACGGCCGCGTCTTCTACGGTCGGGACGCCTTCGAAGGTCTGAACACGCTCGATCGACTCATGGACATGAAACGTTCGGGTGTCGACGATCCCGAATTCGGTCGCGCGCCGAGCGGACGCGTGATCCCCAAGCGCACGGCGCGACCGAGTGTCGATGCATCATTGCTGCCCACCCGCTCACCCGACGTCGCCGACGACAACCCGGTGTTCGAACCGCCTTTCCTCGGTTCGCGCATCGTGAAGGGCATCGGACTCGACGAGATCGCGTCGTTCGTGAACGAAACGGCGCTCTTCCGCAACCAGTGGCAGTTCCGACCCGAGCCCGGCGAATCCGACGAAGACTTCAAGAGTCGGATCCGCACGATCTTCCGCGAACAGCTCGCCGAAGCCAAGGCCGCCGGTTATCTCGTGCCGCAGGTCGTGTACGGATACTTCTGCGTGAACGCCGACGGGAACGACCTCGTCGTCTGGTCCGACGCCAGCCGCACCGCTGAGATCGCACGCTTCTCGTATCCGCGCCAGACCGAAGCACCCTTCATGTGCATCGCCGACTTCTTCCGACAGAAGGGCGACGCTCCCGATTACGCGGCGTTCCACATCGTCACCATGGGCGAGGCCGTGAGTCACGAGGCAGCACGGCTCTTTGCCGCCAACGAGTACCAGAAGTACATGCTCGTGCACGGTCTCGGAGTGGAGATGGCCGAAGCGCTCGCCGAGCTCTGGCACAAGCGGATCCGGGAGGAATGGGGCTTCGTCCACGAGGACGGACCGTCCCTCGGCGGTCTCTTCCGTCAGCAATACCGAGGCGGTCGATACTCGTGGGGCTATCCGGCTTGCCCCGACCTCGAGGACAACGCGACGGTGGCCCGTTTGCTCGAAGCCGGTCGCATCGGTATCGAAGTGAGCGAGGAGACGGGTTGGCAGTACCAACCCGAACAGACGACGTCGGCGATCATCTGTCATCACCCGCAGGCCAAGTATTTCGTCGCCCGCTAGGAGGTCATCGTGCGCAAGTGGATCACCCGAATTCTCGTCGTTGCCGTCGCCGCCGTGGCCGTCTCGTACGGAGGGATCCTGCTGTGGACCAAGGTGATCGACAAACCCGAGGATCAATTGTCGACCGAAGACCTCACCGAAGCGCTGGTGACGGATTCGTCACCAGCGTCGGCACCACTCCCGGAGTCGACGACACCGCTCGATCCGACCGATGTGAGCGGAGAATGGATCGCCACGATCGAATCGACCCTCGGCTACCGCGTCAAAGAAGTCCTCGGCGGGGTGGACACCGAAGGTGTCGGACGAACCAATCAGGTCGACGGTCGGATCACCATCGACGGAACCGTCGTCGTGGACGGAGGATTCACGGTCGAGGTCGCGACGATCGAGAGCGACAGCGATCGACGAGACTCCCAATTCACCGGCCGCATCATGGACGTCGCCACTCATCCAACGGCGACGTTCGTCATCACCCAGCCGATCGACTTCGGAATCATCCCCGAATCCGGACAGCAGGTCACGGTGACTGCCAACGGTGAGCTCACACTCCGTGGTGCCACCCGACCGGTGACTTTCGACCTCACTGCCGAGTACACCAATGGTCGAATCGGCGTTCTGGGAAGCATCCCCGTCGTGTTCGCCGACTACGGGATCCCCAATCCTTCCAACCCTTTCGTGACCACCGGTGACGACGGGTTGCTCGAATTCGTGCTGGTGTTCGCGCGAGCCTGACCGGGCTCAGATCGTCGGCTGACTGCGCTCCCACGCGTCGGCGAGAGCCGCATAACGACCACTGATGCCCACAAGTTCGTCGTGCGTACCGAGTTCCACCAAACGACCCTGGTCGACCACAGCAATCCGATCGGCACGGCGTACGGTCGAGAGTCGGTGGGCCACGACCACCACGGTTCGTCCGGCCATGAGCCGCTCGAGAGCGTGCTCCACGACTGCTTCGGTGCCGGGATCGAGATTCGAGGTCGCTTCGTCGAGTACGAGCACCGCCGGATCGACGAGAGCCGCGCGAGCCAGGGCGACCAATTGACGCTCGCCAGCCGATAGTCGCGAACCGCGTTCGCGCACGTCGGTTTCGAGTCCTTCCGGAAAGTGTTGGAAGCGATCGAGGGCACCGATAGATGCCAGAGCCCCATCGACTTCGGCATCGGTGGCCGAGGACCGGGCGATACGGATGTTCTCGCGGATCGTTCCGCTGAAACAGAAACCTTCCTGCGGCACGACGACGATCCGCTCGCGCAATTCCTTCATCGACGCGTTGCGCAGATCGACCCCGCCGAATCGAACCGAGCCGGTGATTCCCGAATCGCCCGATCGCGTCGGGTCGTAGAGACGAGCCATCAACTTCGCGAGCGTCGACTTTCCGGCGCCCGTCGGTCCGACGAGGGCAAGGCGTTCTCCGTCGCCCACCGTGATGCTCACCGACTCGAGCGCCGGCCGATCACTTCCCTGATAGGCGAAGGTGACTTCGCGGACCTCGATCTCACCACGGCGCGGCAACGACGTAGGTCGGGCGACTTCGTCGACGTCGGGCTGGGCGTCGATGATGGCGAACAACTTGTGCAACGCCGCCGTCGACGACTGCACCGTGTTGTAGAGCTGACTGAGTTGTTGCACGGGGTCGAAGAGGTTGGCGAGGAGAAGGACGAAAGCCGTCACCGTGCCGAGTGATACCTCTCCTCGATGAACGAGCCAGCCGCCGATTCCGATGATCGCGCCGGTGGCCGCGATACCGGCGAACTCGACGAGGCCGAAATACCAGGTGCTCACCTTCACGCTGTACATGTGGGAATCGAAGAGAGCCCGATTCGAACGGCGGAACTTCTCGGCGTAGGCGGTCTCCTGGCCGTAGGCCTGGATCACGCGAACGCCGGTGATGCCCTCCTGCAGGGTCGACAAGTTGTTTCCGACCTTCTCGCGCACGCCGAGGTACGCCGCATTCGACTGACGCTGGAAACGCACCGACGCGACCAACAGCATCGGGAGGACCACCAGCGCCACCAACGCGAGTTGCCACGACATGACGAACAACAGGATCACCGAGAGACACAGAAGCAGGAAGGCCGAGATGAACTGCAGGAGGCCCCACTGGATGAGTTCGCCCATCGATTCGATGTCGGCCGTCATGCGCGACACGAGAACACCGGCCTTCTCGCGGTCGAAGAACGCCATCGACTGTCGCTGTAGTCGGTCGAATACGAGTACCCGGAGATCGCGCAAGAATCCCTCGCCGGCCCGGTTGATGGCCAGGAATTGGAGTCGTCCGACGATGTAGCCCGCGAGCACCACGAACACGTAGGCGACCACCACGACGTTCAGGGTCTGGCCGTTGCGATCCTTGATGCCGTGGTCGATGGCGAACCGCAACAGCGTCGGACCCGCGAGTGTGATGAGCGTGCTGAGCACCACCAGGCCGAAGGCCACGAGAATCAGGCGTCTCTGGGCGGCGGCTACCGAATACGCGCGCCGCAACACTCCGAGGGTCTCGGCGCGGTCGAGCCGCTCGTCCTCACTGACCGCCGACTGCGCCCACATCTAGACCAACCCCTCGTCGGATTTCGAGACCGCCCTCGACCGGACGACTTCACCGGTGACGGCGTCGCGGTTGGCTTCGGTGGACGGCACCGGCGAATCGTCGTCGCCGTCGTCATCGCGCACCGCCCACGCCGCCAGCACCTGGCGGTAACGGGCGTTGGAAGCGAGGAGTTCGTCGTGGGTGCCGACCGCCGCCGCGCGACCCTGGTCGAGCAGCACCACGGTGTCGGCGAGGGCGATCGTGCCCGGCCGGTGGGCGATGACGATCGTGGTGCGTCCACTCATCACGGTGGCCATCGCTTCGCGGATCTCGTGTTCCTTCGAGGGATCGACAGCCGACGTCGCATCGTCGAGCACGAGGATGCGCGGATCCGACACGATCGCCCGGGCGATCGCCACTCGTTGCCGCTGCCCGCCCGACAACGAATACCCGCGCTCCCCGAGCACGGTGTCGTAACCCTCCGGTAGTCGGAGGATGAAATCGTGGGCACCGGCCAGACGGGCCGCCGATTCCACGAGGTGATCGCTCGCATCGGGACGCGCGAACGCGATGTTGGCGCGCACGGAGTCGTTGAACAAGAACGTGTCCTCGAAGACGATTCCGACCGACGAGCGAAGATCGAGCAACGCGAGGTCGCGCACATCCACTCCGTCGATGCGAATCGCCCCTTCGCCGACGTCGTGGAAACGCGTGAGCAACCGAACCACCGTCGACTTACCCGAGCCCGTTCCACCGACCAAGGCGACCGCATGACCGGCCGGGATCGAGATCGAGAAGTCGTCGAGAACCGGCTCGCTCCCTTCGTAGGCGAAGCGGACGTGATCGAATTCGAGCGCGCCGACGCGGTCGCCGGTGGGCAAGGACTTGGGCTCGACCGGATCGGTCACCGCGCTGGGTGTCGAGAGCACTTCGTTCACGCGCATCAGCGCGACCGCCGATCGTTGGGCCATGGCCACGGTCATCCCGATGTTGCGCAACGGCCAGATGAGCATGGTGATGTACGCGTTGAACTTCACGAGGTCGCCCACGGTCATGTCGCCGTTGATGACCCGATGGCCGCCCATGCCGAGGACCGCAATGAGACCGATCGAAGGCAGGAGATCGATCGCCGGCAGGAAGCGGCTCCGCAATTTCGCCGCGTCGAGCGACACGCGCTGGATGTCGTCGGCCTCCACGCGCAGTTTTTCGGCTTGCACGTGCTCGGCGCCGAAGCCCTTGATCACACGCACACCCGACACCGTTTCTTCGACCACCGAGGCCAATTGAGCCTGCTCGGCCTGGACGGCCAGAACCGCCGGATGGATGCGGCGCGAGAAACGATTGGCGAGCACGTTCACGAAGGGCAACGGAGCCAACGCGACGACCGCGAGTAGCGGCTGCGACATGACGAGGAGGACGATGACCGCGCCGATCATGGCGAAGTTCGACAACGTGAGCGGGATCATCACGACGAACGCCTGCACCTGCTGGAGATCCGACGACGCGCGGCTCATCAACTGACCGGTGGAGGTTCGGTCGTGGTAGCCCACGTGGAGTTTCAGTAGGTGGGCGAAGATCGACTCGCGGATACGGGTCTCGATCAGTCGACTCTCACGGAAGGCCACCCAGCGACGCATGGCCGTGAAGAGGCCGGCGATCACCGCCGCCGCGACCACTAGCCCCGACCACAACCAGAGCGAACCGTCACCCTCGATACCGCGGTCGATGCCGAGTTTGGTGAGTTGCGGCACCGCGACCTTGCCGACGGTCCAGGCCAGACCAATGGCCACTCCCCCGACCAAGCCCCATTTCTGGCTCCGAAGCGCCGCCCCGAGGACCCTCCAGCCTTCACGGGTGTTGAAGGCTTCACCGTCGCTCACACCCCGAAACTAGTGAAACCCCCACCCCGCCACACCCCCTCGGCACGATCGGGGTATGAGCAACGCACCCGAACAACTCCCCCTCGACGGGTTCACCGAGCCGACCGACGATCAGCCCGAGGGCTTCCCGTTCCAACTCGACGACGAGACGTGTCGTATCGGCCTCATTCACTTGGCCGAAATGCGCCGCATCCTCGACGGCGTCGCGTCGGCGGCCTGATGGTCAGAGGCTTCGCTTCACGAAGCCGAGGGTGAGAGATCCTTCACCGACTGCCAGAAGTTCATCTCCGGATCGAGACCGAGGATGGCGAGTGAACTCGTGGTCACTCCGTTCGCGAAGTACTGATCGATCTTGGCCCGGCATTGTGCGGCCGAACCGTGTACCACGAGGTCGTCCACGACCTCATCGGGGATCGCGGCGAGCGCGGCCTTGCGGTCGCCGGCCTTCCACGCGTCCCACATGCCCTGCAACTGCGGACCACGCCCGAGCCACTCATGAAACGCGGCGTACACCGGCACGTTCAGATAGGCGGCAATGGCGAATCGCGCCGCCGCCCGCACGACTTCGGTGTTCTCGCTCACACACACGAAGATGCGGGCTACGATCTCGCGCTCCTGACCACCGGCGGCATCGCGCACCACTCCGGCGACCTTGACCACATCGTTCGGCGACAGCCAGTTGATGATCGCCCCATCGGCTTCGCGTCCGGCCAAGCGAAGCATTCCTTCGCGCAGGGCTGCCACGAGGATGCTCGGCTTCACTTCCGGGCGCACACCCAACTTGAAACCGTTCACCTCGAAGGTGTCGTACTTCTTGGCGATCTTTTCACCCGCTAGCGCGTCGTTCAGGAAGCGCACGACGTCGCGAACCTTCTTGTAAGGCTCCACGAACGGAACGCCGTTCCAGCGTTCCACGATCACGTTGCTGCTCGAACCAATACCAATGGCGAACCGGCCGGGCGCCGCGTCGGCCAGACTCGCCACGCTCTGGGCGAAGCACGCGGGTGAGCGTGTGTACGCCGGGATGATCGCCGTACCCAGACGCAGACGCGGTTCCCAAGCGGCCGCGAGTGCGAGCGGGGTGAAACCGTCGGCACCATCGGACTCGGCCGACCAGATGTCGGTGTAGCCCATGTCGGCCAGTTCCACGAGCCGGTCGCGGTGAGTGTGAAGGTGGCCGGGAAGCGGCACTGTCATGCCGGGACGCTTGGGCAGCGAAGAAGTCATGCCCGCATTGTTGCCGACGGAAGTGTCAGCGCCGCACCTTGGCCGAAGGTCCGGGACCCGGCATGTCGCGCCAGAAGCGGATGATGCAACTCTGACTGGCCGTGGCCATGAGCGTTCCATCCTCGGCGAACATGTGAACGAGACCGTGGCCGAAGCCGCGTTGCACCATGTGGATCCGGATATCGAGCAGAACCCACTCGGTGGGCACGAGTCGACCGATGCGAAGCGTGTTGTCGAGACTGTTTCCACCACCGCGGATTCCGAGCGACTGGCCCACGCCCATCGGCACGAAGTCACCAAGGATGGCGAGCGTGGCGGTGTCGACTCCTTCGATCACCTCAGGAATACGCGACCAGAGCAGCACCTGCCCGTCTCCCGGAGTGCCGTCGAGATCCTCGATGCGCTCACGCCCCTTGACCATGCGCTGATCCATGCGGCCGCTGATGGTTCCCGACCAATCGAGGACGTGTGGCCGCTCCGAGCATTCGTGTGGGCCAGGGATGCCGGTGGGCATCGCTTCCCACTGGCCGGAGACCTCGAGGTCGCGATCACCGAGCGCCGCGTTGACGGTGAGGATCTCGCGATCACCAACGTGACACACCGCGCGCGCCTGGGTGATCTGGTGGCCGTGCACCGCGAGGGTCACGTCGATGTCCATCGTCTCGCCGGGCTTGGCATAGGAGAGGTACTGAGCGGTGGCCCACACCGCCTTGCGCCCGGAAGTTCCCTCCATGGCCGACACCGCAGCCGCCAAACCGCAGCCTCCGAAGAGGAATCCACCCGCCGTCGAAATACCGGGCACCACCGGAAGGATCCACCGGTGGGGATTGTGCGTCGGTTGCAGGCCGAGGAATTGCCGACTGTCCATCCGGCTCAACTCTACGACCGCACTAGCGTCGACCCCATGGCCCGAACCACTCCCCCGTCACGTTCGATGTCCGACGCACCGTGGGCGGATGACGCATGTTCACTCGTCGACGCGTTCCGTCGCGGCGAACGTAGCCCAGTCGAGGAACTCGATGCCGTGTACGCGGCCGTTGATGTGAGTGGACTCAACGCGTTCGGTCATCTCGATCCCGAGCGGGCCTACGCCGCGGCGCGAGCGGCCGATGTGACTCTTCCCTTCGGTGGCATTCCGATCGGCGTCAAGGAACTCGATCAGGTGAAGGGTTGGCCCGACACCGAAGCGTGCGTGGCCCTCGCCGACATCGTGGCCGACTACTCCTCGGTGATGATCGATCGCCTCGAGGGTGCCGGAGGCGTTCTGGTGGGTCAGACCACGGCAAGCGAGTTCGGCGGCGTGAATCTCACTCGAACCGTCATGCACGGATCCACCAAGAATCCTTGGCAGACCGATCGCACGCCCGGTGGTTCGTCGGGTGGCAGCGCTTCGGCCGTCGCCGGCGGCATCGTCACTCTCGCCACCGCCGGTGACGGCGGCGGATCCATCCGAATCCCGGCCGGCTTCACCGGTCTCGTCGGTTTGAAGGCCACCTACGGGAGGATTCCGCGTGCGCCCAAGGTGCAGATCGGCAACCTCACCACGGTCGTGGGTTGCGTGTCACGAAGTGTGCGCGACACCGCGCGGTGGTTCGACGTTTGTTCGGGTCATGATGCCCGCGACCCATTGAGCCTGCCCGGTCGTGCGGATTGGGAGTCGCAACTCGGATCGTTCACTGATGCACTTCGCGGACTCCGGGTTGCCGTCGTGCCCGATTGGGGCGGTGCCGTCGTGTCACCGGCCATGTGGGATGTCCTGAGTGCACACGCCGACGCCATGATCGCCCGCCATGGATGGCGTCGGGTCGACATCGACACCTCGCTCCCGAGCATGGGGGCGGCATGGAGCATCAGCGGCATGATCGCCATCCACGCACAACTCGGCGATCGTTGGCCCGCATGCGCCGACGTGCTGACCCCCGAGATCCGCTTCGGTCTCGAAACGTCGATCGAGCGCTACGGCACGGATGCCCGCGCTCGCATCGAATCGCGACGCGTCGCCCTCAACGAACGCATGGCCGAGATCTTCCACCCGACGACTGGCGTCGATCTCGTGATCACCGCTTCCAATCCCGATGTCGCCTTCGACGCCGAAGGACCCCTGCCGTCGGACTTCGGTGGCGTGCACGGTGGTGCGGGCAACAACGGCCGCCTCACCTTCCCGGCCAATCTGCACGGCAACGCGGCGATCTCGATTCCGGCCGGCTTCGTCGGTCAACTCCCGGTCGGCTTGCAGGTGGTCGGCCGACACTTCTCCGAGCAGCTGCTCCTCGACATCGCCCTCGGTGTCGAGCGTGAGCAACCCTGGCCGCTTGTCGCGCCCAGTAGTCCACTCTGAATCGATGAGCCCGGCGGTCGAACGCGGTCATCACCGCGCACTCGCCGTCGGACTCGTGATGGCCACGTCGCTCGTGGCCTTCGAGACCACCGCGCTTCTCACCGCGCTCCCCACGATCTCCGACGAACTCGACGGTGACTGGCTGTACGGCGCGACGCTGGCGTCGTACATGCTCGCCGACATCGTCGGACTCGTGATCACCGGCTCACTGATCGATCGCCGGGGGCCGCGTCTTCCGTTCGTCCTCAGCATCGCGACGTTCGTGTGCGGCCTCGGGGTGGCGGCCGTGGCCAACTCGATGTTCGTGTTGCTCCTCGGACGCGTCTTGCAAGGTGCCGGAGCGGGTGGACTCGCACCGATCTCGTACTCCACGATCAACCGCGCCTGGCCCGAGGCTCAGCGCGCGCGTCTGTTCGCGTGGATTTCGGCGGCCTGGGTTCTTCCCAGTCTCGTCGCACCGGCTCTCGCCGGATGGCTCACCTCCACCATCAGTTGGCGTTGGGTCTTCATCGGCATCGCGCCCCTCGCGCTCACCACCGCGATTCTCGCCGTACCCGCGCTCGGCCGTATTCCTCCGATCGGTTCGCGCGATACGGGTGGTCCACGGGTCGTGCTCGCGTTGCGACTCGCCGGTGGCGTGGGGGCCTTCACGGCCGGCATCCAGTCGTCGCATCCCTTCATCGCCGTCACCCTCGTCGCAGCCGGACTCGCCCTCGCCGTACCGGCGTACAACTCGATGGCACCGCCGGGAATCTGGCGCGCCCGATCCGGATTGCCGGCGATCCTCGCCTGTCGCACTCTCGCCACGGCGGCGTTCCTCGGCGTGGACTCCTTCATTCCTTTGGCCGCCGATCGCGTGCACGACGCATCGGCCACCGTGCAGGGTTTCGTGATCATCGGCTCCGCTTTGGCCTGGAGTCTCGGTTCGGCACTCGCCAGCCGCTTCCGCGAACGGGACCTCACCACATCGGCCCGATCCGGATTCGTCCTCATTGCCATTGGCATCGTGGCCACGAGCCCCGTGCTCTCTGCGGACTGGCCGCTACTCGTCACGTTCCTCACATGGAGCGTGGCCGGTCTCGGCATGGGCACGCTCTTCGTACCGACCTCGGTGGCGGCGATGTCGTACGCCGAACCCGGCCGGGACGGCATGATCGGGAGTCAGATCAACCTCGCCGACTCCCTTGGCTTCGGTCTCATGGGTGCGATCGGCGGTGCGACGGTCGCCGCCTCGGACCGAACCTCGTGGCCACTCGTCGATGCCCTCGGCACCAACTTCGCCATCGCCATCGGCCTCGCCCTTCTCGGATTCGTGGCGAGCAGGGGTGTGAAGCGTCCGGCGTGATGCGCGAACATCGGGCATGACAAGCGCCAACGGTCCGTTCCACGGAGTCAAGGTCCTCGATCTCTCGGTCATGATCTCAGGCCCCTTGGCCGGCATGATCCTGGCCGATCAAGGCGCCGATGTGATCAAAGTCGAGTCGCCCGGGATCGGCGACTTCATGCGCTACCTCGGCTCGTCGAAGAACGGCATGACGGGGATCTTTCTCAACAACAACCGCGGCAAGCGGTCTCTCGTCGTCGATCTGAAGCGACCCGAGGGGGTCGACGTTCTGAAGAAACTCGTCGCGACGAGCGATGTCGTCATCCAGAACTTCCGACCCGGAGCCGTCGAACGCCTCGGCATCGGCTACGACGACCTGCGCGCGGTGAATCCCGACCTCATCTACGTGAGCATCAGTGGCTACGGACCCGATGGCCCGGCGAGCGGACACCGCGTGTACGACAACGTGATCCAGGCGGCTTCGGGCCTCGCGAGCGTGCAAACCGATCCCGCCACCGGCGAGCCCTCGCTCTTCCGAACGCTCTTGTGCGACAAGGTCACGTCGTTGAACGTCGCCCAGGCGATCTCGGCCGCGCTGTACGCCCGAGCCGCCGGCAACGGTGGCGGCCAGCACATCGTGGTGGCCATGCTCGATGCTGCGGTGTCGTTCCTATGGCCCGACTCGGGCATGGACGCAGTGTTGCTCGACGACGATGCCAACCGCACGCCGACCATCGCCCAGAACTACGGCATCACCCGCCTGAAGGATGGTTTCGCGGCCCTCGCAGTGGTGAGCGACTCGGAGTTCAAGGGGCTCTGCCACGCGTGTGGTCGACCCGAACTCGCCGACGACGAACGCTTTTCCACGATGGTGGCCCGCACCATGAACGCGAGTCAGTTGGTGCCGCTCCTCGCCGAGATCACTTCCCAACAACCCGCCGAGGAATTCGTGAAGAAGGCGCAATCACACGACGTCCCGGCGGCGACGATCGTGAGTATCGCCGACCTGCCGCATCAGGCCCAGGTGCTCAACAACGCGATCTTCGTCGAACGTGAGCACCCCGTGGCCGGCCGGGTTCGCGAGCCGCGCCCTCCGGCCCGCTTCCAGGGCACACCGGCTCGCGTGGGTGACCACGCGCCGACACCGGGCCAACACAGCGATGCCATCGTGAGCGAGATCGGCCTCGACGCCACTGCGTTACGCGCCGCCGGCATCATCGCCTGAGTTTCAGCCGGCGAGAACAGCGCGGGCCACGAGGTCGGTGCCGAACGCCGTGAGAATGGCGAGATACATCAATCCGGTGGCCGCCATCACCGCCGAATACGAACGCTCCTCGAGTGCTCGAAGCGTGACCGCCGCGAGCACGCCGGTCGTGATCGCGCAGGTCGCCCAGAACCAGCCGAGCTGACCGCTCCAACCATCGTCCACCGCGCCCGAGAACACGCTGAACATTCCGGTCGGCACGAGCATCACCACGACTTCGACGGGCCACACCCAGAGAAACGCGCGCACGATCTCGTTCACGTGTCGGCGAGGCAACCCGGGCTGCACGAGATACCAGTGTCCGAGCAACATCGCATCCGACACGAAACCAAGGAACACGGCACCCACGAGCGTTCGCGCGATCGCAGTCCCGTCCGCGCCACCGGCATCCACGCCGGCCGCTACGAGTCCGACGATTCCGACCACGAAGGGAATCAGGTCGAGAACGACCGGAAAGCCCGCCACACCTTCCCGGCGCCGCACGAAGCTCACGACGAATCCGAACGCACATATCGCGGCCACCAGGATTGCCACCACATCGCGCACTCGCGTCGCCGCTCCCCCCTCACCGGCGAGTCCGATCCACGCGGCGGCGCCGGCCATCAGGAAGTAGATGATGCGCAGCAGCCAGCCGTAACCGACTCCCACTTCCCGTTGCCGAATGGTGAACCAGCACCCGAGCATCCCGCCCACCGACCACTGCAGGAGAACGGTGGCCGCGTCGAGTTCGATCACGATCACACGCTACGCGTCCGCACCGCGGTGAACGAAGCCCGTGCCACGACAATCATCGGCCTCGGACCTAGCCTGACGCAGTGGCATTCGCACGGTCTACCAACTGCGCCCGAACTCTCGGACTTCTGATCGGTGGTCTCGTGGGTTCGGTCGCCCTCACGGCTTGTGTGACCGGCGAACGACCCACTCTCGTGGTCGACGATTCCCTGCCGGTGATCGAGAGCACACCATCCAACGAAGTCGCCGGCATTCTTCTCGATTCCCCGAGCGAGGCCCGCTACACCGTGACGTATTCGATCACCACGAAGTTCGGCGGTCAGCAAACCGTCGGCAAGGTCGTGTACGACGCATCCCTCGGCACCGCATCCATCATCGGCCAGGAGCGATTCGTCTTCACGGCCGAGGGCAAGACCGCCACGTGCTCGCTCATCACCGATGACTGCCAATCCGGGATCCTCGATTACCGGGTATCCGACCGCATGATGACGGCCCGGTTCTTCCGTGACTCGACGTTGAAGCGCATCGAACACGATTCCAAGATCGCCGTCGGCGAGATCGTGAAGTCGTCGGCCGAAGTATTCGGCAGCACGGAAGTGTGCACCGAGATTCCCGTGGTCGACATGACGGGAACCACCCGCACGACCATCTACTGCGCGCTGGAGGGTCTGAGCGTTGTTTCGAGGATCGAGACAGCCGACGTGCTGGTGGAAGTCACCGCGATCGACACGACGGCCGATCCGCTCTCATTCGACACCGGAACGACCTGACCGTTCCCTTCACTCGCTCGGATCGAAGAATCCGCTCTTTCGCAGCGAACGATCCGACAACAAGCGAACTTCCACGACCTTGCCGGGCTCGGGCGAATGCACGACTGCGTTGTCGACCCCGAGCCACATCATCACGTGCCCCGGATAGCGGATCAGGTCGCCGGCCTGCGCGGTGAAGAAGTTCCGCGCCTCGCCCTGTCGGAATTGCTGCGTCGAGTTGCGGGCCAGTGACACGCCGGCGAGACCCCACGCGTAGGCCGTGAGCCCCGAGCAGTCGAAACCCTTCTCGGGATCGGCGCTGCGTCGGCGATAAGGAGCTCCGAGTTGCGACAGAGCGGCCATCAGCGCGGTCTGGTGCTCGGTGTCGGCACGATCCCACGCGGCGAGCAGGTCGGCCGGATCGAGGCCGAGCCGTTCCCCGACCTCCACGGCGAGTTGTTCGCGCCAGGCGAGATACGACGGAGACTCGACCTTCGTCGCGGACGAGTTCATGAGGACGAGCGCACCGGACGCGACTTCGGCGATCGGGTCGACCCTGCGGGGGGCGGTCGCGGCCGCCGACGGGACAGCCGTCCCGAGGACGACTGCACTGGCGAGTCCGAGAACGCCGATTCGGCGTCGAAGGTTCTGATGTCGACCGGGCATGCTCACCTCCCTGGCCACTGACGGATGTTTCCGCTGACAGGAGACCGTCACGGTATCGCAACACAAATGAAATACTCCCGTCGGCACCACACCGAATCGGGGCCCAAACACCCCCGACGAGTCGTAAAACCGCAGGTCAGACGGCATGATGGGGCCGTGACCCATGTCGCCATCGTCTTGGCCGCCGGGGCCGGTTCCCGTTATCTCGGACCGACCCACAAGCTGCTGGCCCCCTTCCGGGGACGCACGGTGGTCGAAGCCGCCGTGGCGGCGGCGCTCGAGGCCGACATCGGGCCGGTGGTCGTGGTGAGCGGTGCTGTCGATCTCCCGCTCGAAACCTCGGCCGATCGGCGACTCGTGGTGGTCGCCAATCCGCGTTGGGCACAGGGGCAGGCGACGTCGGTGCAGGTGGGTCTCGCCACCGCTCGGGATCTGGGGGCAACGAGCGTCGTCATCGGTCTCGGTGATCAACCACTCGTCGTTGCCGATGCATGGCGTCGCGTCGCCGCCGCCACGACTCCGGTGGCCGTGGCCACGTACGACGGCGATCGCGGTAATCCGGTGAAACTCGACGCGCTCGTGTGGCCCGAACTTCCCGCCGAGGGAGATCACGGCGCTCGTCACCTCATCCGCCTGCGCCCCGAACTCGTTTCAGAAGTAGCCTGCCCTGGTTCCAGTGCCGACATCGACACTCAGGAGGACCTCGACCGATGGATCTGAACCACTCATTCACCGTCAATCAGCCGATTGCCGAAACGTGGAAGGTTCTCACCGACCTCGAGCGCATCGCCCCGTGTCTGCCCGGCGCCCAGTTGCAGGAAGTTCACGGCGAGGTGTTCAAGGGCGTCGTCAAGATCAAGGTCGGCCCCATCACCGCTCAATTCAAGGGTGAGGCGCAGTTCACCGAGAAGGACGACACCAACTTCAAGGCCGTCCTGAAGGCGAGCGGACGCGACACTGGCGGCAAGGGAAATGCGTCGGCCACGATCACGGCCGAACTCGTGTCGGTGACTCCCACCTCCACCACGTGCAACGTGGTCACCGATCTGTCGATCACCGGCAAGGTCGCCCAGTTCGGTCGTGGCGCGCTTGCCGATGTGAGCGAGAAGATCCTCGCCCAGTTCGCCGACAACCTCAACGCGCTGATCGAAGAACAAGGAAGCGCCCCGGCCGCGACGCCGGCTCCGGCAGCGGCCCCGGCGGCGAGTGGTGAACCACAGATCCGCAAGATCGAAGGTCCGGCCGCCGAACCGCTCAACCTCGGCGAAGTCGCCGGTGGCCAAGTGATGAAGCGCCTCCTACCGATCGCGGCCGGCCTCGCCGCGGTTCTGTTGTTCATCCGTCGACTCTTCCGTCGTCGCAAGGACAGTTGAGCACCACCGCATCCGACCGCGACCGGGTGCGGGAGCTGCTCGGGCGCGAACCGAGCGGTCGATTCGAAGTCGTCGTACGCGATGCATCCGGTGATCCGGTGGTCATCCGCAACGAACCGTTCCTCGACGACGGGACGCCCATGCCCACGCTTTATTGGCTGTGTGGCGCCGAGGAATACGTGGCCGTCAGTCGCCTGGAGGCCGCCGGTGGTGTGGACCAGGCCGAAGCCGACGTCGACCCGAACGAACTTCGCCGTGCCCACGAGCGCTACGCCACCGAACGTGACGCGCTGATCCCCGCCGACCACGTGGGCCCGCGTCCGTCGGGTGGTGTGTGCGGCACGCGTCAGGGCGTCAAGTGTCTGCACGGGCATTACGCGTGGTTCCTCGCCGGCGGCGACGATCCGGTCGGGCGCTGGGTGGAGCGACATCTCTCGGAGTCGTCGTCATGAACGTCGGCGCCATCGACATCGGCACCAACTCCACCAACCTCCTCATCGTCGACGCCGACGGCACGACACTCGAACGAGTCGTGACGGTCACGCGACTCGGTCGCGGCGTCGACGCCAATGGGCGCCTCGATCACGCGGCGGTCCTTCGCACGGTCGGCTGCCTACAAGACTACCGACGACTCCTCGATCGGCACCGAGTCGAAACCGCTCGCGTGACCGGCACGAGTGCCGTGCGCGATGCGGCCGACCGCGATGAATTCGCCGCTCTCGTTCGCGACGCCTTGCAGATCGAACTCGAACTCTTGTCGGGCGCCGAGGAGGGTCGGCTCTCGTATCTCGGCGCCACTCGCGGGCTCGATCTCCCCGAAGGCGACCATCTCGTCATCGACATCGGTGGTGGCTCGACCGAACTCGTGCTCGGTCGGCGAACCAGCGGCTCCGTCTCGATGGTTACGGCGTGCAGCATCGACGTGGGCGCGGTTCGACTGACCGAACGCCACCTGGTATCCGATCCGCCCCGCCCGGAAGAACTCGTGAACGCCATCGGCGACACCCACGACCTCGTGGACGACGTTCTCCGCGACCATCCCGAATTCGCCAACGCCCGCCACTTCATCGGCACCGCCGGCACGATCGTGACCGTCGCCGCGGTGGAGGTCGGCCAGCCGACTTTCGACCCTTTGGCCTTGCACGGCATGAACCTGTCTCGCGCCGCCGTCGAGGACGTTTTCCGGACTCTCGCCACCGAACCATTCGCCGACCGAGTGCACAACCCGGGCCTTCCGCGCGACCGCGCCGATGTGATCGTGGGCGGACTTTGTGTGCTCGTGGCCCTCATGCGGCGTTGGGACGCGCCGCACGTCACGGTCTCCGCGCAGAACATCCTCGACGGGATCTGTGCTGAACTTCGGGGGTCATGGTGACCAAGTCGTCCAGCACGGCCGAGGGACATCCCTCTCGGCCCCACCCGCTCCGGCTCTATGGCCGACGGGTGATGCTGCGCCCACTCGTCGCCCCCGACTTCGCGGCCTGGTCGGAGATCCGTCGTCGCAACCACGACTGGCTCACCGTGTGGGAGCCGCTGAAGACATCGTTCTCCCCCGATCCTTCCGTCGATCGCGACGCTTTTACTGCTCGCTGCAACATGCGCGACCGCGACCGCCAGTCCGGATCCGGGTACTCGTTCGGCCTGTTCGTCGACAACCAACTCGCCGGTGAGGTCAACCTCAACAACGTCGTGCGCGGAGCGCTGCAGTGCGGAACCATCGGATACTGGATCGACGAAGCCAAGGCGGGTCGCGGCTACGTCGCCGAGGCTGTCGTCGTGTTGTTCCGCTATGCGTTCGAACAGCTCGGCTTGCATCGCGTGGAGATATGCATCATCCCACGCAATCAGAACAGTCATCGGGTGATGGAGAAACTCCGCATCCGCGAGGAAGGTACCGCCCTGCGCTTCCTCGAGATCAACGGCGTGTGGGAAGACCACGTCCGCTACGGCATCACCGCCGAAGAATGGCAGGAACGCGCCGACGATTTCGCCGACGAGTGGCTCTGATCAGGCCGATTCGGCCAAACGTCGATACGCCGCGTTCTTGCGACGCCGCACGATCGTACGCCGCTTCCATTCCTTGACCTTCCAGTGACGCTGATTCCGATGCCCGTCGAGTTTCTTGAGCGCACGAGCGGCATCGTGATGATGGCTCGGCTTCCACTCGGCACCGGGATCGACCACGTCGTCGGCCTCCACACCGTGGCTCACGAGATCGGCGAGTTCGTGCAACTCGCTACGCACTCGATGTCGCTCGTTGTGCGCGTGGGCCCGCAGTTCGGCCCTCGGAAGCGGTACCGCCTCGTCGGTTCGATGGCGCTTGCTCATCGGTCCCCCTTTCACAGGTTCCGTTGAACTCCCCTTGCTCGGAACGTACTCCTCCGAGCCGAGAAATCAAGCGCGACTTACGGGACGAAAGTCCCGAGCGGGGATCGACCGCCGGTCTATTTGGACTTGCCGGAGATCTTGGCCTGCAGGGCGGCGATGCGCTCGGCGAACCAGGGCTGGCGGGTGCTCCAGAGTTGAGGCGTGAGTTCGCGGGCCACGGCTTCCTCGTGCACCGAGATGTCGGCCACCGCTTTGATGGTCTTTTTCGTCTCGATGAGCAGATCACGCGGTGCCGAAGCCGCTCGGGCGGCCATCTCGTGGGCCACGGCCATGAGCTGATCGTCGTCCACGCACTTGTGCACGAGTCCGAGGCGCTCGGCTTCTTCACCGTCGAGGATCTCACCGAAAAGCACCGTGGCCATCGTGGTCTGAGGACCGGTGATCCGACGCAGCATCCACGTGTGTCCGCCACCAGGATGGATTCCGATCTGCAGGAAGCGCGTATCGAACTTCGCGCGACGCGCCGCCAGTCGCACGTCGCACCCGAGCGCGAGATTCATACCGGCGCCCACGGCGGCACCGTTCACCGCAGCAAGCGTCGGCAACTCACTGCGCGCGATGCGCAGGAAACCCTCGTAGATGTTGCCCAGGCTCTCGGCCGAACTCTGCTGGAGATTGCCGAGGTTGGCCCCCGCGCAGAACGCCGGCGCGGTCCCGGTCACGACGATGGCGCCGATCGAGGTATCGGCCTCGATGTCGTCCATGGCCGCCGTGATCTCGGCGACCATCGGGGCGGTCAACGTGTTTCGCTCGGCGGGATTGTTGAGGGTGATGGTGGCCACGCCGTCGGCGCGGTCGAGGAGCACGAGGGAGTCGGTCACTCGCCAAGTCTCGCACGGACCCTTCGTGCGCCTACAGTCCCGCCGGTGAGCGACGACCCGAAGAGCCGTCCGGCCGCCACGGTCGTGGTGGCCCGACCGGCTGACGCATCGCCGTGTGGTCTCGAAGTGTTGCTCCTTCGCCGCAGCGAGGTGGGTGCCTTCGCCGGCATGTGGGTGTTCCCGGGTGGGCGCGTCGACACCACCGATCACGGTTCGACCGATCTCGAACGCGCCGCATCGGCCGCCGTGCGCGAAGCGCGCGAAGAAGTGGGCCTCGATGTGGCACCCGAGTCGTTGGTGACCTGGAGTCACTGGACGCCGCCGACCGTGGCCCCGGTTCGCTTCACCACATGGTTCTTCGTCGCGCCGTGGTCGGGACAGGACGTCGTCATCGACAATCACGAGATCGTCGATCATCGCTGGATCACTCCCGATGACGCCCTGGGCGCCGGACTTCCCATGGCCCCACCGACCATCGTGACCCTTCACGAGATCCACGAAGCCGGTGATCCGAAAACGGTCTGGCAAGGACCGTCCACGCCACCGGCCTACGTGACGCGTCCGGCCAAGTCCGTCGATGGGACAGCCGTCCTCCTGTGGCACGGTGACTCGGGATACGAATCGGGCGATGCCGACGCGCCCGGTCCGCGCAACCGTCTGGTGATGCCCGACGGACTCGGCGGGCCGACCTGGACCTACGTCCGCCAGTTGTAGCGTGATCGGCGATGCTCGATCACGTCTTCACCGATGTCATCAGCGCACTGCGCGATGCCTTCGAGCGCGCGTTCCTCGAGCGGCAGGCCTTCGAGGAGCACTTCCAAGTCGACGTGTTGCTCGGCGACATCACGTGGGAGACGAGTTACGGACTGCCCGGTGAGGGGTTACCGCCCCGTGTGGTCGCTCACATCACCTTCGACTGGCCGTCTTGGAGCCAGACCGCGTACCGCCGTTGGTACGTGGAGGAATCGGTCGACGAACAACCGGCCATCGAGATGGAGATCGTGCTCCGTATCCAACGCATCAGCGATGCTCCCGAACTCGATGCCGTGCGTCGCATCCTCCCGACACTGAGTCCGATGATCGGCGACGGCCGTCTCGAACGCGCCGGTCTCACCGTGGAAGCGACGTACCTCGACGATGAAAGCCCGGCCGAATACGCGGTGGAAGCCACCTACGAAGGCCTGTACGAACTCGCCGATTCCTCGCTCGCCGACGGTGCCAACTCGCTGCTCGACGAACACTTCGGCGCGCTCGGAGGCTGGATCGCCGCCATGCTCGTGAAACTCGGCGACGTGAAGTACGCGTTCCTACCGGCCGAGACCGACGACTGAATCGATCCGAGGAGTTCCCATGTCCGACGTAGTTCTCTTCGAGGTGAGCGAGGGCATCGCGACCATCACCCTGAATCGCGCCGAGGCGCGCAACGCGTTGTCGTCCGAAGTGCTTCGTCTTCTTCCGCAACGCATGCGGGAGGCCGACGAGCGCGACGACGTCCACGTGGTGATCCTCACCGGCACCGACCCGGCGTTCTGCGCCGGACTCGATCTGAAGGAACTCGGTTCGACGGCTGGGAATCTCGGTTCGGGTTCGGGGGCCGACGGACGTCCGAACGCCGACGGAGTTCGCGGTCCGTTTCCGAAACTCGACAAACCGCTCATCGGCGCGGTCAACGGTGTGGCGATCACCGGCGGTTTCGAACTCGCGCTCAACTGCGACTTCCTGATCGCATCCGAGCACGCGAAGTTCGGTGATACGCACGCTCGGGTCGGTGTGATGCCGGGCTGGGGCCTCACCGTGCTGCTCCCACAAGCCGTCGGAGTGCGTCGGGCACGCGAGATGAGTTTCACCGGGAACTTCATGCTCGCCGACGAGGCGCTGGCGCGCGGACTCGTGAACCACGTGGTCCCGCACGCCGAACTCATGCCATTCACGCGCCGGATCGCCCTCGACATCATCGGCAACGATCAACCCGGAGTTCGTCAGATCCGACGTACGTACCGCGACATCCACGCCGATGTCGCGGGCTGGAGCATCGAAGCTCGAGACGGGGCCGAGTGGCGGCGCAATAGTTTCTCTCCGGAAAAAGTGGCCGAGCGCAGGGCAAAGATCCAAGAGCGCGGTCGGAAGCAGTAAACGGCACCGGTGTAAGGTTTCCTGCAACCAAATCGCCCGGCACCTCCGCTGGGCGTTCTAGGGGAGGAAATCAAACACATGAAGAAGAAAACACGCCTGCTGCTCGCGCCGCTGGCTGCTCTCGGGCTTTTCGCCGCAGCTTGTGGTGGCGACGATGATTCGTCGAGCACCGAGGCTCCGGCCGCTTCCGAGGCACCCGCCGAGGGTGGCTGCGAACTCGTCGGAGGTATCGCCTTCGACACCGGTGGTCGCGGCGACGGCACCTTCAACGACTCGGCCGCCGTCGGTGGCGAGCGCGCCACATCCGAACTCGGCATCGAAGTCAAGGAACTCGAGGCCACGGTCGATGAAGACCGCAAGGCCAACCTCGAACTACTCGCCGGTGACGGCGCTGGTGTGATCGTCGGTGTGGGCTTCATGTTCACCGACCCGATGGGTGAGATCGCGGCCGCCAACCCCGAGGTCACTTTCGGCATCGTCGACTCGGTCGTCGAGGCTCCGAACGTGCGCAGCCTCGTGTTCGCCGAAGAGCAGGGTTCGTTCCTCGTCGGTGCCGCCGCTGCTCTGAAGAGCGAGTCGGGTGTCATCGGCTTCATCGGTGGTCAGGAGATCGACCTCATCAAGAAGTTCGAGGCCGGCTACACCGCGGGCGCCAAGTACATCAACCCCGACATCACCGTGAACGTGAAGTACCTCGGACCGGCAGGTGACAACTCCGCATGGGGCAACGTCGCCGGTGCGAAGGAAATCGCCGCGGGCTGGTACGCCGAGGGCGCCGACATCGTCTACACCGCCGCTGGCGGTTCGGGCGCCGGCACCATCGAGGCGGCCGTCGAGGCTGGCAAGTGGGCCATCGGTGTCGACAGCGACCAGTACCTCACGGCTGGCAGCGAGGACGCCAAGGCGCACATCCTCACCTCCATGCTGAAGCGAGTCGACGTCGCCGTGTTCGAGACGATGAGGGCCGCTTGTGAAGGTGATACCGAGGGCGGCATCAAGGTGTTCGACCTCAGCAACGACGGTGTGGGCTACGCCACCTCGGGTGGATACGTCGACGACATCGCGTCGCAGCTCGACGAGATCAAGGCCAAGATCGTGGCCGGAGAGATCGAAGTTCCGACCGCTCCCTGATCTCTGATCGGACATTGACTCTCCGCGAGGAGCGTCGAGAGAGCCCGGGTCCTCGGACCCGGGCTCTCTGCTATAAACGGTCGGGGTGGAGGGGACGATGAGCACCACAACTGAAGGGGGCGCTCTCGCCGTCCAGCTCTCGGGCATCACCAAGACCTTCCCCGGCGTCATCGCCAACAAAGACGTCGATCTCCGCGTGAGGTCCGGGACCATTCACGCGATCGTGGGCGAGAACGGGGCCGGCAAGTCGACCCTCATGAAGACGTTGTACGGCATGCATCAGCCCGACGAAGGCACGATCCGAGTCGACGGTCGTGACGTCACTTTCCGTTCGCCCACCGATGCCATCGCCGTCGGCATCGGTATGGTCCACCAGCACTTCAAACTCGCCGACAACTTCACGATTCTCGAGAACGTGATCCTCGGCAACGAACCCGTCGGATCACGGGGGCGCCTGCGACTCGACCAGGCCCGAAGTGACATCCGTGTCCTGATGGGCTCACTGAACGTCGACTTCGATCTCGACGCCCCGGTCGCGAGCCTCGGGGTCGGTCAGCGCCAGCGAGTGGAGATCCTGAAGGTTCTGTATCGCGGGGCCAAGATCCTGATCCTCGACGAACCGACCGCGGTCCTCGTCCCCCAGGAAGTGGAAGAACTCTTCGCCACGCTGAAGCGTCTCGTGAGCGAGGGCCGCACCGTGATCTTCATCTCCCACAAACTCGACGAAGTCCTCACCTACTGCGACGAAATCACCGTGATCCGCCAAGGCATGACCGTGGCCCACACGACCCCGCGTGATGTCGACCGTCGCGGACTGGCCGAACTCATGGTGGGAAGCGACCTTCCCAATCCCGCCGGTCGTACCTCGCAGGTGGGCACATCCCCCGTGCTCGAGGTTCACGATGTCGCCGTGGCCGGCGCATCACCGGGGGCCAAACTCGCGCTCGAAGAGATCTCGTTCACGGTGCACGACGGTGAGGTCGTCGGCATCGCCGGCGTGGAGGGCAACGGTCAGTTCGAACTCTGTGAGGCGATCCTCGGGTTGGTGCCGATGGTGTCGGGTTCGGTTCACGTCGCCGGCCACGATCTGACACGCGCCGAAACCCGTGAGCGCATCACCTCGGGTCTCTCCTACATCCCCTTCGACCGCCATCGTGAAGGTCTGCTGCTCGACGCGCCTTTGTGGGAGAACACCATGCTCGGCCGTGAGGACGAACCCGAATTGTCGTCGGGGCCATTCATCAGTCGGCGCCGGGCCGAAGCCGAGAGTCGGCGCATCATCGACCGCTTCGGCGTGCGCACACCGAGCGAACAAGTTCCCGCCTTCGCATTGTCGGGTGGCAACCAGCAAAAGCTCGTGGTGGGTCGCGAGATGAGCACCGCACCCAAGATCCTTCTCGCCGCCCATCCCACTCGCGGTGTGGACGTCGGCGCTCAGGCCGCCATCTGGGACGAACTCAGATCGGCGCGCGACGCCGGACTCGGCGTGCTCCTGATCTCGGCCGACCTCGAGGAACTGATCGGACTCTCCGACCGGATCCTCGTGATGTTCGACGGTCGGATCACGGCCGAACTCGATCCCGGTCGCGCCACACCCGAGATCCTCGGCACGCACATGACCGGAGAAGTCCAGGGGGTCGCCAAGTGAAGCGTCAGCAATTGCAACGCGCCGCCGTCACTGCGGCGAGTTCGGTGCTCGCGGTCTTCGTGGCGCTGTTGATATCGGCGGTCATCCTCCTCGTCACCGGCAAGGACCCGGTCAAGGCATTCACGACCTTGTTCGGAGCCGCCGGCGACACCAAAGTGATCCAGGGATCGCTCAACCGCGCCACCCCGCTCATGATCTCGGCCGCCGCCGTGGCCATCGGATTCAAGATGAACCTGTTCAACATCGGCGTCGAGGGTCAGATGCGAGTGGCGCTTCTCACCACTGCCGTCGTCGGCGCCGCCGTGGATCTACCGGCGCCACTGCACATCGCGTTGTGTCTCGTGGTGGCCATGGCCTCGGGTGCCGTGTGGTCCGGCATTGCCGGCTGGTTGAAGGTGAAGCGCGGCGTCAACGAAGTGATCTCGACGATCATGCTCAACTTCATCGCCCTCAGCCTCGTGGCGTGGGCTTTCGACGACTTCTTCCGGGTCGAGAGTCCGAACGAGAGCGTGCTCGTCAAGACCAAGGAGCTCCCGAAGTCGGCGTGGTTCCCCGATCTCGTCGACCGCCGGCTGAACGGCATGTTGCTCGTCGCCATCGCGGTTCTGATCCTCTTCTGGGTGATCGTGTGGAAGACACGATTCGGCTTCCGACTGCGCGCGTCGGGCGGTAACCCCGGTGCGGCGCGCGTGACCGGTGTGCACCCGCAGCGGATGATCCTCATCTCCATGTTGTTGTCGGGCGCGCTGGCCGGGCTCGTGGGCATGCGGGCGCTTCTCGGCGATGTTCACGCCTACCAGAACAACTTGGCCGAGCAGCAGGGCTTCAACGGCATCGCCGTCGCGCTACTCGGACGCAACCATCCGCTCGGAATCTTCTTCTCGGCGATTCTCTTCGGCTTCCTCGGTGA
>CAZLXB010000002.1:0-174034 GCA_964563545.1 uncultured Bifidobacterium sp. | reverse complement strand
TTTGCCTGGCCGTCCACGGGCGGCTTGGCGAGCCGAACTCTCAAGATTCCGTCAACGACCCCAACCAACTCCGACCGACGTGCATTCGGGATCACTTTCACGACGAACTCGACTCCGCCGTCGATGAGATGCCACCAGTCCGGTGCAGTCGTCGACACAAGGTGACCGTACCGGCCAACCGTGCTCGGCGTCATGATGCCGCAAGATTAGGGTTCGCTTCGTTGTCTTGACTCGAGAGCGGAGGCTTGCCCTTGTCGTCTGAACGCGTTCTCTTCCAGCATGCCTACCTCGTGGATGATCTCGAGTCTGCGATTCGCCAGTGGCACCGACTCTTCGGGGCCGGACCCTTCGCCGTGGCGCCGCACCATCGCACCGACTCGTTCGCCTATCGCGGGACTCCGATCGAAGCCGACGTGTCCTACGCGTTCGGCTACCTGGGTGATCTCATGATTCAGTTCATCCAGCAACACGACGATCAGCCATCGATCTATCGCGACATGTACCGCAAGGGCGAGCAGGGCTTCCATCACGTGGCGTATCTGGTGTCGGATTTCGAGGGCGAAAGGCAACGACTCCTCGACATGGGGTTCGAACCCGCCTGCGAACTGTTCGCCGACGGTGTCAACGCTTCCTATTTCGACACCCGACACGTGACCGGTGGCTTCACGGAGATCCACGGTGATCCGCCGCACATCGTCAAGGTGTTCGATCGTTGGCGCCGAGCCCACGCCGAGTGGCGTTCGGGTGATCCGGTGATTCTCGGCCGTTGATCAGGGTCCGAAGCAGTTGGCGGTGTAGGCGTTGCCGAAAGTGCGCGTGGGATCGAAGCGATCGCGCGCGGTGAGGAATTCGTCCCACTTCGGGTAGAGCCGAGAGAGTTCGGTCCGACCGAGGAAGTGCATCTTGCCCCAATGGGGCCGACCCTCGTAGTCAGCCATGATTGCCGCCACGTCACGGAAGTAGGCCTCGACCCGGGGCCATGGCGTGCCCTTGTGCATGTGTACCGCGATGTAAGCCGACGGCCGGCCGTGAGCAGTCGACAGCGTGATGTCGTCACCGGCGGTGAAGCGGACCTCGACCGGAAAGCTCACGAGGTGACCCTTGTCGTCGATCATCGCGCGTAGTCGCCGTAGTGCATCTGCGCAGTGCTGGCGCGGAATGGAATACTCCATCTCGAGGAACCGCACGATTCGCTTGCTTGCGAAGATCTGGTAACTCTCCGACACGGTCGTGGAATGGCCGGTGGACGGAAGAGCAGTGGCCAGTCGCGGAATCAACGATGGACGAAGGTTCCCGACCTTGCACACGGCACCAAAGGCGTAATTCTCCATCAGAGTCTTGGCGTACCAACGGTGGACCCGGGCACGCGGCCCGAGTGTCGGCGCCGGGTCCGGGGTGCGTTCGTTCCGTTTGGTGAGGGCCCACTTCGTATGGGGAATCCAGAAGAATTCGAAATGGTCGTTGGAGTCCGCATTCTCGTCGATCGAATCGAGGAGCGCGTCGAGTGGCTGGGCGCCCTCTTGGGCGCGAAGCCGGAAAGCCGGAACGACGCCGAGCGTGTACTGGGTGACGATGCCGAGAGCGCCCACACCGACTTGAGCCGCCTTGAAGAGTGGGCCGTCGGCAGGGGAGAGGTCGACCACTGAACCATCACCGGTGACCATGCGGAGCGCTCGGACCTGCGCGGCGAGTCCGTTGAACCGACTACCGGTCCCGTGCGTCGACGTGGCGATCGCGCCGCTGATGGTCTGGTACGCGATGTCGCCGAGATTGGGTAGAGCGAGGCCGAGGCCATGCAAGGTGACGTTGAGATCGGCGATCGTGATCCCGGCACCAACCGTGACTGTCATCGCATCCCGGTCGACGGCCACGAGTTGGCCGAGGTTCGACATATCGACGAGGTGGCCATCGGTCAGAGCGGTGCTCGTGAAACTGTGGCCGGTGCCGACCGCTTTCACCTTCTGGCGGTGGCTGTTCGCGCGCTCCACGAGCGATGACAGTTCCTGTTCGGACTCCGGACGGGCGATCGAGATCGGACGCATGCGCTGATTGCCGGCCCAGTTGGACCACATACCACGGCGCACTTGCGACATGTCAGTGCGCCCCGGGTTCGAACGTCCCACCCGTGAGAGAGCGGGCCACGATTCCCATCTCAGCGAGCAGCGGTTGGCTGTAGGCGACACGTCCGGTGAGTGAAGCCGGGTCACCTGCGCAGAGTTCGAGCGCGGCTTGGGCGATGATCTCTTCGGGCTCGAGGCGGAAATCCTCCACCAGATCGTGTGCGCCTGCTCCGGGAGTGGGGACGTTGTCCCACGGAGCGAGTGTGTTCACTGCAATGCGGTGCTTGTACAACTCGGCTGCCATGCCGAGCGACACGCGTTCGAGCGCCGCCTTGCAGAGTCCATACACCGACGACGCCCCCTCGGAGAACCACGGCTCGAAAGGCGGACCGACCGGCTTGACGGCGGCCCGCGAAGAGATGTTGAGGATCCAGCCGGCGCCGCGTGACCGCATGTCGGGGATCACTTGCTGGGCGAGGTCGATGGCGCTCCACACCTGAGTCTCGATCATCAGGCGGAAACGCTTCTCGGGGAACGAGTCGATGGGGAAGAAGAACGTCACGGCGGCGTTGTTGACGAGGATGTCGATCGGACCCATCCGGTCGTGGACTTCGTCGATCATGCGCTTGCGGTCGTCGCCCACCGACAGATCGCACCGGAATGCCTCAGCCGTGCCGCCGGCCTCGCGAATCATTTTCAGCGTGTCGGCCAGAGAGCCCTGATACTTGGGATCGGGCTCGAGAGTGCGGGCGGCGCAGGCCACGGCTGCTCCCTCGGCGGCGAGTCGACGGGCGATCGCCGTGCCGATTCCCCGACTGGCCCCCGTCACGAGGGCGGTCTTGCCCGAGAGTCGGGTTCCGTCGAGTTCTGTCTGCACAACCACTCCTTCACCGAGGTCGATGACCTCCTGAGTCTGTCAGGCGTCGGGTCGGCGGCCGAAGCCACCCGTTACTGTTTCGTCGATGTCGACCACGATTCGTCCGCCTGTCGAGCCACCCGCCCGTCGCTTCCTGCACATCTGCTACTGCTGTTCGAGCACCGACGCCGCATCCGAGTTCTTCTCCCAAGGCGTCGGCCTACGCGAGGTGATGCGCAATCCGATTCATCCGTCCGATGGCTCGCTGCTCGGTATCGATGGAGAGATCGTGAGCGGAGCCGCCTTCCTCTACGACGCACGAGGACCGCGCACCAGCCCATCGGTCGAGGTGCAGGAATGGGTACGACCCGGGCTGATCGGTCGACCGCTCTCGGACCCCACCGCCGTTGGGATGCAAGCGGTCGGGTTCGCCACGGCCGACCCGGCAGCAACGATCGAAGCAATGGTCTCGCGCGGGGCCAAAGTCGTGGCCCGTGGCGCAGTTCCGTGGGCGCAGGAGTGGTCCACGCTCGCCGACCCGACCGGCGCCTTGATCGACATCGTGGGCGACGCTCGCGTTCCGGTGGGTGAATCGCGATTTCGACATCTGCGGATCACGGTGACCGATCTCGAGGTGTCGCTTCCGTGGTACCACGGGATGGGTTTTGTCGATGTCGACAACCACGTCCTCGAGGACGGCTCGTTCGTGGGCGTGACGGGTTCCTCGGACGTGAGGGGACGTGCATGTCGCCTCCGTCTGCCCGACGAGAATTGCGAAGTCGTACTCGTGGAGTGGACGACACCGCGATCGCATGGTCGCCATCCGGTGCCGGCCAATCAGGCGGGCTGGTATCGCACGGCGGTGTGCGTCGACGACACGCGTGCGTCCTACGAGGAGTTCCTCGGGCTCGGCTGGACGTTCGAACGCGAGCCACGAGAGGTCGAACTCGAGGGCACGAAGGTTCCCGACATGTGGATCTGCTTCCTCAACGATCCCGACGGTGTGCCCTTCGAATTCGTGCAACGCCCGCGATCGGCGTTCCGTCCCGAGCGCCCCGCTTCCTGATCTGGTTCAGTTCCGCGGAAAGAGCGTCTGCGGCGACCAGCCGTCCACGCTCACCTTGCGGCTGGCAAAGAGCCAGCGGCCGTTCGTGCGGGTGTAAGTGTCGACGTAGCGGCCCCAGTGATCGAGGCCGATATCGGTGAGGACCGCGAAGTACGCACGGCCGGTGGCATGTGTCGCATCGATGAGATCGATCTGATGGGTCGACGTGAAGTGGCGGACGTGGGTGAGTTTGCCCGAGGTGTTCGACTTCGTGCCGGTGAAGATCGTCATGATCTCGTCGATCCCGGAGTAGGAGCGGTCGCCCTCGATGGCCATCACGGCATCGGCGGTGAAGAGTTCCCGCACCTGGGCGAATCGGCCGCTGTCGCCGTTGGCGTTGTAGCGGGCGACGAGGTCACGGATGGCCTCACGGGCGATGGCGACCGAGAGGTCGGGACTTTGGTCCTGGTGGCCGGAACTTTGGGCCATTTCTCCTCCTTGGTCGGTGTTGGGTCTACCACCCCGCCCCGGGCTGGCGTACAATCTGACGAGGCGTCAGAAACTCGCTCGACCCGGTCTCGACCAAGGAGAAACCCATGACGATGCTCGAAGAACGAAAGATCCCAGCCGACGTCACCTACGGACTCTCCGACGCCGACCAGCACTACTACGAGCACACCGACGCGGTGACGCGCCACCTGCCCAAGAAGTTCAAGCACGCAGTCCACTGGATTGACATCGACGGACGCAAGACGCTGCTCGTCAACAACAAGCTTCTCACCCTCATTCCGAATCCCACCTACGATCCGGTCGGTCAGCCCGGCTCGCTCGAGATGTACTTCCGTGCCCAGAACCACGAGGGCAAGGAGATCCGCGACATCGTGAAGATGGGTCCGATCCCGCCGGCCGCTCGGGATCGCGCTGCCCGTGTGAAGTTGCTCGACGAGCAGAAGGTCGACCTCGCCTGGGTTCTCCCGAGCCTCGGACTCGGTCTCGAAGAGATGATGGCCGACAACCCCGACATGCTCTACGCCGCGTTTCGGAGTTACAACGAATGGCTCGACGAGGACTGGGGGTACAACCGCGACGGTCGCATCCTCACGGGTCCGCTCATGTCGCTCATCGACCCGGTTCGCGCGCTCGAAGAGCTCAAGACGGTGATCGCCAAGGGCGCCCGGTTCGTCACGTTCCGTCCGGCGCCGGTCAATGCCCCTGATCGATTCCGTTCGTTGGCCGACCCGCTCTATGACGAGTTCTGGCACACCGCCGCCGATGCCGGCGTGACCATTGCTTTCCACGGGGCCGATTCGGGTTACGGCATCTACCTCGAGCGCTGGGGTGAGAGCCAGGCTTACACCGGCATGAAGATGTCACCGCTCAGCGAGGTCATGGGAGTGCACGTCGAGCGCCCGGTGTACGACCTCATCGCGTCGCTCATCTGCCATGGCCTCTTCGATCGAGTTCCGAACCTGAAGGTCGCCACCGTCGAACTTGGAGCCGGCTGGGTGGGAGACCTCGCCCGTCGCTTGAAGCGCTCCTATGGCAAGACCCCGCAGCTCTACAAGCGGGATCCGATGGAGACCTTCCGGAGTCACGTGTGGGTTGCACCCTTCTATGAGGACGACATCACCAACGTGCGCGACATCATCGGGGCCGAGAACATCCTCCTCGGAAGCGACTGGCCGCACCCTGAAGGTCTGGCCAATCCTTACGAGTGGGTCGCCGATTTCGGCGGGCTGTCGGCTGCCGAGCGCAAACTCGCCCTGCGCGACAACATGCGCCGGATCTCCGGCATGCCGCTCTGATCAGTCCGCCGGCCCGAAGGTCGCCGCCGCGGTACTGACCACACGGTCGTTCTCGCCGCGATCGATGAGGTCGACCCGACAACCGATGCGACCGTTCAGGCCTCGGAACGCCTCGGTCCTGGTTCGGAACGGGCCGGTCTTTCCGCGGTTCACGAACATCACGTACCAGTCCTCGATCTGAAGTTCGTGTTGGGCGAGATCGCGGGCGGTGTCGGTTGCGGCAGCCTCGAGGGTGATGTGTTGCGGGCCGATGTGGAGGGCGGCGTCGGGAGATGCGAGTTCGGCCGTGAGTTCGGGGAGTTCCCAGACTCCGTCGCCGAGTGAATACGCGCCAAAGACGTGGGTCAGGGGCGGAAGGTCGGGCGAGTCGACCACGTCGATCGGCGGATTGTCGATCTTCACGTAGCCGTCCGGAACCGGTCCGAGTGACAGTCCGACTCCGGTCGAGATGGCGATCACTCGGGACGGGTTCGCAGCATCGACCACGAGCGCGCGGCTGAAACCGAGCCGGCGGCCGGTGTGGAGGTTGTCGGGGATGATGAGAAGTTCCTTGACGTCACGTCCCGGATCGAGGATCTGCATCGACGCGATGAGGGGATTGGGGACCACGAAATCGTCGTTGAAGCCTCCGCATTCGGGGGACGCAACACAGAGCGGTGCGGCCATGATGCCTCCGGTCGCGTTGCGCATGTCGTGGCGCACGCTCATCGAGTTGCCCTCGACCCCGGCGTCGAGTGATGCGTGTCGTCGGCCGAGGTAGCGGTAGGTGAGAAGCGACGTCCACTTCTCGGCGAAGGTCTCCCAATACTTGTCGGGATCGGTATCGCGGATGTCGGTGGGCTTATCGGTCACGGTGGCGCCTCGTCACGACATCAGACTAAGAGGCGGCCCGGCATGATGTGACAATGTGGGGCGGGAGGTTTCGATGACCCGACTCGATGCGAAGCAGGCCGCCCGACTCGCCGCTTTGGTGAAGCCCGGCGCGGTCGCGATGATCACGATGGAGCTTCAGAACGGTGTCGTGGGCGAGGGGGCGCTGATGAAAGCGCTCGTCGACGAAGTCGATCGCAAGGGATTGCGAACCACGGTCGGTCGCCTGTGTCGATCGGCCCGCGCCCATGGTGTCCCGGTGGTCCATTGCACGGCCGAGAACCGACCCGACGGCCTTGGTGCGACCGAGAACTGCAAGATCTTCGCCATGAACGCGCGTCTGCGACGCGACACCGGATCCACTCCGATCGACCAGGGCACGCCAGGCGCTCAGCTCGTGTCCGAACTCGGTCCCGAACCGGCCGACGTCGTGGTCTCGCGCATCCATGGGATGACACCGTTCACGTCGACGTCTCTTGATCAGATCCTGCGCAACATGGGGGTTCGGACCCTCGTGGTCACTGGAGTTTCGGTCAACCTCGGCATCCTCGGGACGGTGATCAGCGCGATCGATCTCGGTTACAACGTGGTGCTCGTGCGCGACGGAGTGTGCGGTGTACCGACCGATTACGCCGACTCCGTGATCGACAACACTCTGTCGTTGTTGGCAACGGTGTGCGAGGCCGCCGATGTGGAGTCGGCCTGGGGTGCGTGACTTTCAGTCCAGTCGGTCGATCATCGCGGCGTAGCGGTCGATGAAGGCCGGGACACCCGTCGGGTCCTCCCAGCCGGCGCGACCCGATCCGATGATCACGCGGTCGATGCCAAGATCGCGGTAACCAAGGAGCGTGTCGAGGCTCGGGTCCCCGAAAGCCACGAGGGAGATCGGCACCGAATCGCGGCCGGCCTCGGCTGCGATGCTGCGGAACTTGGCGACCCGCCGCTCGACGTCACCGAGGGTCACATCGAGGGGCATCCAACCATCGGCCCATGCCACCGCGTGTTGGGTTCCGAGCCGACCACCGGTTCCGCACCAGATCGGAGGGTGTGGAGTTTGGGTCGGTTTGGGCCGGCACCACACCGCATCGAAATCGAAGAACTCACCGTGGTACTCGGACTCGTCGTCGACCCAGAGGCTCTTCAGTGCGCCGATGCACTCGGCGAGCGCGCGGTAACGCTGCGACCACTTGACGTTGCGGTGATCGGCGAGTTCTTCCTCGTTCCAGCCGACGCCGACTCCGAATTGCAGTCGCCCGCCGGAGAGCAGATCGAGGGTCGCGACCTTCTTGGCCAGAACGAACACATCGTGTTCGAGGGGCAAGGCCACCCCGAGCCCGAGGAGCAGATGCGATGTGTGTTCGCCGATCTGCGTGAGGCTGATGAAAGGATCCATCATCGTGGTGTATTGCCACGGCATTTCGCCACCGGTCGGGTACGGCGTGCGTCGGGAGACCGGGATGTGGCTGTGTTCCCCGATCCAGATGGAATCGAAGCCCGCACTCTCGAGGAGCGGTCCGATCACGCGCGGCGCGATGTCGGATGGCGTGTTCATGGTGGTGTAGCCGAGCTTCATAGAACGCCCGTACGGTACCCTCGCCTCGTGCGATTCCTGTTCCAGTACCCCGACGCGCACGGCCTCGATGGCGACATGTTGGCCGCCGGTCCGGTGGGAGATGTGGCTCGCACGGTGGAGGGCTCAGGATTCCACGGTCTCGCCTTCACCGAACATCCGGCACCGAGCGCTCGATGGCTGGAAGCGGGAGGGCATCAGACTCTGGATCCCTTCGTGGCGCTCGGACACGCGGCCGCGGTGACCGAGCGCATCCGGCTCTTCACCTATTTGTCGGTCGGTCCGTACCGAAATCCGTTCATGCTCGGCAAGACCGCGGCTTCGGTCGACGTCTTGTCGAAGGGTCGCCTGGTGCTCGGTCTGGGCACTGGATATCAAAAAGCCGAGTTCAAGGCCCTCGGCATCGACTTCGAGTCCCGTAACGCCGACTTCGACGACATGCTCGACGTCCTGCCACGGTTCTGGTCCGGAAGTCCGGTGGCGATGCAGGGTCGCTCGTTCGAGGCCCGGGACACCGTGTGTCGGCCACAACCCGTCCAGCAGCCGATTCCGATCTGGATCGGCGGCAACTCGAACCTCACCATGCGCAGGGTCGCCGAACGAGCGCAAGGTTGGATGCCGATGCTCACCGACGCCACCGTCTCGGCCACCACACGAACGGCACACATCGGCGATGCCACGACCCTTGCCCGCCGTATCGCCGAACTGAAGGACCTCGCCGAGGCGCGTCCCCTCGAGATTCTGGTGTCCTATCTCGATCAGTCGATCTGGCGGATCGGAGACGACGTGGAGCGTCATCGACAGGCGATCGGCGAGCTGGCCGGTGCCGGGGCCACATGGGTGAGCCTGTCTGCTCCGTCGGAATCCTTCGCGCGAACGAAGGAACTGCTCGCGTATTACGCCGAGACGTTCTTCACCTGATCGCCTCCGTCGACAGATCACTACAGTCGGACCATGGCATCGTTCGATCCTTCGGTCCGCTTTCCGGCCTTCGTCTTCACCAACGATGGAGACAACTCGTCGCGTGAAGTACGCGAAGTCGGACTGAACGACATCGCGGCCGACGGCGTCCTCATCGAGGTCGAATGGTCGAGCGTGAACTACAAGGACGGTTTGGCGACGACGGCGAGCGGCAAGGTCGCCCGCATCTCGCCGTTGATCGCCGGAATCGATCTGGCCGGCCGCGTGGTGGATCCGGCGGGGTCGAATTGGAAGGTCGGCGACGTGGTGATCGCCCACGGGTACGACATCGGTACCGCGCGTCACGGCGCTTACGCGCGCTACTGCCGGGTTCCAGCAGATCAGATCGTCCGTCTGCCTGCTGGTCTCGACACGCGCGAGGCGATGATCGTCGGCACCGGCGGATTCACGTCGGCGTTGAGTGTGATCGCCCTCGAAGACTGGGGTCTCACACCGACTGACGGTCCGGTGCTCGTGACCGGCGCGACGGGCGGGGTCGGCAGTATGGCCGTTGCCATGCTCGCCGGACGTGGGTACGAAGTCGTGGCGAGCAGCGGCAAACCCTCTCAGTCCGACTATCTGCGTTCCCTCGGCGCGGCGTCGGTGATCGATCGACACGAACTGTCCGAACCCGATCGTCGGCCCTTGCAGTCGATGGTCTACGCCGGAGCGGTCGACTGTGTCGGCGGAACGACTCTGGCCAACGTTCTGAAGCGACTCGACTACGGCGGTGCCGTGGCCGCCAGTGGACTCACCGGGGGCGTCGACTTACCAGCCACCGTGATGCCGTTCATCCTGCGGGGGGTGGCGTTGCTCGGCATCGACTCGGTGCAGACACCCCATGACATCCGCCAGCGGGCGTGGGAGAGAATTGCCACTGATCTGAAGCCGGGAGGGCTCGAGACGATCGGGCATGAAATCGGCCTTGGAGATCTCGATCGGGTGCTCACCGAGATTCTGAAGGGCAATGTCTCGGGTCGTTACGTCGTTCGACCGCAGTGAGGTGACAGTTGCGTCCTTCGATAGACCGGCCGGTTGGGCCAGCCGGCATGTCGGCTAGCGTGATCCCCATGGGCCTTCGCCCCGAGCGCACGCATGACACCACCAAGTAGTCCATCCACTGTCGTTGTGCCGGGCTCGCACCTGATGCCGGCGCTGCTCGGTACCCGTGATATGCACTTGCGGGCCATCGAAAGCGCATTTCCGGGCACCGACATCGCTGTTCGGGGCAACGAGGTTCGCATCGACGGTCCCGATTCGGCCACGGTGGCTCGGCTCTTCGAGGAACTCGTGATCGTCCTGCAACGTGGCGATCCGGTGGATGTGGCGGTGATCGGTCGAAGTATCGACATGGTGCAATCGCACGAGCGGCCTTCCAAAGTCTTGGGTGACGAGGTGCTTCGTGGCGCCAAAGGGCGCTCGGTCCGTCCGAAGACCGCTGGTCAGAAGCGTTACATCGATGCAATTCGAGACAACGTGATCACATTCGGTATCGGACCGGCTGGAACGGGCAAGAGCTGGTTGGCCGTGGCCATGGCGGTTCACGCGCTGCAGACGAAGGCGGTCCAACGGATCATCCTGACCCGACCGGCGGTCGAGGCGGGAGAGCGGCTCGGATTCCTGCCCGGTGACCTGATGGCCAAGATCGACCCCTACCTGCGCCCGCTCTACGACGCTTTGTACGACATGGTCGAGCCCGAGGCCGCCCAGAGGCTCATGGAGAAGCAGTCGGTCGAGGTGGCACCCCTGGCTTTCATGCGCGGTCGCACCCTCAACAATTCGTTCATCATCCTCGACGAAGCCCAGAACACGACGCCGGAGCAGATGAAGATGTTCCTGACTCGCATCGGGTTCGGGAGCAAAGTGGTCGTCACCGGCGACACCTCCCAGGTCGACGTGCCCGGCGGACGTTCGGGCCTGGCCGGACTCGAGAAGATCCTGACCGGCATCGACGGGCTGACCTTCGTCCATCTGACCGGCAGTGACGTGGTCCGCCACCGGATCGTGGCCGACATCGTGGCTGCTTACGAACGATCGCCCAAGTCCGAACCCGGGGCGCCTTCGTGAACCCCGGTCCGCCACGATTCGCCCGTCGACCCAAGGTCGGCGGCGACACCGAACCGGAAGTCTTCTGTGCCGACGAACAGGTGGAGGTGACGGTCGACGTCGAGCGTTGGCAGCAACTCGCCGTTGCGGTCCTCAGGGCCGAAGGTGTGCGCGGTGGCACCGAGCTCAGCATCTTTTTCGTGGACGAGGCCAACATGACCGAGCTCAATCGTGAACACATGGGTGAGACGGGTTCCACCGATGTGTTGTCGTTCCCGATCGACGGTGGTGAAGTCGTCGAAGTGATCGCCGGTCCATCGGGAGGAACGAAGGGACCCGATCGCAGTCCCGTCGATCGTGGAGATCTTCCGCTACTTCTCGGGGATGTCGTGATCTGTCCGGTCGTCGCTCGACGCCAGGCTCCACTGCACGCTGGTTCGTACGACGACGAGATGGCGCTCCTGGTCACGCATGGAGTCCTGCACGTCCTCGGTTGGGATCACGGCACCGACGACGAACGTGAACGCATGTGGCAGCGCGAACGGGAACTTCTGGCCGCTCACCACTGGCGCGGTCCGATCCCCGACGGCTTCCGACAAAGCGACTGGAGAGACGAAGCCTGATGCGAACGCTCGCCGCTTTCACCAGTCTCGACTGGAGCCTCGTGCTCGTGGTGCTTCTCCTTCTCGTGGTTCTCGTGTTCCTCGCGCTGGCCGAGATGGGTCTGTCGCGGATGTCGAAACCCAAGGCGGCGGCACTGGCCGAGCGGCATCCGCGACGCGGTCGGGCCCTCGTGGAGTTGATCGACGAGCCGGAAAAGTGGATCAACCCGCTTCTCCTCACCGTCAATGTGTGTCAAACCGTGCAAGCAACTCTCACGGGCGTGGTCACCTCCCGCTCGTTCGGGCCGCTCGGTGTGGTGGTGGGTGTCGCGCTGAACGTCGTGGTGTTCTTCGTTCTCGCCGAGGCCGTGCCCAAGACGTATGCCGTCCTCTACGCCGAACGAGCGGCCCTTTTCTCGGCCAGGGGAGTGCGGGCCCTCGTTCGATTCCCACCATTGCGTTTCATGTCGCGCGGACTCATCCGTCTGACCAATGTGATCGTGAAAGGCAAAGGGCTCGAGGACGGTCCCTTCGTGAAGGAGGCCGAGTTCCTCGGAGTGGTCGAGGCCGCGGTCAAGGAAGAAGTGATCGAGAAGCACGAACGCGATCTCATCGAGTCCGTCATCGAATTCGGCGACACCGTGGTTCGGGAGATCATGGTCCCGTTGCCCGACATGGTGACCGTGCCCACCGAAACGACGATCGATGCCGCGATCGATGTCTCGATCGAGCACGGCTTCTCGCGAATTCCCGTGGTCAACGACGCGGACGACGTCGTGGGCATCGCTTTCGTGAAGGACCTCGTGCGCGCCGAGCGGCAAGGAGCCGGGTCCTCGCCGGTCACGACGACCATGCGAAGTGTGGTCGTGGTTCCCGAGAACAAACCCGTGTCGAGGCTGATGAACGAGATGCAGACGCAGAAGTTCCATCTGGCCGTGGTCGCTGACGAATACGGGTCGATCACCGGGCTCGTGACCCTCGAGGATTGCCTGGAAGAACTCGTCGGGGAGATCGTCGACGAATACGACGACGAAGAATCGGAGATCGTTCATCTCCCCAATGGCGATTACCAGATCGACGGCACCACGAGTGTCTCGGATGTCAACGACCTGCTCTCGACGGACATCCCCGATGACGAATGGGACTCGATCGGTGGATTCATCTTCGGCACTCTCGAGCGGGTTCCCGAGATCGGTGAGGCCATCGATTTCGAAGGCTGGCGATTCACCGTGGCCGCTCTCGAAGGACGTCGAATCCGAACGGTTCGGGTCACTGTTCTCGAGGGTCTCGAGAACGACGGCGAAAACACCTGAAAGCTCTCAAGCCCCGATACGTCCGAAAATCGCCGGGAGATCGGGATAGCGGCCTGTGTTACCGCCTCCGTCCACCGAAACGAACGATGCGCTCATGAATGACGATTCGTCCGAGGCGAGGAATGCCGCTACCGAGGCGATCTCGGGCGGCGATGCATGACGACCGAGGGGTGCATTCTCTTCGAATTCGCGCACCACGTCGGGAATCGCAAAGAAACCCGATGTCGCGTTGGTCTCCACGAGTCCGGGGGCGATGGTGTTGGCCCGAATCCCGCGTTCACCGAACTCCATGGCGGCCACCCGGGTGAGCATGGCGACGCCGGCTTTGGCCGCGCAGTACGCGGCCATACCCTTCGACGGCTGGATCGCGTTGAGCGAAGCGATGGTGATGATCGAACCGTTGTCGCGGATCGCCGCTCCACCGTGTTTCACCGTGATGAAGACACCGGTCAGACAGAGATCGATGATGCGTTTCCATTCATCGAGTGGATGCTCGGTGAGGAGTCCGTATGTTCCTGCGCCGGCATTGGCCACGACCACGTCGAGGCCACCGAAATGTTTGGTGGCGAGTGAAGCCAGATTCTCCACGTCGATCTCGTTGGTGACATCGCAGATCGCCGTGACGAGGTGCTGATCCCCGGCCAATTCGGCCAGACGGGTCAGGCCCGGGCCGTCGATGTCGCCGGCCACCACCTTGGCGCCTTCTTCGAGGAACCGCTCGGTGACGGCGCGTCCGATTCCCGACGCCGCACCGGTGACGAGTGCGACCTTTCCCATGAGACGAGTCATGGATCGAACCTAGTTCAGGTCGAAGGGGACAGAACCCGGGCCGCGATGTTTGCGCATTCCCCCCGGCGAATCTTTCCGATCGCGGTGCTCGGGAGGGAGTCGACGTGCACGATGGCCTTTGGTGCCGAAAATGCCGGGAGGCTCTCGCGCACTTTGGCTCTGACGGACGCGAGGTCGAGGTCGGCTGCCGTCGTCACGAGGACGACCTTTTGACCCCATTCCGCATCGTCGATGCCGACGACACAGATGTGGTTCGGATCGACGAGATCGACGAGCGACCTCTCAACCGCATCGGGCCACACCTTTTCGCCGCCGGTCTTGATCAGATCGTCGAGGCGTCCGGTGACGTTCAAGACCCCGTCGGTGAACGAACCGGCGTCGCCAGTGTGGAGCCAGCCTTCGTCGTCGATGGTGCTCGAACCGTCACGGTATCCGCGCATGAGAATCGGTCCCCGAATCAGGATCTCGTCGTCTTCGCCAATGGAAACCTCGACATCGTCGAGTGGTCGTCCGTCGTAGACGACGCCACTGCCGGTCTCGGTCAGCCCATATGTGGCGACCACATTGGGCGGACGATCACTTGGTGGTCGTGAACCGCCGAGTAGGACGACGCGGAACTCCGACGGATCGATTCGCCCGAGGGTGGTCGGAACGAGGGAGACCAGTGAGCAGCCGCTTCGCGCCGCTTCGGTCACGGCATCAGCGTCGAATCCGTCGTGGATCGTGAGACGGGTGCCGACGACGAGAGAGCGGATGACCACCGAGAGTCCGCCCACGTGCGAGAGCGGAAGGCAAGCCAGCCAGTGATCGTCGTCGGTCACGCGAAGCGCTCGCGACGAGACCTGGGCAGATGCCCGGAGAGCGTCGTGTGTGAGCACCACTCCTTTGGCGACACCGGTCGTTCCGCTCGTCGCCATGACCAGAGCGTCACCATCTTCGACTGGTGTGCCGGTCGAGATCGTCGTTGCGCCGATCGGATCGATCACGATCGAAGCGCCAAGATCACGAACGAGGATCGCCTTGCTCGCCGCGTCGAAGCGCTGATCGATCGGAAGAACTGCTTCGCCGGCGTCCCAAGCGCGTTTCAGCTCATCGATGAATCGCTGACCGCCGGGAAGATCGAGGGCTACCAGTCGCCTCACGTGGTCATGCTACGAGTGATTCACCGACAGGGATCGATCGGGGTGGAGATGCCCAGTGCTTCGTCGATCACCTGCGCAACGGTCAGGCACTTCAGATCGTCGAAACGCCATGAACTCACTTGCACTCCGACAGGCAGACCATCGGCGACGTAGGCCGGCACGACCGCAGCCGGAGATCCGAAGAGATTCATCGGCAACACCGTGCGGAACGTCTCCAGAACCACTCGCGCCTGCTCGATTCCGGCGACGTCGAATCCGTGCGGGAAAGCGGGTAATGCCCAAGTTGGACTCAGCATCACGTCGAACTCGCCGAACCACTCGGCCCACTTGGCGGCGACTTCGTGTCGACGCAGGTGCAACATGGCGAGGCCGGCTTGGTCCAGAACCGGAAACTCCGACATGCCGTAGCCGAGAAAAGTCTTGGCGTCCTCGCCCATGACTGCCTCCAACAACGGGCGGTTGACCATGAGATCGGCATTGAGCGTGCTCGCCCACATGGTCACCACTTCCTCGAAGTCGGGTGGAGTGGCGGTCCGAACGTCATGCCCGGCGCGGGTGAGAGCGTCGCCGGCTGCACGCACCCCGGCCGCGATGCCGGGATCAGTGGACCCGCCGGGAGGAGTGTCCATCACCGCGATGCGCCAAGGACGATCCGTCGGGACGTCAGCGAGTTCTGCGCTGAGCGAATAAGGATCACGGATGTGGCGTCCGCGAACGATGTCGAAACCCGCGCGAACGTCGGCCACGCGTCGTGCCATGACACCTTCGGAGGCCATCAGTTGGAAGGCGAGGGAGGAAGAAGTTGGCGGGATCTCGGTCGCGCTCGGGATTACGCCTTGAGTCGGCTTGATCGACGCGATGCCACAACAGTGGGCCGGATTGCGAAGTGAACCTCCGATGTCGTTGCCGAGACCGATGGGCGACATTCCCGAAGCGAGTGCCGAACCTTCGCCACCGCTCGACCCACCGGCGGTGCGGGTCGGATCCCATGGATTCCTGGTGAGGCCGTGCAGTGACGAATCGGTATGGATGCGGAGTCCCATGTCAGGGAGATTCGTTCGGGCCAAGACGATTCCACCGGCGGCGCGCATGCGCTCGACGACCGGCGCGTCGGTCGACGAGTAAGCCTCGGCAAGCGCCGGTATCGCGCTCGTCGTCGGTGTCCCGGCAACATCGATGTTCTCCTTGACGGTGAAGGGAACACCATGCAAGGGGCCGAGCGCATCGCCCCGTCGAATGGCGGCATCGGCGGCATCGGCGCCGGCGCGCGCTTCGTCATCGAGGCGACGCACGACTGCGTTGAGATGTGGATTGACCTCATCGATTCGCTTCAGGTGAGCCTCGATCACTTCCCGGCTCGTCACCTGACGGCTGGAGATGAGATGTGCCAATTCACCTGCACTACGTCGCCACAATTCCATGGTTCCCCCTCGGTCGACCTCGACTGGAAGTTACTCTTACCACGTGAATCGCTGGATCATCGGCTCGAGACCACGGACGCTCCCGGCGGCCGCTGTTCCCGTGGCGATGGGGGCGGTTGTCGCGGTCGGCGAGGGTGAGGCCGTGTGGTGGCGGGTCGCAGGCGCGGCATTCGTGAGCCTGGCCCTCCAAGTGGGGGTCAATTTCGCCAACGACTACTCCGATGGTGTCCGCGGCACCGATGACAAACGGGTCGGCCCGGTGCGACTGGTCGCCTCCGGACTGGCATCGGCGCGTTCGGTCAAGATGGCGGCACTCGCGGCATTCGGATCGGCGGCCGTGGTCGGATTGGTGCTGGCCATCGCGACGAGTTGGTGGCTTCTCGTGGTCGGCGCAGCAAGCATCCTCGCCGGTTGGTTCTACACCGGAGGCCCGAAGCCTTACGGCTACATCGGTCTCGGTGAGATATTCGTCTTCACCTTTTTCGGTCTGGTGGCCACGGTCGGCACCACATTCGTGACCCTGGAGAGAGTGCCATGGGAATCGTGGGGGCTCGGATGTGCGGCCGGCTTTCTGGCCTGCGCCTTACTCGTCACCAACAATCTCCGAGACATCCCCGGCGATTCGCTGGTCGGCAAGCGGACACTCGCGGTTCGACTCGGGGATCGTCGCACGCGCTCGCTCTTCACGGCCTTCGTCGTTCTGTCGTTCGTCTCCATCGTGATCGCCGCCATGGGTCGACCGGGTGCTTTGGTCGGACTTCTCGGACTTCCTTTGGCCCGTCGGCCGATCGTCGCGGTTCGGCGGGGAGCGGTCGGCCGCGACCTCATCGCGGTTCTGGGCGATACGGGTCGTCTGCAGGTAGCTGTCGGGGTGACCGTCACCCTCGGTATCGCGATCCTCGGTTGAATCTCAGCCGTTCGAACTTCTTGCGAAGTCGTCGATCAGTTCCGCCACGAGTCGGGGTTGTTCGAGATGGACGGCGTGCCCGGCGTCGTCGACGATGACGTGTCGAGATCGATCGCCGATGGGGCGGAGCATCGATCGGGCGATCTCGGTGAACTTCGTGTCGAGCCCGCCCGTGACGAGCAGAACCGGGCAGGTGATGCGCGAAAGTGAGTCCCAGAGCGAGTCCTGTGCTCCCGTGCTCCAGGCGCGCAGACTCCACGCGAGACCCTTCGAAGTGTTGGAGCGACGGTCATCCAGGGTCCGTCGTTCGGGCGGCAGAGTCGCAAAGAGGGGCTGGTCGAGCCATTCGGTCAGGAAGGGCTCGACTCCGATTTCCTCGATGCGGTTCGCGAGTTGTGCATCACTGAGTCGACGCGATTCCCGTTCGACCGGATCGGCGATTCCGGGCGTGGCGCCTATGAGAACGAGGCCGCGAATGAGCGCCGGCTTGCGGACTGCCGCGTGCAAGGCCAGTCGTCCGCCCATCGAATAGCCGACCAGAATCGACGAGGGAAGGTTGTCCACCAGGCGATCCGCGGTCGCGACGAGGTCTTCGCGCACCTCGCCGGCGGTGCCATGCCCGGGGAGATCAGGAGCAACCACGGGCGCCGAGGCAAGGTGCACCGACACCGGTTCCCACGATGCGCCGGTCTGAGTGAACCCGTGCAGCAGAAGAAGCGTCACGACTCAGCCCGCGGCGCGTTCGACTGCGCGCCGGAGAACACGCTCGAACGTCTCGGAGTCCTGCGCACCGGGAATGGCCCATTGGCCATTGATCACGTAGGTCGGTACCCCGGTGATGCCATGTGACACGGCGGTTGCCATCTGCTCGGCCACTTCACCGACTCCCTCGTCGGAGATCAGGAACGAACGCAGTTCGGGAACGGGAAGGCCGAGTACTTCGGACGCGATCTCGGCGAGAGTGTCGGAGTCGCCGACATTGCGACCCTCCATGAAATATGCGCGAAGGAATCGCTCCTTCAGTCGATGTTGAGCGTCGGTGCCCGAGCGGGATTCGGCGAACCAGAGCAGACGATGGGCAAGGATCGTGTTCGAGCGCAGGGCGATGTCCATTCGGAAATCCAGACCGTCACTCGCCGCGGTATCGGTGAGATTGGCGATGATCGCGTCAGCGCGTTCGGGGCCACCGAACTTTCGGGCGTACGCCTCGCGGACCGGAGTCGCTCCGTCCTTGGGCGCCGTGGGGTCCAGTTGGTAGGCGCGATACGCGATGTCGAAGGTGGCGTCCACGGCATCGGGTCCGGCGGTCAGGGATTCGATCGCCCGTTCGAAACGACGCTTGCCGATGTAACACCACGGGCAGACGACATCGGACCAGATCTCGACACGGATGACAGGCGCCACAGCCCCACCATACGACCCAAATCGCCGTAGCGTCACGGTCGATGGGTTCCGAGGAAATCCGTTCACTTCCGGCCGAGGACGTTCAAGCCACCTTCTGTCGAACGATCGTCGAAACTTGGCGGTCGGTCGGGGTGTCGCAGGCGTTTCTCGCGCCCGGTTCGCGTTCGACACCACTCGCCGTTGCCCTGACCGCTGACCCGAACTGGTCGGTCGAGGTTCTGCTCGACGAGCGTTCGGCCGGATTCGCCGGTCTCGGATTCGGACTCGCCACCGGACGTCCAGCGGTCGTGTTGTGCACCAGTGGTACGGCGGCCGTTCATTTCCATGCCGCGGTCGTGGAAGCCGATCTCTCGTGTGTTCCGCTCATCGTGGTCACCGCCGATCGACCGCCGGAGCTGCGGGACGTGGGTGCTCCCCAGACGATCGATCAAACGAAGTTGTTCGGCGATTCGGTTCGCTGGTTCCACGACCCGGGGGTGGCACATGTCGATGCGTCGCCGTCGTGGGCATCACTCGCCAGTCGTGCCGCGTATCGCACTCTGGGTTCCCGACCGGGTCCGGTGCATCTGAACCTGCCGTTTCGAGAACCGCTTCTCGGCCGCGCCGTCGCCTCACTCGGAGAACCCACGGAGCGTTGGGCGTTCGACGGCGAGAACGTCATCGATCCTGCGTCGATCGAGCGGTTCGTATCACTGGCCGCTGGCCGACGCGGCGTGGTGATCGCAGGTCGCGGCAGTTCGGCCTCGGTCGTCGACGTCGCCAACCTGCTCGGGTGGCCGGTTCTGGCCGATGCACGGGGCCCTCAGGACCAGGCGGTGATTCGTCACTTCGATTCGTTGTTGCGTGATCGGAACTTCGCCGACTCGCACCGACCCGACGTCGTGTTGCGAGTGGGCGAGCCACCGGCCTCCAAGGTTCTGGGTCAGTGGATCACTTCCTCGGGGGCTGCGCAGATCCATCTCGCGGCGGACGATCGTTGGTTCGACGCCGACCACCGACTGGTCGGGCGAATCAGGGCCAGTGTGGATTCCCTACACCGTGCTTTGGTCGAACAGCAGGTCGAACCGGCCGAGCTCGCCTGGCGCCAAGGTTGGAGTTCGGCCGAATCGGTCGCGTCCCGCGTGCTCGCCGAAGGTTTGGCGCAGGCGGAACTCTCCGGTCCGGTCGTCGCTCGCCATTTCGCCGCGTCTTTGCCCGCCGGTTCGGAGCTCGTCGTGTCGTCCTCGATGCCCGTTCGCGATGTCGAGTGGTTCGCCGGCCGTCTACCCCATCTTCGGGTGCATTCGAATCGCGGTGCGAACGGTATCGACGGGGTCCTGGCCACTGCGATCGGAGTGGCGGTCGGCTCCGGGCGAACGACGGGCGTCCTGATCGGGGACGTGGCATTTCTGCACGACTCGTCCACGCTCGCTGGTTTGGCCAGCCGTTCGGTCGATCTTCGAATCATGGTGGTCGACAACGACGGTGGCGGGATCTTCCATTTCCTTCCCCAAGCGTCGAGCCTCGATACGGCAACGTTCGAGAAGTTGTACGGAACTCCGCACGGAACCGACATCGCCTCGCTGGCTCGGGCGCACGGCCTACGCGCGGAATCGGTGGTCGATAGTCGGGGAGTCGAGGCCTTCGCGCAGGTGAGAGGCCCATCGGTGGCAGTCGCCCGGACCGATCGTGGGTCGGACGTCGACATCCATCGTCGACTTCATGCGATGGTGAGCGGGGCATTGTCCGCGTAGCGACCGCGAATCCGAAGTGATTCTTAAGCGCGGACGAGGGCCGACAACATCGCCTGGAACTTGGCCTGGGTTTCGGCGAGTTCGGAGTCGACCACGCTGTCGGCAACGATGCCTCCGCCGGCAGTGAGCACGGCGCGACGGCGATCGTCGGACAGTTGGGCACAACGGATGGCAACCGCCCAGATCCCATTGCCTTGTGCATCGACCCAGCCGACCGCGCCGCCGTACGGGCCACGATCGAATCCCTCCGCATCGGCGATGAGTTCGAGGGCACGGTCGCGAGGGTGTCCACCGAGGGCCGGTGTCGGGGACAACGAGCGGGCCAAAGCGAGGACGTCGGGGTGCGGATGGCTCAGCCGACCTTCGATTCGTGTCCCGAGGTGCTGGACGTTGGCCACGGGAACGACCGAGGGCTCGGGCTCCCAGTCGAGATAACTGCAGTGAGGAAGCAGGGTGTCGTGCACGACGTCGATCACGACCCGGTGTTCGATCTGATCCTTCATACTCGCGACGAGTCGTTCGGCCAGTCGTCGATCGGTTTCAGGATCACCCGAGCGCGGAGTCGTGCCGGCGAGCGGATGGGAAGTGATGATGTCGCCATCGACGGCCACGAGGAGCTCGGGTGATGCGCCGATGAAACCCTCGATCGAATACCGGTAGCTCGATCCGAAACTGGCCCGTAAACGCAGGAGTACGGCGTGAACATCGATCGGCTCATCGCATTCGACGACGATCTGGCGGGCGATCACCGCCTTCACGAGGTCGCCTCGACGCACTGCGTCACGAGCTGCCGTCACCGCCGATCGATACGTATCGACGGGGGAGAGTGGGCCGACCCGGAATCGGGCGGTGCTCGGAGTGGGGGTATCGGCATCGAAGAGGTCGTCGGCCGTGTGATCGTCGATGAGGGTCAACCAACGGGATCCATCGGTGCACTTGCGAACCACCCGCGCCGGAACGATCAGTTCGGCTCCACCGGGCAGAAACGGCAGAGATCCGAGGGCGAGGGGGCCGGATCGCCCATCGCTCTCGTCGTGGTGCTCGATCGACGCCAGAAATGCGACCGCGTCGTCGGCGGTCACGCGCGCTGCGACGTCTCGACCGGCGATACCGATGCCGTCGCGGACGAACAGGAAACCATCTCCGCGAGCAACGTCGTTCAAATCGAAATCGTTGTCGACTCGACGGGTGACCGCACGCATGTCAGTTCCGGGTGGCGGTGAGGAGCTGGGTGATGCCGCCGGAGAGGCCACGGTGTTCGACGTCGGTGAAGCCGGCGTCGGTCAACCAGCGCACGAGAACATCGGGTTCGGGAAGGTAGGCGACGCTCTTGGGCAGATAGCGGTAGGCGGCTTTATCCGAGAGCAATCCACCGATACGAGGCACGATTCGTCCGAAGTAGATCGAATTTCCCCAACGGATGAACCGATTCCGAGGCACGCCGACGTCGAGCAGAGCGACTCGTCCACCCGGGCGCACGACTCGCGCCAGTTCGGCGAAGAAAGTGCGCAGGTCGAGGAGATTGCGCAGCGCGAAGCCACAGGTGACGCCGTCCACGGAACCGTCGGCCACCGGGAGACGCAGGATGTCCGCTTGCGCGCGTGGTGCTCGGCTGCGGTCGGCGGCGAGCATGCCGAAACTGAGGTCCATCGACAAAGGTCGGAGTCGGGCCCGCTGCAGATCGATGCAGAGATCGCCGGTTCCACTCGCCAGATCGAGGACCCTGCTGTCCGGAGCGAGTCCGAGTCGTCGCACGGCGTACCGACGCCAGCGGGTGTCGAGGCGAAACGTCATGATGCGGTTGACGAGGTCGTAACGCGGCGCAATGGAGTCGAACATCGCCCGCACGGCCTCGACCTTGGCCTCACCCGTCGGAAGTTCGACCGTGTCCCACGAAGGGCGGGGTGCATCGGAGTCGGAGCCCACAAGAGCAGGCTAAACGCCCTGCACCGAGGGCGGGTCGTCGGACTCGCAGCCATCGGTCACGAACCGTCAGAATGGGATCGTTCCGAGTGCCATGGGGAGGCATCAATGATCGACTTCACGCTTTCACCTGAACACGAAGCCATCCGTCAGCGGGTTCGGGACTTCGTGGACCACACCATCAAACCGGCGATCGAGCCTTTCGGTCATCGGGAGGAGATGGACGCCGAGTCGCATCGGTCGTACGTCGGTGAGCTCATCCGCTTGCGTAAGCAGGCGGTGAAGGAAGGCCTCTGGTTGCCTCACATGCCCAAGGAATGGGGCGGAATGGGACTCGGGCACGTGGCGTTGGCGATGGTCCAGGCCGAGGCGGCCAAGACGCGGGTCGGACCCTGGGTACTCAATTGTCAGGCGCCTGACGAAGGAAACATGCACACGCTTCTCCATTGGGCGACGCCCGAGCAGAAAGAGAAGTACCTGAAGCCCCTGTGTGATGGCGTCACGTCATCGTGTTTCGCCATGACCGAACCCGAAGTCGCCGGATCGGATCCGACTCTCATCAAGACGCACGCCATCAAGGATGGCGACGAATGGATCATCAACGGACACAAGTGGTTCATCTCGGGAGCCAATCGGGCGAAGTTCGCCATCTTGATCGCTCGTACCGAACTCGATGTGCCGGAGGGTTCACGAGGGGCGAACACCGCGTTCATCGTCGATTTACCGGCCGAAGGTTGGAACAACGTTCGCGAAGTAGAGACGATGCACGGTCCGGGTGGACACAGCGAGATCGTGATCCAGGATCTCCGCGTGCACGACTCACAGATACTCGGCGGACGGGGCAACGGTCACCGACTGGGCCAGTACCGCCTCGGTCCGGCGCGCCTCGCGCACTGCATGCGCTGGATCGCGCAAGCCGAAATGGCCCTGAACATGATGGTCGACCGTTCACTCAAGCGTTACTCGCACGGCTCCTATCTCGCCGAGAAGCAGGGAGTGCAGTGGATGATCGCCGATTCGGCGATGGAGCTCTACCAGTGCAAGTTGATGGTTCTCCACGCGGCCTACAAGATCGACCGCGGTGACGACTTCCGCACCGAGGTGTCGATGGCCAAGCACTTCGTGGCCAACAGCCTGAATCGAATCATCGATCGGGCCATCCAGGTTCACGGCGCACTCGGCTACTCGACCGACACGCCACTAGCGAACATGATGCAGCACGCGCGTTGGGCCCGTTTCGCCGATGGCGCCGACGAGATCCATCAGATGCGGATCGCCGAGAACACCATCAAGTCCTTCACCGACAGCGGCTCGGTGAGCGGTGCGACCGGCAACCTGCCGATCTGATCAGGATTCGGTCACGATCTGCTTGGCCCAGCGGTAGTCGGCCTTGCCCGCGGGCGACCGCACGATGGCGTCCACGAACACGAAGGCTTTGGGAAGCTTGTAGCGAGCGATGTGCTTTTCGGCCTCGGCCAGGAGTTCGGCCTCGGTGACGCTCGCGCCGGCGCGGAGTTGGACCACGGCCACGACTTCGTTGCCCCAGCGTTCGCTCGGACGTCCGGCGACGACGCAGTCGAAGACGGCCGGATGGGGACGAATGGAGAGCTCAACCTCCTCGGCAAAGATCTTCTCGCCCCCTGAATTGATGGTCACCGAATCGCGACCCCGGAGTTCCACGGTTCCATCGGCGTGCAACACGGCGCGGTCGCCGGGCACGACGTAACGGACTCCGTCGATCACGGGGTAGGTGCGGGCGGTCTTGGCTGGATCACCGAGGTAGCCGAGGGCCAGCCTTCCGCTCTTGGCGAGCCAGCCGGGCTCGGTGTGTCCGGGTTGGAGGACCGAACTCAAATCGTCGGCCAGGACGTGGCTGTTGGGGGCCAAGGGAAATGTGCCCGTGGAAGCAGCGCCACCAGCCGACACATGCGTCAGTTGGCCGCCGGCCTCGGAGGATCCGAGACCGTCGACGATCATGAGGCCGGGATGGTGATCGAGGAATTCGCGCTTCAGGTGGGCCGACAACGCAGCACCTCCCGACAGGATCACGGCCAAGGACGAGAGGTCGTAGGTGTTCCCCTTCAATTCGTCGAGTAACGGACGCGCGAAGGCGTCGCCGACGATCAACATGAAATCGATCCGCTCGCGCTGCACGGTCGACCAGATGTCGACCGGGTCGAGCCGTTCGGGAATGGACGGCACGAAGACGGTGCCGCCGGCGTTCCACGTGCTGAAACTCACCCAGTGTCCGGCCCCGTGCATGAAGGGGGGCGCGATGAGCGCGCGGCGGCCGGTGAGGGTGTCGAGAAAGCCCTCCACGGTGGTGGCGGTCTTGGATCCTCCGAAGCATTCGACGAGTGCGTCGGCCTGACGCCACATCACACCTTTGGGCATCCCCGTGGTCCCGCCCGTGTAGAGGATGTACAGGTCGTCGGGTGAGGCATCGGATTCGAAGTCGGCGTCACCCTTGGCGACGGCGTCCTCGTACCACACGGCACCTTCGAGAAGCTGATTTCCCGACTCATCGGGCACCTGGATCAGAACGCGCAGACTCGGGACCGCATCGCGGACGGCGGCCAGAGTGGGGGCGAACGCCGAGTGGAAAACGATCGCAGTGGCGGCCGAGTCGTTCAGGAGATACGTGAGCTCTTCGGCGACATAGCGATAGTTGACGTTGAACGGAGCGACGCGGGCCTTGAAGGCACCGAGCATCGACTCGAGGTATTCGTTGCCATTGTGCAGATAGATCGCAAGGTGGTCCTGTCCGCTTTCGGAGCCTTCCAATTCCGTGCGTTCTACTCGGCAGCCGAGATCGAGCCCGCGGAGGTATGAGGCAAGACGTCGGGTGCGCTCGGTCACCTCGGCCCAGGTGTACCGACGATCACGAAAGACGAGACACTCTTCATCGGGACGGGTGCGGGTGATCGCCTCGTGGATCTGACCGACGGTGAACTGTTCCACGCTTCGAAGTTAGAGGAATCCTTCGTCGGCGACGAACTTGCGACGAAGCATCGATCCGGGGATCGGGTTATGGTTCGGCCATGTCGCTGTACACGCCTCGCTCTGGCCGCGAACACGACGGGGTCGTGTTCGGGGTGTTCATGCCTCAGGGTTGGAAAATGGAGCTGTCGGGGATTCCCGATGCCCGTTCGAAGTGGGATCGAGCGGTCGCCATCGCTCGCTTGGCCGAAGAACTCGACTATGACTCGATCTGGCTCTACGACCACTTCCACAACGTGCCGCGTCCGGCACACGAGGCGGTCTTCGAGTGCTGGACGACGCTCGCCGCCGTGAGTCAACTCACCTCCCGTATTCGGCTCGGTCAGATGGTGGGATGCAACAGCTACCGCAATCCGGCTTTGCTCGCCAAGATCACCTCGACTCTCGACGTGATCTCCGGCGGTCGGCTCGAGTGGGGGATCGGAGCCGGATGGTACGAGAACGAGTACCGCGCCTACGGCTACGAATTCCCCAAGCCCAAGGATCGCATCGGGATGCTCAGGGAGAGCGTGGAAATCGTGCGTTCGATGTGGACGGAGGCCGAGACCACTTACAAGGGGACCTATTACGAGACGGTTCGGGCCAATTGCGACCCGAAACCTCTGCAGGAGCCGCGTCCACCCATCATGATCGGCGGTGGTGGCGAGCAGCTGACACTTCGGGTGGTGGCGCAGTACGCCGATTGCTCGAACTTCGGTGGCAGCCCCGACGAATGGAGACGCAAGCGGGACACCTTGTTCGAGCATTGCCGAATCGTCGGGCGGGATCCTTCCGAGATTCGTATGACGTGGTCACCGGAGATCTTCATCCGTTCGACCGAAGAAGAGCTCGAGGCTGCGGGAACTCGCAGCCTGTGGGGCGAGGAAGTCGGAAGTTGGCGAAACGGGAACCTAGTGGGGACTCCGGATCAGGTCGCCGAGAAGATTCGGACGTACATGGCGCTCGGCTGCACAGGCTTCATTCCGTGGTGCTCCGATTATCCGGAGACGACGACCATGGAGTTGTTCGCGACGGAAGTGATTCCGCGCTTTCGCTGATCGGTCAGACGTAACTACGGAAGATGATCTCGGCCACGCACGAAGGCTTGGGTGCACCCTCGCACTCGAAGGTGAACTCCATCGTCATCTGAACTCCGCCAGCGATGTCGTCGACCTCGAGAAGCTTCACGCCGAGACGAACCTTGGCGCCGACCGGCACGGGAGATGGAAAGCGGACCTTGTTGGCGCCGTAGTTGACTCCCATCGAGAAGCCCTCCACCCGAACGACTGTCGGGTAGAGCATGGGTCCGAGCGAGAGAGTGAGATACCCGTGGGCGATCGGTCCACCGAAGGGGCCGCTCTTGGCCCGTTCGACATCGACATGGATCCACTGGTGATCTCCGGTCGCGTCGGCGAACTGGTTGACTCTTTCCTGAGTGATCTCGAAGTAATCGCTGTACCCGAGATGCTGTCCGATGGCGGCCTTGAGGCCGTCGACTCCCTGGAGGACTTTTGCTGCCATGGGTCGATAGTAGTCAGCGGTACCAGAGGCGTTGGTGCTCGCGGCTCTGCGGATGAAGCAGCAGAGCGCACAGTGCCACTTCGAAAATCAGCGAAATCGTGTTGTTGCCGGTGATCTTGGTCCAGAGTCCGTAGTCGAAGTCGGAAAGGACCCAGTAGCGAAGCGCGAACGGCGAGAACGCGGCAACCACTGCGAGTCGGTAGCCGATCCGGCGATCGTTCGCCATCAGGAATCCACCCCCGATGTGGGCCACGATGACCAAGAGTCCGACGAGCGTTCCTAGGGCGCCTTTGGTTTCGCGCGCGGCACCGATCCAGTCGGTGCGGTCGAGGATTCCGACCACGGCGAAGACGCCGTTGAGATAAAGGAGCCAGGTGGCCACCTGGAGCGTCTGCGGCTGAAGGCGATCGAACCACTTGCGAGCGTCGAGCGGCTGGCGGGGCATGACACAGATTGGCACACCCTGCTTGCTGGTGTTTGCCGAGGGCCTCGTGCACTTGTGATACGAAACACGGCGTGCCCGACTTCCTGACGGTCTACGCCGAATTGCATCCGGACAAGCCGGCGGTGATCGATGATCGGCCGAACGGTCGAGTGACCGTGCTGACCCATCGGGTCCTCGAGGATCGCACCAATCGCCTGGCCAACGTGTTGCTCGATCTGGGTTTGCGTCCCGGATCGGGCAAGGTGGTCTGGTGCGGGCAGAACTCACCCGGTCTCGTGGAGGTGATCGGAGCCGCTCGCAAGATCGGCGTGACGGCGGTGCCACTCAATTATCGGTTGTCGGACGACGAGGCGTCGTACGTGATCGACCACAGTGACGCAACCGTCGTCTACGTGGACGCCGAAGTGGCACCGATGATCCAGCGAATTCGCGGATCGATCCCCAAGGTCGAACACGTGCTCGTCTTCGACGGTCCGGCACCGATCGGTACGACCGATGTCGAGGCGCTGTGCGACGAATCGAGTTCCGCCGAACCCGTGGTCCCCGAGCAGACCGAGGCCGGGGCCACGATGATCTACACGTCGGGAACCACCGGAAAGCCCAAGGGTGCGCTGCGTCGTAGTGGCGGCGATCCGACTCAGTCCCAGGCCCTGATGGCTCTCATCGGGTATCAACCCGACGACGTCTACATCCCGACGGGACCTCTGTATCACTCGGGTCCACTCGGATTCATGGGCATTGGTCAGGCGCTCGGCCAGACGGTCGTTCTCCAGCGGAAATTCGATCCGGAGGACTGGTTGCGTCTGGTATCCACGTACAAGGTGACGTCGACCTTCGCCGCGCCGACGCCGATTCGCATGGTCTGCAATCTCGCCAACGAAGTGAAGGCGAAGTACGACACGACGTCGATGAAGCGGATGATCGCCAATGCGGCTCCATGGAGTTTCGCGCTGAAGCAGATGTATCTGAGCGACTTCCCGGTCGACAGCTTGTGGGAGGTCTACGGCTCGACGGAACTCGGAGTCAACTGTGTGATGAAACCGGAGGACCAACTCCGTAAGCCGGGTTCGTGCGGCCAGCCGAGTCCCATGGTCGAGATCAAACTGTTCGACGACGACGGTCACGAGGTCGTCGGCTTCGGTCCGGACAACACGGGTGAGTTGTTCGTCAAGAGTCCGTCGGTTTTCGCCGACTACTACAAGCAGCACGACAAGTTCCTTGCTGATCAGAAGCACGGGTACCAGACGGTGGGCGACATCGCCTACCGGGACGAAGAAGGTTTCATCTACATCTGTGATCGCAAGAAGGACATGATCATCTCGGGTGGCATGAACATCTATCCAGCCGAGATCGAGGCCGCCCTCGAAGCCCACCCCGACATCTACGAGGCGGCCGTCTTTGGAATTCCCTCCGAGGAATGGGGCGAACTCGTGCACGCCGTCGTGGTCCGGCGCCCCGGGTCGTCGCTCGGCGAGAACGACGTGATCGAGCACTCGCGATCGATTCTGGCCGGGTACAAGATTCCTCGATCGATCTCATGGTCGGACGAACTCCCCAAGACCGGAAGTGGGAAGATCCTGAAACGTGAACTGCGTGCCCCATTCTGGGCCGGTCGGTCGTCGCAAGTATGACGGCCGGGGAATTCCGATCGGGCTTCATCACGTTCGTGGGTCGACCGAATGTCGGCAAGTCGACACTGGTGAACGCGATCTGCGGGCGAAAGGTGTCGATCGTCTCGGACAAGCCGCAGACCACGCGTCGTCAGGTTCGCGGTGTACTGACCCGCCCCGGTTGTCAGATGGTCTTCGTCGACACGCCCGGTCTGCACAAGGCCGTCTCGGCTCTGGGGACCCGGGTCAACACGGCCGCGCTCGAGAGCATCGCCGATGTCGACGTCTCGGTGCTGGTGATCGACGCGACGATGCCCTTCGGCACGGGCGATCAGTGGGTGGCCGACAAGCTCGATATGAAGCGGACCGTCGTCGTGGTGAACAAGTGCGACACCGCTTCGAAGGACCAGGTGATGGCCCAGTTGGGTCGGGCGGGTGCGCTCGATGCTCTCGCGTACTTCCCGGTCTCGGCCAAGACGGGCGAAGGTGTCGGTGCGCTGGTGGAGTTCCTGGAGAGCCGACTTCCCGCAGGGCCCCTTTATTACCCGGAGGACACGGTCAGCGACATCACCGATCCGGAGTGGGTCGCTGAATTGGTGCGCGAGCAATTGCTACGCGTCACCCGCGAAGAATTGCCGTATTCCATCGCGACCAGAGTGACCGAGTGGGAATGGCCACGCGTGAAGTGCGAGATCATCGTGGAACGGGAAAGCCAAAAGGGCATGGTGATCGGCAAAGGTGGCTCGGTGTTGAAAGAAGTCGGCATTCGAGTGCGCGAACAACTCCCGCCCGGGATCTTCATCGAATTGCGGGTGAAGGTCGACAAGGATTGGCAGCGTCGACCCGATCGGGTCGAACGACTCGGTTACTGATCAGCAGGAATAGCCCACCGGCAGGAGATTGTCGTAGTCGTCGCAGGCGACGAGGCCACCGGGAGCGGTGAGATCCCCACGGCCCCGTGGCACGGCGAGCGGTGTCCGGTCGCTGGTGAAGACCACCTGGCCGATTCCGGCTCGTCGCGTGAGGGTCAGGACGATCTGGGCGATGGCCAAACGCTGATCCGGTCCCTGCACTTCGAGGGTGAACGTGGGCGGAAGGTCGACGGTCGCGATGCCACGTTCGACCGAGACCGAGGCCTCCAAACCTTCGGGGATGGCGGTTCGCAGCCCGGCCGCGATGTCGCCGGTGGGAAGACCCTCGCCGAGTGCAACGAGCACCTGCGGTGGTGCGGCTGGGCTGAGCAGCAGTCGCGGAATGGCGACGACTTGGTTGCCGGCGACGTAGAAGAGAGCGACCGATTCGACGGGGACGGTCGTCGACGGCGACGTGGACTGATCGGATGGCGCGACGGTGCTCGTGGTGGCTGACATCGGATCGACGGTCGTGGTCGTGGCGTTCAGAGCCGGTGGAATTCCGGCCGGATCGATCGGTCGACTCGAGGAGCTACCAGGAACTCCGCAGGCACAGAGCCCGAGAACGACGACGGCCATCGGCAGGAGACGGGCGCTCTTCATCGACTCACTCCCGGAATCTCGACCACGAAACGTGCCCCTCCACTCGCGACGTCCTCCACCCAGACCTGTCCGCCGTGCGCGCGGGCGTGTTCGGCAACGAGCGCGAGGCCGAGTCCGGTGCCACCGACACGGGTTCTTCCCGCCGATCCGCGAGCGAATCGTTCGAAGATGCGCGCTCGCTCACTGGGAGCCACTCCTGGACCGGCATCCTCGACCGCGATTCTGATTCCACTTCGCGGGCCGTTCTCGAGGACGACCGAAGTCGCCCCTCCGCCGTGGAGGCGGGCGTTGTCGAGCAGGTTGGCGATGATGCGCTCCAGTCTTCGCTTGTCGACGTTGGCGACCCCGTCGCAATCGGGGGCGAGAAGAACGGCCAAGTCGTCGTTGCCGTAGCGCCGGGCGATGCGAGTGATGAAAGAGACGAGATCGACTTCCTCCCGGTGGATGTCGGCGACACCCACATCGAGGCGGGACAATTCGAGAAGGTCGAGCACCATCTGGTCGAAGCGCCTGACTTGAGACACGACGACGTCGAGTGCCTGCTGCGTCCGTTCGGAAAGATCGGCCCGACGAGCGTCGAGGACCTCCACCGCGGCCGCGAGTGCCGTGATGGGGCTTCGCAGCTCGTGCGAGACATCGGACGCGAAACGCGCCTCTCGTTCGATACGCGCTTGAACGGCGTCGGCCATCTCGTTGAACGACGAGACGAGGATCGCGAGATCGGGGTCCTCTTCGGACTCGAGCCGGGTGTCGAGTCCGCCTTCGGCGATCTCCCCGGCCGCCTCGGCGACACGGGTCAAGGGGCGCATGAGACGACGACTCACACCCCAACCGACCAGACCGGCGATCAGACCGATGACGATCGTGCCGGCGACGAGCGCACTACCGATGATGGTGATGGCGCGCTGTTCGTCGTCGACCGGAAAGGCTTCGAAATAGTGGGCGTCGGCGGCCGGAATGGCGATACCGATGCCGATGTAGGTGTCGTCGCCCAAAGAAAAACGCTGATAAGCGGTGGTGCCGGCGAGAACGTCCTCGCGCAACTCGACGGGGAAGGCGTTCTGGGTGAAGCGGAGGTCCTGCGAGTAGTAGAGGTTCTCCTCGCCCAGATGGAGAACCGCGAAACCCCCCTGTTCGGTACGAGAGCCGTTGATGAGCTCGAAAGCCTCCGACCGCCGGCTCATGAGGCGCGCCCGCACGTATTCAGCGTTGTTGAACGCTTGCCGCTCCACGACGTCGTCCCGGCGATCGAGGAGGTAGTTGCGAGCGACGAGGAAGCTGACGGTCGACAGCATCACGGACGTGGCGAGACCGACGAGGACGAAGAGAAGGGTCACCCGGGTTCGCAGGCGGACTCGCCGGATCGACCTTTCCATGCGCCCATCCTGCCCGAACGTGACGCCGCCCGACTCGGGAAACCCGGCGAGTCGGGCGGCGGAACCGTTCGTCCATTCCGCTGGCCGGCGAGGACCAGGGGGAGGACGGCCCCCGTCGGTCCAGCGTGAACGAGGCCAGTTTCCCGAGCCTCTGTGAAAGGACCGTGCGGGAATTGTGCGTTTTGTGTAACAAAATCCCGGTCGTTCGGGGGTGGGGCAGAATGCGTCGGTGAATTCGCTGCTCTTCGTGGAAGACGACGACCAGATCCGCTTGGCGCTTCGCCTGGCCCTCGAGGATGAGGGTTACGAGGTGCGGGAGGCTCCCGATGGACGCACCGGTCTCGCCGCGTTTCACGCCAAGGAACCCGATCTCGTCCTGCTCGATCTGCGACTCCCCGACATGTCGGGCTTCGACGTGTGTCGGGCGCTGCGTGCGATGTCGATCGTGCCGATCATCATGGTGACGGCTCAGACCGACACCAACGACATGGTGGCCGGGCTCGAAGCCGGAGCCGACGATTATGTGACCAAGCCGGTCGTTCCAAAGGAGCTCGCGGCACGGGTGCGGGCGCACCTTCGGCGGGTGCAGTTGCAGAGCGAGACGGCCGGTTCCGGTTCGAGCGAGACGTTCGGAGACGTGGAACTTCGTCGCGAACAAGGAATCGTTCTGAAGGCCGGGCGTGAGTTGTCACTCACCAAGACGGAGTTCAACCTTCTGTGCGAGTTCGCCGATCATCCGAACATGGTTCTGTCCCGAGACCAGCTACTCGAGCGGGTCTGGGGATACGACTACCTCGGCGACAGTCGTTTGGTCGATGCCCATGTCCGCCGACTACGCGTGAAGATCGAGGATCAAGCCGAGGAGCCACGCCTCATCGTGACCGTACGCGGCATCGGCTACCGCCTGATGCCTTCCTGATCGATCAATCGACGAGTGACGACAAGAAGTCGGTGACTTCCTGACGGGAGACCGTTCGGCGCATCGGGGGCATGGCACCGAGGATCAGATGTCGGTAACCCGCCGTTGCGAGTCGGGGATCGAAGATCGCGACCACGCCCCGGTCGGTGGCGGTGCGAATGAGCCGCCCAGTCGCTTGGGCGAGAAGTGTGGCCGCCCGTGGGAGGTCGATCTGTCGGAATGCTGCATCGCCCAGTAGATCCCGTCGGGCACTGAGAAGCGGATCGTCGGGCCGCGGAAACGGAATCTTGTCGATGGTCACCAACGACAGGGTTCGACCCGGGATATCGATGCCCTGGAAGAAACCAGCGGTGGCGAACAGGCACGATTCTTCGTCGGCGGCGAACTCGTCGACGAGGCGGCTCTTCTGAGCGTCGTCGCGTTGCGAGAGAACCTTCATCGGAAGGATGGGGCGTAAGGCGTCGACGGCGGCATCGAGGGCCTTGAAGCTGGTGAACAACGCGAGTGTGCGTCCACCAGCGGCCGTGATCAGGCGGAACAGTTCGTCGTGGACCTCCTTGGAGAATTCCGGTGAGTTCGGATTGGGGAAGTTCTTGGTGCAATAGAGGAGAGCGTTGGATTGATAGTCGAAGGGGCTTCCGACATCGATCGCGTCGTACGAATCCTCGGCGAGTCCGATGCGATCCGGAAGATTGGTCGGCACGGTCGCACTGGTGAGGATGGCGGTCCGTTTGCCCCAGATCCCGGTGGAGAGGATCGAGCCGACTTCGAGTGGAGCGATCTCGAGAACGGGTGACGACGGCGTTCCCGACACGAAGGGCACGTGATGACGGTCGGCCCCGAGTGCCTGATCGATGGTGTCGGCCAGTCGGCCGACACTTTGGATGGCGCGGAGCTTTCGCTGATTCGCGTCGTCATCGCTGGTGTCGACGGAGCGGATTCCGTCGAGCGCATCACCGCACACGAGGCGGGCGTCGGTGAGGACGTCGCGCAGCCCGGCGCCGAGCGGTGAGGGTACGCGTCGGCCGAGATCCGGAGAGATGACGTCCTGTAATGCCTCGCCCAGAGCGATCAGACGGTCGGCCGGGCGGGAATCAGAGATGATCCGACGGATGGTGTGGGCGGTGTTCGTGAAACGACCGGCTGAGAACGCCACCCCGGAACTCTCGGAGATGATCCCCTCCAGGTTGTGGACTTCGTCGATCACGACCAGTTCGTGATCCGGGAGAACTCCACCCTCGGCGGCCACGTCGATCCCATACAGGTGCGTGTTCACCACGACGACATCGGCCGAGGAGGCCGAGTACCGAGCCCGCTCGGCGAAACATTGGCTCCCGACCGGACAGCGAGCAGCTCCGGGGCATTCATCCGACGTGATGGTGACCGCCCGGCGGACCGGCTCACTGATCGCGCCCGGGTATTCGGCGAGATCTCCGGTCGTTGCCTGACGCGACCAGCGATCGATCTTCTCGATCTGCGACCGAAGACGACGATTCGACTTGTCGTCGATCTCGAGCTCCATTTGGCCGTCGCGGTTGGAGAGTGCCTCATCCACCTTCTGACGACAGACGTAGTTGTTACGTCCCTTCAGAACGGCCCACTCGAATTCGATCCCGAGTGCCGGTGCGAGATGCTCGGCTAGAAGCGGGAGGTCCTTGGACGCGATCTGATCCTGTAGGGCGATCGTGGCGGTGGCGACGATCGCCTTTCGTCCACTCATCACGACCGGGACGAGATAACCGAGCGTCTTACCGGTGCCGGTGCCGGCTTGCACGATCAGGTGACGATGGGAGTCGATGGCCGAGGCCACGGCCTCGGCCATGGTTCGCTGACCCGGACGGTCCTCGGCATCGGACAAAGCCGCGGTGGCGATGTCGAGTGCATCGCGGGTCGACAGACCCTTCTCGGACGTCACGGCGGATCAGCGATCGGTCGGGGAGAAGCCGGGATCGGAGCCGGTGAGAGCGATCGCGCGATCGATCTCGGTCTCATCGAGTTCGGGCCACGTCTTCTCGGTGAAATGAAACGGAGCGCCCTGTGTCTGCCAAAGGAGGAAGTTCGAAACGCGTTGCTCGCCCGACGTCCGGATCAGGACGTCGACCGGCGGCAGGTCGGGCAGATACATGTGTCGGGTGAGGGACGTCTCGTCGATCAGTTCCCCCGAATCGATCACGCGTCGTGCCGCGTCGACGATTTCGGCGCGACTTCCGTAGTCGAAGGCGACCGTCAGTGTCATGCCGGTGTTGTTCCTGGTGTCAGCGATGGCGCGTTCGATCGCGCGCTGAACGTAGCGAGGGGTGCGGGCTTCGGGGTCGGAGAAGGGGCGTCCGATCCATTGGATCCGAACATCGAGTTCGTTGAGTTCTTCCACGCGACCGAAGAGTTTGCGATGGAGCCCGAGAATGTGACGGATCTCGCCCCGTGGACGAACCCAGTTCTCGGTGGAGAAGCCAAAGACGGTGAGCCAATCGACGTCGCGGCGGACGCAGGCCCGCACGATCTCGGCCAGGTTCTCTTCGCCGGCGGTGTGTCCCGCCGTTCGGGGGAGGTGGCGGCGGGTCGCCCAACGTCCGTTGCCGTCCATGATGCAGGCGATGTGCACGCTTCGAGGGTAGCGGAGGGTTCCGAGCGAGCTGATGAGTCACAATGGTGGTGTGTGGAGTCGTCGGCGGGAAAAGCGGATGCGAGAACCGATTTCGTCGCCGTCGCGACACGTCGTGATCGCCAGTGGCTCCCCGACCCAGTGGAGGTCGCTCGATGATGCCGCCTGGACCGAACGACTGATCGATCTCGCGAAGGCCGCGAAGTCGGAAGGCTTGGCCGCCGTCACTCTGGTGCCCTTACACGGTGAGGCGGATTGGCGATTCGAGACGAGCGCTTCGATCGACGGAGTGATCATGCGGGCCGAGAGTCGTGAGGATGGACGGCGCACGATCGTCGAAGCGTTGCGGAATTGGCCGGTGGGTCGGCGAGTCACCGAAGAGTCCCTCGGTCGGGCCGTTCGCGGAGACGTCGGCGAACCCGACCTGGTCATCGTGTGTGATTCGGACGGTCGCCTGCCCTCCACCCTCGTCTGGGAATTGGCCTATGCCGAGCTCGTCTACCTCGCCGTCGACTGGAGGGGACTCGATGGTGAGGTCGTCGGCCGAGCCATGGCCGAGTTCCGCGTTCGTCAACGCCGGTTCGGCGGGGTCGAGGAGAGTCCGGCGCTGTGACGATCTCGCAGATTGCGAATTGACTCGCCGTGGCTTCCCGTCTTTACCGCGAGAACGCCATCGTTCTTCGTTCGTACAAGTTGGGGGAGTCCGACCGGATCATCGTCTTGCTCACCGAGAACTCGGGCAAGGTTCGCGCGGTGGCCAAGGGGATTCGTAAGACTCGTTCCAAGTTCGGAGGTCGACTCGAGCCCTTCGCCTACGTGAACGTCCAACTACACCGCGGTTCCTCGCTGGACGTCGTCAGTCAGGTCGAGACCATCGATGCGGCGTCGTCGTTGTTCGGTGATCTCGACGTGATGACCGAGGCGAGCGCCATCGTCGAAGCCGTCGACCAACTCGTTCCCGACCGGGAACCGGTTCCCCACATCTTCCGAATGTTGGTGGGAGGTCGCAAGACGCTCGTCGAGCGTCCGTCGCCGATGGTCGTGCCGGCGTTCCTCTGGCGGCTCCTGGCCGCCGAAGGCCTTCAGCCGGAACTCGATCGCTGCATCTCATGTGGAGAGCCAGATTCCTCCGAACATCCTTTGGCATCGATCGACCTCGAACGAGGGGGTACCCAGTGTCGCAACTGTCGAACCGGCGTGACGGTGACGGCGTCGGCACTCGAGGTGATGCGAGGAATCTTCGGTGGACGACTGGGTGAGGTTCTCGACGAGCATCACACCCCGGGCGAGCAGCGCCTCGACGTGCCGGTCGTGAACGAGGTCGCCGCGCTCGCGACGAGAGCCTTCGAGATGCACGTCGAACGTCGACTCCGATCGGTGGCGATCTTCGAGCGTCACGACGGAACCTGATTCCGGAGTCGCCCACGGCTCCGTGCCGTAGCCTTGACCGCCATGCCCGCCTCCGACCTCGAGCAGATCGTCAACCTGTGCAAGCGCCGTGGCTTCGTGTATCCCTCGGCCGAGATCTACGGAGGTTTCCGCTCTAGCTATGACTACGGCCCGTTGGGCTCGCTCATGCTCCGCAACGTCCGGGAGTCCTGGGTGCGGGAGATGGTCCAGAAGCGGGACGACGTGGTGCTGATCGACGCCGCCATCCTCGGACCTCCGCAGGTGTTCGAGGCAAGTGGTCACTTGGCGAACTTCAGTGATCCGTTGGTCGACTGCAAGGAGTGCAAGCAGCGGTTCCGAGAGGATCATCTGGAAGACCGCAACGTGTGCCCAAACTGCAAGGCCAAGGGATCCCTGACCGATGCGCGCGCCTTCAATCTGATGTTCAAGACCTACGCCGGGCCGGTCGAAGGGTCGGGCGCCGAGGTCTATCTGAGGCCCGAGACGGCGCAGGGAATGTTCGTGAATTTCTCGAATGTGCTGCAGACGAGTCGCAAGAAGCCGCCGTTCGGTATCGCCCAGGTCGGTAAGAGTTTCCGTAACGAGATCACTCCGGGCAACTTCATCTTCCGTACTCGCGAATTCGAGCAGATGGAACTCGAGTTCTTCGTGCCACCGGCTGAAGGTCCGCGTTGGTACGAGTACTGGTGCTCCACGCGACTCCAGTGGTACGTCGATCTCGGCATCCCGGCCGAAATGCTCCGACTTCGCGCGCACGAAGCCGACGAATTGAGCCACTACTCGGCGGGCACGGCCGATGTGGAGTTCCAGTATCCGTGGGGCTGGGGTGAGCTCGAGGGCATCGCGCAGCGCACCAACTTCGATCTTTCGCAGCACGCTTCGCATTCGGGTCAGAAGTTGGACTACTTCGACCAGTCGACGAACGAGCGCTACGTGCCCTTCGTGATCGAGCCGGCAGCCGGTGTCAACCGGGCCATGGCCGCGTTCCTGCTCGCCGCCTATCACGAGGACGAAGTCGACGGCGAGTCCCGGACCGTCCTGCGTCTTCACCCGCGTCTCGCTCCTTACAAGATCGCGGTCCTTCCGCTCAGCAAGAAGGACAACCTGACACCACTCGCGCGCGAGGTGTACGCCAATCTCTCCGATCGATACATGGTCGACTACGACGACACCCAGTCGATCGGTAAGCGTTACCGGCGCCAGGACGAGATCGGTACTCCGCTGTGCATCACGGTCGACTTCGACTCGCTCGAGGATGGTGCGGTCACGATCCGCGACCGTGACACGACCGCTCAGGATCGGGTCGCTATCGCCGATCTCGAAAGCGTCCTGCGCCAACGCCTCGGGTTCTGAGGCGACCGAGTCGCCGTCTACGGTGGGCTCGTCATCCGAGAAAGGAACTGAAAATGGCAAAAGTTGCAGTGTGGGCCAAGATTCCGGCGGCGCCGGGCAAGCGTGACGATCTCGCCAAGGCGCTGGGAACGGCACTCGAGACCGCCAAGGCCGAAAAGGGAACGATCTACTACATCCTTCATTCGGATCCCTCCGATGAGAACGCCTTGTTCATGTACGAGATGTACGAGAGCCAAGAGGCGTTGAACGAACACATGGGCTCGGACGCCTTCAAGGCGCTCGGACCCTCGATCGCCCCCTTCCTCGGCGGCCGTCCCGAACTGAGCTTCGTGAGTCCGCTGGGCGGCAAAGGGGCCTGATCGCCGGTGGCCCGTCGACGCGGCACCTACCTCGACCGCATCCTCGATTTCCATCGGGATCGGATCGGTGCCGACGGTCGGGATTCGGCACGGTTGTTCGAGGAGGCCATGACCAAGCCCGTCCCGCGCGGGTTCGAGGATCGTCTACGGCGTGATTCGGCGGGTTCGCTCGCGGTGATCAGTGAGGTGAAGCGCCGTTCGCCGTCCAAGGGAGACCTGGCCATCGATCTCGACCCGGCGGAGCTCGCTCGGGCCTACGAACTCGGTGGCGCGAGCTGTCTGTCGGTTCTGACCGACCAACCCCACTTCGGTGGGTCGCCCGACGACCTGCGACGCGCCCGGGCGGCGACTGGCCTGCCCGTCCTGCGCAAGGACTTCACGTTGTCGTCGCACGACGTGCTCGACGCCCGGATCATGGGAGCTGATTGCGTTCTGCTGATCGCCGCCGCTCTCGAAGACGACGAGCTCACCGTATTGCTCGAGGTGGCGCGGAGCGTCCGACTCGATGCTCTGGTCGAGATCCACGACGAGGCCGAGCTGGAGGTGGCGGTGGCTGCCGGTGCCACCCTGATCGGGGTCAATCAGCGAGACCTCACGACTTTCGAAGTCGACCACGAGCGGGCAGTTCGGATGGGGGGTGTCATGCCGGATTCCGTGATCCGGGTGGCCGAAAGTGGCGTACGAAACGAGGACGACGCCCGTTCCCTCCGCGAAGCCGGCTACGACGCGATCCTCGTCGGCGAGACGCTGGTGCGAGCGACCGACCCGGCGGCGATGCTCCGATCCCTGAAGGTTCGCTGAGGCCCGGACATCACCGTTCCACGAGCGGACGAGAAGTACTTTGTAGCCGTGTTCGTGAAGATCTGCGGCATCACGAATGAAGACGATGCGCTCTTGGCCGTCGCCATGGGCGCTGATGCCGTGGGTTTCATCTTCGCTCCCTCGCCCCGCCAGGTGAGCGTTCAGACCGTCTACGACATCACCCGGCGACTGCCCCCCGAAATATTGACTGTGGGGGTCTTCCGTGACGATCTGCCGGATCGCGTGTTCGACATCGCTGCTCGGGCGGGAGTGAAGGCAGTTCAGTTGCACGGTCGGGAGACGAGTCGGCACGTCGCCCAATTGAGCGAGAACATCCGCTGGATCATCAAGTCCGTCGTGGCCGGATCGCCCGAAGCGGCGCGAGCCAATGAGTTCGGAACCGATCTCATTCTGGTCGATGCCCCCGAACCCGGTTCGGGGAAGATCTTCGACTGGCATCTGGCCGATGCGATCCCGGGCGGGGTGAGACTGATCCTCGCCGGAGGCCTCACCCCCGACAATGTGGGAACCGCAGTCGAAACCGTTCGACCGTGGGGTGTCGACGTCTCCTCGGGGGTGGAAGCCTCCGTCGGACGCAAGGATCCGGTCAAAGTGCGTCGCTTCGTCGCCAACGCCCGCGCCGCCGCGCCGCCGTCCTTCGAGGGGGGCGGCGAAGAGCTTTACGATTGGCTCGACGAGTAACGGGAATCACCTCGCCGGCGGGCAATCGACTGCGTGGATCAGGTTCGATGGTGCGAACATGGGGGCATGAAGGGCCCCCGTTCGATCATGTCGGAACCGTCCGACGCCGGGCGTTTCGGTGAATTCGGCGGGCGTTTCGTCCCCGAGACACTGGTGCCGGCGTGTCAGGAACTCGAAGCTGCGTTCCGCGAAGCTTGGGCCGATCCCATCTTCCGGGCCGAACTCGATGCGGTGCTCGGCGAGTACGCCGGCCGTCCGTCGATCCTCACCGAGTGTCATCAACTCGGACGCCAACTCGGGTTGAGGCTCGTATTGAAGCGCGAAGACCTCAATCACACGGGTTCGCACAAGATCAACAACGTTCTCGGTCAGACGTTGCTCGCCAAGCGCATGGGCAAGAAGAGGATCGTCGCTGAAACCGGCGCCGGTCAGCACGGCGTTGCGTCGGCGACGGCTGCTGCTCTCCTCGGTCTCGAATGCAAGGTCTACATGGGGGCGGTCGACGTGGAGCGGCAGGCGCTCAACGTCTTTCGGATGAAGTTGCTCGGGGCCGAAGTCGAGGCCGTGCACAGCGGGAGCCGCACCTTGAAGGATGCGGTCAACGAGGCGATGCGCGACTGGGTGGCTACGGTCGAATCGACCCACTACTGCCTCGGTTCGGTCATGGGGCCGCATCCGTACCCATGGATGGTGCGCGAGTTCCATCGGGTGATCGGTGACGAGGCACGTGAGCAGATGAGGGATCGATTCGGATCCGATCCCGATGTCGTCGTGGCGTGCGTTGGTGGCGGATCGAATGCGATCGGAATCTTTTCTGGTTTCGTCGACACCGAGGCCCGCCTCGTCGGAGTGGAACCGGCGGGCGGTGCGGCTGTGGGTCGTGGTCAACCCGGTGTGGTGCACGGGATGCGTAGCTACCTGATGCAGGACGAGTACGGGCAGGTGCTCGAAGCGCACTCGGTGTCGGCGGGCCTGGACTATCCCGGCGTCGGTCCGGAGCATTCGTACCTCGCCTCGATCGGCCGCGCCGAGTATCCGGCGGTCCACGATGCCGAGGTGATCGAAGCCTTTCAATTGATGGCCCGGACCGAGGGAATCATTCCGGCGCTCGAATGCGCACATGCTCTGGCCTGGATCGTTCGCGAGGCCCCGTCGATGCAGGGTCGGACGGTTCTCATGAACCTTTCCGGACGCGGCGACAAGGATGTGGGGCAGATGATGGAGATCATCGGTTCGTGATCTCGCTCGAAGATCATCTACGGGCCCGTCGCTCGGCAGGTCGCAAGATCCTGGTTCCCTACGTCACTGGGGGTCTGAAGGGATGGGAGGCCGCGGTCAGAGCGGCCGCCGCCGGAGGAGCCGACGCCATCGAGATCGGAATCCCGTTCTCGGATCCGGTGATGGACGGGCCGGTGATTCAAGAGGCGAGTCAGCGCGCTCTCGACGACGGAGCGACACCCGTCTCGATCCTTCATGCCGTGCCGGATCTCGACGTCGAAGTTCCCCTCGTCGTGATGTGCTACTACAACACAGTTCACCACCCGGGTCACACGCGATTCGCTTCCCAATTGGCCGAGGCCGGAGTGAGCGGAGCGATCATCCCCGACTTACCGCTGGAGGAATCGGGACCGTGGTGCGAAGCGGCCGATGCGCACGGTTTGGCCACGGTGATGCTCGCCGCCCCGACCGCGCCTGACGATCGCTTGCCCCGGATCTGCGCGCGGGCGCGTGGGTTCGTGTACTCGGTCGGACTCCTCGGAGTGACCGGTGAGCGTTCCACTCTCGCCGGCACGGCGACCGCCCTCGCGGCCCGTCTGAAGAAGGTCACCGATGTTCCGGTCGTCGTGGGCGTGGGCGTGTCGAATGCCGAACAGGCAGTGGAGGCGTGTCGGGTCGCCGATGGCGTCGTTCAAGGCGCTTCCGTCGTTCGACGATTGCTCGAACACGGCCCCGACGCGGTCGGTGAGTACGTCGCCGAAGTGCGAGAAGCTCTCGACCGCGGTTGAGTGATCGCGCTATCGAAAGAACCACCGGTACATCGGTCACGACATCTTCCATCTCCCGAGTGAAAGAACCACTCCCGGGGCAACCTTTGGTTGCCAGTCCCCGAATCATGAAGGAGAAAGAATGAAGAACGTAGTTTTGAGTTTGGTCGTCGCCGGTAGTTCGCTCGTCGTCGTTGCCTGCGGAGACGACGATGCGACCACGACGTCGATCGACACGGAGTCGACCATGGAGACCGAAGCCCCCATGGCGACGGATGACGCGCAGTCGGGAGACATCGTCGCCGTCGCCTCGGAAGCGGGATCGTTCGGCACCCTGGTGACGGCGCTCGAAGCAGCCGGTTTGGTGGAGACTCTCCAGGGCGAAGGACCCTTCACCGTCTTCGCGCCGACGGATGAAGCATTCGCCGCCTTGCCGGCGGGTTTGCTCGACAAGTTGTTGCTTCCCGAGAACGACGACGTACTCGCCAAGATTCTGAAGTATCACGTGATCTCGGGTGAGATCCTGGCGGCCAACGTCGTCGCCGGTGAAGTCAGGACGGTCGAAGGCCAGAACGTGACACTGTCGACCGTAGGCGGGGTCCGGATCAATGGAGCAAACGTGACGTCGACTGACGTCATGGCCACGAACGGTGTGATCCACGTGATCGATGCCGTTCTTCTTCCTCCGGATGTCGATCCCGCATCCTTGTAGTCGTCCTCGAGGGGCACGGGTCCCGCGTGCAAGGATCGGTTCGTGGAGAATTGTGACTTGTGCGAGGCGGCCCGTGTCACCGAATGGTTTCATGAGGACGATCTTTGCTGGATCGCCGAATGCGAGGTTTGCTCGGTACCCATGATCGTGTGGAAGTCGCACGACCCGAGTCCGAGTGACGAGATCAAGGAAAGACTTCACGCCACTCTGCGACGGGTCGTGGAAGAGAATTTCGTCGACGAGATCTACATCGACGACAACATGCGCAACATCCCCGACCACTACCACGCGCATGCACGCGGCCGGGGCAAGTGGGGGAGTCAGCCTCTCGATCGGCGAGCTTCGCCGGCGGGTTCCTGATTCAGCAAGGGCGGCGGATCGGGCGTCCGTTCACGGTCTTCCTCCGTTGTTGTAGCGACGTCAGAAGGCAGACAAACATCGCTCTGGGTGGTCGACCAATGGGCCAGAAGGCCCAACAGAGCCCAGAATCTCACGGAGAGTGGCCACTGATTGACTCTTGGTAGCCAGAGATCGGCGAGCGGTCCGAACTACCGTGACGTCATGCTCAGCGTCGGTCAGAAGGCTCCGTCGATCACTCTGCTCGATCAGGACGGCAACAAGGTCGGGCTTTCGTCCTATTCGGGTCGACGGATTCTCGTGTACTTCTATCCGAAGGCCGACACACCGGGATGCACGCAGCAGTCGTGCGGATTGCGGGACATCGCGAAGAAGATCGGCGACGTCGCCATCGTGGGTATCAGCCCGGATGCGGTCGCGAAGCAGAAGAAGTTCGCCGAGAAGTACGACCTTCCTTTCCCTCTTCTCGCCGACACCGAGCACGTGGTCGCCGAGCGCTACGGCGTTTGGAAGGAAAAGAGCATGTACGGACGCAAGTACATGGGCATCGAACGCTCGGCATTCCTGATCGATGGCAAAGGAAAGCTCGAGCAGGTCTGGTACAAGATCTCACCCAAGGACACCCCGGCCAACCTCTTGAAGGCGATCGGTCAGTGACACCCCTGCCCCGGCCCGAGGCTCTGCTTCCGCACCGTGCGCCCTTTTTGTTCGTGGACGAGGTTCTCGAACTCGTCCCTGGGGTGTCGGCCCGAGGAAGTTGGCGCCTTCGCGGCGACGAATGGTTCTTTCCGGGACACTTTCCCGGGCGGCCGACCTTGCCTGGTGTACTCATGTGTGAGGCGATCGCCCAAGTCGGGGCCATCGCCGTCCTCGCCTCCGACGCGCATGGCGGTCGACTGCCCCTCTTCGGTGGACTCGATGGAGCGCGCTTTCGGCGTCAGGTGGTTCCCGGAGACGAGTTGATACTCGAGGTCGAACTCGGGCGAATGTCGAGTCGTGCCGGGAAGGGACGCGGGCGGGCTCTCGTCGGCGGTGAAACGGCCTGCGAATGCGAGTTGATGTTCGTCCTCGTGGACGCCTGAGGGCGCTCGGAAAGGCGTCAGTCCGCGGGCGCGATGACGATCGAGCCGTTGTGGCCGCCGAAACCGAAATTGTTGGAGATCGTGGGGCCGGGTGTCCAGGGTCGTGGTTCGGTGATCACCAGATCGATGTCCATCTCCGGATCGATACGCGTCGTTCCGGCGGTGGGAGGAATCAGGCGGTGCTCGAAGGCGAGTAGGACCGACGCTGCTTCGAGGGCGCCGGCGGCTCCGAGCGCATGGCCGGTGACACCCTTGATGCTCGTGATCGGTGGTCGGTGGGAACCAAAGACGCTGGTGACCGCCGCGGCCTCGGCGGCATCGTTGAGCGGCGTGGAAGTTCCGTGCGCATTCACGTGGGCGATCGCGTCGGCGGTCAGGCCGGCATCGTCGAGGGCCATGCGCATACAGGAGATGGCGCCGCGTCCTCCGGGTGACGGTGCCGTGATGTGGTGGGCATCGGCATTGCTCGCCGAACCGAGGATCTCGCCGAGGATGCGCGCCCCGCGCCGACGGGCGTGTTCCCACTCCTCGAGAATGAAGATGCCCGCACCTTCGCCCATGACGAAGCCATCCCGTTCGGTGTCGAAAGGACGACTCGAACCCGAGGACGACAGGGCGGTCATGTTGCCGAAACCGGCCAATGAAACCGGGGTGGCCGCCGATTCGGCACCACCGCTGACCATTGCGTCGCAACGCCCTGACGCGATCAGGCGCGCGGCGTAGCCGAGAGCATGTGTTGAGGCCGCACACGCGGTGCAGACGGTTTCGTTCGGGCCTTGGAGTCCGTAGCGCATGGAGATCGCCGCGCCGGTCGCGTTGGCCATCATCATCGGCACGAGGAAGGGCGAGACTCGGCGCTCGCCCTTGTCGATCAGGACGCGGATCTGTTCCTCGAGAGTGTTGAGGCCCCCGATGCCGGTGCCGACGACGACGCCGAACCTTTCCGGATCGACGCCGACTTCACCGGACTGGGCGAAGGCTTCCGCAGCAGCGGCCAGTCCGAATTGTTCGACCCGATCCGCCCGACGGGCGTCCTTGGGAGAGTCGAAGTAGGGAGCAGGATCCCAGTCGGCGATGGAGATCCATTTCGCTCCGGTGACACCCGGTCCGAGGAGTCCTTGCCAGAAGTCGTTTCTTCCGACTCCGCACGGAGCAAGAACGCCGAGACCGGTGATGGCGACTCGGCGTCCGAGCATCAGAGTTTTCCGACGATGAGGTCGTAGGCCTGACCGACGGTCTGCACTCCTTCGATCTCTTCCTCGGGCACGGTGACGCCGAACTCTTCTTCGAGGACCATCACGAGTTCGACGAGATCGAGGCTGTCGGCGTCGAGATCGTCGCCGAACTTGGCCTCCGGAGTGACCTTGTCGGGATCGACACTCAATACGTCGACGGCACACTTGCGGAAGCGGGCGAAAAGTTCCTGGTCCATGGAGGCTCCTTGGCGTGGGGGACGGTTCAACTGTAAACGCTGAGCCGGTCCAGTCGGTGAAATGAAGAGATGGCCGGGGGCCGAATCAGTGGCCCATGCCGAGACCGCCGTCGACCGGGATGACCGCACCGGTGATGTATCCGGCATCGGCCGAGGCGAGAAAGGTCACGACACCGGCGATCTCGTCGGGTGAGGCCATGCGTCCGAGGGGGACCGCTTCGGTCAGAGCTCGCAGTCGTTCCTCACCGAGGGCGGCCGTCATGTCGGTGGCCACCGGGCCGGGTGCCACGACGTTGACGGTGATCGAGCGCGAGCCGAGTTCCCGGGCGAGGCTCCGCGCCAGACCGACGAGCCCGGCCTTGGACGCGGCGTAGTTTGATTGGCCGGCCGAACCGAGCAAGCCGACCACACTCGACATGAGGATGATGCGACCCTTCCGCTGACGAAGCATTCCTTGGGCGGCGCGCTTGGCGACCCGGAAGGCGGCGGTGAGGTTGGCGTCGATGACCGACGCGAAGTCGGCCTCAGCCATGCGCAGGACGAGGGTGTCCTTGGTGATCCCGGCATTCGAAACCAGGATCTCGACCGGACCGAACTTCTCCTCGACGGCGGCAAAGGTCGCCTCGACCTGTTCGGTGGACGTCACATCGCACCGAACTCCAAAGAGGTCGTCGGGTGGAGGTGAGCTGTTGTAGGTGACGGCGACCGAGTCGCCGAGTGATGCGAACCGACGGGCCACGGCCAATCCGATTCCTCGGGATCCACCGGTCACGAGGACGACTCGACTCATTGACCGCCTCCCCAACGGATGATCGCCGATGCGGCCGTCATGCCACCGCCGAAACCGACGAGAAGGATCAGATCACCGTCGTGTATCCGGCCGTTGTCGATGGCATCGATCATGGCGAGGGGAATCGATGCCGCCGAGGTGTTGCCGGTGCGATCGAGGACGACCGCCGTACGGGACTCGTCGATACCGAGACGATCGCAGGCGGCGGTGATGATTCGGATGTTGGCCTGGTGCGGAATGAGCATCTTGATGTCGTCGCCGGTGACGCCGGCGTGCTTCATCGACTTCTGCGCCGAGTCGACCATGATGCGGACCGCTCGGCGGTAGACCTCTTTGCCTTCCATCGTGATCGTGCCGCCGAGTTCAGCGAAGAGAATCGGTCCCGCCGAACCGTCGGCATCGAGGTCCCAAGCGATCAGCTGACCGGGACCGTCGACCGCGCTGAGTACGACCGCCGCCGAACCGTCACCGAAGAGCACGGCGGTGTTGCGGTCGGTCCAGTCCGTGATCCGCGACAAGGTGTCGGTGCCGATGACGAGGACGTTCTGCATTCCCATCTGGATCAGGCCGTTGGCGGCCACCAGTGCGTACACGAAGCCGCTGCACGCCGCGTTGATCTCGAAGGCACCGCAACGAAGTCCGAGCTCGTTCTGAACGGTTGCCGCCGTTCCCCATTGGCGATCGGGCGTCGTGGTGGCGATGATGAGCGCGCCGATGTCTTCGGGAGCGACGCCGGAGTTGGCCAGTGCCGCCTTCCCTGATTCGACCGACATTCCGACGGTCGTGCCCCCGACATGACGTTCGCGAATTCCGGTTCGCTCGACGATCCATTCATCGCTGGTGTCGACCATGGCTTCGAGGTCGGCGTTGGTCAGGACCTTGGGGGGCAGATACGAGCCCCATCCGACGATGCGGGCACCGCGCGAGAGTTCGGGAACCGCGGGCACGTCAGTGGGTCCGTAGCCAGGCGATGGGTTGCCGTGGCGTCACTCGTTCGCCGTCGACCGCGATGAAGGCCTGGAGAATGCCGTCGAACGCCGATCGAACTTCGTGATCTCCCACGAGTCCGAGAACGGTCCCGGTTTCGATGGGGTCGCCAGTGGTCAGATCGGTGCGCGGTGCGAAGACTCCAGCGGCTGGACTGACGACGAGTCGTTCGACGGCGAAGAGATGCTCACCTTCGAGTTGGGCGGCTCCGGTGGGAGATGCGGTATTTACCCATTCGATGAACTTGTCGAGATCATCGGGCGTGGCGACCGAAATGGTCCGGGAATTCTCGAGCGTGCGCTTGGCCATGCCGGTCAGGACGCCCCCCGGACCGAGTTCGGCGAACGAGACGACACCGAGTTCGCCCATGGTCAAGAGACAGTGCTTCCAGCGAACCGGGCTCGAGAGCTGAGCCGAGAGAAGGCTCGTCCAGTCGTCGCCTGAGTCGTGGGCGAGGCCGTCCACGTTGCTGATGATCGGCACCTCGGTGTCGCGCGGCGACGCCTCGGCGATCGCCTGACGAAGACGATCACGTGCCGGTGTCATGAACGGGGTGTGGAAGGCCCCCGACACTTGGAGAGACATGGCCTTCTTGGCCCCGAGTTCCTTGGCGATCTCGCTCGCGCGCTTCACGCCATCGGGTGAACCCGCGATGACGACCTGTCCGGGCGCGTTGAAGTTGGCGACCCACACGTCGGCGTCGGCACGACGGCAGGCGACTTCGACCAACTCGTCGTCGAGTCCGAGGATCGCCGACATGGTGCCCGGATTCTGTTCGCCGGCCTCGTGCATAGCGGCGGCGCGTTCGATCACGAGACGAACACCGTCATCGAAGGAGAGCGCGCCCGAAGCGGTGAGAGCGGTGTATTCCCCAAGGCTGTGACCTGCGCAGAAGCTCGGCTCGACACCGAGTCGCTCGACCGCATCGAGGACCATGAGGCTGGAGACGAAGGTCGTCAGCTGCGCATTGCGCGTATCGCGCAGTTCTTCGGCATCGGCATCGAGGAGCAGGCGACCGACGTCGCGTCCGGCGACTTCGGAGGCTTCGTCGATGAGCTCCCAACTCTCGTGATCGACCCAGGGCCGACCCATACCCGGCCGTTGTGAACCCTGGCCGGGAAAGGTGAAAGCGAGCACGAGTGAACGATAATCCCTGTGGGGCGGCGCACCGGATGACCCGTGACAACGATGAGTTGGGGGAGTGAGTTGACCCACCGGTAACCTCGCCAGTGCGCCCCGGTAGCCCAACGGCAGAGGCAGCGGCTTCAAACTCCGTACGGTGTGGGTTCGAATCCCACCCGGGGCACCCTTCGTCAGCAGGCCGTCCGTACACTGCGCGACGTGGGCCAGCGATCAATCGAACGTCGTTTGCGGGAGACCGGTGATCGTTTGCGTCGTCTGCGGGAGGAATTGCGAATCGTCGACGAGCAACTCCAGCATCTGGCCGATGAAGCCGAGGACATGGGTTTGCGGGCCTTGGTCTCCGAAACCCCCGGCGCCGACATCGAGTACCGCGATGCCCGCCGTCATCGTGACGCGATGCAAGCTCACCGGGACCAAGTGGCGTCGGGGATCCTCGAACTCGAGGCCAAACAGGACCATCTGCTCGAGCGCCTCTCCCAGGGGAATGGTTGAATGATCACGTGAGTATTCGAGTGGTCGTTGCCGAGGACGAGGCCATCATCCGCCTCGATCTCACCGAAACCCTTCTCGAGGAGGGGTACGACGTGGTCGGCGAGACCGGTCGTGGTGACCGGGCACTGGAGATGATTCGAGAGTTGAAACCCGATCTCGCCATCCTCGACGTGAAGATGCCCGGCATGGACGGACTCGAAGTGGCTCGGCACGTCGGCGACGAGCGCATCTGCGGAGTTCTCGTGCTGACGGCTTTCAGTCAGCGGGAGATCATCGAGCAGGCGCGGGATGCCGGCGCTCTCGCGTATCTCGTGAAGCCGTATCAGAAGAGTGATCTCATTCCGGCCATCGAGGTGGCGATCGGTCGCTTCCGCGAGTTGCAGGCCCTCACCGGTCACGTCGACGCATTGGGTGAGCAACTGGAGGCCCGTAAGGCCATCGATCGGGCCAAGGGCCGTTTGATCGACGAGTTCGGGATGAAGGAACAGGACGCGTTTTCCTTCATCCAGAGGACCGCCATGAAGGATCGGTCGCGAATGCGTGACGTGGCCGAGCGGATCCTCGCCGGCGAACTGCGGCCGTGAGTCCTTCGACTTCCGATTCGCGTCCGACGCTGCTTGTTCTCGACGGCAACTCTTTGACTTATCGGGCGTTCTTCGCCGTCCCCCAGGACATGATCACCGCGAGTGGTCAGGTCACCAATGCGGTTTTCGGATTCACGTCGATGCTGGTCACGCTGTTGAAGGACCGCCGGCCGAGCGCCCTCGTGGTCGCCTTCGATCGACCGGAACCGACTTTCCGACACGAGATGGAGCCGAAGTACAAGGCGCAACGAGAGTCGTCACCCGAGATCCTCCGCCAACAAGTTGGGATCGTGAAAGAAGTGCTCGCGGCACTCGGCATCGTCGTGATCGAGAAGGCGGGTTTCGAGGCCGACGACATCATCGCGACCGTCGCCGATCGGGCGGTCGACAACGGTTTCGATGTGGTGATCGTCACCGGTGATCGTGACAGCTATCAGCTCGTCCGGGATCCGCACGTACGCGTCCTCTACAACAAGCGGGGCGTCACCGATTACGCGCTCTACGACGAAGCGGGAATTCTCGAGAAGACAGGAGTCGTTCCGGCCAAGTATCCGGCCTATGCCGCGCTGCGAGGCGATCCGAGTGACAACTTGCCGGGAGTTCCCGGGGTGGGAGAGAAGACCGCGGCGAAACTCATCTCGCAGTACGGCGGACTCGACGGAATCTTCGCTCATGCGGCCGAGCAGACGCCGAAACTCCGTTCGTCGCTCGAGGAGAACGAGGCTCTCGCTCGTCACAACGAAGTTCTGATGACCTTGCGGCACGACGCGCCGATCGAATTCGATCCGGCTGCGGTCGCGATCACCCCGAATTTCGACGAAGTCCAGCGGTTGTTCGACTTCCTCGAGTTCCGGGCCATGGGACCGCGAATGCGCGACGCGTTGGCAGCGGTTGGAGTCGGCGCCGAACCGGAGTCCCGTGCACCCGTCGACGCGATCGACATCGAAGTCGTCACGATTCGTGATGCGACCGAATTGTCATCGGTCCTCGAAGGAGCGTCGGTCGTCGACGTCGCCGCCGGATGGGAGGCCGATCCGGGTCATTCCCGTCTGATGGGGGTGGCTCTGACCTCGGGAGGCCGCACCTTTTGGGTCGACGAGGCGTTGCTGGTCGACCCGAAGGTCGCGTCCCGCTGGGAAGATGTCGCCTTCCGCAGCAATGAGGCCAAGCCTCTGATCAAACATCTCCTCGACCGAGGAGTGCGGCCGGGACGCCTCCAGCTCGACACCGCGATCGCCGCCTATCTCCTCGAGCCCGGCGCGTCGGATTACTCGGTCGAACGTTTGGTCGAACGCATGCTCGGGCGTCACCTGGCCGAAGCATCGGCACCCAGTGGTCAACTCGATCTCGACGGTTCGGGGGCCTCCATCGAACGCGTCTCGGGCAACCGATCGGCGGCCATTGCCGAACTGGTCGAACCGTTGATCGAGGCCTTGCGGGCCCAGGGGATGCTCGATCTCTACGAATCGATCGAGAACCCGTTGGTGACTGTGCTCGCGCGCATGGAAGCGGTAGGGATCGGAGTCGATGCCGATCGTCTGCGGGGCATCTCCCGACGTTTGACCGAGGAGACCGAATCCCTGAGTGCCTCGCTACAACGACTCGCTGGGGGTCCCTTCAATCCGAATTCACCAGCGCAGTTGGGTCGCATCCTCTTCGACGAGAAGGGGCTCACCCCTCCCAAGAAGACGAAGACCGGTTATTCCACCGACGCCGCCACTCTCGAAAAGCTCCGGGACGAGTGGCCCGAATTCATCGACGCCCTCCTGCGCTACCGCGAGCTCGAGAAGTTGCGCGGAACATACGGCGAGGGCCTTCTCGCCGAGGTTGCACCCGATGGCCGCATCCACGCGACCTTCAACCAGACCGTTGCCCGTACCGGTCGTCTGTCGAGTGATCGCCCGAACCTGCACAACATTCCGGTGCGCACCGATGAAGGACGAGTCTTCCGCGAAGCCTTCGTGCCTGATGCCGGCCACGAATTCCTCGTCGCCGACTACAACCAGATCGAACTCCGGTGTATCGCTCATCTCGCCGGCGACCCCGGACTGATCGACGCATTCCGAACGGGGCGCGACGTTCACCGAGCCACCGCCGCCCAGGTCTTCGGAGTCGCCGAGACCGACGTGTCGTACGAACAACGCTCGTACGCGAAGATGGTTTCGTACGGCTTGGCCTACGGAATGGAAGCGTACGGTCTCGCCCAACGCCTCGGAGTCCCTGTCGGGGAGGCGGCCGAGATCCTCGAGTCGTATTTCGCAGCGTTCCCGAATGTGCGTGCTTACATGGACAAGACGGTCGAGGAGGCTCGACAGAAGGGCTACACGGAGACGATCTTCGGTCGCCGCCGTCCCATTCCAGAGCTGTCGAACACCAACTTCCGTCTCCGCCAGGCTGGAGAACGACAAGCCATGAACGCAGGCATCCAAGGTTTGGCCGCCGACATCTTCAAGGTCGCGCTCGTTCGAATCGATCGCGAACTCGAATCCGCCGGACTTCGGAGTCGTCTGGTCCTGCAAGTGCACGACGAAGTGATCGTCGAGGTGCCCACGGCCGAAAAGGAAGTGGTCGGACCACTCGTGGTGGGGATCATGGAGAAGGCGGCCGAACTCGACGTTCCGCTCGCGGTCAACGCGGCGTGGGGGAGTTCCTGGGCCGCGGCCAAGGGCTGATGGTGGAGCACTGGTTCGAACCGCTGGCCGAGCACATGGGCGAGGCCTATCTCCGGTATTCGTTCACCAAGGGCACGGTTCAGGAAGTCGACTTCCTGTGGAATGCATTGGCGCTCGGGCCCGGATCGAAGGTGCTGGACATTGGATGCGGACCGGGCCGACACAGCATCGAGTTGGCGCGTCGAGGGGCCGAGGTGGTGGGTGTGGACATCTCGGAGGCTTTCGTGGACATTGCGACGAGGTCGGCGAGTAGCGAGACGAGGGTCGCCTTCCTGCGAGCCGACGCCCGGCATCTGCCCTTCGAACACGAACTTCTCGCCGACGGTTTCGACGCGGTGATCTGCCTCTGCCAGGGCGCGTTCGGACTCATGACCGCCGATGGTGACGACCGGGCGGTGCTGGTCGGGATGGCTCGGCTCTTGCGCCCGAGTGGCCGGTTCGCGCTCTCGGCCTTCAACGCCTACTTCTCGGTTCGCTACCACGTGGACGCCGAGTTCGATGCCGACCGGGGGGTCAGCCGAGAGGAGACCGTCGTGCGCTCCCCGGACGGTCGCGACATGGCCGCCACGCTCTGGACAGGCTGCTACACGCCCCGTGAACTGCGACTTCTGCTCCGGGAGGCCGGTCTGTCGGCAGAAACGATCTGGTCGGTCGAGCCCGGTCGATACGAGCCGAACCCGCCGACGATCGACTCGCCCGAGTTCCTCGTGTGCGGTCGGCGCCCGGGGTGACCGCACCACCTCGCCGGTAGCCTTGCCCGGTTCCTCTCGGGGAACTGTCCCTGTCCCATCGATCATCCCTATCCGAAAGCGACCTGTCCCTTGTCCGACCTACTGACCTCCTCCAGCCCCATGGGCACCTACGACGCCGAAGGCAACTACACGCCGCGGAAAGTCACCGAAAACGATCTCGACAAGCCCTTTGGTGAGGCGATCGAGGGAACTCTCGTCGAAGTGGAGGACGGCCAAGTCGTGCACGGCACCGTCGTGAAGATCGACAAGGACGAAGTTCTCCTCGACATCGGTTACAAGAGCGAAGGCGTCATCCCCTCGCGTGAACTCTCCATTCGCAACGACGTCGACCCCGGCGAGATCGTCTCGCTCGGTGAGAAGGTCGAAGCCCTCGTTCTGCAGAAAGAGGACAAGGAAGGCCGACTCATCCTCTCGAAGAAGCGCGCCCAGTACGAACGTGCCTGGGGCAACATCGAGAAGAAGAAGGAGGCCGACGAGATGGTCGAAGGTCTCGTCATCGAAGTCGTGAAGGGTGGTCTCATCGTCGACATCGGTCTGCGCGGCTTCCTCCCGGCTTCGCTCGTCGAGCTCCGCCGAGTCCGTGACCTCCAGCCCTACGTGGGCAAGGTTCTTCAGGCCAAGATCATCGAACTCGACAAGAACCGCAACAACGTCGTTCTGTCGCGTCGCGCCTACCTCGAGGAGACGCAGAAGGAAGCCCGCGACGGGTTCCTGTCGAACCTCAAGGTCGGTGACGTGCGCGAGGGTGTGGTCTCGAGCGTCGTGGCCTTCGGTGCCTTCGTCGATCTCGGCGGAATGGACGGTCTCATCCACGTCAGCGAGTTGTCGTGGAACCACGTGGACCACCCGGGATCCGAAGTCGCGGTCGGCGACAAGGTGACCGTGAAGGTCCTCGACATCGACTACGACCGTGAGCGGATCAGCCTTTCGCGTAAGCAGACACAGAAGGACCCGTGGGAGGTCTTCGCTTCGTCCCACGAAGTCGGTCAACTCGTGTACGGCCGGGTCACCAAGCTGGTGCCGTTCGGTGGTTTCGTGCAGGTGGGCGAAGGCATCGAGGGTCTGGTGCACATCTCCGAGATGAGCACGCAGCACGTGGAGGCCCCCGAGCAGGTCGTGACCCCGGGCGAGGAACTCTGGGTCAAGATCATCGACCTCGACCTCGGTCGTCGTCGGATCAGCCTCAGCATCAAGCAGGCCGCCGAGGGTGGCGAGCTGGCCGAGGAGTACCGCAAGCACTTCGAAGTCGACGAACACGGCAACTGGACCGCCGGCGCCGACGACGCGTCGCGTGAGGCCACATGGGCCGAGTACTACGGCGAGTCGGGCGAACCGGCTGCTCCGGCTGCCCCCGAAGCCTGACCGCTACTCGACCCTGACGATCCCGAGGCGCACGGCGCGGATCAGCGCCTGCGTCTTGTCGCCCACTCCCAGCTTGTCGTAGATCGACGACAAGTGATTCTTCACGGTGCGAGCGCTGATGAAGAGTCGCTCGGCGATCTCGGGGTTGGTGAGACCGGTGGCGACCAGTGACAGGACTTCCTCCTCCCGATCGGAGAGCAGGGATCCGATCGTCATCGGCTCTTGTCCCGACGTCCGTCCATCGGATGGTCGGTGGGTGACCACGGTGTCCCCGGCCATGACGGTTCGAAGGGCGCCGGACAGATCCTCGTAGGTGCCCGACTTCGAGAGGAAGGCGACCGCGCCGGCTTGCATGGCGTAGCGGGCCGAGAGGACGTCGTCGCTCGCGGTGAGGACGAGGATGCGGAAACGGCGGTCGGCGCGAAGCATGTCTCTGATGGTGGAGATGCCATCGGGTTCGCGCAATTCGATGTCGAGGATCACGACGTCGGGCTGATGTTGAAGTGCGAGGTTGTGCGCCGATGCGCCATCGTGGGCAACGGCCACGATGGCGAGTCCGTCGGCGGCGAGTCGAGCGGCGAGCAGCTCGCCGCTCAGCGGAACCGGATCCGCGACCAGAACTCGAATCGGGGCAACGTCCATCGCTCGGGGAGAGTACCGGTCGGTCACTCGGAGGTCTTGGCGGTTCCATCAGCATCACGTCAAGATCGTCCTCTAGCGTGAGACCATGATCCTCGTCGGCCTCACGGGTGGCATCGGCTCCGGAAAATCGACCGTGAGTGCGCTCCTGGCTGCTCGTGGCGCGATCATCGTCGATGCCGATGCGATCACGCGCGAGGTTCAACAGCCCGGATCCCCGGTGATCGCCCGGCTCGTTGAACGATTCGGTCCGTCCATCGTGGCGTCGGACGGATCGCTCGACCGACCGGCCGTTGCTGCCATCGTGTTCAACGATCCCGAGGCCCTGAAGTCGTTGAACGAAATCGTCCACCCGGCAGTCGGCCAGGAGATGAATCGCCGCATGATCGAGCAGCGGGCCACCGACAACGTCGTCGTTCTCGATATTCCTCTGTTGACGGAGAATCCTCGCGAAGGATTGCAGGGTCGCATCGTGGTGGATGTGCCGGTGGATACTCAGATTCGGCGCTTGGTCGAGTTCCGTGGATTCGACGAAGCCGATGCCCGCGCGCGCATCGGTCGACAGGCCACGCGGGAGGCCCGCTTGGCGGCGGCCGATTTCGTCATCGACAACAGCGGATCTCCGACCGATCTCACGCCCCAGATCGACGAAGTCTGGAAATGGCTCACATCACTTCCTCAGTTGCCGGCCGACTACGAACCGGTGACGCCCAAGTCGAAGTAGATCCGGTGTGATCGGAACCTCACCGTAGGCTTGAGTCGTGCCGGCGACCGACCAGACCTTCCGGATGATCGCCGAGTATCAGCCGGCCGGTGACCAGCCCAAGGCCATCTCCGAACTCGCCGACGGAATCGAATCAGGGTTGCGTTTCCAGACTCTTCTCGGCATCACCGGTTCGGGAAAGAGCGCGACTATTGCCTGGACGATCGAGCGAACTCAGCGCCCGACGCTGATTCTGGCTCCGAACAAGAGCCTGGCCGCCCAGCTCGCGCAGGAGATGCGCGAGTTCTTCCCGCACAACCGCGTGGAGTACTTCGTCAGCTATTACGACTACTACCAGCCCGAGGCCTACATCGCCTCCAGTGACACGTACATCGAGAAGGACTCGTCGATCAACGACGACATCGATCGTCTCCGTCATTCGGCCACCGCCGCGCTATTGACGAGGCGCGACACCATCGTCGTCGCATCGGTCTCGTGCATCTACGGCATGGGCGACCCGGACGAATACCGCGGTCAACTTCTCGAATTGCACGTCGGCGTCGACTACGACATGCGCAGCATCCTTCGGCGACTGGTCGACCTCCAATACGACCGGAACGACATGGCATTGGGCCGCGGAAACTTCCGTGTTCGGGGTGACACCATCGAGATCCATCCGGCCTATGAGGAGTCGGTTGTTCGGGTCGAGATGTTCGGCGACACCGTCGATCGATTGACGATGATCGATCCCGTGACGGGGGAGACTCTTCGCGAATCGAACGAAATCCTCGTCTTTCCGGCGACTCACTATGTCGCCGGCGACGAGCGAATGCGCAAGGCCGTGCTCGGCATCGAGGCCGAGCTCCAGGAGAGGCTGGCCGTCTTCGAGAGGGAGGGGAAGCTACTCGAGGCTCAACGACTACGCATGCGGACCCAACACGACCTCGAGATGATCCAGGAAGTCGGCTACTGCAACGGGATCGAGAACTACTCGATGCACATCGACGGCCGCCAGCCCGGTGAACCACCGTTCACCTTGCTCGACTACTTCCCGAAGGACTTCCTGATGGTGATCGACGAGAGTCACGTCGCGGTACCGCAGTTGCACGGACAGTTCGCCGGGGACCGCAGTCGCAAGGACATTCTCGTGGAGCACGGTTTCCGTCTACCGAGCGCTCGTGACAACCGTCCGCTCGAGTTTCCGGAGGTGCTCGAACGGGTGAATCAGTGCATCTTTCTGTCGGCCACCCCCGGACCTTTCGAGCTCAAGGAGTCGCAACGAATCGTCGAGCAGATCGTCCGTCCGACCGGTTTGGTGGATCCCGAAGTCGTGGTCAAGCCCACCAAGGGACAGATCGACGATCTGATGGAGAACGTCAATGAACGGGTGGGCATGGGCGACCGGGTCCTGGTGACCACGCTCACCAAGAAGATGGCCGAGGATCTCACCGACTACTTGCTCGAACAAGGACTGCGGGTTCGTTATCTGCACAGCAACATCGACACGATCCAGCGGATCGAGATTCTGCGCGCCCTCCGTCTCGGTGAATTCGACGTCTTGGTGGGCATCAACCTGTTGCGCGAAGGACTGGACCTGCCCGAAGTGAGCCTGGTGGCGATCCTCGACGCCGACAAAGAAGGATTTCTACGCAGTGAGACGTCGCTCATCCAGATGATCGGACGGGCGGCCCGAAATGTCGATGGCCAGGTGATCATGTATGCCGATCAGATGACGCCTTCGATGAAACGTGCCATCGACGAGACCAATCGGCGCCGGTCTCTGCAAGTGGCGTACAACGAAGAACACGGGATCAACCCGCAGACGATCCGCAAGGCCGTGGGTGACATCCTCTCGATTCTGCGGCCCGACGGAGATGGTGGTGCACCGGTCCCCGGCAAGGATCGAAGGCGTCAACGCGAGCGCGACAAGGTCCAGCGTGAACTGAAGACGCTCCCGCAACAGGAATTGGCTCGTCTCATTCAGACCCTCGAGGAGGAGATGCACGAGGCCGCCGCCGATCTGAAGTTCGAGTACGCCGCACGTCTGCGGGACGAGATCAACGAACTTCGACGGGAGATGAAGGACGCCGGCTAGGTGGCGTTCCGAATACGTCTGTATTCTCGGCACGATGTCGGATCGTCTGGTGGTGCAGGGAGCCCGTGAGCACAACCTGAAGAATCTCAGTGTCGATCTGCCCCGCGACAAGATGATCGTCTTCACCGGTCTGTCCGGGAGCGGGAAATCCTCGTTGGCCTTCGACACGATTTATGCCGAGGGGCAGCGTCGCTACGTCGAGTCGCTCAGCGCCTACGCCCGACAGTTCTTGGGCCAGATGGACAAGCCGGATGTCGACTTGATCGAAGGTCTCTCGCCGGCGATCTCCATCGATCAGAAGTCGGCGAGCCGGAACCCTCGGTCGACGGTTGGAACCATCACCGAGGTCTACGACTACTTGCGGCTCTTGTACGCACGGATCGGGGTTCAACATTGCCCGAAGGACGGGACCCGTCTGGCCCGTCAGACCCCCCAGCAGATCGTCGATCGCATCCTGACGCTTCCCGAAGGTACGCGATTCCAGGTTCTGGCGCCCGTTGTTCGTGGCCGAAAGGGCGAATACGACACCCTTCTTGGCGATCTCGCCGGTCAGGGTTTCGTGCGAGCCCGTGTCGACGGCGAAGTCGTCGACATCGCGGAGTTCCTGAAGAGCGACAAGAAGCTCGCCCGGTACGAACAGCACACGATCGAAGTCGTGGTCGATCGACTCGTACGTAAAGCGGGTATCGAGCGCCGTCTGACCGACAGCCTCGAGACCGCGCTTCGTCTGGCCGAAGGCGTGGCCGAGGTAGAACTCGTCGGTGACGGCAAGGGTGAGGAAGAGGCGCTCACGTTCAGCCAGCATCTCGCCTGCCCGAAGTGCGGTAATTCGTTCGACGAACCGGCGCCCCGTAATTTCTCGTTCAACTCTCCTTACGGAGCCTGTGAGACCTGTGACGGTCTCGGAACGACCTTCGAGGTCGACCCCGAACTCGTGATTCCGGACGGAGATCTATCGCTGAGCGAGGGAGCCATCGCTCCCTGGCGCAGTGCACACACCGGGTTCTTCCAGCGCATTCTCGAATCGGTTGCCAACGACAACAACATCGATCTCGACAAACCGTGGAACAAGTTGAGCGCCAAGGCGCAAAAGCTCGTCCTGAACGGATTGCCCGGCACGATCACGGTGAAGTTCAAGAATCGCTACGGCCGAGCACGGCAGTTCAACACGACCTTCGAGGGTGTCATTCCGTGGATCAAGCGTCGCCACGAGTCCGCCGAGAGCGACTGGAGTCGAGAACAGTACGAGGGCTACATGCGCGAAGTTCCTTGCTCCGCATGTAAAGGGGCCCGGCTGAAGCCGGCGACGCTCGCCATCACGGTGAACGACCGGAACATCTCCGAGGTGTGCGACATGGCGATCGCCGATTCGGCCGGATTTCTGGCCGGGTTGGAATTGTCCGATCGGGATCGGATGATCGCCGAGCGGGTGGTCAAGGAGATCAACGCCCGGTTGAGTTTCCTGCTCGATGTCGGGCTCGATTACCTCACTCTGTCGCGTTCGGCCGGAACGCTGGCCGGTGGTGAGGCCCAGCGAATCCGTTTGGCGAGCCAGATCGGTTCGGGTCTGGTCGGGACCTTGTACGTCCTCGATGAACCGTCCATCGGTCTGCACCAGAGGGACAACCGTCGCCTCATCGAAACGCTGTTACGCCTTCGGGATCTCGGGAACACGGTTCTGGTGGTCGAACACGACGAGGAGACCATTCGTGAAAGCGACTGGATCGTCGACATCGGTCCGGGTGCGGGCGAGCACGGCGGCGAGGTCGTCTACAGCGGGCCGGTCAAGGGAATCGCCAAAGTCAAGGAGTCGATGACCGGGCAATACCTGTCCGGGAAGAAGTCGATACCGGTTCCATCCACTCGTCGGCCGCCGGGACTGCAGTGGCTCGAGATCGTCGGCGCGCGGGAACACAATCTCCAGAACATCGATGTGCGGATTCCCCTCGGTTGCTTCGTGGCGGTGACCGGGGTATCGGGAAGCGGAAAGAGCACCTTGGTCCGGGACATCCTGCTTCCCGTTCTGATGCAGAAGATCTACAAGTCGAAGGATCCGGCTGGCAAACACAAAAAGGTCGTCGGAATCGAGCACCTCGACAAGGTGATCGACATGGATCAGTCGCCGATCGGTCGTACTCCGCGTTCGAATCCGGCGACCTACACCGGGGTCTTCGATGGAATCCGCAAACTGTTCGCCACGACCGCCGAAGCCAAGGTGCGGGGCTATCAGCCGGGTCGATTCTCGTTCAACGTGGCCGGTGGTCGTTGCGAGGCTTGCTCGGGTGACGGAACCATCAAGATCGAGATGCACTTCCTGCCCGACGTCTACGTTCCGTGCGAGGTCTGCAAGGGCGCGCGTTACAACCGCGACACGCTCGACATCACGTTCAAGGGCAAGAGCATCGCCGACGTTCTCGACATGCCGATCGAGGAAGCCGTCGGATTCTTCGCCAATCAACCGGCGATCGCCCGCCACATGCAGACTTTGGTCGACGTCGGACTCGGGTACGTACGTCTCGGGCAGTCGGCGCCGACGCTGTCGGGTGGTGAGGCCCAGCGGGTGAAATTGGCCACCGAGTTGGCCAAGCGCAGCACCGGGCACACGATCTATCTGTTAGACGAGCCGACCACCGGTCTGCACTTCGAGGACGTTCGCCGGCTACTGACGGTCCTGTCGCGCCTGGTCGATCAAGGGAACACCGTCCTCGTGATCGAACACAATCTCGACGTGATCAAGACCGCCGACTGGCTGATCGATCTTGGTCCCGAAGGCGGACGCGGCGGCGGAACCGTGGTGGCCGAAGGCACTCCCGAACAAGTCGCCAAAGCGAAGTCGAGCCACACCGGTCGTTTTCTGGCGCCGATGCTCTCACCGACGACGACCGGCAAGCGTTCGTAGGCTTCCTTCATGGTCGTCCGTCCCCCGACCGGAAGCATCCCCGACCAGCCCGGCTCGTATCAGTTCCGGGATCGTCACGGCCGGATCATCTACGTGGGTAAGGCCGCGAGTTTGCGGCAGAGAGTGTCGAACTACTTCGCCGATCCGTCGACCCTTCATCCTCGTACCGCGCAGATGGTGTCGGAAGCCGATTCGGTCGAATGGATCGTGGTTCGCAACGAAGTCGAAGCTCTCGTCCTCGAATTCAACCTCATCAAGGAGCACCGGCCTCGTTTCAACGTACGACTGCGGGACGACAAGAGTTACCCGTTTCTCGCCGTGACTCTCGACGAGGAATGGCCACGGGCCGTCGTCGTTCGGGGTCAGCGGCGCAAAGGCGTCCGATACTTCGGTCCGTATCCGCACGCATACGCCATTCGGGACACGCTGGATCTGGTTCTTCGAACCTTTCCGGTACGAACGTGCAGCCCCGGCAAGTTCAATCAACACGCGCGTCTGGGTCGTCCTTGTCTGTTGTTTCACATCGAGAAGTGTTCGGGGCCCTGCGTGGGCGAAGTCGAAGTCGAGTCCTACCGCAGGATGGTCGATGACCTCTGTGAATTCATGGAGGGTCGCACCGATCGGGTCGTCGCCGAGCTCACCCAAGAGATGCAGAACGCATCGGCCGAGCAGGACTACGAACGAGCGGCACGATTTCGGGACCGACTGGCCTCCATTGCTCGCGCGGTCGAGAAGCAGATCGTCGTCGCCGAACGCGACGAGGACGTGGACGTGATCGGAGTGGCTCAGGACGAACTCGAAGCGGCCGTACAGGTGTTTTTCGTCCGACACGGTCGAGTGGTCGGTCGTAAAGGATTCGTCCTCGACAAGGTCGAAGAACTCGACGATGCGCGTCTCATCGACCGATTGATCGAATCGCTCTACGGTGAGGACCCGCCTCTCGGCTTCCCGAAGACGGTTCTCGTGACCCACGAACCGGAATCTCTGGGAGCTTGTGAGGAGTGGCTCTCGCAACGCAGAGGAACGAGGGTGTCGGTTCGTGTGCCCCGTCGCGGACAGGGTCGCGAACTCATGGAGATGGTCACCCGGAATGCAGCCGATGACTTCGTCCGCCACCGCATGAAGCGTGCCGCCGATCACAACACTCGTAGTCGGGCGCTCACCGAGCTACAGGACCTCCTCGGGCTCCCCGAGGCTCCGCTGAGAATCGAGTGTTACGACATGGCCCATCTCCAGGGCACCGACTACGTGGGTTCGATGGTCGTGCTCGAGGACGGGCTCCCGATGAAGCGCGAATATCGGCGCTTCAAGGTCAAGACGGTCGACGGCAATGACGATTACGCGGCCATGGAAGAAGTGTTGACGCGCCGACTGACGGCCTACGTCGAGGAACGGGACGCCGGTTTCGATCCGGTGGACGAGGGGGACAAGAGGCCGCGCAAGTTCGCTTACCCGCCTCAACTCTTGTTGGTCGATGGCGGCAAGGGTCAACTCGCGGTGGCGGAGCGGGTGGTTCGCAAACTCGGCCTCGAAGGTGAGATCCCTGTGGCGTCGTTGGCCAAGCGGTTCGAGGAAGTGTTCGTTCCGGGTCGTGCGGAGGCCGTCGAAGTGCCGCGAGGAAGTGATGGGTTGTTCATGCTCCAGCGAATCCGCGACGAAGCGCACCGTTTCGCCAACACATTCCATCGCGAATTACGGGGCAAGAGGATGACCGCAAGTGCACTCGACGGCATCGAGGGTCTGGGGGAAGCCCGGCGAAAGAAACTGGTGGTGGCCATGGGCGGTGTGAACGCCGTGAAGAAAGCGGAACTCGACGACCTGCTGGCCATCTCGTGGCTACCCGAGAACGTCGCTCGCGCGGTGCACGCCAAGTTCCATCCGCCGGCTAGCGGAACAAGCTGAACACCTCGGTTCTCAACCGTTCGTATTTTTCGATTCGCTCGGCATGAACGGCACCGAGGGTGAAGTCGGGAACGATCACCTCGTCGAATCCGAGGTCGCGATAAGCACCGATGGAGTCGGCGACCACTTCGAGCGAGCCGATCACCGAGCGATCGGCGGGGGCAACCTTGCGAAGTTTGTCGATGGTGGCTTGGTCGTCGACGAGGAAGAACATCGCTTGAACCGATCGTCGGATGGACCGGGGATCCCGGCCTGCCTCTTCGCACGCGGAATCGAGAGCCCGGACCTTGTCGCGAGCCGTTTCGGGCGTCCCCCAGACGTTCCACTCGTCAGCCCAGCGGGCCGTGATGCGCGTCATTCTCGGGCCGCCGGTACCCACCATCAGAGGAAGGGGATTCTGGACGGGAGTCGGTTGGCATGGGGCATCGTCGATGGTGAAATGTTGCCCGCGGAAATTCGTTCGTGATTCCGTGAGAAGGCTGCGGACGATCTGGATCGCCTCCTCGAAGCGGTCGACGCGTTCGCGTCCCCCGAAGAGTTCGATGCCATAAGCGCGGTGCTCGTTGACCTGCCATCCCGCTCCGAGCCCGAGGGTGAGGCGTCCGTCCGAGATGCGATCGATCGTGGCCGCGACATTGGCGATGACCGCTGGGTGGCGAACGGTCGTCGGGGAGACGAGCGATCCGATGCGAATCCGATCGGTGACCGCGGCAACCGCGGCCAGTACCGCCCACGCCTCGTGGACGTTGCCGTCCTTGATGCTCCCGTCCTCGCTGTTGGGCATGAAATGGTCGGCGTACCAGAAGCAGTGGTAGCCGTTCTCGTCGGCGTATTCGGCCAATGGCCGAACATCGGCCCACGGACGATCGGGAGAGGGCCACACGGAGAACTTCATCGGTCGCCTCGCGAAACGGTTTCGATCATCATGATGCGAGGGTAGTCAGACCTAACCTCGATCGAGTGGAAGATGACGACCTGTGGGAAGTGAATGCGTCGTGGTGGATCGAAGGATTCACCGAGGGTGCCGATCCCGAATACGTGGAGCAGATCCTTCCCATGGCCGCTCGAGAGATCGAGGGTTGCCGGCGCGTGCTCGATGTCGGTTGTGGCGACGGGCAGATCAGTCGGTTGGCGTCGACTCTCGGTGCGTCGACAGTGGTGGGTGTCGACCCGACGTGGAATCAGGTTCGGGTGGCGGTGGGTCGTGGGGGAGGCCCGGCGTACGCGCGGGCGGCGGCAGCCGCTTTGCCATTCGCTACCGCGTCATTCGATGCCGTCGTGGCCTGTCTCGTGTTCGAGCACATTCGAGACGTGGACGAAGCGATTGCCGAGGTCGCGCGAGTGTTGCGGCCGGGTGGTCGATTCTGCTTCTTCTTGAACCACCCGCTTCTGCAAACCCCGGGCAGTGGATGGATCGACGACCAGATTCTCGATCCACCCGAGCAGTACTGGCGGATCGGTCCCTACCTCGTGGAAGACGAATCCTTGCAAGAGGTCGAGAAGGACGTCTTCATACCCTTCATCCACCGTCCCCTCGGTCGCTACGTCAACACACTCGCCCGCCATGGACTCTTCCTCGAACTTCTGGAGGAGCCGGCGCCCCCGCCGGGTTTTCTGGCCCGCGCCGCCGAATACGAAGCCGCGGCCACGATTCCGCGACTCCTCTACTTACGACTCGTCCGTCGCGAGCCAGCAGTAGCGTGACGCCCAGTGGCTGAGATCCTCGTCATCACCGGGTTGTCGGGAGCCGGACGTTCGGCGACCGCCGCCGTACTCGAAGATCTCGGCTGGTACGTCGTCGACAATCTCCCGACGAGTCTCGTCGACACGATCGTCGAACTCGCGAGTTCCCCGGGTTCGGCGATCGAACGCCTCGCGTTGGTGGCCGGCCGCCAGCATCTCGAACTCATGCCCAAGGTCGCCGGTCTGCGATCCGCGGGTCACCGGGTTCGCGTCGTGTATCTGGACGCCACCGATGCCGAGTTGGTCAAGAGGTACGAATCGACTCGGAGGCGCCATCCGTTCGCCGCCGAAACCGATGGCCTTCTCGAATCCATCCGAGCCGAGCGCGAACTCCTCGAGCCGATGAAGGGTGATTGCGATCTGGTGATCGACACCACGGACCTGAACGTCCACCAGCTCAAGTCGCGACTCCTCGGGGTGTTCGACGGAGCCGCGACCGAACGTCTGCAGGTCGCCGTGGAATCCTTCGGGTTCAAGTACGGCATACCCATCGATTCCGACATCGTGATGGACGTCAGGTTCCTTCCGAACCCGCATTGGGACGAAGCATTGCGCCCACTAACCGGACTCGATGATCCGGTTCGATCCTTCGTGGTCGAACGAGCGGCCACCGAACGGTTCGTGGCCGATTTCGTGGCCATGATCTCGGGCATCCTCCCCGAATACGCCCAGGAGGGAAAGAGCTACCTCACGGTGTCGATCGGATGCACCGGCGGCCGGCACCGGTCGGTGGCGGTGGTCGAGGAGGTCGCGGCACGATTACGGGCCTCCGGTCAGCCGGTTCGAACCGGTCATCGTGACGTCGGTCGCTGAGGCGAGCGGATTCTCGGTCAGGCCACGCGTCGGAACTAGTTTCCTTGTGCCGTGTCAGCGGGCCGGATGAGTGGCCCGGGCGTCAACGAGGAGATTCCATGACGGTTCGAGTGGGTATCAACGGATTCGGCCGTATCGGTCGCAATTTCTTTCGGGCGGTCAATCAGAGAGGTGCCGACGTCGAGATCGTCGCCGTGAACGATCTGGGTTCGCTCGACACCATGGCGCACCTACTGAAGTACGACTCGGTACTCGGTCAATTGTCCAACACGATCAAGGCGACCAAGACGGGGATCTCGGTCGATGGCAAGGAGCTCCGGGTTCTCAGCGAGCGCGACCCCAAGAATCTTCCGTGGGGCAAGCTCGGAGTGGACGTGGTGATCGAGAGCACCGGGATCTTCACCAAGCGCGATTCGGCGGCCGCGCACCTAGAGGGTGGCGCCCCACTCGTGATCGTGTCGGCTCCGTGCGACAACGCGGATGCGACGTTCGTGTATGGGGTCAACCACAAGGACTTCGACTTCAAGAAGCACAAGGTGATCTCCAACGCGAGTTGCACCACGAACTGTTTCGTTCCGCTCGTGAAGGTTCTGGACGACGCGTTCGGAGTCGAGCAGGGATTGATGCAGACGGTCCACGCCTACACGGGTGACCAGATGCTGGTGGACGGCCCACACAAGGACCTGCGCCGGGCTCGGGGAGCGGCTATCAACATCGTCCCGACCAGTACCGGCGCCGCTCGGGCGACGAGCCTCGTACTGGCCAGCATGAAGGGTCGACTCGACGGAACCTCGCTCCGCGTCCCGGTCCCCACCGGGTCCATCGTCGACTTCACCGCCAACCTGAAGAAGTCGGCAACGGTGGAGCAGATCAACGCGGCGTTCAAGAAGGCGGCGTCGGCCGGTCCGCTGAAGGGCATCCTTCGTTACACCGAGGATCCGATCGTGTCGAGCGACATCGTCACGGATCCGCACAGCAGTATCTTCGACGCCGGCCTCACCGCGAGTATGGGCAAGATGGTCAAGGTGCTCGCGTGGTACGACAACGAGTGGGGTTACAGCAACCGCCTCGTCGACACGACGCTCTACGCCGGCGGCAAGGTTCCGAAGCGTACGAAGCGCTGATCGATGCACGGCGATCTACCGGAACTCGAAGATCTCGGAGACGTCGGTGGACGTCGCGTCCTCGTGCGGACCGATTTCAACGTGCCCATGGAAGATGACGGCTCCGGTGGACGACGGATCACGGACGATTTTCGGATCCGGGCGGCTCTGCCTACCATCGAATGGCTGATCGATCGCGGTGCATCGGTGGTCTGCGCGAGTCACCTCGGTCGCCCGAAGGGAGCGCCGGAGTCGAAGTATTCGATGAAACCGGTCGCCGATCGTCTCGCCGAATTGGCGCCGGGAGTCGAACTTCTCGAGAACCTGCGGTTCGATCCTGGTGAGGAGGCGAATGCCGACGACTTCGTGGCTCGTTTGATCGACGGTGTCGACATGTACGTGGACGATGCCTTCGGTGCCGCCCATCGGGCCCACGCATCGATCGTCGGACCGCCCAAGTTCCTTCCTTCCGCGATGGGTCGGCTCCTCGCGAAGGAAGTCGAGGTGTTGCTCGCGCTCCGCAACAAGCCCCGCCATCCGTTCGTCGCGGTGCTCGGCGGCTCCAAGATCTCCGACAAGCTCGGCGTGGTCGAGGCTTTGCTCGGCGTCGTCGATTCATTGGTGATCGGCGGAGCCATGTGCTTCACCTTCCTCGCCGCGCAGGGTTATCCGATCGGGGATTCACTCTTCGAGCCCGATCAGGTCGACACCTGTCGACGGTTGCTCGAAGCAGGCAAACCGATCCACCTTCCCGAAGACATCACCGGAGTCGATTCCGACGGAAATTACGCAACGTTCGGCCGCCGGCTCCCTCCCGGAGCGAAGGGTTTCGACATCGGCCCGGGCAGCGCGGCCGCGTTCACCGACATCATCATGGAAGCCCGCACGGTGTTCTGGAACGGACCGATGGGTATGTTCGAGGACTCGCGCTTCGAGCACGGCACCCGCACCGTGGCCCAAGCGATGGCCGACACCAAGGCTTTCACGATCGTGGGCGGTGGGGACTCGGCGGCGGCCCTCGCCCAATTCGGCTTGGATGATCGCATCGATCATGTGTCGACCGGAGGGGGAGCCTCGCTCGAACTCCTCGAACTCGGCGATCTGCCGGGACTCGCCGCACTCCGAAAGGCACCCAATGTCCGCTGACCAGATCCGTCGTCCGCTCATCAGCGGCAACTGGAAGATGAACCAGAACCACTACGAGGCGATCCAACTCGTTCAGAAGTTGAGCTACCTCGTGGGCAAGGACGAATTCGCGCAAGTGGACGTGAGTGTGCATCCGCCTTTCACCGACATCCGGAGTGTTCAGACCCTCATCGAAGCCGACGAACTCTCATTTCTGCTCGGCGCGCAGAATTGCCACCATGAAGAGAAGGGAGCCTTCACCGGTGAGGTGTCGCCAGCCTTCCTCGTGAAGTTGGGAGTCTCGCTGGTCATCTGCGGACACTCGGAACGGCGTCAGCTGTTCGGGGAGACCGACGAGATGGTGGCCAAGAAGGTCGCCGCCGTACAGAACCTGAAGATGACCCCGATCCTCTGTGTCGGCGAGACGCGCGACGAACGCGAGTCGGGATCGACCATCGCGAGGGTCCAGTCGCAGTTGGCGGGTTCACTCGCCGGTCGTTCGGCCGCCCAGGTGTCGGAGATGGTGATCGCCTACGAGCCGATCTGGGCGATCGGGACCGGGCTCACCGCCACCGCCGACGACGCCGAGGCGGTCTGCCGAGAGATCAGGTCCTTCGTCGCCGGGAAGTGGGGCAAGGAGACGGGTGATGAGGTCCGAATCCAGTACGGCGGGTCGGTCAAGGCGGCCAATACGGCCGAACTCATGGCCCAACCCGACATCGACGGCTTGCTGGTGGGTGGGGCGAGTCTCGATCCCGACGAATTCGCCCGCATCGTCCAGCACGCAGCAAACCGCAAATGAGTCAGGCTCGGTGAGGATCCGAACGACCCCTAGTATCGCAACATGTCCGTGATGGGGGTGGGCGAGGTGTCAGGAGTGACGGGGGAGTCTTCCGAGTCGTCCGCCGTCGGTCTGTCGCCTTTCAAACTCGGCTTGCAACGTGTCCGTCGCGACCGTCTGGCGGTCGTTGCGTTCTGGGTGGTGGCTTTTTACGTCTTCATCGCCGTGTTCGCGCCGATTCTCGTTCGCATCCTGAACATCGATCCCTATGCCCTCGATCGGCAAGCCATCAACGATTACGGGTTGCCCGCGGGTCGGTTCGGTGGAATCTCGTGGGATCATCCTTTCGGTGTCGAGCCCGGTACCGGTCGCGACATCCTGGGCCGACTCATGTACGGGGCGCGGGTGTCCTTGTTGATCGGAACGATCGGAACCCTTCTGACGACCACGGTCGGAGTCACCCTCGGCATCGTCGCTGGTCTGCGTCGTGGATTCATCGACGGGCTGATCAGTCGTCTCGGCGACGTGACCCTGGCGTTCCCATCGCTCCTGCTCATCATCGCGTTGGCCAACCCGATGACTCAGCGTCTCGAATCGTGGGGTATTCCACAGGGCAACACCGCGCGCCTCACGTACATCCTCACCGTCCTCACGTTCTTCGGCTGGGTCTACATGGCGCGCTTGGTGCGGGGTCAGGTTCTGTCGCTGCGTGAGCGCGAGTTCGTCGAGGCGGCCCGATCATTCGGTGCCGGGACGGGACATCTCGTCTTCAAACAACTTCTGCCCAACCTCTGGCCCCAGATCATCGTTTTCGTCTCGCTGAGCCTCCCTGGATACGTGGCTTTGGAGGCGACGCTGTCGTTCCTCGGCGTCGGACTCCTCGCCCCGGCGGCGTCGTGGGGGATCATGCTCGGTGATTCCGTTCGCTACTACCGCGCCGATCCCACCTACCTGTTCATCCCCGGTTTCACGTTGATGATCCTCGTGCTGGCCTTCAATCTCCTGAGCGACGGCCTCCGCGACGCTTTCGATCCGCGAAGCGACCGCCAGCAGCTCTGAACCTGCCGACCGGGCGTACAACATTTCCCCTGTTCAGAGGCTGGTTCTACGCAAGAGGTCCGTCGAAAGGCCTGATGTCCGCTGTTACTATCGGGCTTTGCCAAGCGGCCATCGGGCCGCGCAAGGGGAGGAAACATGAAGCGATTCAAGCGTCTCTCCGTCGGCCTCGTAGCTGCAGCCTCGATCCTGGCTGCCTGCGGTGGTGGCGGCGGTGGAGCCCAGAGCGGTGAGGAGTCGGGCGGACGTTCGGCTACTTACGACGGAGTCAAGGACGGGGGAACCCTCTACGTCCTGACCAATCAGGAAGGCGCGTCGACTCTCGACCCGCAGCGTGTGTACACCGGTGCCGAACTCGGCGCCTGGGGTTCGACGTTCACCCGCACCTTGACCACGTACAAGCCGGTGGCCGGCAAGGAGGGCACCGAGTTGGTCGCCGACATGGCCACCGATCTCGGAACCAAGTCGGACGACCTGAAGACGTGGTCGTTCACTCTGCGCGATGGAGTCACCTGGGAAGACGGGTCCGAAGTGACCTGTGCCGACATCGCCTACGGCGTGTCGCGTACCTTCGCCGCCGAAGTGACCGCGGGTGAGGGTCCGATGTACGCCCTGAGCTATCTCGACATTCCGGAGGGCGACTCCGACTTCGGCAGCGCGTACCCCGGTCCGTGGCTCGCCGATGCCGATCAGCAGGCGCTGTTCGACAAGGCAGTGGCCTGTGACGGCAAGACCATCACCTTCACCCTGAAGGTCCCGGTCGCCGACTTCAATTACACCGTGGGTCTCCTCGCGTTCGCGCCGGTGCCCAAGGCTCAGGACACCGCCGACCAGTACGGCCTCAAGCCCTTCTCGAACGGACCTTTCAAGGTCGAGTCGTACGAAGAGGGCAAGGAGATGGTTCTCGTTCGTAACGAGAACTGGAGCCAGGACTCCGACCCGGTTCGCGAGCCCAAGGTCGACAAGATCGTGTGGCAGTTCGGTCTCGATGAGGCCGTGATCGACGAGCGCATGATCGCCGACGCCGGCGACGACAAGAACGCGATCGTCTACGGCGGCATCCTGCCCGAGAACCTGCAGACGGTGTTCGGTGACGATCAGTTCAAGGACCGTCGTACCGACGGTTTCGACGGCTTCGTGTCCTACACGATGTTCAACGTCGAGAAGGTCAATTGCGTCGAGGTCCGCAAGGCCATTTGGCTGGCCCTCGATCGTGAAGCCCTGCGTACCGCTGCTGGTGGTCCGTTCACCGGTGAGTTCGCCAAGAGCTTCGTGGCTCCGCTGATCGCCGCCGACTACGAGCCGGCCAAGTTGGTCGATGGCTTGAACGAGGACGGCACGCCGAACGTCGAGGCCGCCACGGCCATGATGGACAAGGCCAAGGAAGCTTGCCCGGATCTCCACGCCCGGGCGACCGGTGAGGGACTCCGTTTCGATCATCCCGATTCGGCCACCTGGCAGAAGAACATCGCCATCTGGATCGACTCGTTGAAGGCGATCGGAGTCAACATCATCGACAACCCGATCGAGCCCTCGAAGTACTACTCGACCATCAATGGCGACCGGGGCGACATGATGCGCGCCGGTTGGGCCGCTGACTGGGCGAATGCCTCGACGGTCATCCCCGAACTGTTCGGTGACGGTGGTGGCTTCAACTACCACAACAACGAGAGCGACCCGGCCTTCGCCGAGTTCCAGGAGGGCGTCGATGCGGCCAAGGCCGAGACCGACCGCGCCAAGCAGTCCGCCGAATGGAAGAAGTTGAACCAGTACGTGATCGACCAGGTCTGGTCGATTCCGGGTTCGGCCACCAAGGCACAGAACCTCGTCGGTTCCAACGTTCGTGGCGGCTTCCAGTGGCTGCCCTTCGGTTGGTACAACCTCGGCGGAATCGGCCTCGCCGGCTGATTCTCTGACGAATCCTCGGGGTGGATGGCTGTCTAATCGCAGTCATCCACCCCGCTTCGTCGTAGCACCCCATGCTCTTCTTCGTGATTCGCCGAACGGCCTTTGCCGCCGTTCTCCTGCTGGTCATCAGCGCGTTCACGTTCTGGATCTTCTCGGCCCTCCCGGCCGACCCCGCTGCTCTTACGTGCGGGAAGAACTGTCGGCCCGAGGTGATCGAGGCCAATCGTGAGCGGCTCGGTTACGACCGGCCGATTCTCGAGCAGTACGGCAGTTACATGAAGGGAATTTTCACCGGTCGTGATTACGGTGAAGAAGGAGCAACGATTCATTGCTCGGCGCCTTCTCTCGGATATTCGTACGACCGTCACGAATGCGTGACGACACTCATCGCCAAGACGCTGCCGGTCACCGCCTCGCTTGCCTTTGGTGCGTTCGTTCTCTGGATGGCCATCGGAATCGGCCTCGGAACGATGGCGGCTCTCAAACGAGGTCGGTGGCCCGATCGGCTGGCCACCGGATTCTCGGTCATTGGTGTCAGCCTGCCAACCTTCTTTCTCGGCTTGATCTTCACGATGGTCTTCATCATCTGGACGGGCCTGCTCCCGTTCCCGCAATACGCCGGGATCACCGAGAATCCCGGCAAGTGGTTCTCGTCGCTGATCCTTCCTTGGTTCGTCCTGGCCATCGTCTCGGCGGCCACGTACGTGCGAATGACGCGTAACGGAATGCTCGAGGTCATGAACGAGGAATTCGTTCGATTGGGCATCGCCAAGGGCCTTCCTCGTCGCCGACTCATTGTGAAGTACGTGATGCGGGCCGCCCTCATTCCCATCGTGACCATTGCCGGACTCGATTTCGCGTTCTTGCTCGGTGGCGCCCTGGTGACCGAGAGCATCTTCAATCTTCCGGGTCTCGGCAAGCTCACCTTGGCCGCGGTGGTGAACTCGGATCTTCCGATTCTCGTCGCCACGACGTTGGTGGCCGCCGTGTTCATCGTGGTGGCCAATGCCGTCGTCGACGTTTTGTACGGATATCTCGATCCCCGGGTGAGGGTCAAGTGAGCGACCAGGCATCGGCCCCTTTGCTCTCGGTACGGGACCTTCAGGTGACCTTCGGGACGCGCGAAGGCAACGTGCGCGCCGTGCAGGGAGTCTCGTTCGACGTTCGTCCGGGCGAGACGGTTGGCATCGTCGGCGAGAGCGGTTCAGGCAAATCGGTGACGGCGAATTCGCTCATGCGACTGAATTTCGGTGCCGACGTACAGATCTCGGGTCAGGTGATCCTGGATGGCCGGGACATCCTGGCCATGAGCGAGGAAGAAGTTCGCGCCATTCGTGGTCGCGACGTGGCCATGATCTTTCAGGATCCGCTGACCGCCCTGAATCCCTTCTATACGGTCGGTAGCCAAATTGCTGAGGCCTACGAGATCCATCATCCCGGAACGTCGAAGAAGAAGTTGCGGGAGATAGCCCTCGATTCACTGGCCAAGGTCGGAATTCCCGAGCCCACGAAGAGAATCGACCAGTATCCGCACGAATTCTCGGGTGGCATGAGGCAGCGAATCGTCATCGCGATCGCGCTCGTCAACAGCCCCAAGCTCCTGATCGCCGACGAGCCGACGACGGCGCTCGACGTCACGGTTCAGGCCCAGATCCTCGAGCTGATCTCGGCGATGCAGGCCGAGCACGGTTCAGCGGTCATCCTCATCACCCACGATCTCGGCGTGGTGGCCGAGATCACCCGACGCGTGATGGTCATGTACGCCGGCAAAGTCGTGGAGAACGCTTCGGTGGACGACGTGTTCGCGACTCCAACCCATCCCTACACGGTCGGGTTGCTTCGTTCGGTGAAGAGTCTCGAGACTCAGCGTCATTCGCGACTCGAAGCGATTCCCGGGACTCCACCGTCGCTCATCAACCTTCCGTCGGGTTGTCCTTTCCATCCGCGTTGCGCGCACGCGGCATCACTCGGCTCACGGTGCAACAGTGAGGAGCCGGCATTGCGCCGGGTGGGGCGTAGTGAATCCCGTTGTCACCTCGATGAGCAGGTGCTCGCCCGACTCGGCGAGAGGCGCTCATGAGCAACGACCTCATTCTCGAGGCTCGCCAGCTTCGCAAGTATTTCCCGACCGGCGCGTCGAAGATGTTGCAGAGGCCGACCGATGTCGTGCAGGCGGTCGACGACGTCTCCTTCGGTCTCCGACGAGGGTCGACACTCGCGATCGTGGGGGAATCCGGTTGCGGTAAATCGACCCTGGGTCGCCTGCTCGCCCGGCTCATCGAGCCCACATCGGGGACGGTGATCCTCGACGGCGTCGATGTCACGGCGGCCCGACCCAAGGAACTCCTCGATCTTCGCCGCGAAATTCAGGTCGTGTTCCAGGATCCTTATGCCTGTTTGAATCCCCGACACAGCATTGGCCAGAGCATCGGAACCCCCATCCGAATCCAGAGCACGATGAACAAGGCCGACGAGAAGGTGCGGGTTCGCGAACTCATGGAACTCGTCGGTTTGAACCCGGAGCACTACAACCGTTTTCCGCACGAATTCTCGGGCGGTCAACGTCAGCGCGCCGGAATCGCGCGAGCGTTGGCTCTGCAGCCCAAGGTGATCGTGGCCGACGAGCCGGTGTCGGCTCTCGATGTGTCGATTCAGTCGCAGATCCTGAACCTGATGGAAGCCCTTCAGCAGGATTTCGGTCTGTCGTACGTCTTCATCGCCCACGACCTCGCCGTTGTGCGGCACATCGCCGATGAAGTCGCAGTGATGTATCTCGGCAAGATCGTCGAGAGCGGTGACACGAATTCCGTCTACGACTCGCCCCGCCACCCCTACACCCGGGCGCTTCTCTCAGCGGTTCCCGAACCGGATCCGGAGGCGGCGTCGCGCCGGAAGCGGATCGTTCTACAGGGTGACGTACCGAGCCCCGTGAACCCTCCTTCGGGTTGTCGATTCCGCACCCGGTGCCCCAAGGCGCAGGACGTCTGTGCGCAGGTCGAGCCCCCGCTCGTCGAACATGGCGACGGGCATCTCGTGGCCTGTCACTTCCCGGATTGAGCCCGTTAGGATCTGGCCCGTGCGTGATGTCGTGATGTATCTGATGGTCGCGGTCAACCTCTTGGCGACGATCGGCATGGTTGCTGGGATCTTGATGCACAGCGGTAAGGGCGGCGGTCTCTCCGACATGTTCGGTGGCGGTGCTGGCGCCGCACTGGGTTCGGCGGCGGCCGAACGGAACCTCAATCGCATCACCATGGTGTTCGCCCTCGTGTGGGTGATCTCGGTGCTGAGCCTCGGGTTCCTGCTCGTTCGCTGACGGTTGGTCGCCCCATGTAGGGGCGGTAATCTGACGATCCACGTCGAAGTGGCGGAATAGGCAGACGCGCTAGCTTGAGGGGCTAGTGATCGTAAGATCGTGGGGGTTCAAGTCCCCCCTTCGACACCACCTTCGGGAATTCGGGCCGGCTCTCGCCGGTCCTTTCCGTTTCTGCCGCCGATTCAGATCTTCTGAGCCAGACCACGAGTGAAGTAGCTGACGATCTTGGGTCCACGTTGGTAGTCGGCCGAAGTCTCGAGAATGTGAAAGCCGCCGTCGGTCACCAACCGGACCGACGAGCGATCGAGGTGGCAACCGCCAAAGAGTCGTCGTTGCAGGGGAGTCAGGCGCCGTTGCCAGGTCGCAACCTTGGAGTCGGGCGCCAAGCCGTGCTCCAGAAAAGAAAACGTCCCGCCGGGTTTCACGACTCGACGAACCTCTTCGATCGCCGTCTCGACATCGGGAATCGTGCAGAGGGTCATGGTGCACAGGACATGATCGACCGATTCGGACTCGATCTCGAGAACCGCTCCGTCGAGACCGACGAATTCGACGGGGATGCCACGGGCCTCGATACGTGGAGCGGCAAGCCGTCGAGCCGTGACCGAGGGGTCGACAGCCAGCAACTTGGTCACCGAGTCGGGCAAGTGAGGCATGTTGAGTCCGGAGCCGAATCCGATTTCGAGAACCGTTCCGTCAAGGTTTCGGCAAGTCTCGCGGCGCAGTTCTGACAATTCGTCGTTCGAGAGCAGTCGATCGATCAGTCGGGGTAGAACGCGATTTTCGTAGATTCCCATTCTCAAAGTATGCGTCTCGACCGATCGCTGCCGGCGACTCGGATACGCGAGTTAGGGTGTCCTCATGCGTCGGACGTTCGCGGCTCTGTTGGCGTTCGTCTTGGGTCTGGGATTCGCGAGTTCAGCGTCGGGGCGAGCGGACGGAGTCGCGCCGTACATCGTGAACGGTGTGGATGCTTCCGCGGAGTTCGGTACGTTCGTCGTTCGCATCGTGACTATTGATGACAAACTGTGTTCGGGGACGCTGATCGATGCGCGCTGGGTTCTGACCGCCGGACACTGCATCGCCGACTCTGCTGAGATCTACGGAGGCGGAACGACCGCTCGCGGTCTGAGAGATCTCGGACCGGCCGTCGGCTTTCGACATCCCTATTACGTCGTCGCTAACGGTGTTCCCCGGTTCGATTTCGGGTTGTACGAGTTCGACGCTCCCGTCGACGTCGGTGGCCTGATTCTTCCGGACGTCATCGGTTACGACGACGCCTGGTCCTGGACGGCGGGGAATCCGGTCGTCACTCTCGGTTGGGGACTCACGAGCGACCAAGGATCCCTGGCCGCCTCCCTGCAAAGGGGTGACCTCGTCGTCGAGAGCGATCCGACGTGTGCCGACCTCGACCTTTCCTTGGGGGCGGTGTTCGACCCGTCGACCGCGACCTGTGCGAACGATTCGTCGACGTCGGCCTGCAATGGCGATTCGGGCGGTCCGCTACTCGCCACCAATTCTTCCGGTCGGTACGAGATCCTGGGTGTGACGAGTTATGGCCCCGAGGACTGCGATGGCCACTCGGTCTTCGGCTGGACTCCGGCTGCTCTGGCGTGGTTGCGCTCGACGACGGGCCTTCCACTGGGATCGGGTGTGGCGTCGGGCAGCGGCCGAACGGTGACCCGCATCTTCGGAATGGACCGGTTCGAGACCGCCGCGGCGGTGGTGGCCTTCTGGGACGAATCGGACACGGTCTTCGTCGCGACCGGTGGCAAGTTCCCCGATGCGCTCGCGGCAGGAGCAGCCGCCGCTTCCATGAATTCTCCGGTCCTTCTCGTGAACGCGTCATCGATTCCGGAGTCGACCAGGTATCAGATCCGTCGATTGGCACCGTCGACGATTTACGTTGCCGGCGGCCCGGCCGCGGTCAGCGATGGAGTCGTGGCCGAACTTGGGGCCATCGTCGGCTCGGAGGTGATCCGCTTGGGCGGAGTCGATCGTTACGAGACTTCCGACTTGCTTGGTGATCTGGCCGACCAGGGAAGTACTGGTCGGCGAGTATGGGTGGCGAGTGGTCGGGATTTTGCTGATCCTTTGGTCGCATCCACGGCGGCCGCTGTGTTCGGAGAACCGTTCGTTCTGATCGACGGAGTGAACCCGCTGCCGCCTCGTACTCTCGATCGTCTGACGAAATTGGCACCATCCAAGATCGTGATTCTCGGTCCGGATGCGTTTTTCAGCGCCGGGGCTCGTTCTACCTTGGCGACCGTGGCATCGGTTCAAACGCTGACGGGTGGGGACGCTTCGTGGCGATCGGCGGTCGTGTGGGGGGACTTCACCTCCTCGGTTGCTGCGAGTCTGGCGACGGTCGAGAACTTTCCCGATGCGTTGGCGGCGGTGCCTTTCTCGTCGCTGGACACCCCAACGCCGTTGATGCTGGTCCCGAGAGGATGCGTTCCGACGGCGGTACGCGATCAGATCGTTCGTCTCGGAGCCGAGAGGCTCGCCTTGTTCGGAGGTCCGGCGGCTCTCAACGAGTCCGTGGAGACGCTGCAGCCCTGTTGATCAGAGGTGGCTCTTCAGGGCCTCGAGAAGTGCGGAGTACTGATCGTGGGCCGCGAATTGCGGGAATTCCTGCCGAACGTTCTCAGGAGCGTGGAACAGATATCCGGCATCGGCTTCGGCGAGCATGGCCGTGTCGTTGTAGGAGTCTCCGGCGGCATAGACGCGATAGTTGAGCGCTTTCAGAGCGCGAACGGCATGGCGTTTCTGGTCGGGCATGCGTAATTCGTAATCGACGATTCGGTCGTCGTTCACGATCAAGCGGTGGCAGAGAAGGGTCGGCATTCCGAGCAGACGCATGAGTGGACGTCCGAACTGTTCGAACGTGTCGGACAGAATGATCACCTGGGTCAGGGAACGGAGTTCGTCGAGGAAGTCCCGCGCGCCCGGCAAGGGGTCGAGTCCTCCGATCACTTGCTCGATCCGGGACATGGTGAGGCCGTGTCGATCGAGAATCTCGAGTCGGCCGCGCATCAAACGGTCGTAGTCGGGCTCGTCGCGAGTGGTCCGACGGAGCTCGGGTATACCGGTCGTCTCCGCGACTGCGATCCAGATCTCGGGGACGAGGACTCCCTCGAGGTCGAGGGTCACCACGGTCTGCGCGCGATCAGAGGCGACAGCCATCAGCGGGCTCCGGTCGAACGACGAATGCGATCCTGGAACCAGACCAGAGCGTTCTCATGACGTGGACTCAACGGACCCGCTTCGTAGACGCCCGCGTCGAGATTGCGTTGCACGAGCTCGGCGATGGCCTGATCCTCGTCCAGAGTCACGCTCGACATCTCGACCATCGACGCCATCTTCTCCTTCGATACGTCGTGGGCGAAGTAGTCGTAGACGACGGCCGTCCGCGTCGACGACAGGGGAACGATGCGTTCGATGTTCATGCCGTCGGAGTAGACGTTGATGGCCAGATTCGGGTACCGGAACACCCATACTCCCGCCGATGCCGAACCGTCGATCTGGCCAGCTCGGTGGATGCAGTAGGTGTCGTCGGGAACCTCGACCGTATAGGTCTTCATGTCGACGGCCGAATTGAGAAGTGGATGCAGAAGAGGGACGTGATACCCCTCGAGGTAGTTGTCGACGTAGGTCTTCCAATTGCATTCGAGCGTGCGCACGACGCGTTCCCCGTAGGTGAAGTCGGCGAAGTCGTGTTGGCGAACGGCGTCGTCGATCGAACCGAGAGTCGACGCCAGAGACGGAGCATCCAAGTCGAGGTTGACGAACACGAGCGGTCCCCAGGTTTCGACTCGGATACGACGCAGAGAGTGATCATCAGGCGACGGTGTATCTCCGAAATCGCGGGCTGCTTTCAGGGATCCGTCCCAGGCGAAGGCCCAGCCGTGATAACGACAGACGAGGTTTCCGGTCTGCCCGCAACCCGGCCACTGGATGACACCGGCCCGGTGCGGACAGACGTTGTGGTAGCCCCGGAGACGACCTTCGGGATCGACGACCACCAAGAGGGGAAAGCCGGCGATCTCGTCGGCGACGTAGTGCCCCGGCTGGGCGAGTTCGGCCGTCACGCCGAACATCAACCACTCGGAGCTCCAGATGGCTCGACGCTCGTTCTGGTACTGATCGTGGTCGGAATACCAGCGAGCAGCCAGGGCGCGAGTCATGGCGTCACTTTACGGCCGATCAGACGGGTCGTCCCAAGACCGGGTGCGCAGGTGGAAGCACGATCGGATGCCCGAGCCAAATTCCGACATTGTCACCCGTTCGACCGGTGGGTCCCTCGTCGTGAAGTTGTCGAACGATGTCGGCGACCTCTTCGGTCGGCATCCACGAGTCGATCTCACGCTGAGTGGCCGGTCGTCCGCGGGCCACGAGCACTGCTTCGCGCATCATTTCGCTGTCGGTGGCTCCGAGGCAGATGTTGTTGACGCGGATGCCGTACTTGCGCAGTTCGTGGGCCCAGGTCTGCGTGAAACCATTGAGTGCCCACTTGGACGCGTCGTAGGCGTCGAATGGTCCCGGTCCGAGCGGCCGCCGGGGTGCATCGGACCAAGCGCAGTCTTCGGCCCCCTCGTGGGACAAGGCGACCGGGAATCCGCAGGTGTGGATGTGGTCCGTCGCGATATTGACGATGTGTCCGGACCCGGCCGCGATCATGTGTGGGATCACCAGCCGACCGAGGACGAAAGGGGCACGGGTGTTGATGCGCCACAGGTCCTCCAGATGGGACACTGCGGTGTCGAGCGGCTGATCGATCGGGGTGAATCGCACCTGTCCGGCGTTGTTGAGGAGGAGGTCGATCGAGCCGAAGGTGGACAAAGCTTCGTCGACCACCGATCGAAGGAGATCGTCGTCGGTCACGTCACCTCGAATGGCGAGCACATCGATGCCGAACTCGGTCAGCTCGGCGACGCATTCCTCCAACTCGTCGCGGATGTCCACGAGAACGAGTGAGAATCCCGAGCGACCGAACACCCGGGCCAGGCCGCGTCCGAATCCGACTGCCGACCCGGTGATCAGTGCGACCGGCACGGGTCAGAGCCCCATGTCCTTGGCGATGATGCTCTTCATCACTTCGGTCGTCCCGCCATAGATCGTGGTGATGCGGGCGTCGGCATAGGCGCGGGCGATCGGGTACTCGCGCATGTATCCGTACCCTCCGAACAACTGCAGGCACTTGTCGGCGACTCTCTTCAGGAGCTCGGTGCACCAATATTTGGCCGCCGCCGCCTCGGCCGCCGAGAGCTGGCCGGCGTTGAGGGCGAGGATGCTGGCATCGACGAACGCCTGGGCCACATCCACTTCGGTCTTCTGCTCGGCAAGGACGAACTTGGTGTTCTGGAACGATCCGATGGTGGTGCCGAACGCTCGGCGTTCCTTCACGTACTCGAGGGTCCAGTTCACACACGCCCGCGCCGAGGCCAGACTGGCGAGGGCGATCGACAGGCGCTCTTGGGCCAGATTGCCCGTGAGGTAATGGAACGCTCGGCCTTCGTCACCGAGGCGATTCTCGACGGGAACCTCCACGTCGTTGAAGAACAACTCGGCGGTGTCGGCGCTCGTCTGGCCGATCTTGTCGAGGTTGCGCCCTCGTTCGAAACCGGCCATGCCCCGCTCGACGACGAGGAGCGACATGCCGGTGTGCCGCTGATTCGGATCGGTCTTGGCGGCCACGATCACGAGATCGCTGTTGATCCCGTTGGTGATGAAGGTCTTCGATCCGTTGAGGATGTAGCGATCCCCGTCCCGCCGAGCAGTGGTGGCGATACTCGCGAGATCGCTACCGGTCCCCGGCTCGGTCATGGCGATGGCCGTGATGAGGGTTCCGTCGGCGATTCCAGGTAGCCAGCGCTTTTTTTGTTCCTCGTTGCAGATGTCGGTGAAGTACGGAGTCGTGATGTCGTTGTGGAGGGTGATTCCGTTGCCCGCCCCGCCGATTCCAGCGAGAGCGAGTTCCTCGCCGAGGATCGCGTTGAATCGGAAATCGTTGCTTCCACCCCCGCCGTACTCCTCTGGTATCGCCATGCCGAGGAAGCCACTCGCACCGGCTTTGGAGTACAAGTCGCGCGGGGCGATGCCCTCTTCTTCCCAGCGGAGATAGTCAGGTGTGATCTCCTTGGCGATGAAGTTCCGAAAACTCTCGCCGAACGCGAGGTGATCGTCGTCGTAGAGATTTCGCGCCATGAATTGATTATGGCCTCAGGGCAGACCGCCGGCGTAAGCGACGAACTGGCCGGTCATGAAACGGCTCGAACCATCGAGGAAGGCCATGCAGAAAGCGGCGCATTCGTCCAAGGTTCCAAGTCGCCGCATCGGAACTCGGGACTCGATCTTGGCCCGCACGGTCGGATCGGTCGCACCACTGGCCTTCAGGAAAGCCGGGAAATCCATGTTGTTCGTTCCGACGGCGTTCACCTGAACCCCGTGTGGGGCGACCTCTTCGGCGACGTTCTTGACGAGCATCGTGGCACCGGCTCGGACGGCCGAATACAACGGAACACCGGGCACGGGTCGAACGCCAGCTGCGCTCGTCATGATGAGCACCTGTCCGGAACCGGCTTCGATCATCGGAGGTATCACGGCCTGCATGAAATGGAACGGCGCCTCGAGGCAACCGTTCACGACCTTGTTCAGATCGTCGAGGCTCGACTTCAAGAAGGAGCCGGTCACGATGTCTCCCGAGAACATGACGGCCGAGTCGACTCGCCCGTGCCGACGCAGGGCCTCGGCAACCAGGAGTTGATTGGCCGCCGCGTGCTCGATCTTGGAACCTCCCTCGATCGACGTGCATGACACGCCGAGCGCCTCGATCTCTTGCACGAGTTCGGACTTGGCATCCCCGGTCACGATGTCGAATCCGCGCCGCGCCAGATGGCGACACAAGTCGGGACCGACATAGAACCGGGCGTTGGCAACGATGGCGACGGGTCGCGATGTGGTCATGGGACCGAGGGTAAGGGACAGGGACACTATTGTCCAAGGGGTCGTCACGCGCACGAGGGGGCTCTGGTGAAGGATTACGAAGGGTTTCGCGGTCGGATCGGTCGCACTCTCGCGGAGTCGGAGCCGGCGTGGCCGACCCGACCTCACCCGGGCGCCGATGCTCCGAATGTGATCGTCATTCTGTTCGACGACATGGGTTTCTCGCACCTCGGTTGTTACGGATCGACGATCGACACGCCGAACATCGATCGCCTTGCCGGTCAAGGTCTCCGTTTCACCAACTTCCACGTGACCCCAGTGTGTTCGCCGACCCGAGCCGCTCTCCTGACCGGCCGCAATCACCACGCCGTCGGCATGCGCTCGATCTCCAATTTCAATTCGGGCTTTCCTCACATGCGCGGCCATATATCGAACCACGCGGCCACAGTGGCCGAAGTTCTCCGAGACAGGGGATATGCGACGTTCGCCCTCGGGAAGTGGCACCTCTGCCCGATGGCGGATTGCTCGGCCGCCGGACCCTTCGATCAGTGGCCACTTCAGCGGGGTTTCGATCGGTTCTACGGGTTTCTCGACGGAGAGACCGACCAGTTCCATCCCGAACTCGTCTACGACAATCACTGGATCGAACCTCCGGCCCGTCCCGACGAGGGCTACCACTTGTCGGAGGATCTGGTCGACAAAGCGGTCGAGTTCGTTCACGATTCCGTCGGAGTCCGCCCGGATCGACCGTTCTTCATGTACCTCGCCTTCGGGGCGACTCACGCGCCCCATCAGGCCCCCGAGTCGTATCTGCAGAAGTATCGGGGCGCCTTCGACGAAGGCTGGGACGTGATCCGAGAGCGCTGGTTCGAACGGCAAAAGCAACTCGGCGTGATTCCGGCCGACACCCAACTCGCACCCCGCAATCCCGGTGTCGAAGCATGGGAAGATCTATCCGAAAATCAGAAGCGTCTGGCGTGCCGCTTGCAGGAGGCCTACGCCGCGTTTCTCGATCACACCGACGTCCAGATCGGACGTCTGATGGCGGCGCTCGAGCGACTCGATCTGGCCGACGACACGATGGTCGTCCTACTCGCTGACAACGGCGCGAGTCAGGAGGGAGGGCCCTTTGGCGTTCTGCACGAGATGAAGTTCTTCAACTTCCTGATCGAGACGCCCGACGAGGCGATTCACCGTATCGACGAGATCGGCGGACCGCACTCGCACAGCAATTACCCGTGGGGATGGGCACAGGCGGGAAACGCTCCCTTCAAGTGGTACAAGCAGAACACCCATGAGGGTGGTATCCACGTGCCCTTCATCGTTCGCTGGCCGCGGGGAATCACCGCACGCGGCGAGATTCGCGACCAGTTCCACCACGTCAACGATGTGGTGCCGACCATCTATGAAATTCTGGGAATCGAGGCCCCCGCGACGTTCAGGGGTCTCGAGCAGATGCCGGTGACTGGCGTTTCCATGCGGTACAGCTTCGACTCGGCCGATGCGCCGACGAAGAAGAACGTTCAGTACTACGAGATGCACGGCCACCGGGCGATCTATTTGGATGGCTGGAAGGCTGTGACGCGACACACCCCTGGGGTGTCGTTCGACGACGACGTGTGGGAGCTCTACGACCTGCGCAACGACCGATCGGAAGTGAAAGATCTGTCCGCCGCCGAGCCCGAGCGCCTCCAACGAATGATCGAGCAATGGTGGAGCGAAGCCGAGCGAGAGGGGGTTCTTCCGCTCGACGACCGTGGTCTCGAACTGATGGGCGTTCCGTTCGCCGACAATTCGCCGCATCCACTCAGCCGGACGTACGTCTACCGCCCACCGATGTCACCGCTTCCGGCCCAGGCGTCGGCGATGATCGGCGGCCGTAGCTGGGACCTCGATGCGGATGTCGTCGTGGCGGCCGGTGACGGAGGAGTGATCTACGCGAGTGGAACCGAGAACTCCGGCCTGTCGGTCTTCGTCGATGGTGGACGACTCGTGTTCGATTACAACCTCTTCGGCGAGCATCACATCGTCGAGTCGACGGTCAAGGTCGGAGAAGGTCCTCATCGTCTGTCGGTTCGATTCCGCCGTGAAGGCAAGACGGGCGAAGTCGGTCTCCTGATCGACGACCAACCGTGTGGGACATTGAGTCTTCCCTTCGTCATGAGAACCATGAGTTCGGTCGGGCCGTCGATCGGGTACGACCACGGCTCGCCGGTCGCCTTGGCCTATTCGGATCGACGCGACGGTTATCACTTCGAGGGCGAACTCGATCGGCTCGAGATACGGCTCGTGAGCCCCAAACACGATGCCGACGTCGCTCGAGCCGAGGCGCGGGCTGCGATGGGTCGGCAGTAGAGACTCAGTCGGTGGCGACCTCGACGAAGAGGAGACGGGTCTCGGCGGTCATCTGTGCTCTCGCGGTGCAACCGACCGGTACGGTCGTGGTGGTCGATTCGGGTGCGACGAAGGAGTGATCGCTGATCGTAAGATTCGCCGATCCTTCGAGCACGAAGAGCATTCGGAACACTCGCTCCGGAGTGGGCTCCGACTCCCACGTGCCGAGATTCTCGCCGTGGATCACTCGGACATCGGCGCGACCAGAGGTGGCGGCGCGAACGCCGGTATCGGCCACGAGCACGGAGCCGGCGTGGGCCCATGTTGCTGATGACGACCGAAAACGAATGAACCGTTGACCGTCCCACTCGTGCTCGGGGGGAAGGGCCGCCGAGGGGAGGGTGGTCGTAGGGTCGGCCTTAGTGACGTGTTCGGCCGGATAACCGACCTCGACGACATGCATTTCGTCGGAACTACGGAGAACCCGATGGCGAATCGTCGGCGGCTGAATCACGCAGTCGCCCGCTTCCAGAACGAAGGGCTCGCCTTGTCCTTCGTAGACGACCTCGACCCATCCACGATGGCAGAAGATGAGCTGGAATCCGACTTCGTGAAAATGCACGTAATCAGGAACCGGCCCACCGGTGGGAATTCTGATGTGGGAGGCGATGACGCAGTCGCCCTGTCGATCGGGCACGAGATCTCGATACAGCATCCCGGCCCGCCCGGCATGCCAACCCTCGGCGGGCCCGGTGATCGAGAGTGTCGACCGCAGTTCGGGTCGGGCGACGACGTCGACCATGGGCACGAAGTCGACAAGCGTTCCCTCGGGGGCCACGAGGGTCGAGGGAACCGGAGAGGACGTACGGAACCGGAGGTTGTTCGACGCCGTTGGGCCCTGTTCGAGATGCAGGCGAAGGCCCGCACCGACCAGAGTCGCCCGCCGCGGGGAGTCGGCCGGAAAGATCTGCTCGACTTTGAGTCCAAGGCCGATGTAGAACGCGAACGACGCATCGAAATCGCGAGTCGGGATCACGACTCCACCATCCAGGACCTCGGATTCCTGCTTCACCGGAACGAATGTAGTCAGGCAGATTCAAGATCGTGTGCCCGAGAGCCGAGGCGAAGTCTGCGATAGTGGGACTCGTGGCACATGTCGACATCGCAGGCCGACGCCTGTCGTATGAGCGAAGCGGGAGTGGCTCGCCGACGATCTTTCTCAACGGTTCGGCCTCGACGATGGAGCGTTCGCGTCTCCTGTGGGAATCCTTTGGTTCGGTGGCCGAAGTGGTCGCCCACGACTATCGCGGCATCGGAACCTCCGACGGCGGAGATGTGCCAACGATGGCCGATTTTGCCGCCGACGCGCTCGTCGTGGCCGACGAGCTCGGGTGGCCGACCTTCGATGTGATCGGTGTGAGTTTTGGGGGAATGGTCGCCCTCGAACTCGCCTGCACGGCGAATGCGCGGGTGCGTCGTCTCGTCCTGATGTGCACGTCGGCCGGCGGTCACCTCGGTAGTTCGTATCCGCTGCACGAGTTCCTCGATGTTCCGATCGCCGAGAAACGTCGACGTATGCCGATCCTGACCGACACCCGTTTCACCCCCGAGTACTTGAACGAACATCCATCCTTGCGAGCACTGATCTATCAGTCGATCGAGGATCGTCCCGTCCACGACGGTGAGCGGCAGCAGATGGAGGCTCGCCGAGGTCACGATGTGAGTGATCGCCTGGAAGCGGTTCGAGCCGAGACCTTGGTGATGTCCGGATCGTTTGACGGCATCGCACCGGCGGCCAACGGGATGAATATCGCGAAGGCGATCGACGGAGCGACCTACCGCGAATACGTCGGCGGTCACATGTTCTTCGTGCAGGATCCGCACGCGTTGGCCGACGCCACGAGGTTTCTCGAAGGCGGATCTGCCACACTTGTTCGATGATCGATTTCGCCGGCAAAACCGTGGTCGTGACCGGCGCGGGCCGGAACCTCGGTCGCGAGTACGCACTGGCCTTCGCGGCGCGTGGTGCATCGGTCGTCGTGAACGATCTCGGTGTCGGGATCTCCGACACCGACGGATTGGCCAAGGCGCCGGATGTCAATCCAGCCGATGAGGTGGTGAGCTCGATTCGTGCCGGCGGGGGTCGGGCGGTGGCCAACCACGACACGATCGCCACCCCCGAAGGCGGCCGATCGATCATCGAGTGCGCTCTCGACAACTTCGGTCGCGTCGACATCGTCGTCAACAACGCTGGACAAGTTCGGATGGCCGCTTTTGACGACTTCCCCGAGGACGGCATCGACGCCTTGATCGACACCCAATTGCGTGGAGCTCTCAATGTGTCGCGGCCGGCGTGGCGCTGGATGAAGGCGAACAGGGGAGGACGATTCGTCAACGTCTCGTCCGGTGCCGCTCTCGGGGGAGTTCCGGACGGAACGGTCTACGCGATGGCCAAGATGGGCGTGATCGGCCTCACGCGCGGCATGGCGAGCGAGGGGGCGTCGATGGGCATTTCAGCCAATGTGGTCCTTCCGTATGCCAAGACCCGTCGGGGCACGCCATTCGGGCCGATCCCGTGGTCCGAGGAGCTCGGCGCCTGGCTGGATCCCGCCTTGGTGGCCCCCCTCGTTCTCTGGCTCAGTCACGCGGACTGCCCGGCCAATGGTGAGACCTTCTGCGTGGGGGCCGGCTGGCAGGCCGCTCTCAGCATCTCGCTCGCGTCCGGTTTCGCAGCTCGACCCCTGACCCCGGAGGCGATCGCTGAACATCACACGGATCTCTTCGCCGAACCATCCTCGGCGGTGACGGCGTTTTCATCGCGCGCCGTGCGTCACCTGCTTTCCGGATTCCGGCCTCCGTCGGGCTGAATGACGGGGTCGGTCATCGGCAAAGATCGGGCCATGGTCGGCACCACGGAACGGTTGAACGAACTCGGTTTCTACACCCTGGCCGGAGCGCCGCGTTCCCCGCGTGATCTCATCGGCGAGGTGAAGGATGCCGAGCGCCTCGGTCTCGGCTCGGCCTTCATCTCCGAACGTTTCAACATCAAAGAGGCGGTGACGCTCTCGGGAGCCGTGGGTGCGGTCTCAGAAACCATCGGGATTGCGACGGGAGTGACCAATCACAACACTCGCCATCCTTTGGTGACTGCTTCTTACGCCACCACCATGCACCGTCTCACCGACGGACGCTTTTGTCTCGGACTCGGTCGGGGTATCTCGCCGCTATTTTCGGCCTATGGATTACCCAAGATCACCACGGCGCAGATGGAGGATTTCGCCGGCCTGATGAGGCGTCTGTTCAGAGGCGAGGTCGTCGTCGGTCATGACGGCCCGGTCGGGAAATATCCTCTGCTGGCGCTCGATCCCCTTTTCGACGAAGCGATTCCGCTCGGCGTCTCGGCTTTCGGCCCGTCCACGTTGGCCATGGCCGGTCGGGCCTTCGACTGCGTGATCCTGCACACGTTCTTCTCCGACGAGACCCTCGCCCGATGCGTCAGGATCGTGAAGGAGTCGGCCGAGAAGGCCGGGAGGGATCCCGATCGGGTTCGAGTGTGGTCGGTGTTCGCGACCATCGGGGATCACATCCCCGAGGCAATCCGTCTGAAAAAGACCGTTGGCCGTCTGGCGACCTATCTCCAGGCCTACGGCGACCTGATGGTCGAGACCAACGGTTGGGACCCTGCGGTTCTCGCGCGATTCCGGGCCGATGAGTTCGTGCGCGGCTTTCGGGGCGCCTTCGATGCGGTTGGCACAACCGAGGATCTCGAGCGCATCGCCCCCTTGATTCCCGCCGAATGGTTGTCGGCTGCGGCCACGGGCAGCCCGAAGGAATGCGTGGCCAAGATCAACGGCCAGTTCGACATCGGCGCCGACGGGGTGATCCTCCACGGCGCGAGCCCGTCCGATCTCGAGCCGATCGTGGTCGAGTATCGGAATCAGCGTCGGCCCGAACGTTTCGCCCATCTGTCGGCCAATCCGGGAGGTTGAGATGCCGTACTGCTCCAACGGCGCAGTGTCGTTGTACTTCGAGGTCTTCGGTGATCCGACGCATCCGACGTTGCTTCTCGTCAACGGTCTGGGGGCACAGTCGATCACCTTCCGCGACGAGATGTGCTTCGAGTTCGCAGCGCGTGGCCTGCGAGTCGTGCGCTACGACAATCGAGACGTCGGATTGTCCGACGATGGTCCCGTGGGCTACGGCTTATCCGACATGGCCGCCGACGGCATGGCGATTCTCGATTTCCTCGGAGTCGAACGAGCCCACGTTTGGGGGACCTCGCTCGGTGGAATGATCGTGCAAACGATGGCGATCGAGCATCCTGATCGTGTCGCGTCGGTGACATCGGTGATGTCGACCACCGGCGATCGCGACGTAGGGCAGCCGACGGAAGAAGCAAAACAGCTGCTTCTCACCCCCGGTTCGCGGAATCGTGACGAGGCCATCGAAGCTCATCTGGCGGGTCAGCGGGTCTGGGGGAGTCCGGGTCTCGTCGAGTGGGACATCCAACGAGAAATCGCCGGTCGGGCGTTCGATCGGGCGTGTCGACCGGAGGGCACCGCGCGTCAATATCAGGCGGCACGGCGCGATAGAAGTCGATCGGAGAGGTTGCGGTCGGTTCGCGTCCCTTTCATGGTCGTCCATGGCACCGCCGACACGCTGATCGACATCTCGGGTGGTCGCCGGACGGCCGAGGTCGTGCCGGGGGCGCGATTCCTGGCGATCGACGGCATGGGGCACGATCATCCGCGGGGACTTTGGTCCCAGTTCGCTGATTCGCTCGAGGAATTCGCCCTACAGTCGGATTCCGGAGGATTGTGATGCCCGAGCAGAAGCCCGTGGCCGACTGGGCCACTGATTACGACATCTTCGACCCCGACTACGTGCGAAACCCGTATCCGATCTGGAGCGACCTGCGTCAACGCTGCCCGATGGCCCACTCCGACCGCTGGGGCGGTTCGTGGTTGCCGACGACCTACGAGGACGTCACGAACATCGCCCGCGACATCGAGACGTTCCCGTCCGGTGGCGGAATTGCGGTGATGCCGCCTCCGGCAGCCGTCGATGGTCAGGCCGGACCGGTCCTCTTGCCGTACGGTGTTCCGCCGATCAGTTCCGACCCGCCTTTGCACACCTGGACCCGTCGATTGATCCTGCCCTGGATGAGTCCTCAGAAGTCGGCCTCCTACGAGCCGATGACCAGGGCGCTCTGCCATCGCCTGATCGACTCGTTCATCGATGTCGGCGAATGCGACGTGGCCGGCGACTACGCCCAGCAGATTCCCGTTCGCGTCATCGCCCACATACTCGGTGTGCCCGAGGATTTGAGCGACACTTTCACCGGCTGGGTTCGGGACGTTCTCGAGTTCGCCTACGACGAGGAGCGGCGGCGACGCGGCATCATGGGTGTCATCGGCTTCTTCCAGGAGGCCGTGGCCCATCGGCGACTCCACCCGGCCGACGATCTGATCTCCGAGCTCCTCCACACCGAGATCGAAGGGAAACCCATCGAGGAATCGGTCATTCTCGGAATGTCGAGCCTCTTGCTGATCGCCGGTGTCGATACCACGTGGTCGTCGATCGGCTCGTCCCTGTGGCATCTCGCATCGCATGCCGACGATCGGCGTCGTCTGGTGAACGAACCCGACCTCCTCCCTACGGCGATCGAAGAGTTCCTGCGCGCCTATTCGCCGGTCACCATGGCCCGCCGGCTTCTCGATGACGTCGACTACAACGGCTGTCCGATGAAGGCCGGTGAGCGAATTCTGATGAATTTCCCGGGCGCGAACCGCGACCCGCGAGTGTTCGAGGATGCCGATCGGGTGATCATCGACCGGCAGGTCAACCGCCACGTGGCTTTCGGTGCGGGAATCCACCGTTGCGCGGGATCGAATCTCGCCCGTATGGAACTTCGGGTGGCCATCGATGTCTTCCTCGAGCGGATCCCCGAGTTCGAATTGATCGAACCCGAGAAGGTCACGTGGGCGGGCGGTCAGGTGCGCGGTCCGCGTGAGGCCCGGGTTCGGTTCCAACCGAGCGCCTGATGTCGCGACGTCTGTTGGCGCCGATGCAGGGGACGGTCCTGCATGTGGTCGCGGTCGGCGAGCAGCGCCGCGCCGGTGCTGCGGTGGTCATCCTCGAGTCGATGAAGATGCAGCACGACGTCGGTGTCGAGTTCGCCTGCGAAGTGCTGTCGGTCGCGGTGAAGGTGGGAGACACGGTTCGCGAGGGTGATCTCCTCGCCGTTGTGGACATGATTCGAACGGAGGTCGCCGACGCCGATCCTGAGAACTCGGGTCCGATCGAGCGAAGGGACGTGGTGGAGGTCGCGAGCCGTCACCAGGCTCACTCGGATGTCGCGCGCCACGCGGCGACGACCAAGCGCCACTCGTCTGGTCGGCGTACGGCGCGCGAGAACGTCGCCGATCTGGTCGATCCGGGCTCCTTCGTGGAGTACGGACCGTTGGTCGTGGCCGCCCAACGTCGTCGCCGATCGTTGGACGATCTCATCGAGCGCACGCCAGCCGATGGACTGGTCGGGGGCATCGGCACCGTCAACGGTTCGATCTTCAACGGCCGAGAAAATCGGGTGGTGGCGATGTCGTACGACTACAGCGTGCTCGCCGGCACGCAGGGTCAGCAGAACCATCGCAAGAAGGACCGACTGTTCGACGTGGCCGAGCGCCTCCGGCTACCGGTCGTCTTTTTCGCCGAAGGAGGAGGCGGTCGACCCGGCGACACCGACGGATTGGGAGTCTCCGGACTCGATTGCTGGGCATTCCATGATTTCGCCCGCCTGTCGGGTCTGGTTCCCCTGGTCGGTATCACGGGTGGATACTGCTTCGCCGGCAACGCCGCGATTCTCGGTTGTTGTGACGTCGTGATCGCTCTCGAAGGGTCGAACATCGGGATGGGCGGTCCGGCGATGATCGAGGGAGGAGGTCTCGGTGTCGTTTCGGCCGATGACGTCGGCCCGCTGGAGGTGCAACGAAAAAACGGCGTCGTCGATCTGGTGGCGAGGGACGATGCCGATTCCGTCCGCCTGGCCCAGAAGTACCTCGCATACTTCCAGGGTCCGCTGAGCAGTTGGACCTCACCCCCTCAGGACGCGCTGCGTGACATGGTGCCCGAGAATCGCAAGAAGGCGTACGACGTGCGACGGGTCGTCGACGGTTTGTTCGATACCGATTCGGTTCTGGAGTTACGACGCGACTTCGGCGTGGGAATGATCACCGCGCTCGCGCGCGTAGAGGGGCGACCCGTCGGCGTGGTGGCCAACAATCCTGCCCACCTGGCCGGGGCGATCGACAGCGACGGAGCCGACAAGGCGGCGAGGTTCATGCAGCTGTGCGATGCTTTCGACCTCCCGGTCGTCACATTGGTCGACACTCCGGGGATGATGGTCGGTCCGGAGGTGGAGGAGACTGCGCTCGTGAGGCATTGCAGTCGGCTTTTCGTGACCGGTGTGAACATCGAGGTGCCCATGGTCTCGATCGTGCTTCGTAAGGCGTACGGTCTTGGCGCGCAGGCCATGATGGGCGGTTCCACCAAGGCGCCGCTGGCTTGTGTCGCCTGGCCGACCGGTGAATTCGGAGGCATGGGCCTCGAGGGTGCGGTTCGCCTCGGATATCGCGCCGAACTGGCAGCCATCAACGACCCGGTCGAGCGCGAAGAGACGTTTCAGTCCATGGTCGATCGGATGTATGAGCACGGCAAGGGCCTGTCGGTGGCGACGCACTTCGAGATCGACGACGTGATCGATCCGATCGATACGCGGTCGTGGATCTCGGCAATCGTGTCCTCGTGGAACCGCCCCACCCGCACACAAAAGAAGCGCCCGAACATCGACACGTGGTGAGCCCGGGCCGAGGCGGTCAGGCCGCCGACGCGAACGTCAGGCGAGCGGAGTGTTCAGGTATTCGACGTTGTCGTGGAGGATGCGTCGACGGTCAGCGTCGTCGAACGCTTTGAGCTCGGGTAGGTAGTCGAGGGGAGACGGCATGCCTTCGATGTGCGGCCAATCGGATCCGAAGAGAACCCGGTCGGCTCCCATGACCGCGACGACCTCGTCCACATCGTCCTCCCAGAACGGATTGATCCACCAGTGGCGCCGGAAGGTCTCGACGGGATCCTCACCGAAGTAGCCCGGCATCTTCTTGGCCGTCGACGTGAGTTTCTGAGCGGCATCGGACAAGAAGCCGGAGCCGTTTTCGACGCTCGCCATGCGCAGACGCGGGAAACGGTCGAAGATCTTCTCGAAGACCGAGGTCAATATGAAGTCCTGGGCTGCTCGTTCGATGGCGAAGCTCTTGATCGTCGGCTTCCAGCCACCAGAGGTGAACTGAGCCGAGAACGAATCGTTGGCGTAGCCGTTACTGGAGTACCCACTGTCGCCGGCGTGGATCACGACCGTGACACCCGCTTCATCGACGCGCGACCAGAACGAATCGAAGTAGGTGTCGAAGGGATTCCGGACACCGGTCGAGGTGTGGACGGCGGCTGGGCGCATCACGATGGTCCGTGCGCCGTTGTCGATGCACCACTCGACCTCACGTGTGGCCCAATCGATGTCGGCGAGCGAAATGTACGGACCGGCGAAGATGCGACCCTGGTAATCGAATCCCCAATCCTCGAGTAGCCACCGGTTGAACGCCTGAAAGGTGATGGCAACCGCTTCGGGATCGTGCTTCAAGAGTTCCTCGTACAACATTCCGAGGGTCGGAAAGAGCCAGATGCGTCCGACGCCCTGGGAGTCCATCGTGCGCAGGCGCGCATCGCGGTCGCGGTACTCGGGTCTGATCGGCTCACGTTTGCTCAGAAACTCGAGCGGGTTCTTCCCCTCCGGGTTGCCTCGGAAATAGTCGTGCATCGCTCCGGCCGGCGCGATCGGGTCGAAGGTCGGATTCGTCACCACTCGGCTCACCCGTCCACCCACGACCTGATACCGGCGCCCGTCGATCTCGGCCCACTGCACACAACGAGGACCGAGCTTGGGATCCAAGTGCCGGGTGAACGCGTCGAGAGCCTCGTAGTAGTGGTTGTCGCAATCGAAGGGCTGGAATCCGAGGTCTCCGCTCATAGGGGCATCGTACGCCCCGGATGGTCGGAGGCCTAGCGTTGAGGATGTGGGGGAGGTCACGGCATCGCAACCGGACCACGTCGTGGTCGTCCTGCTCGACAGCCTCAATCGTCATCTCCTCGGGGCGTACGGTTCGAGTGAGTTCGAGACGCCGTCTCTGGACGCCTTTGCCCGCCAGGCGATCGTTTTCGACCGTCATCACGCCGGGTCATTGCCGTGCATGCCGGCTCGCCACGACCTTCTCGTGGGGGCCCTCGATTTTCCGTGGCGGCCGTGGGGTTCCATCGAGATCTGGGAGGACGCGATCACCCGGGACCTGCGGAGGAACGGCGTGACCACGATGCTGATCTCGGATCACCCGCATCTCTTCGAGGTCGGAGGCGAGAACTATCACACGGATTTCACCGCATGGGAGTACACCCGCGGGCACGAGAACGATCCCTGGCGAACGGTCGAGGATGAAACGTGGTGCGGGAGTCCGGCCCTACCCGTCGAGCGCAATCCCCGCGCTCACTTCCATTACGACACCTCTCGCACGTGGTTCCGGGACGAAACGGAATTCCCCGGACCGGCGACCATGCGGGCGGCTGCCGATTGGATTCGAGCCAATGCCGGACGACACCAAAAGTCATTTCTTCTCGTCGACGAATTCGATCCGCACGAGCCGTTCGACACGCCCGAACCTTGGGCGTCCAAATACCGTCGGTACACCGACGACCCCTGGCTCATCTGGCCGCCGTACGCCGTCGATGCGGTAGCCAAGGGAATCATCTCGGAAGCCGAAGCCCGCTCGTTGCGGGCCGCGTACGGAGCCAAACTCTCGATGATCGACCACTGGTTCGGGAAAGTCCTGCGTGCGGTCGACGAGAGTCCGGATGCCGAACGCACCGCAGTGGTGGTGTGCACCGACCACGGTCACTACCTCGGGGAGCGCGGCGTATGGGGCAAGCCGGCGCATCCGATCCACGATCCGCTGGGCCACATCCCGTTGATGATCCGCTGGCCGGGCGCCAAAGCACGTCGTACTCAGCGACTCACCACCACGGTCGACATTCACGCGACGCTGTGCGACGTCTTCGGAGTCCAGCCCGGCCATCGCACGCACGGTCGATCACTCGTGGACGTGATCGACTCCGATCAACCGGTGAGAGAGGCCGTGCTATCGGGTTACTGGGGTCGAGAAGTTCTTCTCGTCACCGAGGACGTCTCGTACACGCGCGGGTCGGTGGGATCCGGTTTCCCACTGTCGATGTGGTCGAACCGTTGGAGCACCATGCCGATTCACGCGCGCCCCGACATTCGCCTGCCCCTTCCCGATGGTCGAGCCTGGTTGGACCGCATGCCGGGTTCGGACGTCCCGGTGATTCGGCAACCCTTCGTCGAAGGTGATCTCCTACCGTTCTGGGCCTACGGTGGCCTCGTCGATACGAATCTGCTGTACGACCGTCGGGTGGATCCCGATCAAGATGTGAATCTCGCCGCGCACGAGAACCCGTCCGGTCTGGAACGCGAGGCGACCGAGATCCTCCGAGAGGAACTGAAGCGGATCGAAGTCCCCGAGGATCTGATGGCGCGACTCGGACTGATCTGATGCGGTCGTCGATGCGGGTCTAGGTTCAGAGGCAGATGTCGGAAGGCCGAACCGGTACACGTGGAAGTTCACGCCCCGTCGCCTGACGAATCGCGTTGGCGATGGCCGGGGTGACCGAGATACACGGTGGTTCGCCGACACCCTTTGCGCCGAGTGGCGACTTGGGTTCGAATTCCTCCACGAAGACGACGTCGACCTGAGGGGCATCGAGGAACGTCGGCAACAAGTAGTCGGTGAAACTGGGGTTTCGAACCCGACCGTCCTTGACGATGATCTCTTCCATCACGGCCAGACCGAGTCCCTGGGCGATTCCGCCTTCCACCTGTCCGACGCAACTCTTCGGATTGAGAACGCGGCCGACGTCCTGTGCGGTGGCCACCTGCACGACCTTGACGAGGCCGAGCTCGGTGTCGACGTCGACGACGGCCCGATGCGCCACGAACGCGAACGCGACGTGACAGTTGCCCTGACCGTTCTCGTCGAGATCCTCGGTCGGCTCGTGGTGGTATTCCCGCGTTTCGTCGATGCGCCGTCCCTTTGCCGCGTGGACGACCGGTACTCGAAAGGAACCGCCAACCTCGACGATGTCGGTGCCTTCGATGGCAAGACGTGAAGAGTCGAGGCCGTTCTCGGCGGCCACCAGACGCAACAACTCGTCGCGCGCCGCGCGGCAGGCGGCATCGACCGCGCCACCGCTCATCCAGGTCTGTCGGCTCGCCGATGACGATCCGGCTGATCCCACTTGGGTATCGATGGTGTCGAGCAGGACGTCGTCCACGCCGAGCACGGTTCGGGCGATCTGTTGGGCGAGCATCACGAAGCCTTGTCCGACCTCGGCAGTGGCGAATTTGATGGTCACTACTCCGTCGTCGATACGACAGCGGGCCGTGGAGTAATCGTCGAAGCCCTCGCTGTACATCAGATTCTTGATGCTGACGCCCCAGCCCACGCCCCGCTTGATGTGATGGCGATCGGCGGTACGGCCACTGCCACCCGGGAGATCGAGGACGTTCGGATCAGCCACCATCTCGGGCGGGAGGGGGATGGCTGCGGTCTCGCGTATGCATTGGGCAACCGGGGCGACGCTGTCCACGATCTGTCCGGTGATGAGTCGATCACCGGTCTGCATGGCATTCAGAAGGCGGATCCGGACCGGGTCGACTCCGCAAGCTGCGGCAAGTTTGTCCATCTGGCTCTCGTGAGCGAAACATGCCTGAACCACACCGAAACCACGCATGGCTCCACACGGTGGATTGTTCGTTCTGAGAGCCCAACCTTCGACGATGGCGTTCTCGCACTTGTACGGGCCTTGCGTGTGGGTGATCGCATTGATCAGGACTGCGGGCGACGTGCTGCAGTAGGCGCCTCCGTCGAAGACCATTCGTGATTCGACCTTCACGAGTCGGCCGTCACGATCGGCATGATGACGCATCCAGATCTTGGCCGGGTGACGGTGGACGTGGCCGTAGAACGACTCCTCGCGGCCGTAAGCGATACGCACCGGTCGGGAAGTACGTAGGGCGAGCAGGCACGTGTGGACTTGGAGACTGATGTCCTCGCGGGCTCCGAAAGCCCCGCCCACTCCTCCGAGGACGAGACGAACCTTGTCCTCGGGAAGGCCGAGACACGCGGCGATCTGTTTGCGATCCTCGTGCAGCCACTGGGTCGCGATGTAGAGCTCGACTCCGGTCCCGCCGGGATCGGGCAGCGCGAGGGCGGCTTCGAGTCCGAGGAAAGCCTGGTCCTGCATGCCGACTTCGTAGATGCCCTCCACGACGACATCGCCGGCGATGTCGACATTGCCGCGAAGGATCCGCTGATGGCGAAGGACGTTGCCCTCGGGGTGGATCGACGGTGCAGAGCCATCGATACAGGACTCGGGATCGAGCACGGGTTCGAGGACCTCGTATTCGACTCGTATGGCGGCCAGCGCTCGCTTGCAGGTCTCGGGATGATCAGCGGCCACAGCGGCGATCGGCTCACCCGTGTAACGGACCGTGTCGCCGACACGCGCGAACACGGGCTGATCCTGCATGATGAGCCCGTACGTGGGCTGACCGGGTACATCCTCGGCGGTGACGATCGCCTCGACTCCGGCGATCTTCCACGCCGCGCTCGTGTCGATGGAGACGATACGGGCGTAGGGATGCGGGCTGCGCAGGGTCGCACCCCACAACATGTTCTCGGCCCACATGTCACTGCTGAATGCGAATCCGCCTTGAACCTTGGCCACACCATCGGGGCGTGACGCGTCGGTGCCGAGGGTTCCCGGACGGGGAGGGGCAACGGTGGAGATGGCACTCACTTGGACCTCCTTGCCACCACGACTTGCTGAACCGCTTCGAGAATTCGTCCGTACCCGGTACAGCGACAGATGTTTCCGGACAGGGCCTCGCGAATCTGATGATCGTCGGGTTCGGGCTCGGACTCCAGCAGATGGTGAACCGCGACGATGAAGCCGGGTGTGCAGAAGCCGCACTGGACACCTCCACAGTCGAGGAAGGCCTGCTGAACATCGCTCAGTCGCCCTCCCTCTCCGAGGCCCTCGACCGTGACGATCGTGGTGTCGACGACGGACGCCGCGAGAACGAGACATGAGCACACGGCCCGCCCGTCGACCACGACCGTGCAACTTCCGCACTCGCCTTGTTCGCACGCTCCCTTCGCACCCGGTAGTCCCAATCGCTCGCGTAGGACGTAGAGGAGGCTTTCGCCGATCCACGAGTCCTTGACGTGGTGGGCACGACCATTGACGGTGAGCGTGTAGTTCTCGTTACCGATGCCCGAAGCAGTACTCATTGGTAGGACCTTTCAAGTAGGCGACGCGCGAGCACGCCGACGGCGTGGCGGCGGTATTCGGCGGTCGAGCGATGATCGTCGATGGGACGCGAAGCCTCGGCGACGCGGCGCGCGAATTCGGCCTGGACATCGGGCGCCGGGGGAGTTGTCTGGCGCGGGTCGAAGTTGGCGACGAGCCAGGTTTCGGCGTCAGGGCAACGAAGAATCGTCGGTCCAACGGCTCCGAGTGCCACCCGTACTTCGGCTGCCGTTCGGTCGCGAACCAAGCAGACGGACGCGTTGGCGATGACCATCGCATTGCGGGTTCCGACTTTCGCGTAGCCCTGCCAACCCTCGAATCGGGGAAGTGACACCGAGTGCACGAATTCACCCGGACGCAGTGCGTTTCGCTTGACACCGATCATGAAGTCGGCGAACGAGATGTCCCGTCGTTCACCGTTTCCCCGCACGTGAATGGTGGCGTTCAGTGCCGAGAGAACCGGGAGCCCGTCACCGGCGGGTGAGCACGTGCCGAGGTTGCCTCCCAAAGTGCCGGCGGCGCGAATCTGTGGCGAACCGACGGTCCGAGCCGCCTGGGCCAGCGCCGGCACGAGTGTCGCCAGCTCGCCGACTTCCATGGCGGCGTAGGGAAGTGTGGCACCGATGATCACCCGATCGGTTTCGACGCTCCATTGTCGGAGTTCTTCGATTCTGCGCAACGAGACGATGGCCGTCGGACGGCGCCCGTGCAGGTTGACCTCCACCATGAGGTCGGTACCTCCGCTCAGGATCGTGTGCTCCGGAGATTCGGCAAGGATGCGCTCGAGTTCGTCGACGCTGTTGGGCAGTAGCACGCTCATCGAGGACTCCCGTCCCATCCAGAGAAGGCGTCGATCATGGCTTTCACGTCACCCAGTGGGTACAGGATCGGACAGGTGCAGCCGTGTTCGATGTAGTGGGCGACTTTGGCCCGGGCCTCGCTGGGAGTCCCGCTGGCCGTGAGCATGTGAACGATCTCGTCCGGTACGAGCTTGCTCGCTGCGACCACTTGCTCGTGTGTGGCGGGCCAGGTCAGGACCTCGCCAACCTTGTCGAGAAGCGATTGCGGAACCCCGGACGCCTTCATGATGTGTGGTTGCTGACCGAGATACTGGGTGACCATGAGGCGCGCCATGTCGATGGCGGTCTGGCGATCCTCATGCACGCTGCAGACGACGAGTTGGGGTCGATCGATGTCGTCGAGACTCCGACCCGCCCTCGCGGCGCCTTTTTCGAGAGCCTCGATCGCTTGGTCGTTGTAGTCGGGGGAGACGAGGTAATTGAGCACCGCACCATCGGCGATCTCTCCGGTGAGTTCCATCATCTGCATGCCAGTCGCACCGATGTAGATCGGAACGTCCTTGGGCCGACGCTCCTGATATACGTAATCGAGTTCGACGCCGTCCAGTTGGACGTATTCCCCGTGGAACGTCACGTTCTCGTTGTGGAGGAGCGCACGCACCGACGTCACGATCTCCCGCATCACCCGCAGTGGCTTGGCGCGGTCGATGCCAACCTTCTTGGCGAGCGGATCCCACCAGGCGCCGATACCAAGAATCACTCGGCCGGGGGCAAGGTCGTCGAGGGTGGAGAAAGTCGCGGCCAAGCGAGCCGGGTTGCGGCTCCAGCAGTCGACGACTCCGCTTCCGATCTTGATGGTGTCGGTCACGCTCGCGAAGGCCGCCATGGGCACCGTGGCCTCGCGAACCAGCCGACTCTCGGCCTGCCACACCGCGTCGAAACCCTTGGCCTCGGCGTAGCGGGCGAATTCCATTCCTTCGCGGATCCGATGGGCATCCTGCAAGTAGATCGCGACTGGTTGATGTCTGGTCATGGTCTTTCCTTCGAAGAGGGCTGCATTTCGTGTCGGTTCATGAGAGGCGTCGGAAGAGTCGCTCGGCCGCTTCAGCCGCTTTGGCTCTGATTTCGTAGAGATCCACGCGAGTGGGGAGACCGTCCTCGAGCAGGACCTCGCCCTCGCTCGACTCGACTCGGACGGCCCGGATACCGGGGGTGAATGCGACGTGCCACGGCGAGTCGACCATGTCGTACGACCACGTCACCGCATCGTTGCCGCATTCCGGAATCAGTTCGTACCCGTTCTCGAGCCATGACCACGCGCTCTCGGGTGAGGCGGTGACGTCATCGTCGCGGTGGGCAACGTAGGCGAGTCGGAACTCCTCGAGCATGTCGGCACCGATTCCGTCGGTTCCGAGGACGACCGAAGATTCGAAGCGAGAAGGACGCGCGTATCCGACTGAGTTGTTCATGTTGCTCCGCGGATTGTGAGCGATCCGGCCGGGGAGCGGTTCGGAGAGACCGACACAATGGACGAGGAGCCAATCGCCACGCGCCAGTTCGCGAAGTCGACGGCCGGCGTCGTGATCGTCGGGACCTTCGGCCACGTGGATGTGGACCCCGACTCCGAGATCTCGGGCCAGGCCGGCGGCATCCTCCAACAGCGCGTCCGAACAGGTGAATGCGGCGTGGACGCCGACCATCCCTCGTCCTCCGGACTTGATGAAGCGCTCGTTCTCGGCCAATCCTCGCCGACCGCCGTCGACACCATGGCGCTCGGTGATGCCGTACGAGCAGACGGTGCGTACTCCTACTTCTGCACACGCTTCGGCGATCACATCGAGACTTCCTTCGATCGCCTGGGGACTCTCGTGATGATCGACGATTCCCGTGGTTCCCGACATCAGCGCTTCCACCGCTCCGAGCTTGGCCGACCAATGGAGGATGTCGAGGTCGAGCGCCGCATCCAGCCTCCACCAAATCTGTTCGAGAATGCTTCGAAAATCGGTGGGCTGAATCGGGGGAGCGGGCATCCCACGCGCCAACGTCGAATACAAATGGTGGTGACCGCACACCATGCCGGGAGTCTGCGAGGACACGGGTCAGTCCTCGGCGCCACCGGGACGCATGGGCAAGGAGTTGCGCCACTGTCCATCGTGCGCTCTGAGCGCGGCGGCAACCGCGCCGGCCGTCGGAACCAGACCGATCTCGCCCACTCCTTTGATTCCATAGGGAGAATTCGGTTCGGGTGACTCGACCAGGATCACGTCGATCGGGGGAACATCCTTGGCGCGCAGAATTCCGAGCGAACGAAGCGTCGTCGGCAAGGGAAAGCCAGTTTCCGGATCGGCCGGAAAGTCCTCAGTCAACGCGTAGCCGAGTCCCATGTGGACACTGCCTTCGATCTGTCCCTCGCACAAAGTCGGGTTGACGGCGCGTCCGACGTCGTGGGCGGCCACGACGCGAGCCACCTTTCCCGACTCGGGATCGAGAGTGACGAGTTGTGCGGCGTAGCCGAAGGTCGAGTGGATGGTCGGGTTTTCGACTTCTCCCAATTTGTCGGTCCAGTCCACGCGGTATTCACCGACGTGATCGACCCCGACCGAGCACTGAGCGGCGCGCGCCGCCTCGCACGCGGCCTTCACGGCGCCCGCGCCCATGAGGGTCCCGCGAGATCCGGTCGTCTGACCGAATCCGAGTTCACGGGTGGTATCCACGAAGACGCGGATGCGGCTCGGATCGACGTTCAGTTCCTCGACGACGACCTGTCGAGCGACGGTGTTGATGCCCTGACCCATCTCGGTCCAGCCGTGCCGGACTTCGACGATTCCATCGGCGCGGAAGTGGACGACGGCCCGGGTGACTTCTTTGAAGCCGTTGCCGAGGCCACTGTTCTTGAGTCCGAGTCCGAGTCCGGTGGGACGACCGCTCGCCAAAGCTTCGTCGTAGTGCGGTTTGATGGTGTCGAGGCAGCGTTCGGCGCCCAGGCAACCGTCGTCCATGATCTGGCCCGGACCCCACACCATTCCGGGTTTGATCACGTTGCGCTTTCGGATCTCCCATCCGGAGATACCGACCTTTTCGGCCAAACGGTCCAGAACGCCTTCCATGGCGAATTGGGCTTGATTGGCGCCAAAGCCGCGAAACGCCCCGCAGACCGGGTTGTTGGTGCGGACGGCAATGGCTTCGACATCGATGGCGGGCAGTTGGTACGGACCCGACGCGTGTCCAGCCATTCTCTCGAGAACCTTCATGCCCACACTCGCGTACGCCCCACTGTCTCCGATGGCGCGAACACGGAGCGCGGTCAGGTTCCCGTCGGCATCACAGCCGATCTCGTACTCCATCTGGATCGGATGTCGCTTTGCGTGGATACGAAACGACTCTTCTCGCGTGAGTGTGCATTTGACAGGACGATCGAGGAGCCACGCGGCCAAAGCCGTTTGAGCCTGATTGCTCATGTCTTCTTTGCCTCCGAAAGCACCCCCGTTCGTGACGAGCTCGACGGTGACCTGAGAGTTGTCGACGCCGAGAACGCGAGCGATGTCGTTGCGGTCGTCCCACACGCCCTGTCCACCCGAGTAGACGTGAAGGTGGCGCCGCCCGGCTCGCTCCGACGGTACGGCCAACGTGCTTTCGGGCTCGAGAAAAGCGTGCTCGATTCGCTGAGTGGTGAAGAACTCTTTGACGATGTGGGTCGACGAAGCGAGTGCGGCATCCACGTCGCCGCGGTGGTAAGCGCTTCGACTGAGGATGTTGCTCTCGGTGCCCCACACGGCGATCTCGCTGGAATCGATGGCTCGTCGGGGGTCGGTCAGGGGAGTGAGTACCGAATACTCGACCGAGACGAGCTCGGCGGCGGCACGGGCGTGCAGGCGCGAGTCGGCCACGACGATCGCCAGAACGTCGCCGGCATAACTGGTACGGCCGCCCACGGGAATCATGATCGGCCAGTCCTTGTGGATGAGACCGACTCGGAGTTCGGCTGGAATATCGGCTGCGGTGAAGACGGCGACGACTCCGGGTGCCGAACTGGCCGCTTCGACGTCGATGGCCACGACGTCGGCGCGGGAGTGTGCGGTGAGATGCAGAGCTGCGTGCAGCATTCCCGGAATGCGAATGTCGTCCACGTAGCCCCGATCGCCCAACGCGAGTTCGGCCGCCTCGTACTTGGCGCCACTCGCTCCGACACCGCCGGCGATGCTCGGTTCGGGGATCGAGTCCTGGGCCACGGCTTCGATCGCCTCGAGAATCTTGACGTAGCCGGTGCAGCGGCAGAGATGGGCGCCGAGATGACGCGACATGTCGTCGCGGGTCAGTTCGGCACCCTTCTTGTCGACCTGAGCCTTGGCGCGCATCACGATGCCCGGAATGCAAAAGCCGCACTGGAGGCCCCCACAGGCGGCGAAGGCTCGTGCGTACTTGTCGCGTTCGGAAGGATCGACGCCTTCGAGGGTCGTGATCGATTTCCCGGCAACCTTGGCGAGTGGTTGTTGGCAGCTCACGACGACTTTTCCGTCGATCATCACCGTGCAGCAGCCGCACTGACCCGAGGGCGAACAACCGTCCTTCGGAGAGGTGACATCGAGTTCCTCGCGAAGCGCGGCGAGGAGGTGTGGATGGTCTCCGCGAACCTCGACGTTTCGCCCGTTGACGACGAGCGGAACCCCGGCCACGGAGTCGGAACGGGTATCGGTCATCTCGGACCTCCCGAGTTCGGGGGTGGAACGGCCCCACGCTGGTTGGTGATGCGCTGGTAGACCTCGGGGCGACGGTACTTGTCGAAATCGAAGAGAGTCTTCTTGTAACGATCGCACCAATTCAGATCACACTCGGCCGTGACGACTTCGTCGCCGGTGGTGATGGTCTGAGTGATGATCTGTCCGCTCGGTGCGATGATGCACGATTGGCCGAGCGAATCGACACCCTCTTCGACGCCACCTTTGGCGACGCCGACCACCCATGTTCCGTTCTGATACGCGCCCGCTTGCATCACGAGCGAATTGTGGAATCCCTGCAGGATGTCCTGCGTCGGATCGGGAACGTAATGAATCGGGGTGTTGTATCCACAGAGGATGAGTTCGACTCCTTGGAGTCCCATCTCGCGGTAGGTCTCGGGCCAACGCCGGTCGTTGCAGATCATCATGCCCACGATTCCGCCGAAGGCCCGCCAGACTCCGAACCCCTCGGGACCGGGTTCGAAGTAATACCGCTCGGCGTGTTGAAAGGGGCGTCCGGGCTCATTGGTCTCGTGGCCGGGGATGTGAACCTTGTGGTAGCGGCCGACGATTCCGCCGTCCCGTTCGACGAGGATCTGGGTGTTGTATCGATGGCGTAGACCACGCTCGTCGGGTTCGGTGAGTTCGGCGTAGCCGAGACAGAATCCGACGCCGAGTCGACGCGCTTCGTCGAAGAGCGGTTGAGTGGACTCGTTGGGCATGGCCGTCTCGTACCAGTGGTCGGCCTCGGTGATGTCGTCGACGAACCAGCGGGGAAAGAAGGTCGTGAGGGCCAGTTCCGGGAAAACGACCAATTCGGCGCCACGCGAATGAGCGTTCTTCAAGAGTTCGATGAGTCGCTCGACGACTTCTCGACGCGAATCGCCTTTTTGGATCGGGCCCAACTGCGCGGCGGCGACATTGACGAGACGACGGGTTCCTACTTCGTGGGTGAAGTGGACGCTCATGGGTTTCCTCCGGTGATATCGGAAGTGAATTCGGTGTGGGCCAAGCTCCACATGACGTCTAGGAGAACATCGGTGGACGCTGCGAGATCCTCGGGCGACGTGTACTCGGCCGGATTGTGACTGATACCGAGGTGCGACTGGGTGAAGATCATCGCGGTCGGGCACACACGCGCGAGCATCTGGGCGTCGTGTCCGGCTCCGGATGGGAGGCGTCGCACCGAATGTCCATGCGCGGCGATCGTCGAATGCACCAGATCGATGACTCGCGGGTCGAAGTCGACCGGCTCGAATCGGGCCAGCCGGCGGGTCGTGATCTCGACACCTTCGGAGATGGCCAATTGCTCCAGGAATTCGGCAACTTCGGCCTCGGCCTGGCGCAGTAGCGCTTCGTCGGTGTTCCGGATGTCGAGGGTGAGAGTTGCCGATTTGGGAACAACATTGATCAGATTCGGTTGCAGATCGATCTTCCCGACCGTGCAGACCTGATTGCCTCCGAGACGCAGCGCCAACTCACGTAGTCGGACGGCGATCGCGGCGGCGACGTACGCCGGATCATGGCGGAGATTCATGGGTGTGGTGCCGGCGTGGTTGCTCTGCCCCTTGATGGTTACCTCCTGCCACGAGATCCCCTGTACGCCCTCCACGGCTCCGAATCGGATCCCCTCGGCTTCGAGGATCGGACCCTGTTCGATGTGTAGCTCGACGAAGGCGTGGGGAGCCGATGCCGGGCAGGCCGAGGTCCCGAGGTACCCGATTCGCTCGAGTTCGACGACCAATCGGGCGCCGTCGATCGCCACGACATCGTGTGCTTCCTCGACGCTCATGCCCCCGACGTACACGAGCGAGCCGAGCATGTCGGGCTGGAACCGTGCGCCTTCTTCGTTGGTGAAGAACGCGACAGCCAACGGTCGGGGAGGTTCCAGTCCGGCGCGCATGAGGGTCTCGACAACCTCGAGTCCGGCGATGACTCCGAGGTTTCCGTCGTAGCGACCGCCCGTCCGGACGGTGTCGATGTGTGAGCCCGTCATCACGGGTCGGCCTGATCCAACGTTCCAGAGCCCGACGACGTTGCCCACCGAATCGATGCTCACCTGCAGGCCGAGGTCCTTCATCCAGGTGACGAGCAGGTCGCGTCCGTCTCGGTCGGCGTCGGTCAGCGCCAGACGACACGATCCACCACCCTCGATCGGACCGATCTCGGCCAGCTCGTCGAGCCTGGCCAGAAGACGACGTGGGTCGATCTGTAGCCCGGTCCTTCGGACCTCGATCAGCGCCCCCTTCGACACGGAGCCACTTTACAATTTGTCAAAGGGCGTCGTACGTGAGGAATCGCCGAAACTCGGGGGTCGGAATGGCAGAGTCCGAGGGTGACCTGGTCCGACCTGATCGCCACCGGTGGGGGCGTTTTCATCGCCGCCGCCGCGCAGTACACGGCGGGTTTTGGTTTCTCGCTCCTCGGCGTGCCTCTCATCGCTCTGGCGATCCCGACCCACGACGCGGTCATCATCTCGACTTGGCTCGGTCTGTTGACCAACGGATTTCAGATGACACGCGGATGGCGTCAAGCGCACAAGGGGACCGTCGGCCGGCTTCTGGCCGGCACGATTCTCGGGATCCCGCTCGGACTCCTGGTCTTCACACGGGTGGATGAGTCGGTTCTCAAGATCGTCCTCGGGGTCACGGTGCTCGTGGCCACCGCCTTTTTGGTCGGCGACTTCCGCTTACGACGCTCGGGAACCGGCCCCGAATGGCTCGCGGGCGTGGTGTCGGGAGCCTTGTCGGCCTCGCTCTCGACCAACGGACCTCCCCTCGTCTTCGTCCTTCAAGCTCGGGGGGTGTCGATGGCGGTCTTCCGATCGACGCTGTCGATCGTGTTCACCGGAGCCAATGTCGCAACGCTCATCGCCTTCGCGCTGACGGGTGATCTCGACCGAGACACGACAGTGTCGAGCCTCTCGGCGATCCCCTTCATGGTCGGGGGAATCTTCGTCGGTGCTCGTTTTCGCCGACTCGTCACCGAGGAATCGGCGCGACGATTGGTCTTTTTTCTGCTCGGGCTGGCCGGTGTGTCGGCCGTGCTTTCGGCGGTCGTCGGCTGATCAGCCGCCGCCGAAGATCGTCATCCACTGGTCCTTCGTCTTGGGTTTGAGAACGAAGTTGTGAGTACGGACTTCGGCGAGGGTTTCCGATGGCGGAACCGAATACCGATGACCGGGATAGACGACGGTGTTCGCCGGCAGTGAGTCGAGAAGCTGGAGGCTTTCGAACATCTTTTCGGCATCGCTTCCGGGTAGGTCCGTACGACCACACCCGTCGAGAAACAGCGTGTCGCCCGAGATCAGGCAACCGCGCACGTGGAAACACTGACTGCCAGGTGTGTGACCGGGAGTGTGAACGAGATCGATGGCGACGTCGCCGATACGAACACAATCGCCAGCAGCGTGGGCGACGAGGTCCGATTCGGACACTCCAGTCGTTCGTACGACCCAAGGGACCTCGTTCTCGTTCACATGGACTCGGTACGAACCGGCTTCGAGCATTTTGGTGATGCCCTCGATTCGGTAACCCATCATGGAACCGCCGATGTGGTCCGGGTGGTAGTGGGTCGCGAGGACGTCGGAGATCCGCATGTCGTCCTGGCCCGCGACGCGAACGATGTCCTCGACGGCGTAGGCGGGATCGACGACCGCGCACTCGCCGGTCGAGCGGTCGCCGATGAGGTAGACGAAATTGGCCATCTGAAGAGCCAGCGGGTCGCCGACGGCGAAGTCGTGACCCGAGAGCAGTTGACGAAAATACAGATTGTCATCGGTCGACACGTCGGCTCCTCGGGGTCGATGAACACGCCGTACGCTAGCGGTCATGTCGTCACCGGTCCGTGGCCGAGAGTTACGAGCGCTGACAGCCGGCCAGGAGATTCCCTTCGGTGGCGATCGAGTCGTCGAGGTCGGCGAGGAACTCGCCTCAGCTTTCGCGCCAGGTGACCGACTGATCGTCGTTCAGGAGAACGGAGATCTCATCCACGTGACGCGTTCCGTGTCCGAACTGGTCGAGCAAGCCGTGACCTCCGCGGTCGACGCGGCACCAGTCGTGGCGGCGGCCTCGGTGGAGATGATCGGTCGCTTCTTCGAGGAGTTCGCTCTCCGTCTCGAGGACGACGAAATGTTCGGGTCGGTGGCGGAGGCGAACGAGATGGATGTTCGTTCGGCACGCGACCGCGGGCGGGCCACGGGGCGGCTCGAATTGACGCCCAAGATGAGGGCCGACATGTCCACGGCTCTTCGGATGTGGCGGGATCTCGAGGTCTCGGTCGACGATGTCGTCGCGCGCGTGGAGCACGGAACGTGGTCGGTCGAGGAGAGGCGAGCACCTCTCGGTGTCGTGGGTTTCGTGTTCGAAGGCCGGCCCAACGTGTTCGCGGATGCAACCGGGGTTCTTCGATCGGGTAACTCGGTCGTCTTTCGGATCGGTAGTGACGCCCTAAGCACGGCGCAGGCGATTCATCGTGACCTCGTCGTTCCGGCTCTGCAGGCGAGCGGTCTGCCGACGGGCGCGGTCGCGCTCGTGGAATCCGGCGAACGTTCGGCCGGACACGCCCTTTTTTCCGACCGGCGTCTCGGCTTGGCCATCGCACGCGGAAGTGGCGAAGCAGTCGCGCAGTTGGGTGCCGTCGCCCGACAGTCGGGAATTCCCGTGAGTCTCCACGGAACCGGTGGTGCTTGGATGCTGGTCGACCATGGTGTCGCGCCATCCGATGTGATCGCGATCATCGATGCATCCCTGGACCGGAAGGTCTGCAACACGCTGAACGTGTTGTGTATACGAGCGGGGGACCGGACTCTCCTGGAGACCGGTCTCGCCGGTATCGCTGCTGCGGGAGCCAGGCGCAACGGTCGCGTCACCGTGCACTGTCGGGCATCCGATCGAGTTCTCCTGGAATCGGTCGCGGCCCCGCGGTGTGATGTTCGGGTCGTCGATCATGCCGATGACGACTTCTTGAAGACCGAATGGGAATGGGATGACGACCCCGAGTGCTCGGTCGTGTTCATCGACAGAATCGAAGATGGTTGTTCCCTCTTCGATCAGCACAGCCCGCACTTCGTGATTTCGGCGTTGTCGGATGATCCGTCGGTGCTCGAGACGGTGTATCGATTGGCCGATGCTCCGTTCGTCGGAAACGGTTTCACTCGCTGGGTGGACGGCCAATACGCGCTCGGTCGACCCGAACTCGGTTTGTCGAATTGGCAGCACGGACGACTCTTCGGGCGCGCGGGGATCCTCTCCGGCGACGGAGTCTTCAGTGTGCGCCACGTCGCTCGCCACGGAGACTCTCGTCAACGCCGCTGAATCATCCTCCGGTGAGTCGCGACATCACTCGTCGAACGATTCGCGCCGGACGTCGACCGGCCTTCTCGGTGGCGTCCATCCGAGCAGCGACCCGGGCCAGACCGTTGACTGCGATCCAACGAGCCGGCTCGGGCTCCCAGTGAGGGGACCGATGGCCGACGAATGGCTGGCGTGTCCGGTCGGTGGATCGGCCGAGAACCAGATCGGCCAGCGTGTGGCCAGCGAGGAACGAGGTGGCCACACCATCACCTACATATCCGCCGGCCCGGCCGAGACCAGAGCGAGGTTCGTAATCCACCGAAAAACTCCAGTCACGTGGGACGCCGAGGGGACCACCCCAATGATGCGTGCAGCGCACGTCGGCTAGCACCGGGAAGAAACCCACGAGCTCGTCGATCAGATGCTGACGAACTCGTTCGTCGGTGTCGAAGGCGGGCGTGATCCGTGAGCCGAAGTGGTACGGCGCTCCCCGACCCCCGAACGCGAGACGTCCGTCGGCGGTGCGTTGGCCGTAGACGATCAGATGGCGATGATCGGCGAAGGTCGTGCGACCGCTGAGTCCGATCTCGTCCCAGATCTCCTCGGAGAGCGGCTCGGTCGCGATCATCAGTGAGTACAGGGGAAGGATCGATCGGCGATAGCCGGGTAACCGTGCGCTGTAAGCCTCGGTGCAGAGAAGAGTCGATCCGGCTCGGACCGGTCCTCGATCGGTGAGGACTGCGTGGTCTCGGAAGCCGCGAGCGGCGACGCCCTCATGGATGTCCACGCCTCGATCGATCAAGGTTCGAGTGAGCCCGGCGACAAGTTTCCGCGGCTGCAGGGCCGCACATGCCGGCTGGAAGTTCGCTTCGGGTCGACCGGCCACCCGAACCAATCGTGCAGTTTCTTCGGAGGAGAGACGCCTCATGTGTTCGTCGCCCAACCCCAGGTGTCTCGACATGGCCAGGTCGGTGTCGGCTCTTGCTCTTTGGAAGGAGTCGCGGATCAGGGTGATCGTGCCGCCCTTTTCGAAATCGCAATCGATACCAAGTCGCGCCGTGACCGCGCCCACGTCATCGACCGTGCGGATCATCATCTTCTGGAGCTCGACGGCCGCCGATCGTCCGTGACGCCGCTCGATCTGGTCGAGGGCCATGGGAAGGATCGACGAGCACCAGCCGCCGTTACGACCGCTCGCACCGAATCCGACATGATGCTTCTCGAGGATCCCGATGCGCAGGTCCGGATCGAGATCGGTCAATGCGAGGGCGGTCCAGAGTCCCGTGAAGCCCGCTCCCACGAGGACGATGTCGTAGTCGGCCCGCCAAGTCGGCGAGGGCACGACGACTGGATCAGTCGAGACGTCCCAGAGGCTCGGCATGATCGGATGGTACCGAGGGATCACCGAGGAGGAACACGTTGTCGATCAGTCGAACGCCGTCGACCGAGGCGGCGATGACGGCCACACTGCGTTCGGTCACCTTCGTCGACTCCTCGAACGTGTCGGCCTCGAGCACGATCGCATAGTCGATCGTCAATCCGGATTCGGTCAAAGAATCGTTCATCTCCTTTGTGATCGTCCCGGGGTCGGCCCCGCCCGTCTGCGCCCGTGTCCGAGCGATCTCGAGGGAACGTGGAATGGCCAAGGCGAGGGTGCGTCCGGACGGTGACAGGCGGATGTTCCGACTCGAAAGCGCCAGACCATCGTCGTCCCGAACGGTGGCCTCCATGCGGATGTCGACGCCGAGATCGAGATCAGCGGTGAGGCGCCGGATGACCGAGACCTGTTGCAGGTCCTTTTGACCGAAGTACGCGACATCGGGACGAACCGCCGACAACAATTTGGTGACGACGGTTGCCACGCCGTCGAAATGGCCGGCCCGATGAGCTCCTTCCAGAATCCGACCGAGGCGTCCGATCGAGACGACGGTCGAGAAACCCGCCGGATACATGGTCTGATGTTCGGGCAGGTACACGACGTCCACCCCGTGCTCGCGACACATCTCGAGATCCTGTTCGACGGTCCGTGGATAGAGGTCGAGGTCCTCTCTCTTGTCGAACTGAAGCGCGTTGACGAAGATGCTCGTCACGAGTGTTCGACACGACGATCTTGCGGTGTCGAAAAGGGTCGTGTGACCGCGATGCAATGCGCCCATCGTGGGCACGAATCCGATCGGGTGAGGGACGGCGGAGAGGGCTCGGCGAACATCATTCGCCGTGTACGCCACGATCATTGGAAAGAGTGGTCGATGTCCGGCCAGACACCTCGGTCGACCTCGTCGACGAAATCCCGGGTGGCACCGATGACAGCTTCGCGAAGATGCGCATATTGCTTGGCGAACTTGTACTGCGAGTCGCACAGTCCCAAGACGTCGTGCAGAACCAGCACCTGACCCGAGCAGTGCGGGCCGGCCCCGATCCCGATGGTCGGGATGCTGAGCTTGTCGGTGATCTCGGCTGCGAGATCGAGAGGAACGCCCTCGACGACGATCGCCGCCGCTCCCGCCTGTTCCACGGCATGAGCGTCCTCGAGAAGGCGCTCACGACCGCCGGCCTCGAATCCGCTGCGTCGTCCTTGGATCCGGTGCCCGCCCATGCGGTGGTAACTCTGAGGAGTGAGACCGATGTGGCCGATCACAGGGATGTCGACACGGGTGATGGCCTCGATGGTGGAGGCCATGTGAGTGCCACCCTCGAGCTTGACGCTCTCGGCGCCGGACTTCATGAGAAGAACCGCCGAGTCGACCGCCTGCTCCGGACTCGACTGATACGAGCCGAAGGGGAGGTCGCCAACCACCAGAGCCTTGGTGTGGGCACGGGCCACGCAACGGACGTGGTACGCCATCTCGTCGAGTGATACCGGGATCGTGTTGCGCTCACCTTTGACGACCATGGCCAGCGAATCACCCACGAGAATCATGTCGACCCCGGCCTCATCGACCAGGCGGGCGAACGTGACGTCATAGGCCGTGACCATCGAGATTCGACGACCGGACTCCCGCCACTTGGCGAGGTCGGGAACGGTCACCTTCTTGCGATCGGATACGGGCATCTGGACCTCGCCGGTGGGGAACCCTTCGGAAACTAGCGAGGCTCCTTCCCACGGACACCGTCGGACACGACCGGTTCTGTGATTTCAGGCTCAGGATCCGAAGCCTGGTCAGGGCCGGGGGAGGCTCCGTACGGCAGAGGGAACGAGGTCGCGGTAGGCGGGAAGATCCGGCGTCCCGGTGGCGTACAGAACCGCCAGCGTGCAGGCCCGAGCGAAGACTTCGGCGGCGGCGGCCAGTAGATCGTTGAAGACGGCGACCCGTGAACCGGCGTCGATGAAGGGTCCACCGGTTACGTCCTCGGCGCCCGTGAGATGTCGCGTACCGGTCGCCAGGCCGAAAATGGTGTCTCCGTCGTTCATCGAATGTGCAGGTCGGATGGCCCGAGCCAGACCATCATGTGCGACACCCGCGATCTTTTGACACTCGGCCTTGGTGAGATCGGCGTCGGTCCCGACGATGCCGATCGTTGTGTTCAGTGACTGAGCCGATGAGATCAACGGTCGCGACATCCGGTCGAAGTGACGCCGGAAGCGATCACGGTCCTTGGTGGAGGGCGAGGCGAGTTCGATGCCGTCGGTGAACCACGGAAGTGCGGAATCCGGATCGATCACCGAGCCCACCGAATTAACGACGACCAAGGAACTGACGGTCATTCCGCGAGCCGAAGTCGATGCCGACGCGATTCCGCCGCGAAGCCCTCCCGCTCGAGCGCCGGTTCCGGCACCGAGAGAGCCTTGACCAAGATTGCGAGCGGTGGCCGCCCGCGCCGCGCGCCAACCGAAGTCCGAATCGGGTCGATGTCCGAAGTGGCCACTCCGGCCCAGATCGAAGATGACGGCGGCCGGAACGATCGGAACCACCCAACCACGTTCGGAACCGACCGGAAATCCGATCGAGTCGGCTTCGAGGAACCTCATGACACCGTCAGCGGCCGCCAACCCATAGGCACTACCGCCCGACAGGCAGACGGCGTCGACCCGGTCCATCATGTTCTCGGGACGAAGAAGTTCGGTCTCACGGGTTCCCGGGGCGCCGCCGCGTACATCGACCCCCGCCTTGGTCCCGGGCGGAAGGAGAATCACCGTCGTTCCCGTTCGCCACGTGGACGAATGGCGCGTGTAGTGACCCACTCGAGTGCCGGGGATCTCGAGGATCGTTCCGTACGGAGCGGAAAGTTTCAACGGAGCCACACCCCATCGTCGCAGATCGACCACGGGTAGTTTCACAACGTGGAATCAGGTCCGGCGCTATCGCCTCCGCCGCGGAGCAGGTGGCGTTGGTTCGTGGCTCGCCGACTGCACCGCCTAGTGCATCGTCTGTGGGAGGTCGCCGTCGTGGCCGGTGCGGTGGGCCCGCGCACCGCCAGAGGGCGCCGTTTCGGTTCGTTCGGCGACGGAAGCGTCATCTGCTTCCCGGCCAACACGATCTTCAACGAGCACTACATACACATCGGTCGGGACACGATGATCGGGCCTCAGTGCACCTTGAGTGCCGGAATGGTGCCGGGTCAGGAATGCATCAGTGATCCGGTGGTCTCGATCGGCGACCGTTGTCTCATCGGAAAGGGAAGTGGAATCGTCGGTCACTTCTCGATCGAGATCGGCGACGACGTGTGGACCGGTCACCATGTGTACATCACCGACCAGAACCATGGTTATCGGGACGTCGACCGACCGGTTTCAGTACAGGTGATGCCCGAGCGACCCGTGCGCATCGGCCGCGGATCATGGTTGGGATACGGATCCGTCGTCCTACCCGGCGCCGACATCGGCGAGCACGTGGTGATCGGAGCCAATTCGGTGGTGACGGGAACGATTCCGAGCTTCTCGGTTGCCGTCGGGAGTCCGGCTCGGGTGATTCGTCGCTACGAGAACGGCAACTGGGTGGACGTCGACTGATCAGACCGCGAGGTCGGCGGGTGCCGAGCACGATTTCATTTCGTTGGCAACCGTGAAATCGTTGATGTACTCCGAGATAGGAGCTCCGTCGATGGTGCTCTCCGGAAAAGGAGGGTTCTCGCCGGAGCGGAGCACATCGGTGTAGGCGCGTCGGTCGGTCACCAACTGGCGGTAGTAACCGATCCACGTGCCTACGAGTGCAGGGTCGTCCGGTCCGGACGGCGTGACCTCGATCATGGTGTCGATCATCGTCTCGACGATGTCGGTGGCCTGATCGACGAGAGCGGCCCGCTGCGTCAGGGCGTCAGGGCCGGCATCCTCGATGCGCCGCTCGTCGGCGAGTTCGTTGCGAGCAAGATTCGCCTCCCGGCAGATCGCCTCGGCGCGTTCGGACCACGCGCGGTCGTCGAGGCGGGCCACCGATTGCTTCGGTGGGAAGAAGAGAGCCCAGACCCAGAAGGCTGCGATGGCGAGCGAGATCCCCCCGAGCAGATAGCGAACCCAGAGACGAGACATCGTTCAGGAGGGCTTCGGGCGGTAACTCGACAACAGTTGGACCACGGCGCCCCCGATACCGACGACGACCGCGATCACGGAACCCGACCAACCGTCGAAGGACAGCCCGAACGTATTGTCGAGAGCCCAGTCGCCCGGACCCGTCGTTCCGACGGCCAACGCGCCGACGGCGATGGTGGCGCAGTATTCCCAGCCCTGATTCGGAAGGAAGACGAAAAAGCCCACCTTGGCGTGAGCGACGACGATGGCCACGACCATGATCCCTATGACTCCGGCCGAGGCAAGAGGCGTGAGGAGACCGACGGCAAGGAGAAGTCCGGCACCGATCTCGGTGGCTGCCGCGAGCCGGGCCTGCCACTGCGGCCACTTCATGCCGATACTCCCGAACCATGATGCGGTGCCCTTCAGCCCGCCTCCGCCGAAAACCTTGTTGTAGCCGTGATAGGCGAGAAAGAGTCCGAGGCAGAGACGCAGTAGCAACAAGCCCGCGTTCATCTGATCCGAGTAGGCGGTGGCGGTCGAGATCATGTGACGAGACTAATGAGATTCGACGAATCGCCTAGTGTCGCCGGAAGGGGTGTCCGTGGAAATCGTTTTGGTGCGTCATGGCGAGCCCGAATGGGTGAGGGACGACCTCAACGTCGACAACCCTCCGTTGACGGCTCGAGGCCATCGTCAGGCCGAGCTCGTGGCCGAGGTGCTCGCTCGGGAGGAATGGGACGAGATCGCGGTGTCGCCTCTTCTGCGCGCTCGTCAGACGGCCGCCCCGCTGTTGTCCCGATTGGGCATCGATCTCGATGGAGTTGTTCACGAATGGCTGGAAGAGATCCGCAATCCGCTGTGGCACGGAACTCCGCGTGAGAAAGCCGACGCCGCGTATGCCGAAGAGCGTCGTCGACCTGCACGCGAGCGCTGGCGAGGACTCGAAGGCGGAGAGCCGGTGCGTGATTTCGTGGATCGGATCCACCTCAACGCCGATCTCTTCCTCTCCGAGCGAGGGATGCAGGCGGCCGGTCACGAGCTACCGGTCTGGCGATTCGCCGAATCGCATCGGCGCATCCTGGTGTTCGCCCATGCCGGAACCAACAGCGTTTTCATGTGTCACCTCCTCGGTCTTCCGGTGACCCCCTGGGAATGGGAACGCTTCGTTCTCGGTCACGGATCGATCAGCCGGCTCGTGTCCTACGAGATCGGCGACGGCCACACGTTCGGGGTCGTCCGTCTCAGCGATGTGGAACACTTGCCGATCGAAGACCGAACCAATTGACATTCGAAGAAGAGGTGACATGGACGTCGATCCCCAGAAGCTGAAGATGTTCAGTTTCCTCGTCTTCTCCAAGCTCGAGGGCGCCGTGACATCGGGAATGATTCATCTCGGTGACCGTCTCGGTATCTATCGAGCGATGGCGTCCTCGTCGGGGCCTCTCAGTGTCGAACAGATTGCCTCCACTCTCGAACTTCACCCTCGGTGGGTATCCGAATGGGCTCACAATCAGGCCGCGGCCAACATCATCGGGTTTTCTGCGGACCAAGACGGGATCGAGCGCTTCTACTTGACGCCCGAAGCACGCCTCGTTCTGGCCGCCGAAGACCACCCCGCTTTCGGAATGGGCATGTTCCACCGGTTGCCTCAGACGATGGGCAGCCTGCACCACCTCCCCGAGTCCTTTCGAACCGGAATTGGGCGCGACTACGACAGCCATGGTCCGGAAGGCGCGGTGGGGATCGAACGGAGCTTCGAGCCTTGGAGTCGGGCATTTCTCATACCGCTCGTACTTCCTGCGCTCGACGGATTGGTCGAACATCTCGAGCGCGGGGCGCGTGTCGCTGACATCGGTTGTGGAGCGGGCGGGGCGGCAATCCAGATGGCCGAACGCTTCCCGGCGAGTTCATTCGTCGGATACGACATCTCTCGATACGCGCTCGATCGGGCCGCCGAGAAGCTGGCCACAAGCTCGGCCCGAAACGTGTCTTTCGTGGATCCTCGTCTGGACCCGCTCCCTCAGGACGAATCGCTCGACCTCGTGACCGCGTTCGACTGTGTGCACGACATGACGCATCCGTCGGAGATGATGAGGGCGATTCGGCGTTCACTCAAACCGTCCGGTCGTTGGCTTCTGGTCGACATCAAGGCGCTCGACACCTTCGAGGAGAACGTCGCCAAAAATCCCATGTCGTCCCTCATGTACGGCATCAGTGTGATGTCGTGCATGTCGTCGGCGATGTCGGTCGAGGGCGGCGCTGGCCTCGGAACACTCGGACTTCCTGAATCCAAAGCTCGGGCCATGGCGGCCGAAGCAGGATTCGGAGAATTCCGTCGGCTCGACATCGAACATTCCGTCAACGCTTTCTACGAGGTGAGACCATGACCATCGATCTGCAAGAGGTCCAAAGAGTTGCGACTGCGCTGAGTCCCTGGGCTCACCTGGCGACGGTGAGAGGCGATGGATCGCCCGATGTCGTGCCGGTCCACCCGTGTTGGGAGGGCGAGGCGATCTGGATCATGGTGGGGCGGGACTCGGTGAAGACCCGCAATGTTGCGGTGAACGACCGCGTCGCTCTTCATTGGCAGGTCACCGAGAACGGAGACGGCGTGGAAGTCTGGGGACGGGCTTCGATCCACGACGATCTGTCCACCAAGCGACGACTCTGGCACGGAGTCTTCGATTACGACCTGAACGCCTTCGCGCCGGGTGGTCCCGAGAACAGCCCGGACACGGTCTTCATGAAGGTCGAGGTTGCACGGGCCTTGGTGATGAGGGCCTACGGGATGGCCGGAATCGAGCGTTGGCGAGCAAAGGGAACGGTCGGATGAATCTCGAGGAGATCAAAGCGGACAGTCGTCGTTACGGTCCTTTCGCGTACATTGCCACGACCGGATCCGACGGTGAGCCGCATCTGGCCCCAGTGGCGGTCAATTGGATCGGCGACGACATCGTGGCCTTCGTTCTGTCGTCGAGTCGAAAAGTTCGCAATGTTCGTGACAACCCGCGGGCGACGGTCCATTTCTCGGTGGGTGAGTCGACGGGATGGGACAGCTGCATCGTTTGGGGTGAGGCCAAGATCGTCGACACCACGTCGGGTCGTCTCGAGCTCTGGGACAAGATGGGCTACGACTTGAGAGCGTTCGAGCCCGGCGGTCCGGAAAGTGACAACCACGTGTTCCTGGTGATTCGGGCCAAGAGGGCCACCGTGCTTCGCTCGTACGGGATGGGTGGTCGCTTCACCTGGCGTGAGGATTCCTGAGATGGATGATCGAGTGTCGCAGCTCAGTCGATCGCTGCGAGGACGAGTGGCGATCGTGACCGGAGCGGCCTCCGGAATGGGTCGTGCCACGGCCCATGTCCTCGCCGACGAGGGAGTCTCGGTCGCGGTCGTCGATCTCGGTCGTGATCGTGTTGGGGCGGTGGTGGACGAGATCAATCGCGTCCATGGCCAGGGTCGGGCCATCGGTTTCGAACTCGATGTGACGGACCGCCAGCTCGCCAAGGCGGTGGTCGAGGATGTGCTCGCTCGTTGGTCCGCCGTCGACATTCTCATCAACAACGCGGGCGTGTCGAAGGTCTCCAGTTTGCTGCAGGACGACGAGTCGTTTCTCGACGCGTGGCGTTCGACGCTCGACGTCAATCTGACCGCTTATGTGGTCATGGCGAGGTTGGTCGTGCCGGGCATGCGGGAACGAGGCTTTGGCCGCATCGTGAACATCGCCTCCACCGAGTCGATCGTGGCAACCGGCGGTCTCGCGGCCTACTCGGCATCGAAAGCCGGGGTGACCGGACTCACTCGCAGCATGGCCGTCGAACTCGGGCGCTTCGGAATCACGGTCAACTGCGTGTGTCCCGGGCCGATCAACACCGGCATGACGAGTGGGATTCCCGATGACGCCAAGGAGGCCTACGCGAAACGCAAGGTCCCGTTGCGGCGTTACGGTGAACCCGAGGAAGTGGCCCAGATGACGGTGAGTCTTTGCTTGCCTGCGGCGAGTTTCACCAATGGAGCCACCTTGGTCGTCGATGGTGGCATGACGATCCGGCACACCTGAGTTTCCTGACGAAGTACGTCAGCGGGCCGGATCGAAGGCGCCGCTGAGTCCCGTTGGGGCGTGAGGTCCGATGATCAATTGCTCGAGGATTCCGAGTCCTTCGTCGTCGCCGGATCGGACCCGGCACAATGCCTGAATGTGAAGGTGATCGGGCCGACATGGATCGGCGACCGGCAGATCCCAGGCCTCGGCTCCCACCGCCAGTTCACCTTTCCAGTGTCCGTGTCCCCACTCGGCGTTGAAATAGCCGATGCCCTTCATCTGGAACTCGTAGAGCGGTTCGAAGCTGAGGTGCTTCTTGGTTCCGTCGGGCTGGGTCAGATCCAAGTCGAAGGCGCGTGCCCATCGAGTTCCCGGCCGCCAATCGAGTGAGTACCCGACGGCATCGGACGCAATGGCCGGAGATTCACCGTCGGGGATGACGAAACCGACCTCGTGCCATCGGCGCCCATCGGCGTACTCGTTGATGTCGAAGTGAGTCGCGTAGCGCTCGAAATTGACCGGAGCCCAGAGCCAGTAGAACTGCCCGGACGCGAACGGCGCACCGGCATCGCTGACCGGTCCGATCGGACGGATTCCCCACGAACGGTCGCGCGATCCGTACGAGTCGGACCCGACGATGTGTCGGCGTCCCTCCACCTCGATCCAACCCGACCAATGGCCGAATTGAGTGAGTCGCGTGTAATCCATGACCGTTCGCACTCCGTTGCGAACGAAGAAGTGCGGCTCCTGCACCGGGCCACTGCGGGCCGTCAACTCGAGATCGGCTCGAATTCCATGTTCGGCGGAGTCGACCAGGATCCGATGGCGTTTCATGGGCTCGACGATCCGAACCTCGATCGGCCCGATGATGTTGGCAAGCGCGCGGTCCGTAGGGGCCCGCATCGACGAGTGGAGCGATACCTGCCGGTTGCCGCCGACGATCACCGAGAACGAGGCGTCGGCAACGTGACGATTCGGGTAGAGACCCATCGCCACACCGAAGTAGAGGGACGCATCGCGGGTGTAGCCGTTGAAGAAGTATCGGTCGTAGTGATTCGGATCACCAGACGCGGTGAAAGCGATGGGCGAACTCGAAGGATGAATGGGATAGTCGTCGAATGCTGTGAGCACGGTCACGAGGGTAGCCAGACCGGACGGGGGCGTCGGGCCGATGAGCGTCCTAATCTCGTTCCGATGCGGTTCTCGGCCCGTACCTACTCACGGATCACATTGACGGCGTTGTTTCTGCTGTGCACGATCGTGGTGACCGGCGCAGCCGTGCGTCTGTCAGGATCGGGTCTCGGTTGCGCCGATTGGCCCCGATGCAACAGCGAGAGGTTCATCGACGTCTCGTCGGCCCATGGAGCCATCGAACAGATCAACCGGCTGTTCACGGGTCTGGTGGCGGCCGGCGTAGCTCTGGCGGTTCTCGGTTCGTATCGGTTGAGTGAACGCCGAGGAGACCTGATCCGACTGTCGTGGGGTCTCGTGGCCGGGGTGCTGGGCCAGGTCGTGCTCGGGGGAATCGTGGTTCTGACCGACCTGCATCCACTGGCGAACCAGGGTCATTTCGTGTTGTCGATGATCCTCGTCTCCACGGCGACCGTGCTGTGGGAGAAGTCAAGGACACCGAAGGTCACTCGGGATACGAGCCCCCTCGGCCTTTCTGTTCGCCGACTGGTGGGGTCGGTGGTCTTGTTCTCGGTCGTGAGCATCCTCACGGGAACAGTCGTGACCGGCACCGGGCCGCACGCCGGGGACGAGGAGGCTCGGCGGTTCGGATTCGACATCGAGTCGGTCGCGCGCGTGCATGGCATCGCCGTGATCGTCACGCTGTTGCTTCTACTCGGTTTGATCGTGGTCACCCGTCGGAGTCTCGACTCGTGGGAGCGACTCGGTGGATCGATCGAGGTGCTGCTTGCGATCGGAGTCGTGCAGGCGACGATTGGTTACGTGCAGTACTTCAACGATATTCCCGCTGTTCTCGTGGGTCTGCACGTCGCCGGAGCGACGGCCCTGATGATCGGCGTGGTTCGTCTCGCGTACCGCGGTCTCAGTCGACCGAATTCAGACGTTCGCGCGCTTGCCTGAACTCGACCACCGTGCGTCGAATGATCGACTCGACTGGTTCTATGCTCTCGATTCGACCCATCACCTGTCCGGTCAACGCGATGGCGGCCTCCATGTCACCACCGAAGTAGAGATCCATCGCACGGCTCATCTCGGTGAGCGGGACGTGCTCCTGTTTCTCGAGTTCCGTCGTGCGCTCGGTACGGATGGCCCGCAAGCCGGGACGGGAGAAACGGTTGAGGAACACGGTGTCGGTCTCGGCCCCGTCGACGATGGCGCGCTTCCAGTTGTCGTGAATGGGCGATTCGAGGGCCGAGACCATCCGAGTTCCCATCTGTACCCCCTCGGCCCCGAGAGCGAACGCCGCCGCCATCGAGACGCCGTCGCATATTCCACCGGCGGCGATCACCGGGATGTCGACCTTCGAGCAGACCAGCGGGAGCAAGACCATGGTCGAAACATCGCGCGGATTCTTGAAGCCTCCTCCTTCGCCACCCTCGACCACGAGGCCATCAACTCCGGCATCGACGGCCTTCAGAGCCGCCGACAACGTGGGCACCACGTGGAAGACCGTGAGTCCGGCCTCCTTCAGACGGCCCGTGTACTGCCGAGGGTCTCCGGCTGAAGTGGTCACGAACTTCACCCCTTGTTCCACCACGAAATCGACGATGCCCGGGTCGCGCACGAACAGCTGCGCGATATTCACTCCGAATGGCCGATCGGTGAGCTCCCGCATCAGAAGAATTTCTCGCCGAACGGCGTCGAGTTCGCCCGATGACGTCTCGATGATTCCGAGTGCGCCGGCCCGGCTCACCGCGCTCGCCAATGCTGATCGGGCGATCCAGCCCATGGGAGCCTGCACGATGGGGTAGTCGACGCCGAGCAACTCGCTGACGCGGGTGCGGATCGGAAGCGGCGGATAGGTCATGGGCTGACGGTAGTCGTCGCCCGGCGGGCCGACCGCCCGGCAAGGATCATGCCCAGGCCGACGCCGATCGCGCCGATCCAGCCGAGTGGCGCAAGATTCTGATGAAGAACGAAGACGGAAAGAATCGCGGCGACGACCGGCTCGAGAAGGGTGAGCATCACGACGAGGGTCGGCGGTATGTACTGCAGTGACCACCCGAAGGCCACGTACGAAGCGGTGAGTGTGATGAGGCCCAGGTATCCGAGAACGATCAATCCGCGGGACGTGTGAAGAATGTCGACACCTGTCCAAGCGAGAGCTGGTGCCGTGATGAGACCTGCGCCAAGAAAGAGCGCAGCCATCACGGTGGTCGTGGGCACGGATCGGCTGACCAGAGCCGAGGCGGATTCCGTGTACGAGGCGTAGGCGATGCCGGCGAGGACGGCGGCGGCAACCCCGCGCGGCACGACTTCGAGCGAGTCGTATCCGCCGGTCACGAGGAGAATGAGGCCGACGACGATGACCGCCGCCGCCACGAACCAGAGACCGGGCGGTCGGGGTCGACCACGGAAGCTTCCGATGAACCAACTCGCGACCGGGCTCACCCCGATGGTGACCGTGCTCGCCATGGCCACACCCGTGCTTCTGGTGGCCCAGAAGAATCCGAGTTGGTAGACGGCAACTCCGAGTGCGCCGACGAGAACCGGTCCCAGACGTCCCCGGATCGAGGACAGATCCTTCCAGGCGATCAAAGTCAGCCCGAATCCACCGACGAGCAACCGAAGGACGCCTGTGCTCAAGGGATCGACGTCGGTCGATGCCTGGGCCAGAGCGGTGCCGGTCGTGCCGAAGAGCGCGGAAGCCAACAGAACCCCGAACACGGCCGCTCGGGTCCTCGATACCGAACCGAGTCTTTCTCCGCTCACGGACTCTGAACTACCATGCGAGACGTCCGGTTCTCGGTATGCCGGCTGTCGGGGGATCGAGTGGCCAGAAGGTTGATCTGCAGGTGATGAGCTCGGCCATCTCTCTTCGATTCTGTCGTTGGCTGGCCGCCGTCGTGGCGGCCCTGACCGTTCTGGCCTTCGGAGCCTCCGGTGCCTCGGCCGACGACGGTTACCAGATCCGGATTCAGGTCAAGGAACAGTTCCGAGACGCCTCCGGTAAGACCGACAACCAACCCGTGTCCGGCGTGACGATCATCGTGACCGATGCGGCCGGATCGGAGATCGGGCGGGCCGAGACGGACGACAAAGGCGTGGCCGTGATTCCCGTCCCGGAAAAGGCCGACTACACGGTGACCCTCGACGAGAGCACCCTGCCCGACGGCCAGAAGCTCTCCGGTGCGTCGGCAGCAGTGCAACAAGTGGCCACTGATTCGTTCATCACCTCCACCAAGGTGATCAACTTCTTCACCGGTGAGTCCCAAGGGGGAAGTCAAAGTTTGATCGACAAACTCGCTCAGCGGGGAGTGAACGGAATCCGACTCGGATTGGTGCTCGCCATGTGCTCGGTCGGGCTTTCATTGATCTTCGGAACCACCGGTCTCACCAATTTCGCTCACGGCGAAATGGTCACCTTCGGCGGATTGGTCGGTTATCTGCTGAATGTCACGGGACTGTCGTTCCTCGGCTTTCTGGCCTTCATCCCCGGCGTTCACTCGGATGGTTCCTTCCACATCCTTCTGGCCGCTCCCTTGGCGATCGTGCTGGGTGGGGGGTTCGGGTGGGCGCTCAACGCCGGCATCTTCCTACGTCTTCGTCGACGGGGTATCGGTCTCGTCACCCAGATGGTTCTCACCGTTGGGTTGTCGATCCTGCTGCGCAACTTCTTCCTGTCGCGATTCGACAGCCGTACCCGACCTTTCAAGGAGTATTCGCTCCAGAAGGCCTGGGAAATCGGGCCGATCTCCATCACGCCGCGTGATTTCACCGTCTCCGTTCTGTCACTCTTGATCCTGATCGCCGTGGCCTTGAGCCTGCGGTACACGCGTCTCGGAAAGGCCACTCGAGCGGTGTCGGACAACCCGGATCTCGCCTCGGCCACGGGTATCGATTCCGAACGCGTCGTGCGACTCGTTTGGATCCTGGGTGGTGCTCTGGCCGCGGCCGGTGGCATCTTCCGTGGACTCGACGAGCAGGTGAGCTTCGACATGGGTGGTCGACTCCTCTTCCTGATGTTCGCTGGCATCACCCTCGGCGGACTCGGGTCGGCCTTTGGTGCATTGGTGGGAGGCTTCGCGGTGGGCGTGATGGTCGAGGTCGCATCCATGGTCGTGCCAACCGAGCTCAAGACGACCCCGGCGCTCCTCATCCTGATCCTCGTCTTGCTCTTCAGGCCCCAGGGAATCCTCGGCAAGGCACAGAGAGTGGGGTAGCAGATGGACTGGTCGCTCATCATCGAGAACAGCCTGAAGGGCCTCATCGGAATCAACGCGGTGTATTTCGCCATTGCGGCGATCGGCATGAACGTTCAGTTCGGCTACGCCGGACTGTTGAACTTCGGCCAGGCCGGCTTCATGGCCTGTGGCGCCTACGGGCTCGGTATGACCGCGCACTACTTCGACATCTCGTTCTGGTGGGGCATCCCCCTCGGGATCCTGTTCTCGGTGCTGCTCGGACTCCTCATGGGTGTGCCGACCTTGCGCTTGCGCGCCGACTATCTCGCCATCGTGACCATCGCCGCCGCCGAGATCATTCGCCTGATCGTCCGCTCCGTGAGGTTCAAGACCTTCTTCGGGGGCAGCGACGGTATCAACAGTTTCGCCCAGCCTTTCCGAAAGGTTGGCAACTCGCTCGGTATCCAAGAAGCCGATCGATACGGCTTCTGGCCTTTCCGCTTCACCGGTCGCGAACTCTGGACTCTGATCGTGGGTTGGGTGCTCGTCGCGCTGCTCGGCTTCTTCGTCTACAAGTTGATGAAGAGTCCGTGGGGCCGGGTCCTGAAAGCGATCCGTGAGGACGAAGATGCCGTGCGTTCGCTCGGCAAGAACGTCTACTCGTACAAGATGCAAGCGCTGATCATGGGCGGTGTGATCGGAACGATCTCCGGAATGGTTTTCGCCCTCGACCGGGCCGCGGTGCAGCCCGACAACTACAGCCGTGACGTCACTTTCTACATCTTGACCGCACTGGTTCTGGGCGGCGTCGCCAAAGTGTCGGGATCGATCGTCGGCCCGATGATGTTCTGGGGCATCTTCACGTTCATGGACAACTTCTTGCGCCAGGTCGCCGAAGACCCGATCCATCTGGGGAATATCACCCTCATGAAGTCCACCCAGGTCGGCCAGTTGAACTACATCCTCATCGGTCTCACCCTGATTCTCCTGATGGTGTACCGCCCCCAGGGAGTGTTCGGCAATCGACAGGAGATGGCTTTCGATGGTCGCTGAACGCACGTATTCACCGATCGCCCAAGCGGCGCGTTCGGCTCTCGAGAACTGTGCCCGCGAGCCGGGGGCGAAGAAGCCCGATCCCATTCTCGTCGGTGACGGTATTCGCCGGCAGTTCGGGGGGATCGTGGCCGTCGACGTCGATCACATCGAAGTTCAACGTGGATCCATCACGGCTCTCATCGGTCCGAACGGTGCCGGCAAGACGACCCTCTTCAACCTGCTCACCGGTTTCGACAACCCGAACACCGGCAGCTGGAGTTTCGATGGACGTTCGATGGAGAAGGTTGCTTCCCATCGGACGGCGGCGCTGGGCATGGTGCGCACCTTCCAGTTGACCAAGAGTCTCACCAAACTCTCGGTGATCGAGAACATGCGGTTGGGTGCGACCGGCCAAAAGGGTGAGAAGTGGTGGAACGGCCTCTTCTCGGCGATTTGGGCGGGTCAGGAGGACTCGATCACCCGACGTGCCGAGGGTCTCTTGGAGCGTTTCAAACTCGGTCACATGCGCGATGAGTACGCAGGCGCACTTTCCGGTGGTCAGCGCAAACTTCTCGAAATGGCCCGTGCCCTCATGACCGACCCCACCCTCGTCATGCTCGACGAGCCGATGGCCGGAGTGAATCCGGCCCTGAAGCAGAGTTTGAACGAACACATTCGAGGTCTGCGCGATGAAGGAATGACGGTCCTCTTCGTCGAGCACGACATGGACATGGTGCACGACGTCTCCGACTGGGTGATCGTGATGGCCGAAGGCCGCATCATCGCCGAGGGCACGCCCGATGACATTTCTCGGAACCCGGCCGTGATCGATGCGTACCTCGGCTCGCACCAGGGCCAGTCCCTCTTGGAGGAGAACTCATGACCGCCGACGTCGTGCTCGACGCGACCGATCTCGTCGCCGGATACATCCCCGAAGTCAACATCCTGAACGGCTGCAACCTCGAGGTTCGGTCCGGTGAGTTCGTCGGGATCATCGGTCCCAATGGAGCCGGCAAATCGACGTTCCTGAAAGCGGTTCTGGGTCAGTGCAAGGTTCGTTCCGGAGTCATTCGGTTGAACGGCCAAGACATCACCGGCCGTAAGGCGCATGAGCTCGTCGCTCTCGGGGTCGGCTACGTGCCCCAGACCAAGAACGTCTTTCCGAGTCTGACGGTTCGCGAGAACCTCGAGATGGGTTGCTTCTTGAAGCCGAGCGTCTTCGGAGAGAGATTCGACTACGTGGTCCAGATGTTCCCGAAATTGGGGGAGCGGGCGGCGCAGCGGGCCGGTGCTTTGTCGGGAGGCGAGCGCCAGATGGTCGCCATGGGTCGCGCGCTCATGATGCAACCCAAGATCTTGTTGCTCGACGAGCCGTCGGCCGGGCTGTCACCGGCTCTTCAAGACGAAGTCTTCGTGAATTGCCGGACGATCAACCAGTCGGGTGTGGCGATTCTCATGGTCGAGCAGAACGCCCGCCGTTGCCTGCAGGTCGTACACCGTGGATACGTGCTCGATCAAGGACGCAACGCCTACACCGGAACCGGACGCGAGTTGCTGGCTGACCCGAACGTGATCGAGTTGTACCTCGGAACTCTCGCCAGGGCGACCGGCGGCTGACTGCCTTCGGGAAACACGAGAACGGACACGCGAAAGGGCCCCCGGTTTCCCGGGGGCCCTTCGATCCGAATCTGACTGACGTCAGACGGCTCGGGTGATCACTTACCGGCGTCGAAGTTCTCGCCGAGTGCGTTACCCATGTTGCCGTCGGTGCCGTACCAGTTCTTCACCTTCGGGCCGATTCCGCTCTCGACGGCGGCGCGCAGGATGCGGCTGCCTTCGTCGAACGAGATGAGGACGACGCCATCCGGGTCGGCGGCGACGACTTCGGCGACTTCAGCGTCGAACGAAGCAGCAGCCGGGTCATAGGCCTTGACGCCCTTGACCTCGACACCCGCGGCCTCGAGAACCGACTTCACGACAGCGGCGATGCCGTTGCCGTAAGCGTCATCGAGGTTGAGGATGTACACCGAAGCGTTGCCGTCCTCCACGATCTGGTTCGCCACGACGGCACCCTGGAGTCCGTCCGCCGGGGCGTTACGGAAGTACAGGTTGTTGTCGGCGTAGTCGCTGAGGGCCGGGCTGGTGTTGGCCGGGCTGAACATGGTGATTCCGGCGGCGGTGATCTTGTCGATCACGGTCAAGGTGACGCCCGACGAAGCCGCACCGACGATGGCATCGACGTTCTCGCTGATCAGACGGTCAGCGGTGGTCGAAGCGATGTCGGTCGAGGTGTCGCCCGAGTCGCCCTGCACGTACAGGACTTCCTTGCCCAGAACTCCGCCAGCGGCGTTGATCTCGCTGATGGCGTACTCGAGGCCGGCGTACTCCGGAGCACCGAGGAAGGCGAGGTTGCCGGTCTCGGGCAGGAGTGAACCGATCGTGAGCTGGCCGTCACCCTCGCGGGTCGCGGTGGTGGTTCCGAGGGCCACGATGGCCGACTCGGGCGCCTGAGCGTCGATCAGGTTGTTGTTCGACTCTTCGGTGATGCGGTTGTCCGCGCCGAACTCGAGCATCGCGTACGAACCCTGCAGCGGCTCACCGTTTCCGTTGAACTCGTGCGGGCCCGAGATGCCGTCATAGTCCGGGTCTCCACCGGCCTTGATGATGGCGAGGCAGTCGGCGAACGTGGTGCACTTCTCGCCGTCCTTGGTGATGCCGACGATTTCATCGGCATGCTTGGCGCCATCGGTGCCGGCCTTCTCGACCGCGAGAGCGATCACGATGGCGGCGTCGTACGCCTCACCGGCGTAGTTGAAGTCTTCGAGAGCGGCGTTGCCCTTCGACACCCAGAAGTCAGAAACCTTCTGGAGCCACTCTTCGCTGACTTCGGCACCCTTGGGCGTGGTGCCCTTCATGCCTTCGAGTTCGCCACCAGCGGCCGGAGCCTCGGTAGCGGGAGCCTCAGTGGCGGGAGCCTCGGAAGCCGGGGTGCTTTCGCTGTCTCCGTCGTCGCCACCGCAGGCTGCGCCTACGAGAGCCAGACCGAGAAGCAGGGCACCGACGCGGCGTGCGCGGGTCTTCTGCATGTTTGTTCTCCCCCTATGGAGATATGGGGCGGTTGCCCCGTTGGTTTGGAAGCGCTCATGGTAACGGTTACCGCCCGATTTGGGACCGTGAGACTCTTCGGAGCCCCCTGATTCGGGGTGTTACCGTCGTCGCATGGCCGAAGTCCTTTACGAGGTCAGCGAGCACATCGCGACCATCACCCTGAACGCCCCCGAGCGCCTCAACACCATTTCTGGAGACATGTTGAACGAGCTCTCCGACCAGCTCCTCCGAGCCGACCGGGATCGCGCCGTGCGCTGCATCGTCCTCACCGGGGCGGGCAAGGCGTTCTGCGCCGGCCTCGATCTGGCGGCCCAGATGGGTCAGAAGAAGGCCCTCGGGGTCCTGGACGCAGGTGGTGACATGGGGGCCGAATTCGATCTTCGGACCGCGCCCCCCGTGGTTCTCCACAATCTCGACACCCCGACGATCTGCGCCCTGAACGGGGGAGCGGCCGGTTACGGCCTCGACCTCGCGTTCGGATGTGACATCCGACTGGCGAGTTCCACCGCCAAGCTGAACCCTGGTTTTGCGAAGCGCGGCATCCTTCCCGAGAGCGGTGGCACGTGGCTCTTGCCGCGGATCGTCGGCTATGCCAAAGCGGCCGAGATCTGCTTCACCGGTCGCACGCTGACGGCGGATGAGGGACTCGAACTCGGTCTGGTCAATCACGTCGTGGAGCCTCAGGACCTGGCGTCCCGGTCCCGGGAACTTGCCGCCGAGATCGCGGCCAATGCACCGCTTGCGGTGCGGGCCATCAAGCGCATGATGCGGGCCGCGGAGACCGAGACCTTCGAACAGAACATCCACCACGTTTTCCTGCAACTTCTTCCCCTTTTTCGGACCCAGGATTTCAAGGAAGGCGTGGCATCGTTCATGGAGAAGCGACCGGCCAACTTCACGGGTCGCTGAGGTCCACCAGTGGCCGGCGACGAGTTGCTCGGACCGATCGAACTTCTCGCGACGACCCGCACCATCCGTCGCTACACCGAAGAACCGATCGACGAGGGCGACCTGACCTCGATTCTGTGGGCGGCATCGCGCGCACCGAGCGGGTCCAATCGTCAACCGTTTCGCTTCATCGTCCTGCGCGACTCGGTCACAGCTCGACGGGCCAAGGCTCTGCTCGGAGATGCGTTCCGCCGTGGTTGGTCCCTCAAGCGTCAGACCGACGGGTATTCGGCCGGCTCGGGTGTGGACGAGAACAGTCCGAAGTCGAGGCAAGCCCGGGCCATGCAGCACTACGTCGACAACTTCGAAAAGGTCCCGGTCGTGATCCTTGTCGGACTCGATAGGTATCGGGATCCGTCGCCCTACGAAGGAGCGTCGGTCTATCCGGCATGCCAGAACCTTCTCCTGGCCGCTCGTGCGCTCGGCTACGGAGGCGCCCTCACGATGTGGCACCTGGCAGTCGAATCCGAACTGAGGGCATTGTTGGCGATCAGTCCACACGTCGCTCTCTCGGCCTGCATCACTCTCGGTCGTCCGCAAGGCGGCCACGGCCCGGTTCGGCGGCGACCACTTCCCGAGCTCGTCTACGAAGACACGTGGGGCAACAACGCATCGTGGGCGGTGGACCCTCCCGACACGTCGTTCACTTCGGCTGGTCCGCCGCGTTGATGACTCCGGAAAGAGCAGCTCGGATCCTTGAGTTGGAGTTGGGCGCCTCGAAAGACGACATTCGACGGGCTCGACGTCGTCTGGCGCGTGCTGCGCACCCTGATGTCGGAGGAACCGATCAGGACATGGCTCTCATCAACGAGGCTTACCTGGTTCTCGTTTCGGAGGCCGTCGACGCCGAAGATCGCCTCGGAGATCACGTCGGTGATCGTCACGGCGAACGTGACGTCCGTGAGGATTTCCTGGCCCGGGACGTGGACCGTCCCTCTTTCGTGATCGACTGCCTTCCCGTCGAGGCTTTCGATTTCCTCATCATGGCGGCGAGAGTTCTGGGTGACGTCGCCGACGAGGACCCGCCGTACCTGCTCGATGTCCTTCTGGAGGACCCGCCCATGACGTGGTGTCGTCTGGAAATCGTCCCCGATGCCGGCGGATCGACGGTCAGCATTCTGAGCGACGGCCGACTCACGGCTGGCGAGTTGTGCGAACTGTGGGTCCGCACGATCAATGAGATCTCGGCTCACGGCGAGGTCTGACGATGAGGTTCGCGACCGAAACGGTTCGCGAACGAATCAACGTCCGGCGGCGGCCTTCCCGAGTCGATCCCTGAGGGCGACGCCGACACCTTCGGCGGGTGGCAACAGGACCACCGCAGTGTGGATTCCGTCCCGGTCGCAGGCGCGAAGTTCGGCGTAGATGTCGTGGGCCGCAGCATGCGGATCGGTGGCGGCGTCGATCAAGCGGACGCCCGCTTCGGTCAGAAGAGGGCGAGCGGCCGCCAAGGATTCCACGGTCACGACCCGGCATCGGGGGGCGTAGTGAGATTCCAGCATTCCTGACGCTCTCGAGGGTCCCGAGGCGGGAGCAAGATCACCGACCACCTCCCGGATCTGCTCGGACGTGATGAGACCTGGCCGCAAGATCTGGGGTGGAACAGTCGTGCAATCGACGATGGTCGATTCCACACCCACCTCACATGGACCTCCGTCGAGGATGTAGTCGACATCGGACCCGAGATCATGGGCGACATGGGCGGCCGTGGTCGGACTCACTCGGCCGAAGCGATTGGCCGAGGGGGCGACCACGGCATGTCCGAGCAGTTCCAACAGGGCGAGTGTGATCCCCTTCGCCGGAACTCGAACGGCAACCGTGTCGCGTCCACCTGTCGCCGAGTCCGGAACGCTGTGGGAGCGACCGACGATGAGAGTCAGCGGTCCGGGCCAGAACGCGGCCGCGAGTCGTTCGGCCACGACCGGCCATGCATCGGACAGTCGTCGAGCCGATTCGATGTCGGCCACGTGCACGATCAGTGGATGATCGGCTGGGCGCCCCTTGACCTCGAACACTCGTCGAATCGCGCCCGAGTTCTCGATCGAGGCGGCGAGACCGTACACGGTCTCCGTGGGTAGACCCACCAAACCGCCGCGCGCCAGAACCTCCTTCGCCCGTTCGATGTCGACGCCGATCTCCGGACCGGTCACGACGGAAGGGCACCGAGAAATTCGAGCGCGGCGTCGAAGAAACCGAAGTTCTCCGTCGTGGCGAAGTGATCGACTCCACGCAAGGTGATCAACGTCGATCCGGGAATTCGCTCGGCGAGCGGCTCGCCCGGACCGGCAAAGTCTCTGTCACCGATCACGATCAGAGTCTTGGCGAGGATCGATCGGAGTTCCTCATCGGTGGGGCGTGGTCTCTCGTGCTTCATCACCATGGCCAGAGCCACCGGGTCGTTTCCCGACTGATGCGCGTACTGGGCGAACAACCCCGACATCACATCCTCGGATTCGCCGCGACCCTCGATGGCGTCGACGATCTTGGCCGTTTGCTCGGGATCGGGAGGTGCCAAGACGTTTCGTCCGATGCCGGCGAGCACGACCCGCCGAAATCGGTCCGGGTGAGAAGCGAGGAGGCGCAGGAGGGTCATGGCGCCGAGTGAGAACCCGACGGCATCGCACGGTCCGACCGGGAGAGCCTCCATTACCCGGGTCGTGAGATCGTGGTACGCCGACTCGTCATGGGGCTTCGGGGCCTTTCCGTGGCCGAGAAGATCGACGCCGATCACCGACCGTCCGGCATCCTGCAACAAGGCGCTGAACCCGGTTGATTCCCAGGTCGCGGCGAACGAACCGCCCCATCCGTGAACCAACACGACCGGGACATCGTTGTCGTCATCGAGGTTCCCCACGCCGGTCAACCTAGCCCCTAGCCTGAGTGCGCCCTTGGAGGGCCTTATGCGCTTTCTCGACTCGACTCCACCTCCCTACGACCTGACATACAACGACGTCTTCCTCGTGCCGAGCCACTCGGCCGTGGGCTCACGCCTCGATGTCGATCTCACCTCCACCGACCGAGTCGGTACGACTTTGCCGGTGGTTGTGTCGAACATGACGGCGGTCGCCGGTCGGCGCATGGCCGAAACGGTTGCCCGTCGAGGTGGATTGGTCGTACTTCCACAGGACATTCCGCTCGATGTCATCGAAGGGGTCGTTTCTTTCGTCAAGTCCCGGCACCACGTCTACGACACTCCGATCACGCTCGGACCTTCACAGACGGTCGGGGAAGCCCTGAGCCTCGTACACAAACGCGCTCATGGTGCGGTGATCGTTGTCGATTCGGAAAGCCGCCCACTCGGCATCTTCACCGAGGCCGATTCCGTCGGCTACGACCGTTTCACTCAACTTCACAACGTCATGTCGACTGACTTGCTGACGATCGAGCAAGGGACCGACCTCGAGAAGGTCTTCGATGTTCTCTCGGGTCAACGACTCACGACGGCGCCGGTCGTGGACGCTGCAGGTCGTCTCGTCGGATGCATCACGCGCAAGGGTGCGCTCCGATCGACTCTCTATCGCCCGGCGGTCAATGCCCGCGGAGAATTCCTCACGGCCGTGGCCATCGGGGTGAACGGTGATCCGGGTCGTAAAGCAGAGCGTCTCAGCGAGCTCGGTGTCGACGTTCTCGTCGTCGACACCGCCCACGGACATCAGGAACGAATGATCCACGCGGTACGCGCCGTGCGTCGGGCCGCTCCCGATGTCGTCGTCGTGGCCGGCAACGTCGTCACCACCCGGGGGACCGAAGACCTCATCGAGGCGGGTGCGAACATCGTGAAGGTCGGAGTGGGGCCGGGGGCGATGTGCACCACAAGGATGATGACCGGCGTCGGTCGCCCCCAGTTCTCGGCGGTCATGGAATGTGCCGCGGCCGCCGACCGGCTCGGGGCATCGGTGTGGGCCGACGGTGGGGTGCGATATCCACGGGACGTCGCCCTCGCTCTGGCCGCCGGGGCGGGAAGTGTGATGTTCGGATCGTGGCTCGCCGGCACGTATGAGTCGGCGGCGGACACCCTACGAGACCCCGAAGGGCGCCTCTACAAGGAGAACTTCGGCATGGCCTCGAATCGGGCGGTGCGCAATCGGACCCGGCGCGAGAGCAACTTCGATCGGGCGCGCAAGGAGCTCTTCGAGGAGGGAATCTCGTCTTCACGCATGTATCTCGATCCCGATCGTCCCGGAGTCGAGGACATCCTCGATCAGATCGTCGCCGGTGTTCGGAGTGCGTTCACGTACTCGGGGGCCGGCAACGTCGTGGAGTTTCGTCAGCGTGCAGTGGTCGGCGTTCAGAGTGCGGCGGGCTTCGACGAAGGGCGTCCGCTCGGAACGAGTTGGTGAGTGTCGTGTCTTCCACGTTGAAGGTCGTCGCCATCGACGGTCCGGCCGGAGCCGGCAAGTCGACGGTTGCCCGGGCGCTTGCTCGTCGGCTGGGAATGCAGTACCTCGACACTGGAGCCATGTACCGCGCGATCACGGCCGTAGCCCTTCGACGAGGGATCTCGACGGAGGACGAAGTCGGCGTGACCCGATTGGCCGAGACGTTCCCGCTCGAGGTCGGGCTCGACGTGGTCCTTGCCGACGGCCACGACGTGACGACGGAGATTCGCTCGCCCGAGATCACCTCCCTCGTGAGTGTCGTGGCCGCCTATCCAGCGGTACGCGCCGAGATGCGGCGACGTCAGCGGGAATGGGGCGAATCTCGCGGTGGTGGCGTCATCGAAGGTCGAGACATCGGGACTGTGGTCTTCCCCGATGCGGTTCTGAAGGTGTATCTGACCGCTTCGCCCCGTATCAGGGCTTCCCGACGGGTCGCTCAGAACGGAGGAGACATCGACTTGGTCGAGCGTCAGATCATCGAGCGGGATCGCCTCGATTCGTCCCGGGCCGACAGCCCCTTGCGCGAGTCGAGCGATGCAGTCGTGGTCGACACCTCCGATCGATCGATCGAGGATGTGGTCGACGAACTGCGGAGCCTCTTGTCGGAGCGAACCGCGTGATCGGCACGGAAACCTTCCTCGCCGGCAATGGCTTGGGCAGTCGGGCCTTCTACAAAGTCGTCCGCTTCATCGTCGTCGTCTTCTGTCGCACCTACATGCGAATGACGATCGAGGGTCGTGAGAACATCCCGAAGACCGGGGCCTTCGTACTGGCGCCGGTCCATCGGAGCTACATCGACACTCCGATCGCCTCGGGATGCACCCGCCGAAGAATGCGCTTCATGGGCAAGGATTCACTCTGGAAGAAGCAGCCGTTCCGTTGGATCCTGTCAGCGCTCGGCAGCTTCCCCGTGACGCGAGGTTCGGCCGACCGAGAGGCGATTCTCCGGTGCATCAAGGTCCTCGAAGGAGGTGAACCTCTCGTGCTCTTTCCGGAGGGCGAACGAAAGGAAGGCCCGATCGTGCAACCCCTGTTCGACGGCGCCGCATACGTGGCGTGCAAGGCAGGAGTACCGATCGTTCCGGTGGGAATCGGCGGGAGCGAGCTCGTGATGGGCAAGCGACACAAGGTTCCGCATCCGCGCAAAGTGCACGTCGTGATCGGTCGCCCGCTACCGGTTCCGGTGTCGATCGACGGTCGGATGCCGCGATCAGCCGTCAAGGAGACGTCGGCGTTGTTGCACTCCGAATTACAGCGCCTTTTCGATCAGGCCCAGAACCGAGTCGGACTCAAGAACTGAAGTGTTGCCGTAGGACCGAACTCAACAACTCCGGGTCGGCACTCCCGCAGAGTTCACGAGCCGAATGCATCGACAGTTGAGCGATGCCGACGTCCACGGTCGACACTCCGAGACGAGTGGCGGTGATCGGGCCGATGGTCGATCCACACGGCATGTTGTTACGACTCACGAAGAACTGGTGGGGAACCTGGGCTCTCTCACAAAGCGTCACGAATTCAGCGGCCGAGGCGGAGTGCGTGGCGTACCTCTGATTGGCGTTGATCTTCAGGACCGGCCCCTTGTTTGGGAGGGGACGGTGCGAGGGATCGTGGCGTTCCGAATAATTCGGGTGGACCGAATGGGCACAATCGGCCGAAATACACAGCGACTTCGCATACCGAGCGTGTAGATCGGATCGGGAGCCGTCGTGCAAGGCTTCGAGGATCCATTCGAGCCGCGGTCCGGCCGCACCAGTAGTCGATTCACTTCCGACTTCCTCGTGGTCGAAAAGCGCCACAACCGCCGTTCCGGGTCCGGCATCGGAGGCGATCAGGCCCTCGACTGCGGCCCAACACGAGACTTGGTTGTCGATGCGTCCCGAGGCAAGAAGCTCTTCCTCGGCGCCGAGCAGACCAGCACCGGCGGTGTCGAACATGCCGAGGTCCCAGGTGCGGATTCGAGACGGGTCGAGGCCGGCATCGACAGCCAGCCACTCGATGACTCCGCTGCCGACACCGTTGTCGAGTCCCCAAACGGGTGAAAGGTGAGCTTGCCGATCGAGCACCAGACCACGCTCGTTCACCTCGCGATCGAGGTGGATGGCGAGTTGTGGAATCCGGGCGATGGCTCGCGATGAGCGCACGAGATGGCACGAGCCGTCGTCCAGAACGATCACTCCCGCGACCCCGAGATCTCGATCGAGCCAGGAGTTGTTCAGAATTCCTCCGTAGACCTCCACATTGATCTGACGCCAACCGTGGGCGACCACCGATGGCTGGGGCTTCAAACGAAGTCCCGGCGAGTCGGTATGAGCACCGACGATACGAAAGCCAGCCGAAGACGAACCACGTCTCCAAGCGATGAGAAGTCCTCCGTCGGTGACGAAGCCTCGATCCGGGAGACGACCGAGGGCTTCGTAGTTCACCGACGAATATCCCGCCGAAGTCAGACGTCGAGCCGAAGTTGCGACCGAGTGCTGGGGAGAAACGGCCTCGTCGAGATGCCCGATCAAGTCGATGAGCGCAGGCGATTGATTCATTTCTGAAAGAGTCCCATGGGTAGACCCGTACCACGGAGGTGCGGGGTTTCGTTGATGGTGACGATGCTGCGTTCGCCCGACCGGGCGGCGGCAATCCGGTGTATCGACGTGTAATTGGGATAGAAGAATCCGCGCTGGTTGCCAAGACCGAGAATTCTCGCGACGTAGGCGTTGATCACGCCGCCATGACACACGACGGCAACCTTGGCCGAATGGTGGGATGCCACGATGTCCTCGATTCCTCGACAGACGCGGTCGACGAACTCCTGCTCGGTTTCCTCAGCCACACTCCATCCGCCGTCGAGCATCTCTTTCCAGCGGGGATCGTTGGCGGCCTTCAACTCCTCGACGGGTATGTATTCGTTGCTGTGGCGGTCGTATTCGGCGACGTCATCGACGATCCGCGCTACGAGTCCGGATGTCTCACTGAGCGGTGTCGCGGTCTGAATCGCTCGGCGCATCGGACTGGCGTAGATGGCGTCGATCGACTCGGATGCGAGGTAGTCGGCGAGCAATCGGGCCTGCTGCCAGCCGGCCTCGGATAAGTCGGGATCGGCCGGACCGACCTCGACCTCCCGGCGGACCGGAATCGCATGGCGAATGAGGAGAAGTTCCATCGATGGACTAGATAACCATCTGTGGACGCCGATTCCGACATCCGACCGAACGTGAAGGGGTCGCTCACCTTCCACGGCGACACGAATGGTCCTCCGCTCGTCTTGGTCCACGGGAGCATGGATCGCCAGGCAGCGTTCGCACGAACGCTCCGATTCGTGAAGGAATTCCGGGCCCTGACGTACGACCGTCGCGGGTATGCCAAGTCCGAACGGGTGCCCGAACCCTTCACCGTGTCGGCCAACGCCGATGACCTGATCGAGGTCGTGTCGTCGGTGGGCGAGCGAGTCCACGCCGTGGGCCACAGTTTCGGAGGCACGACCGTCTTGTCGGCCGCCAGTCGCCGTCCCGACCTCTTCGCCGCCGTGGCGGTCTATGAGAGCCCCATGAGTTGGGTGCCCTGGTGGCCGCGCGACACCGGTGGCGCGTTGGCCGCTGCGAAGGCCGATGATCCCGAGGGCGCGGCCGAGATGTTCCTGAAGCGTTTCATCGGTGACGATCGCTGGAGCAGATTGCCAGAAGCGACCAAACAAAAACGGCGAAACGAAGGAAGGGCACTGGTCGGTGAGCTATCGGATCTTCGACGTGGGCCGGCCTACGACCTCTCGACGATCCGGGTTCCCGTGCTCTCAGCCGTTGGTAGTCGAGCCGGCGAACACGTCCGGCGAGCAGCCGAACTTCTGGCCGAGACGTGTTCTCCCTTACCCCTCGTCGTCATCGACGGCGGTTGGCACAACGCTCCGGCCAGTTCCCCGGAGACGTTCGCCAACGAAGTGATCAGGCCCCTGATGAAACTGGGTCGCTGAGATCCAGTCGGAAGTCGTAACCGAAGAAGTCGCACGTCTCGCCGGTCGGATCCGCCGATTGCATCAACTTCTCGGCACAGTCGTCGATCTTCGAGCGCTGGCTGAAGATGACGAGCCCGAGGCCGACGGACACGAGCAGGACGACGAAGCGAACAACCTTGTTCGCGACGAAGAAAACCACGAGCAGGGCCAGAACGACGGGCACGAAAGAGCCTGCGGTCACGTAGTTCTTGACGGACTCGACGGTGAGAGAGAGCACGGGAGGATGTTAGGTCGGTGTGTGCCCGATGCTGAGTGATGGATGGTGCGGCCCGCGGGAGAACACGCCCGACGCTCGGGCGACTAGTTTCGAGCCATGTCGGACACCAACCCCGTCCAACTCCACCGGCAAGGGCCTCCCGAGACCGAGTTGCCTCTGGCGCCAGCCGAGTTTCGTCATCGCATCGCACAGATTCGCGCCGCTGGATCTCAGGGTTCGCTCTCGGCCGCCGAGAAGCTCGTCGCCGATTTCCCGCGCGAGAGTGAAGGTTGGGCGCTACTCGCTTCTTTGCAGACATCGACGATCTCGGCCTACGCCTGCTGGCGCGTCGGATATCACCGAGGTCTCGACTCTCTGCGAGCCAACGGTTGGAGGGGATCGGGTTACGTCCGCTGGCGCCACGAGGGAAACCGGGGCTTCCTGCGTTGCCTGGCCGGATTGGCAGCCACGGCACACGAGATAGGTGAGATGGACGAAGCCGAACGTTGTCGCCTCTTCGTCCTCCAGCTCGAGCCGGGCGGTGTTCCCGCGGGTGAATGACTCCGTCGACGGTGTCGTGCTGGCGGGAGGTCTCAGTTCTCGCATGGGCCGCGACAAGGCGCGTCTCGAGGCCCATGGCGAACTCCTCTACGTGAGAGCGGCGCGACGACTCATCGAAGCCGGTTGTGGTCGCGTCAAGGTCATCCAACGCTTTCCGCTCGAACCGCACCCTCTCATCGCCGGATTCTGGACCGATTCGTTCGGCGGGCAAGGACCCCTCGACGGACTGTTGACCGCACTCGAACGTTCGTCGGCTCCGGTCGTCACGGTTCTGGGCGTCGATCTGCCGATGGTGACCGCCGATTCACTTCGTCGCTCGCGGAACCTCCTGGCGGAAGGGATTGATGTCGACGTGGTGGTGCTGGGAAATGTCATGGGCCGCCAAGCTCTCGCCTCGTCCTGGCGCAGGGAGCGGGCTCTCGGTCCCGTCCGGCGCTTCTTCGAAGGCGGCGGAAGGTCGATTCATCGTTGCCTCGAGGCTCTTCGAGTCGAGGATCTGGAGGTGAGCGAGCGGGAGTTGATGAACCTCAATTCGCCGGAACAACTTTCGGAGTTGAGGAACGAATAGGGTTCGACCATGCCTCGTAGCGCGGACATCGACGTCGACGAACTGGCCAAGCGTCTCAACGACGGGGCCCGACTCATCGACGTGCGCGAAGCCGACGAATACCAGTCGGGGCACGTGCCGGGCGCGGAGAATTGGCCGCTGTCGGAATTGCCGGCGAGTTTTTCGGCCATCGGAAGTGACGAAACACTGCTCGTGATCTGCCGTTTGGGCGGTCGCTCGGCGAATGCCTGCGAATTCCTCGTCGGTCATGGGTACTCGGTGGTCAACGTGGAGGGCGGAACAATGGCCTGGGCGATGGCGGGACGTGATCTCGTGACGGGTGATCAGCCCACGTGATGGTCGATTGGATCGACAATGATTCCGATCTCGATCGGCTGATCGTCGACCTCGAGGGTTGCTCGGTGATCGCCATCGACACCGAGTTCCATCGTGAGCGCACCTACTTTCCCCGGCTCGCGCTCGTTCAGGTCGGCTGGGACACCCACGATGGTCTGCGCATCGCACTGATCGATCCTCTGGCCTGTCGCGCCGAGCGCTTGTCGTCACTCTTCACGCCCGAGAGGGAGTTCCTGTTTCACGCGTGTCAGCAAGATCTCGATGTGCTCACCCACGCGTTCGGTTCGATTCCGAAGAAGGTGTTCGACACTCAGATCGCCGCCGGTTTCCTCGGCTACTCGACTCCATCCTTGGCCAATTTGATCAATGCCGAGTTGCGGCTGACTCTTCCCAAGGGCGACCGACTGACGGATTGGCTCCGGCGCCCGTTGACGCAAGCCCAGCGGACCTACGCCGCGGCCGATGTCGAGTATCTCTTCGCGTTACGCGAGTCGTTGATGATCAAGTTGCAGGCGAAGGGACGTAGCGATTGGGCCCTGGAAGCGTGCTCCGAGGCCCTCACCAAGAAGATGGGACCGGCCGATCCGGCCGAAGCCTGGTTGAAACTGAAAGATGTACGGACGCTGAAGGCGCGATCACGCGGAGTTCTGGCCGCCCTCGCCGAGTGGCGGGAACGACGAGCAATGGCCTCCGACATTCCACCTCGACAGGTGTTGGCCGATCTGGCGTTGCACGGCATCGCCCAACGTGAACCCTCGACGCTCGACGAACTCGGACAGGCGCGAGGGGTCGACGATCGCCATGTGCGTGGTGCCTTTGCCCAGGAGATTCTCGAAGCGGTCAGGCTCGGACGGCAGCATCCCGTCGAGATGCCCGTTCCCGAAGGCGAGGAACTCGAACGCCACCTTCGTCCAGCCATCACCTTGGTGTCGGCTTGGGTCAGCGAAGTCGCCCGCCGCGAGCAGATCGATCCCATGTTTCTCGCCACCCGAGCCGACATCATCGATTTCCTGCGCGGATCGTCGGATAATCGTTTGGGGTCCGGCTGGCGAAGGCTCATGGTGGGCGACCAGCTGGGAAAGCTCGTGGAGGGTCGCTCAGGACTGGTTTTCGACGGGCGCGGGAACCTTCGGCTCTTCGACGTGCCGAACGACGAACAGCCCGCCTGACCTGGTCAGGATCGTCAACTGGGCCCGATTGACCCGCTTGGGCCTCCCTCGGGGTTCTAGACTCTTCTCTTGACCCTCGGGTCGCCATCGTCCGTCGTCCCCCCAGACACCTAGTTCGGAGCCCTGCCGTGAAAAAGGGTCGTCACCGTCGCTTCGAAGAGGCGAGGAAACTCAAACAAGCTGGCCCCACCGCATCCGACCTCGGTTTGGGCAACAGTCGTGCGCCCAAGAATCAGGACGACGAATACGCCGCCATCGCCGAGAAGTACGGAGTCGTCTTCGACGATGACGACGATCAGGATCTCGACGAGGACGACTCGGCCGAAGATTTCGAATAGTCCGTTCGATGGCCAAAGAACTCCGCAATGTGGCCTTGGTCGCGCACGTCGATCATGGCAAGACCACCCTCGTCGACGCCCTCCTGAAAGCAACGGGCACCTTTGCTGCCCATCAAGCAGTCGTCGACCGAGTGATGGATTCGAACGATCAGGAACGCGAGCGCGGAATCACGATCCTTGCCAAGGCCGCCTCGGTCACCTGGAACGGGATCAAGATCAATCTCGTCGATACCCCGGGGCACGCAGATTTCGGCGGCGAGGTCGAGCGAGCTCTCACGATGGTCGATGGGATCCTCCTGCTCGTCGACGCCGCCGAAGGTCCGCTTCCCCAGACCCGCTACGTCCTGCAGAAGGCACTGTCGCGGGACCTGCCGGCGATCGTCATCATCAACAAGGTCGATCGTCAGGACGCCCGCCCGGAAGAGGTTCTCGACGAGGTGTACCAGCTCTTCATCGACCTCGATGCCGAAGACCGCCACATCGAATTCGAAGTGGTGTCGGCCGTCGCTCGTGAAGGTCGGGCGATGCTCGGTCTCGGCATGCCCGATTCGGATGCCGATCTGTCGCCCCTTCTCGACGCCATCGTGCGCCGTATTCCGGCTCCCGTAGGTGATCCCGAAGCGCCGCTGCAGGCTCTGGTGACCAATCTCGATGCTTCCGACTACCTGGGACGTCTGGCGATCGGTCGGATCTACAACGGCGTTCTCCGCAAGGGAGACATGGTGGCCCTCCTGGAGGAGGAGTTCACCGAAGGTCAGCCGCCACTCAAGCGCAAATTGAGTTCTCTCATGGGCTTCAGCGGAGTGGGGCGTTCGGACGAAGAGGTGCTGGAGGCGGGCGATCTATTCGTCGTCTCCGGTTTCCCGGAGGTCGAAATCGGAGACACCATCGCCGCGGCCGACAATCCGATTCCGCTCGATCGTCTCACGGTCGACGAGCCGGTTCTGGCCATGACCTTCGGAGTCAACACGTCTCCGTTCGCCGGACGCGAAGGGAAGTACCTCACCTCCCGCCATCTCCTCGATCGATTGAAGCGGGAAGTTCTGGGCAACGTCTCGATCAAGCTCCGCGAGACCGATTCCGCCGATGTGATGGAAGTTGCCGGACGAGGCGAACTTCAACTCGCGGTTCTGATCGAATCGATGCGGCGAGAGGGTTACGAACTCCAAGTGAGCCGTCCCGAAGTGATCACCAAGGAAGTGAACGGGAAGAAGTTCGAGCCCCTCGAACGCGGCGTGTGCGATGTCCCCGATGAATACGTCGGAACAGTGACCCAAGCCCTCGCTCCGCGAAAGGGTCGGGTGACCGACCTGCGTCAGGGGGACCCGGGACGCACGATCATCACCTTCGAGTGTCCGAGTCGCGGTTTGATCGGTTTCCGGTCGCTTCTGCTTTCGGCCACCCGCGGAACCGCGATGTTGCACCAACACCATGCCGGTTGGACGCCCTGGGCGGGCGACCTACCGCATCGGTCCGGAGGAGCCATGATCGCCGACCGCGAGGGCATGGTCACGGCCTACGCCCTCGACAATCTCCAACTTCGAGGCGAGTTGTTCGTCGAACCGGGCGACAAGGTCTACGAGGGGATGGTCGTAGGGGAGAGCGCTCGCGGAGACGAGATGGTCGTCAATGCGGTGCGAGCCAAGGAAAAGACGAACATCCGAACCCACAGCCATGACGACGGTGTCAAACTCGCGGCACCGATCATTCACACCCTCGAGACGGCTATCGAGTGGATCGCCGATGACGAACTCGTCGAAGTGACACCCAACGCGATTCGGATTCGCAAGCGCCATCTCGGGCTGGAGGATCGCCGGAAGGCCTTCAAGAAGGCCAACACCTGACCAGTCGGAAGTTGATCAGGAGTTGCGTCGGACCTTCGGAGTCTGTGGGTCCGACTCGTGTCCGATGGGGAAGTTACGGGGACGCTCGAGCAACTCGACCAATTGGCTGTAGACCTCGGCCCCGACCGTCTCGACGAGTTCGTCCCTGAGGTACTTGTAGACCGGCTCACGTCCGACGAACGAATCACTGGTATCAGTGCACCACCAATGGAACTCGTCTCCCGAGACTCCCCAGTCACGCCGCTTCCACTCACGAACGAATGTGGTGACGTAACCGGTGTCGTCCTCGCTGTGATCGAGACGGATGGGTAGCTGCCAGCACACATTCGGCTTCCAGTCGAGAGGACGCTTGCCGGCCTCCATGGCGCCGATATGTAGGGCACAGCCAGCGCCTCCCTCGAAGCCCGGTCGGTTGAGGAAGATGCAGGCGCCGTCGACCCGCCGGGTCATGGTGTCACCGGCCTTGTTGCGCTTCAAGAAGCCCGACTTGTCGGCTTTGGCCTTGTGCTGCCAGTTCTTGGAGGTGAGCTTGACCGCAGCCTTCACCACGACCGCCACATCTTCCTCGTCGACGAAGTGCGCGCCGAAAGAACAGCAGCCCTGGTTCAAGTGCTCGGCATCCTCTTCGAGCACCCCCTTGCAGCCCTCGCCGAAGATGCACTTCCACGACGAACGGAGGAACGTCGCGTCGAAGACCCATGTGCGCTGTTCCTTCGGATCTTCGAAGGCGATCATCTCGTGCAGGTCGAGCTGACGACCAGAGAGACCGTTGACGGGGATGCGGCGACGTTGATTGGGCACCCGGTCAGGCTAAAGGCACAACGGGTAACCTGAGAAGTCCATGGAGAATCGTCCGCCGTCAACCGCCCAAGGACTCCGGGATGCCTTCACCGGCTTCTTCACCGAGCGCGGTCACACCGAGGTTCCGTCGGCGAGTCTCATTCCTCACGATCCCACCGTTCTCTTCACCGTGGCCGGCATGGTCCCTTTCAAGCCGTTCTTCGTGGGCGACGAAATTCCTCCTTACAAGCGCGCGGCAACGGTTCAAAAATGTGTCCGAGCCGGTGGTAAGCACAACGACCTCGACGACGTTGGTCGCACCAAGCGACATCTCGTCTTCTTCGAAATGCTCGGCAACTTTTCTTTCGGTGATTACTTCAAAGAGTCGGCCATTCCCTGGAGTTGGGAGCTCGTCACCGAGAGGCTCGGTTTCGACGGTGACCGGATCTGGGTGACCGTTCATACCAGTGACGACGAGGCCGAGGCCATTTGGCACGAGCAAGTCGGCGTGCCCATGAATCGCATCCAGCGACTCGGGGACAAGGACAACTTCTGGCAGATGGGCGACACCGGTCCATGTGGACCCTGCTCCGAACTGCACATCGATCGGGGGCCTTCTTTCGGACCCGACGGTGGACCGCTGAACGACCCGCATGGTGACCGATTCATGGAGTTCTGGAATCTGGTCTTCATGCAGTACAACCAGGCGCCGGATGGCACCCGGACGCCCCTGCCCAAACCCTCCATCGACACCGGAGCGGGCTTCGAACGAATTCTCGCCCTCATCCAGGGAACCGACTCGGTCTGGGAGACGGATGCTCTGTTTCCTCTGATCGAGACGGCGCAGTCCTTGACCGGTGGCCGTTACCGGGTGGGGGACTACGAGGACCGAACCAGTTTCAGTCTTCGGGTGCTCGCCGAACATGCACGCTCGAGTTCGATGCTGGTGGGTGACGGCGTCTTTCCCTCGAACGAGGGTCGCGGTTACGTACTACGCCGAATCATTCGGCGAGCAATCCGACATGCATATCTGCTCGGGACCGAAAAGCTCGTCATGCCGACATTGGTCGATACAGCCATCGATTCGATGTCGTCCGCCTATCCGAGTCTCTCCGGCCAGAGAGATTTCATACGTGGAGTTCTCGCTCGCGAAGAGGAGCGTTTCCGACAGACCTTGAAGACGGGAGTCGGCATCCTCGAATCGGAACTCGACCAGGTGGCGTCGTCGAAGCAATTGTCCGGCTCGACCGCCTTTCTTCTTCACGACACGTACGGCTTTCCGCTCGAGGTCACCGAGGAGATGGTTCTCGAGCGTGGATACACCGTCGATCGCGATGGATTCGATTCCGAGATGCGGGCCCAACGCGAGCGGGCCAAAGCGGCCCGCAAGGGAGACGGCGTCGACCAGGAGATCCAGGAGCACTACCGACAGGTGCTGGAGGAAAAGGGCGTCACCGAATTCGTCGGCTACGACCTCGATCAAGTGTCGGCCAAAGTCATCGATGTCGTCGAGACCGATGGAGGGATCGACGTCTTGCTCGACCGAACCCCCTTCTACGCGGAGAGTGGTGGACAAGTCGGTGACACAGGATGGATCGACGGCCCCGACGGTCGGATCGAAGTTCTCGACACGACCTTTGCCGTTCCCGGCCTGAGGCGCCATCGCTGCCGTCCGATCAGTGGCGAAATCCGCGTTGGTGACGACGTAATCGCGACGATCGACTCCCAGCGGCGGTCGGCCATTCGTCGACATCACACGGCGACGCACGTTCTGCACTGGGCCTTGCGCACGGTTCTCGGCGACCACGTGAAGCAGGCCGGTTCACTCGTCGACGACAACCGACTTCGCTTCGACTTCAGCCACTTCGAAGCCCTGTCGGCCGCCGAGATTTCGCGCATCGAGGAACTGGCCAACGACCAAGCCCTTCGCAACACTCCGGTCGATGCTTTCGAGACCTCCAAGGACGAGGCTCTGGCCTCGGGGGCCATTGCCTTCTTCGGTGACAAGTACGGCGATCGAGTCCGGGTGCTCCGTGCCGGCGACTCGGTCGAACTCTGCGGGGGTACCCACGTTTCGGCAACCGGTGACATCGGCCTCATCAAGATCGTGTCCGAAGGTTCGATCGGCGCGAACCTTCGTCGAGTCGAAGCAGTCGCCGGTGCCCGGTCACTCGATGTGCTGCAAAATGTCGAGTCGACTATGAACCGAGTCGCGGATCTCGTTGGCGCGTCATCGGATTCCGTTCTCGAGGCGGTCGAGCGCCGGCTCGCCGAACTCAAATCGGCGCAGGACGAGATCAAACGGCTGAAGGCCAAGCTCGCATCCGGTCGAGCCGACGAGCTCGCGGCCGCGGCCGTGGCCGGCGTGGTCGTGCAGCGCGTCGATTCTCTGCAGCCGGGGGAACTACGCGATCTCGCCCTCGCGGTACGTCAGGTCGAGGGTGTCCGAATCGTGGTCCTCGGAGGCATTTCACCCACCGGCGGCGTCTCATTGGTGGCCGCCGTGCGTCCGGACTCGGGCCTCGTGGCCGGTGATCTCATCAAGGACGCGGCCAAAGCGGTCGGTGGAGGAGGCGGCGGCAAGGGTGACGTCGCCACGGCGGGAGGCAAGCAACCCGAAGGAATCGATCGGGCGCTCGAACTGGCGGCGGAGGCGGCACGGGCCTGATGCGTGTCCTCGCCCTCGATCTCGGTTCCAAGCGGATCGGCGTGGCGATCAGCGACCTTTCGGGAACGATCGCGTCCCCCCACTCGGTGATCACACGATCATCCAGCCGACGACACGACCACGACACGATTCGTCGTCTAGTCGTCGAGGAAGAAGCCGAGGCATTGGTCATCGGACTCCCTCTTTCGCTCGATGGATCGGTCGGCCCGGCCGCTCAGGCCGTCCTCCAGGAATCGAAGCGACTCGGTACGGTGGTCAGCGTGCCGATTCACATGCAGGACGAGCGCTTGACCACTGTCGCCGCCGACCGCATGCTTCGTGAGGCCGATCTTTCCGCCACGCGTCGGCGGGAATACGTCGACAAGGTTGCGGCGGCCGTGATTCTTCAGACCTGGCTCGAAGCCAACCAGTCGTCATGACCGAAACCATCGAAAAGAAAGAGCCGAGCGATCCCTACGAGACGTTGCCGCGAATCATCGTCGAGCAGAGGATCGGTGTCGTCACCAAGAAGCTGGTCGCCGCCGGACTGGCGGTCGTCCTACTCGTCATGTGCATCTATGCGGTCTCCAAATGGCGGTACTTGGAGCGAGTCAACCCCTCCGGAGACCCTCTGGCCGCTCAACTGTTCGAGGTCACTTCGACCGACGACCTTCGTTCGGTGTCGGAGCGACTGGAGGCACTCGGTTTCATCGTGGACGCTTCCACTTTCCGTACCTACGTGGGCGACGAGGGGGGCCTCACACTGGTGTCGGGCTTCTACACGCTCAAACCGCGCGACCACATGGGCAATCTCGTGCGCGTTCTTCGAACCCCACCGAATCAGACCTTCGTGAAGGTCACCTTTCCCGAGGGCTTCACCGTCTCTCAGATCGCCGAGAGGATGGCGTCGAGTGTTCCAGGATTCGACGCCGAGTCGCTGATCGAACGCGCTTCCTCCGATCTCGGACCGTTCGAGAGCGCGTATCTTCCGGCCGGCATCGCAAGCCTCGAGGGCCTGTTGTTCCCCGACACCTATTCGGTCGCCGGTGATGTGAAGCCGGTGCAGATCCTCCAACGGATGATTCGTCTGATGGAACGAGTCGGTCGGCAAGAAGGACTCGACGAGTCGTCGTCGACACTCGGTTACACGCCGTACCAGGTACTCACGATCGCGTCGATCATCGAGCGTGAGGCCCGGACAACGGCGGATCGGCCCAAGATCGCCCGCGTCATCTACAACCGCCTCGCTCTCGGCATGCCCCTCGAGATCGACGCAACTCTCCTCTACGGCCAGGACCCGTCCCTCTCGTTCGCCGAGTTGAAGTCGATCGACACTCCCTACAACACCTACCTCCACGACGGTCTGCCCCCGACACCGATTGCGAATCCCGGTCGTGCATCCATCCGGGCTGCACTGGCCCCCGCGCCGAATCCCTCTCGAAACTCCGAAGCGTGCAGTTTCGCCCCGCTCGAAAGCCCCTGCCTGTGGCTGTATTACGTGTTGGCCGATGAAGACGGTTCGCATGTGTTCGCCACGTCTCTCGAGCAACACGAGAGAAATGTGGAGGCGGCGAGGGCGGCCGGGCTGCTCTGATGGAGGTGTGGAGGTAGTGGAAGTCAACGGATCGACGAAGGTTGCCGCGGTCGTCGGATGGCCGATCGCCCACTCTTTGTCGCCGGCGATTCACAATGCAGGATTCCGATCCACGGGGGTGGACTGGACCTACGTTGCTCTTCCCGTTCAGCCGGACCACGAGGATCGCATCGTCGAGATGTGCGTCCGACTCGGCCTCGCCGGACTCAGCGTGACGATGCCGTACAAGACCTCGGTGGCCGGCCAAGTCGACGACCTCGACGAAGTCTCTCGCCGTCTGAAATCGGTCAACACCGTGTCGTTCGACGGTTCCCGTCGTACGACAGGTCACTCGACCGACGGGGATGGACTCGTCGACTCGCTCGCCCACGATGGCGTGGAGCTAGCTGGACGTCGGATTTTGGTCATCGGTACGGGTGGTGCCGGTCGATCGGTCATCGAAGCCGTCTCGCGTCGCAGTCCGCAGCGCCTTTTGGTCACGAACCGATCGGCTGGGCGACTCGATCCGTCGGTCGTTGCTGCCCCATTCGAATGGGTTCCGTGGACTGATCGTGAGGAAGCCGTCGCGGCGGTCGACATCGTCATCAATTGCACCTCGGTGGGAATGGGTGCCGACACGTCGACTCCTTTCGACACCATGGCCATTGGAGACGGGCACACGATCGTCGATCTCGTCTACCACCCGTTGGATACCAAGTTGCTCACCGACGCGCGCACGAAAGGAGCGCGATGCATCGGTGGACTGGGGATGCTGGTTCACCAGGCCGCACGCCAGCAGCGGATCTGGACCGGTCATCAGCCCGATGTCGACGTCATGACCAGTGTTGCCCGTTCCGCGTTGCTGGCGCGGGGATAACCTGATCACGATGCTTCGTTATCTGACCGCTGGCGAGTCCCACGGGCGGGCCCTGTCGGTCATCGTCGAGGGTTTGCCGGCTGGTCTTCCGATCACAGTCGAGGACATCCAGGTCGAACTGGGGCGACGGCGCCTCGGTTACGGTCGCGGACCCCGCCAGCGATTCGAAGTCGACGATGTCACTTTGATCGGAGGCGTTCGCCACGGACGGACTCTCGGTTCGCCGGTCGCGATCGAGATCAAGAACACCGAATGGTTCCGCTCCGACAAGTGGCACGCCGAGATGGATCCCGCACCAGGACGCACCGAGAAACCTCTGACCAGTGTTCGTCCCGGTCACGCCGATCTCGTCGGGATGCAGAAATACGGTTTCACCGACGCTCGAGATGTTCTCGAACGCGCGAGCGCCCGCGAGACCGCGGCTCGGGTTGCAGCTGGGGCTCTCGCCAAGGCCCTTCTCTCCCACATCGGGACCACAGTGATTTCGCACGTCATCCAGATGGGTGACGTGCGTCGGCTCACGGCTTCTCGCCCCCGGCCCGAAGACCTTTCTCGGGTCGACGAGTCTCCGGTGCGTTGTTTCGACGAGTCCGCCGAGACGGCGATGATCTCGGCGATCGAGGCGGCTGCGAAGGAAGGTGACTCCCTCGGAGGAGTGGTGGAGGTCCTCGGGTTCGGCGTCCCGGTCGGCCTCGGAAGCCACGTTCATTGGGACCGCAAGATCGATGGTCTGATCGCTCAGTCCATCATGAGCATCCAGGCCGTGAAGGGCGTCGAGATCGGGGACGGATTCGAGGTCGCCGGTCGTCGGGGTAGCCAAGCGCATGATCCCATTCGTTGGGACGAAAAGGTGGATGATTACGTGCGCGAGGGCACTCTCGCCGGTGGAACCGAAGGTGGAATGACCACCGGGGAACTACTCGTCGTCCGGGCGGCCATGAAACCGCTCGCCACCCTCAATCGGCCAACTTTGCCCACCGTCGACGTCATCACGAAGGAGTCGACGGTTTCTTTCAAGGAGCGAACCGACGTGACCGCTGTTCCCGCCATGGGCGTCGTGGCCGAGACGATGGTCGCCTTGGTTCTCGCCGCCGAAGCCCAGAGGAAGTTCGGTGGCGACTCGCTCGCCGAGTTCGTGCGTAACGCCGAGGCCGCCGACCACGCCCGGCGATGATTCGCGAACACGTTGTCCTGGTCGGCCTCATGGGAACCGGTAAGACGACCGTGGGAAAGCGAGTAGCCCGGGAGATCGGGCTCGACTTCCACGATTCCGATGCCGAGATCGAGGCTCGAGAGCATTCGACCGTGCGCGAGGTGTTCGAGTCCCGAGGGGAGGACACTTTTCGAGCGCTCGAAACCGAGGTTCTCGACCGGCTCCTCTCATCGGACGCACCCATCGTTCTTGCGACCGGAGGTGGAGTGGTGCTCGCCGAACGGAACCGACGACTGCTGGGCAAGGCATCCCATGTCGTATGGCTCCGCGCCTCGGTGGAAACCCTCGAGTCGCGACTCCGTGCATCCAAGGGAGCGAGTCGTCGACCATTGCTCGACGGCGACCTTCACGAACGTCTGGTGGCCCTGGATCAGGAGCGAAGCGACCTGTATCGACAGGTAGCGACAACGACGATCGACGTCGACGGCCTCGATTCGGATCGGGTGTGCCAAAGCGTGGTGGATGCGGTTCGGGGGGCCGGACGATGAGTCAGCACCGAATCGACGTCGACCTTGGCGATCGCTCGTATCCGGTGCTGGTCGGCCAAGGCGTGTCCGAACTTCTCGATGAGCACCTTCCGTCGACGGCACGGCGAGCGATCCTCGTCACCGAAGCGGGTCTTCCCTTCGCGTGTCAGCCAAACATCGAACACGAAGTCATCAGACTCTCTCCGGGAGAGGAATCGAAGTCATTGCGGTCGGTCGAGGAGATCTCCCGGATCTTTGCGCGGTTCGGCCTCACCCGCGCCGATGTAGTGATCGCTGTCGGCGGGGGAATGGTCACCGATGTCGCCGGATTCAGTGCTGCGTGTTGGCACCGCGGTACCGCTTTCGTGAACGTACCCACGACCCTTCTCGGGATGGTCGATGCCGCCATCGGCGGTAAAACTGCAGTGAATCTTCCCGAGGGCAAGAATCTGGTCGGTGCGTTCTGGCAACCGTCAGCGGTCCTGGCCGACACTCGTGCCTTGGCCACCCTTCCGCCCCGGGAGCTGCGTTGTGGACTCGGAGAGGTGGCCAAGTACCACTTCATCTCGGGGGACGACATGCTCTCGATGGACATGACGGAACGTATCGCTCGTTGTGCGGCCATCAAAGCCGAGATCGTGTCGGCGGACGAACGTGAGGGCGGCCAACGCGCACTTCTCAACTACGGACACACGCTTGGCCACGCAATTGAAAGCATCGGATCGCACGTGCTCGCCCACGGTGAAGCCGTTGCCGTGGGTCTGCTCTTCGCAGCTCATCTCGGGCACGTACTCGGTCGAATCGACGAGCGACGAGTCGCCGATCACCACCGAGTGGTGCGGAGCGAATACGGATTGGTCGACGAGGCCAATTGGGAATCGGTCCGACGTCTGTCGGTCGACGATCTCGTGTCGAGCATGGCTCGAGACAAAAAGGCCGTCGCCGGCCTGACCTTCGTTCTCGATGGTCCCTCCGGATTGGAGGTCGTGTCCGGTGTCGACGCCGATGTCGTGGCCCAAACCCTGCGAAACTTCCTCGGCGACCCGCTGTTCCACGGCTAAGTTCATCGCCGTGCCCTCGATTCTCTTGCTTCACGGACCGAATCTGAATCTGCTCGGCCAGCGCGAACCCGAGGTCTACGGGACCGACACCCTGGACGACTACGTCTCGGCCTGCACGAACCATGCTGCGGGCAAGGGTTACGAGATCGAACATCGCCAGTCGAATCACGAGGGCGACCTCGTGGATGCCATTCATGCGGCGCGAGGACTGCATTCGGCGATCATCGTGAACGCCGGGGCCTTCACGCACTACGCATGGTCTTTGCACGATGCTCTGGCGACCTTCGCCGGTCCGGTCATCGAGGTTCACATCTCCAACCCGAACGCTCGCGAGCCTTGGCGGCACACGAGTGTCATTGCACCCGTGGCGGATGGTTCGATCGCCGGCCTCGGTCGCCGTGGCTACCTGTTGGCCATCGATGCCGTGGTCGGACTACTCGCCGAAGGCTGATTCTTGGGTACCGGGAGCGATCGACTTTCACGGCTTCAGGGCGATCTGATCGACGAGCGGGCCGCGCTCCTGACCGATCCATCCGACGTCCGTTGGTTGTCCGGCTTCACCGGCTCCAACGGATGGCTTCTCAATCGGGGCGATGATTCCTGGTTGTTGACCGATGGTCGTTACACGGACCAGGCCGCTCAGCAGACATCCGATCATGGACTCGATTGCGAAATCGTGGAAGCGCGGACCCATTCTCAGATGGCACTGGAAGTTGCCAAGCGGACGTCGGGCATCATTTCGGTCAGGGCGTCAGCCATGAGTTGGTCCCTTCACGGAGAGCTGGCGTCCGCCGGCTGCGAGGTCGAGGATTCCGAAGAGATCTTCGCTCGTTGCCGACGCATCAAGGATTCCGCGGAGATTTCTGCCATCACCCGGGCGGCCGACATCGCCGATCGTGCCCTGACCGAGATCATGGACACGATCCGAGGCGGAGAAAGCGAGCGAGACATTCGGGACGAACTGGAGCACCGAATGAGAAAACTCGGAGCGGACGGTCCCTCCTACGCCACGATCGTGGCTTCGGGTCCGACCAACTCTGCTCGTCCGCACCATCAACCAACCGACCGTCGTCTCGAGGAGAGTGATTCCTTGATCATCGACGTCGGCGCCCTGGTCGACGGCTATCACTCCGACATGACCCGGACGTTCTTCGTCGGTTCACCGTCCGACGAACTGCTCCGGATCGCCGAGATCGTCGCTGAGGCCCAGCGAATCGGCCTCGCAACGGTGCGAGCGGGAGCAGCCGGGGTCGACGTCGACGCCGCCTGTCGCCGAGTGTTCGCGGAGGCCGGTCGTCTGGACATGTATCCGCACGGCACCGGCCATGGAGTCGGTCTCGACATCCATGAGGAACCCTTTTTCGGTCCCCGATGCCAAGCGACACTGTCGGCCGGGGAGGTCGTGACAGTGGAGCCCGGGCTCTATCGTGGAGGCCTCGGCGGCGTTCGTATCGAAGACCTCGTCCTCGTGACCGAAGACGGCTGCCACATTCTCACCAGACACCCCAAGGACCTGCGATGCCTGCCATAACCACCAACGATCTCAAGAACGGGATCACTCTCGAACTCGACAACGGACTCTTCCAGGTCGTCGAGTTCCAGCACGTGAAGCCCGGCAAAGGCGGGGCGTTCGTTCGCACGAAGTTGCGCAACCTTCGTACCGGCAACGTGTTCGAGAAGACGTTCAACGCCGGCATCAGGGTCGAGCAAGCCTTGCTCGAGAAGAAGGACATGCAGTTCCTGTACCGAGACGGGGATGACTACGTCTTCATGGACACCGAGTCGTACGACCAAATGAACGTGTCTCCGACGGCACTCGGCGATGCCGCCGACTACATGATCGAGTCGATGGTCGCCATCATCGCCATTCACAACGGTGAGATCGTGTCGGTGGAGATACCGGCGTCGGTCGAACTGACCATCGCTGTCACCGAGCCGGGCATTCAGGGCGACCGCGTATCGGGCGCCCGCAAGCCGGCCGAACTTGAAACCGGCAAGACGATCCAGGTGCCCTTGTTCGTCAATGTCGGCGACCGGGTCAAGGTCGACACCCGTTCCGGCGAATACATCACCCGAGTCTGAGGTGCCGTCGAATCTCGGAACCGGCCGACCGGACCGGCGATCCGAAGCTCGCGAGCAGGCCCTCGGCCTTCTCTACGAGGCTTCGACCAAGGATCTCGATCCGCGGAAGGTTGCCGATGCACAGATCGTCGGGGTCGAGCCCGACGTCATGTCGCTCATCGTCGGTGTGGCCGAAAGGGTCGAGGAGATCGATGCATTGATCGAGCGCTTCGCCACCGGCTGGAGCATCAAACGAATGCCGGAGATCGACGTTCTCGTACTTCGACTTGCGACCTACGAGCTGCTGGCGAGACCCGAGGTGCCGACCGCCGTCGTCCTCGATGAAGCAGTCGAGCTGGCCAAGACCTTCAGCACCGACGATTCTGGTCGATTCGTGAACGGCGTTCTGGCGTCGATCGCCCGGGACCCGAACGTGCGTGGTCAGTGATGCGGGGGTTCGGGCCAGGGGCCCGCTCCGCTGGCCGCGGCGGCGATGGACGCCAGCGTGAAACCTTCGAGATGGTGCTTCATGTGTTCACCGGCTTGTTTCCAGATGGCGAGTAGTACGCACTGACCTTCATGGTCGCAGGATCCGTCCTGATGCGGTTCGCCGAAGTCTCCGACGGTGATCGGACCATCGACCGCGGCGATGATCTCGGACAACTGGATATCGGAGGGTTGGCGGGCGAGTGTGTAACCGCCGCCGACACCGCGCTTGGAACGGACGAGGCCGGCTCCCTTCAGCGCGAGAAGAATCTGCTCGAGATAGGGCTGGGGCAAACCGGTGCGTTCTGCGATGTCGCGAACCGACGTCGGGCCGGTCTCCGACTCGTGGAGGGCCAGGCTCAAAAGAGCCCGACACGCATAGTCACCACGGGTCGAAACACGCACGCAAGCATCGTAGGTGTTCGGGGAGAGAAGGCGGCGGACGACACGACGGCGACCGCTGTGCTGGACTGAGACGGTGAACCAGCCCCTGATCCCGGCCTATGACGGAGCAAACCTCGTCGGCGTGGTTCCGAACCTCCTGCTGCGTGAACCCGGCAACCGCCCGGCATGGTTCCCGGAGCCGGCCCAGGAGGCCGAAAGAGTGGTCCTTTTGGTTCTGGACGGGCTCGGCTGGGAACAGCTCGTCGCCCATCGGGATCGACTGGCGACCCTCTCGTCGATGGTTGGCGGACCGATCACGACCGTCGCACCGAGTACGACGGCCACCGCACTCACGAGTCTGGTCACGGGTGCTCGACCGATCGAACATGGCCTCGTCGGCTATCGGATCGACATGGGTGACTGCGTCATGAACTCTCTCCGTTGGCATGACGGGCGACGCGACCTGCGCCACGTTTTTCGACCATCCGATGTCCAACCGATCCCACCGTTCTGCGGTTCGATCGTTCCGGTGATCAGCCGAGCCGAACACGAAGGAACCGGATTCACCCAGGCACATCTCCGAGGCATGCCACATCCCGGTTGGCGAAGCCCGAGTTCCATCGCGGTGGAAGTTCGTCGTCAACTCGATCAAGGTCATCGTTTCGTCTACGCGTATTACGACGGTGTCGACAAGATCGCGCACGAGCGGGGCTTTGGGCGTTACTACGAGAACGAACTCGAGATGACGGATCGACTGGTTGCCTCGATTCTCGAGGAGATCTCGTCCGACGCGACCCTGATCGTCGTGGCCGACCACGGTCAGGTCGATACGGGAGATGCCGAGATCGAACTCTCTCCGGAACTTCTCCGATGTCTTTCCCACCAGTCGGGTGAGGGTCGCTTTCGTTGGCTCCATGCGAAAAAGGGGCGACTCGACGCCACCCTGGATCTTGCGCGACTCCACTCGGATGTGGCATGGATCCGCACCCGAGACGAAGTTCTCGAAGAAGGTTGGTTGGGGCGCCGGTCGGGACGCGGCATCGATGCGATCGCCCGCCGCCTCGGCGACGTCGCGCTCGTTCCCTTTGCCCCCACGAGCTTCCACGACCCGCTGGACTCGGGTCCGTTCGCGCTTCGTTGCCGTCACGGATCGCTGACCAGCGCCGAGATGCTCGTACCCTTCCTCGCCCTCGGCACATGACGTGGATCCTGCGTGGAACTCATGCCCACGATCGGTAACAATCGACCCGTGCCCACGGAGAATTCACCCACCGAAATCCATCAGCCCGATGCTGTCCTCGACCAGCAGGCGGCGCCGGTCGTCACCGAAGCGGTCACGGAGCCCGGCAAGGTGATGCGCATCGGCTCCATGGTCAAGCAACTCCTCGAAGAAGTTCGAACGGCAACCCTCGATCCTCAGAGTCGCGAACGCCTCGCTGAGATCTACGAGCGATCGATCGTCGAACTATCCGAGGCTCTGTCGCCCGACCTCCAAGAGGAATTGCGCATGCTGGCACTTCCATTCGGAGCCGAACCTCCTACCGATGCCGAAATCAGGGTCGCCCAAGCCCAACTCGTGGGTTGGTTGGAGGGCCTCTTCCACGGGATCCAGGCCACGCTCTTCGCCCAGCAGATGGCAGCGCGCCAGCAGTTCGAGCAGATGCGTCGGCTGGGCCCGGGCAACGGGGGAGAAGGCGATCCCGGCGCCGACGGACGCCCCGGAACGTACCTCTGACCCTCTGCTACCCTCGCAAATCACACCGTTGTTCTTCGGTGGGTTCCGGTCGGCAAGAAGGAGGTAGGTGATGGGCGACTCGTTCACCCATCTCCACGTCCACACCGAATTCTCGATGCTCGACGGAGCGGCCAAACTCGACGAACTCGTCGCCGCGGCCGTCGCCGATGGTCAGCCGGCACTCGGCATGACCGACCACGGCAACATGTACGGAGTTCTCGACTTCTACAAGGAGTGCCGGAACCAAGGCGTGACGCCGATCATCGGAACCGAGGCGTACATGGCCGGTGAGAGTCGGTTCGAGCGCCCGCCCCGGCGTGGTCGGCTGGACGACACCGGCGGAGAAGTGGAGGGAGGCGGAAAGCTCTACTACCACCTCACCCTGTTGGCCGAGAACGACGCCGGCTATCGGAACCTGATCAAGCTCAGCAGCCTCGCTTTCCTCGAAGGGTTCTACTACCAGCCGCGGATGGACTGGGATCTCCTCGCCCGGCACAGCGAAGGCCTGATCGCCACGACCGGCTGCCTCGGCGGACACGTGCTTCAGAGCCTGCTGAAGGGCGATTATCAAGGTGCTCGCGCCAAAGCCGCCCGCTTGCAGGAGATCTTCGGACGCGACAACCTCTTCGTCGAACTCCAGGATCACGGATTGGCCAATCAGACCCAAACCAATCCGCAACTACTGCGTATCGCTCAAGAGATCGGTGCTCCGGTGCTGGCCACCAACGATTCGCACTACGTACATCGTCACGACAGTGCGGCGCACGACGCTCTGCTCTGTGTGCAGACCGCTTCGTTGATGACCGACCCCAATCGCTTCAAGTTCGACGGCACGGAGCACTACCTGAAGCCAGCCGACGAAATGCGACACCTGTTTCGCGAGATCCCAGAAGCCTGTGACAACACCCTCTGGATCGCCGAACGAGCGCAAGTGAACATCGAGTTCGGCAAACCTCAGCTTCCCAATTTTCCCGTGCCGGCGGGCTTCCACTCCGATGCCGAGTACCTCGAGCATCTGGCGCGTGAAGGAGCGCGGATGCGTTGGGGTGACGATCTTCCCCCGTCAGTGGTCGAACGGCTGGCCTACGAACTCAAGGTCATCAACGACATGGGCTTCGCGTCGTACTTCTTGATCGTGTGGGATCTCATCAAATACGCCAAGGATCGGAGCATCCGCGTCGGACCCGGTCGTGGCTCGGCCGCCGGTTGCGCCGTTGCGTATTGCCTCCGAATCACCGAAGTCGATCCCATCCGTTACGACCTACTGTTCGAGCGCTTCCTCAACCCGAGTCGTATCTCCATGCCCGACATCGACATGGATTTCGACTCCCGCTATCGCGACGAGATGATTCGGTACGTCTCGGAGAAGTACGGCCGCGACCACGTCGCGCAGATCATCACTTTCAACACCATCAAGGCCCGCAACGCGGTCCGGGACGCGGCCCGTGTTCTCGGACACGAGTATTCCGTGGGCGATAAGTTGGCCAAGGCCATGCCACCGCTCGTCATGGGGCGCGACACGCCGCTCAAGTACTGCCTCGAAGAGCACCCGAAATACATCGACGGCTACCGGGCGGCCAGCGAGCTTCGCGAAATGTACGAAACCGACCCGATCTCCAAGGAAGTCATCGACGTCGCGAAGGGACTCGAAGGCCTGAAACGATCGACGGGCATCCATGCGGCTGCCGTCGTGATCTCCAAGGAGCCCCTCACCGAATATCTGCCTCTCCAGCGCAAACCAGAGCAGGGAAAGTCGCCCGACGAGACGCCCGTGACCACGCAGTACGAAATGCACGGGGTCGAGGAGCTCGGTCTGCTGAAGATGGACTTCCTCGGACTGCGAAACCTCGATGTGATCACCGACGCCGTTGCTCTGATTCGCGAAAGTGCCGATCCCAACTTCGACATCGATCACGTTCCACTCGACGAACCGGCCGTCTTCGATCTGCTCGGTCGGGGGGAGACGACGGGCGTATTCCAGCTCGAATCGACCGAGATGCAGCGATTGCTGCGGGCCATGGCTCCCACGTCGTTCGAGGATGTGTCGGCCGTGATCGCTCTCTATCGACCCGGCCCCATGGGCGTGCGGATGCACTACGACTACGCCGACCGGAAGAACAAGCGAAAGCCGGTCGAGTACTTCCATCCCGAGGCCGAAGAGGTTCTCGGCGACACGTTCGGCCTGATGATCTATCAGGAGAGCGTGATGCGGGTCGCCCAGAGATTCGCTGGCTACTCGCTCGCCGAGGCCGACAACCTGCGCAAGGCGTGCGGCAAGAAGGTCCGCGAGCTGATGGAAAAGGAGCGTTCCAAGTTCGTCGACGGTTGCGAGAAGACCGGCTACGGCAGGGATCTCGGGAACTACCTGTTCGGAATCATCGAAAACTTCGCCGACTATGCGTTCAACAAATCGCATTCGTTCGGCTACGGACTTGTTTGTTACCAGACCGCGTATCTGAAGGCCGTCTATCCGGTTCAGTTCTTCGCCGCACTGCTGACATCGGTGAAGGACAACATCGAAAAGGCGACGGGCTATCTCTCCGACGCCCGGCGACAAAAGATCACCCTCCTGCTCCCGGACATCAACTTGTCGAGCGTCGATTTCGCCGCCCGTCCCGCAGATAGAACCGTCGTCTTCGCCTTGTCGGCCATCAAAGGTGTCGGTTCCGCGGTGTGTGCCCGCATCGTGGCCGAGCGGGAGGCCAACGGCCCGTTCTCGTCGTTCCACGATTTCTGCATGCGGGTGCCGACCGATTGTCTCAACAAGCGAACCATCGAGTCGTTCATCAAGGCCGGGGCCTTCGACTCCCTCGGGCATTCGAGGCGGGGCTTGTTGGCCGTCTTCGAGTCGATCATCGACGACTCCGTGTCTCGACGGCACGAGGCCGACCAGGGAGTCCTGAGTCTGTTCGACTCGCTCGACGTCGGCGACTCGCAGTTCTCTCTCGACATCGAGATTCCGTCGCTGGAGCTCGAACGCGAGGTCAAGATCAAGTTCGAAAAGGAACTGCTGGGCGTGTACATCTCCGACCACCCCCTTTGGGGTCACGAAGGAACCCTCGCCCGGCGGGCCACAGCCACCACCGCCGATGTCGCCGACCTCGAGAACAATTCAGTGGTCACGCTCGGGGGCGTGGTCTCCAAAATCGAGCGCAAGACAACTCGTCGCGGAGATCAGATGCTTCTCGTCAATCTCGAGGATTTCCACGGGGTCGTGGAGGTCACGGTGTTCAGCAAGACGGCTGCCGCACTGGGTCACAAACTCCGAGAGGACGGGGTCGCCCTCATGAAGGTGAGAGTGAACAAGAACGACGATCGCACCACGCTTTCGGCCACCGATGTCGAGCCGATACGCCTGACCAACACGGTGTCAGAGCTCCGTCTCAATCTGCCGAGCGATCTCATAGGAAAATCGGGTATCGACGAGTTGCGCTCCATCCTTCAGCGCCATCCGGGCGACTCCCGGGTCTTCCTGCACCTCGGCGAGGGCAAGATCCTTCAACTTGGATCCGAGTTCTCGGTGGAGATCGACCGTGTCGTTCCCGAACTGCGGGTCGCCTTCGGTATCGACGTGGTCCGACCTTCGGCCTGATCCGGCCCGAGCCACCTCGGTTTTCCACAGGGCGAGGTTCCGGTGGCAGACTAGAGGGGTTCGAACGAGGGGAAGACGGTTCTTCGATGGCAGTCGATGTGGAGACTCGAGATTGCTCGGCCTTGGCCGATTCCGATCTCGATGAACTGGCATCCATGGGGGGAGCCTTCGACATCGGACTTCTCTCCAAGGCCAAGGAGGACTGGGTCCTCTGTACGATCGCCCGTGACGGGGGGAAACTGCACGGATTCATGTTCTCGACCCTCGAGCGCATCGGAGGAACTCCGTGCGTACTGCTCGGTCTGCTGAGTGTGAAGCGAACCGGCAAACGGGATCAAGTGCTGAAGGGTCTGATGAGTGAGGCGTTCCATCGGGCGCTCATGGCCTTCCCCGACGAGGATGTAGTCGTCGGATCCCGATTCGTCTCGGCCGACGGTCTGGAGGCGTTCAAGCAATTGACCGAGCTCATCCCTCGTCCCGGCCATCGGGCCGTCGGCGAGGAGCGAGCTTGGGGCAAGCGACTGGCGCGTCGATTCGGCGTCGATGCCCACTACGACGAGAAGACGTTCGTGGTCGCCAAGAAGGCCCGGAGCGGATTCATCGATCACGAGTCCACCAAGCGCGAGAAGATCAAAACCGACGTACGGGAACAGTTCGCGGGAGTTTCGGATGCGGCCGGAGGAGTTCTCATCGTCCACGGTTGGACGATGACCGAAGACCTTCTGAAGCTCGGTCGTCGCTGACACACCCTTGAAACCAGCGTCCGGCTCACCCCTTCGTGACCTGATCCGCCGGCGGCGGATGACCCGGCGTTTCTCCGGTGCGGTCCCGATCGACGATCTCGTGGACCTGTGCGATACGGCTCGATTCGCGCCTTCGGCGGGATTCTCCCAGGGCACTCATTTCCTGATCCTGCAGGATGCCGATCTGTCGGAGTTCTGGCAACGAAGTGGCGCCGGCGAATGGTTCGCCAGGGTCAATCCGGGAGTGCTCGATGCGTCAGCCTGTGTCTTGGTGCTCGGCGACCGGGCGAGCTACCTGGAGCGCTATTCGGAGTCCGACAAGTCGGGCCATGGGCTCGAGAGCGCCGAGGCCTGGCCGACTCCCTTCTGGCTGACCGATGCTGCGATGGCCGCCCAGAATCTCCTGCTCCTCATCGAGGAGTGTCGATGGGGTGCGCTCTTTTTCGGCCTCTTTGGTCCGGGTCACGAGAGCCTCTCGGCCCTCGGAGTTCCCAACGACGTTCAGTGTGTGGGTGCCATTGCCGTCGGTCTTCGGAGCACGGACGATCGCCCGTCGGGTTCGGCCACAGTCCGCCAACGGCGGGCGGCCACTGAACAGGTTCATCTCGGTCGTTGGTGATCCGGTTTCCCGGGTCGGGTCGGAGAACCGTAGGGTTCGGACGTCCCCCGAGAGGAGCCCTCGTGTCCAGCCCCACCGCTCAGCAAATTCCCTTGGTGTCGTATCTCCATCTGACACCATCGCCTCACTTGGTCGCCAATGAGTGCACCTCCTGCGGCGCACGATTCTTCGATCGACGAAATGCGTGTGCGGGCTGTTTCCAGACCGAGTTCCGCCCGGTCGACATCCCGACCACCGGCGTTCTGAAGGCATTCACGATCGTCGCTTTCGCCGCCCCGGGTGTGCCCGTTCCCTTCGTGGCCGGAGTCGTCGATTGCGGAGGAACGAGCGTCCGCGGCAACGTGATCAACACCGACCCCACACCCGAGAAAGTGACTCTCGGAATGAAGGTCCGTCTGGCGACCTACAGCCTCGGCACCGACGATGAGGGCGTCGAGGCCATCGGTTTCGGCTTCGAACCGGCGTGACATCCACGCGACCGTCCACTCAGTATTCTCATTTCACTTCTCCGACCAGAAAGAGAACCCACCATGGCAACTGACGACATCTACATCCTCGGAATCTCCATGACGAAGTTCGGCAAGCATGCCGACAAGGACATCGTCGATCTCGGAGCCGAGGCGGCTATGGCAGCGCTGCGCGATGGTGGCGTGTCGATGGGCGACATGGGAATCCTCGCCGCAGGAAACCTCATGGGCGCCGGCGGTTACGGTCAGCAACTTCAAAAGCAGATCGGTCAGACCGGAATCCCGGTGTACAACGTGTCCAACGCCTGTGCCACGGGCGCCACCGCTCTTCGTACGGCGATCATGGCCGTGAAGTCGGGTGAAGTGCGCATGGGTTTGGCCGTCGGCGCCGAGAAATTGGCGGGGGCCGGACTCCTCGGAGGAGGAGGTCAGGGCAAGAAGGACGCGAACAAGTGGGAGCCCAAGGGTCGGTACGGCGCCGTCGCGCCGACCGATGGTCGCATCGGAACCGACACCATGCCCGGAACCTTCGCCCAAGTGGGCATGGAATACGGACACAAGTACGGAGGGGTCTCGTTCGAGTTGTTCGCGCGGATTTCGGAGAAGAATCACGCTCACTCGACACTCAACCCGATGGCGGCCTACCAGAAGCGATTCACCCTCGAGGAGATCATGGGCGACATGATGATCGCCTATCCGAACACGCGCCCGATGTGCTCGGCCAATTGTGACGGCGCCGCCGCGGCCGTGGTGACGAGTGGTGAGGTTCTGAAGACTCTGTCGGTCGATCAGCGTCGACGGGCGATCAAGGTCTCGGCTTCCGTGCTCACCACCGATCCGTACCAAGAGGCGTGCCAGATCCTCCCGGATGTGAATACCCTCACCCGCAACGCGGCCACCATCGCCTATGAACAGGCCGGCGTGTCACCATCCGACCTGGATCTCGTCGAACTGCACGACTGTTTCGCCACGGCCGAACTCGTGCACTACGACAACTTGATGTTGTGCCCCGAAGGGGGAGCGGTCGACTTCTTCATGTCGGGAGCCCCGTGGCGCGACGGTAAGACGCCGGTGAACGTCTCGGGCGGTCTTCAGTCGAAGGGCCATCCGATCTCGGCAACCGGTATCGCCAACATCTGGGAGATCTGCCATCACCTACGCGGCGAAGCCGGCGATCGGCAGATCGAGGGTGCCAAGGTGGGCCTGGCCCATGTGATCGGGCTCGGCTCCGCTTGCGGCGTGCACATCCTGGAGCGTTCAGCGGCCTGATCGGTCGAGTAACTCGACGAATCGATCCGCATCCGGGGTCGGTTCGGAACACGTGTGATCGCGGCAGACGTAAGCCAGCCCATCGCGTCTCGACTCCCACAGCGGGCCTCCGTAAGGCTCTCCCCACGCCAGAACCGACGTCGGTCGCCACTGGTCTCGGAATCGCTGGAGAAGGTCCGGTCGATCACCAACGATCGCCACCTCGGTCGTGCCCGTGATGGCGATGTCGAGTGCCAGCAGAGTGAGACCCGCCGCTGACGGCGCTTGTGACGCAATTCGGGCGACGAGGCGCAACGTGCCGATCGCGATGTCGTGAAGATCCGCCCGTCCAGTGAGCGCAGACAGCCGGAGGAGTCCGAGCGCAGCAAGCGAGTTCGCGGCGGGGGTGGCATTGTCGAGCAGATCCTTCTGCCGTACGACGAGTTGCTCACCCTCGGTAGCCGTCGTGAAGAAACCACCGTTCACTGGGTCGTGGAAGTCCACCACGAGTCGGTCCGCCACCTCGAGGGCTCGGTCGATCCAGATCCTCCGACCGGTCGCTTCGGCGAGGCGGACGAAGGCGTCGACGAGGGCCGCGTGATCAACGGCGAGTGCGTCGTGTCTGGCCGGCGGTCGGGCATCGGCTTGCCACACACGGGACCAGGATCCGTCGGCTCGTCGAAGGTTGATCACGAGGAATTCGGCGCAGTGCTCGGCCGCTTCGATCCAGTCCATTCGATCCAGAGCGACACCGCACTCGGCCAGCGACGAAACGAGCAGCGCATTCCACTCGAGCAGAACCTTGGTGTCGAGCCCGGGCCGAGTTCGTCGCCCTCGTCGCTCGAGAAGGAGAGCGCAAGCCGCCTCGATGGACGGAGTCCGCTCGAACATGTCGGGAGCGATCGGCCGAAACAGGATGTTGCGACCCTCGAAATTTCCCGCCTCGGTGAGTCCGAACCATTCGGCGAATTCGCCCGCCCGATCGCCGAGCAACGCCCGGACCTCATCGGCCGTCCAGGTGTAGAACCAACCCTCGTGATGATGGCCGGTTCCATCGTCAGAATCGGCGTCCTCGGCGCTGAAGAAAGCCCCCTCTGGGAGTCGCATGTCCCGAAGCAGATACTCGACGGTCGTCTCGATGACGCGACGCCAACGCTCGTGTCCGAGAACGAGGTATCCGTGACAATAGGAACGCAGCAGAAGAGCTTGGTCGTAGAGCATCTTCTCGAAGTGCGGCACCAGCCAACGTCGGTCCACTGAATAACGAGCGAAGCCGCCTCCGAGGTGATCGTGAATGCCCCCGGCCGCCATGGCATCGAGTGAGCGCTCGACGACCGCATCCCAAAGAGAGTCAGGTCGGGCCATGTGACGGCGCAGGAGGAAGTCGAGATTCATCGTGGAAGGGAACTTCGGCGCCTCCCCGAAGCCCCCCCATTCACCATCGTGGCGGTCGGCGATCACCTCCGCACAGCGATCGAGGAACTCGACACCGGGCAGATCAGGCGCGGGTTCCACGCGCGACGTCCGCCCGATCGCTTCGACGATCGACTGCACGTTCCCGGCCACATCATCGCGACGGTTCACCCAGACGTCGCTGATAGCGCTCATGAGTCGCAGGAATCCCTCGCGCGGGTAGTACGTGCCGCCGAAGAACGGTTCTCGATCCGGAGTCAGAAAGACCGTCATCGGCCATCCTCCGTGCCCGGTCAGGGCTTGTACCGCGTCCATGTAGACGGCATCGACGTCGGGGCGCTCCTCCCGATCGACCTTGACACAGACGAACCGCGAGTTCATCTCGGCCGCGACGACGGGATCTTCGAACGACTCGTGCGCCATCACGTGACACCAGTGGCACGCCGAGTAGCCGACCGACAAGAGGATGGGCAGGTCCCGTTCTCGCGCGGCAGCAAAGGCCTCGGGCCCCCACGGATACCAATCGACGGGATTGTCGCGATGCTGACGCAGATAAGGCGACGCCTCGCCGGCGAGACGATTCATCGATCAGGCGCCGGTCGCGTGATAGCCGCCGTCGATGTGGATCATCGACCCTGTCGTGGCCGGGAAGAGATCCGACAGGAGAGCGACACAGGCTCGGGCGACGGGAGTCGGATCCTCGACGTTCCAGCCGAGCGGAGCACGCTCGTCCCACACGTCCTCGAATTTCTTGAAACCAGGAATCGACTTGGCCGCCATGGTCTTGATCGGGCCGGCGGCGATGAGATTGCAACGGATGCCTCGGCGACCGAGATCGCGGGCCAGATAGCGATTGATGCTTTCGAGTGACGACTTGGCGACCCCCATCCAGTTGTACGCGGGCCAGGCGACCGTGTTGTCGAAATCGAGTCCGACGATCGATGAACCGGCACCGAGGAGGGGAAGCAGGGCTTCGGCGAGGAACTTGTACGAATACGCACTGATCTGGATCGCCGTAGCGACGTCCTCCCACTGAGCGGCCATGAAGTCCTCACCCAGGCAGACTTCAGGGGCGAAGCCGATGCTGTGCAGAACACCGTCGACCCGTCCCCATTTGGTCGCCAGATGATCTCGAAGGGCTTCGCCGTGCGCCGGAACGGTCACGTCGAGCTCGAGAACCTCCACCTCGCGGGGGAGTTTGCGGGCGGTGCGTTGAGTCAGGGACAACGCTCGTCCGGCACCGGTCAAGACGATGTCGGCGCCCTCGTCGAGAGCTAAACGGGCGACCGAGAACGCCAACGACGCGTCGGTGAGCACCCCGGTGACGACGATCTTCTTGCCCTCGAGGAGTCCCATGTCGCCAAACTAGTCGTCACCCGATCGGGCCCGCGGACTCCGATCGACACCGGTCGATGTGGAAAGGTGGAGGCATGCGCATTGGAATTCTCGGGGGAACCGGACCCGCCGGCACCGCACTCGCCGCCCGCTTGGCATCGATCGGCTATCCGGTGGTGATCGGTTCACGATCGAAGTACAAGGCCATGGAAGCCCGCGACGAACAGGTTGCGAAGTTTCCCGTCTTGGCCGAGATGCTCGCCTACGGCGACAACGCGGAGGCGAGCCAATGCGAATTGATCGTCATCGCAACTCCTTGGGATTCCGCAGCCACGACGGTGCAAGAGAATGCGATCGCGCTTCGGGGCAAGGTCGTGATCAGTATGGCCAACGCGTTGGTCCGCGTGGCCGGCGAGTTCCAACCTCTCCTCCCACCTCGAGGGAGCGTGGCCGCCCATGTTCAGGCCGCCGTTCCCGAAAGCCGTGTCGTGGCGGCTTTCCACCACTTGCCGGCCAAGGAGTTGGGACATCTGGGTGAACCCATCGATTCCGATGTTCTGATCTGCAGCGACGACGCCGATGCCCTCGCCACGGTGAGCGAGATCGTCGCCAAAATCCCCGGGTGCCGTCCGCTCGACGCCGGCGAATTGTCGAACGCCACCGCCATCGAAGCCTTCACCGCGGTGCTCCTGCAGTTGAACGTCCGCTACAAGACGCGAGTCGCCCCCAAGTTGACCGGAATCCGCAACCTCGCCGCCGGTGGATCGACGGGAAACTGATCGATGCCGATGAGGCTGTACGACACCGCTCGTCGCGCGGTCGTCCCTTTCGAGCCCGACCATCGGGTTCTCATGTACACCTGCGGCATCACGCCGTACGACGCGACACACATCGGACACGCGACGACGTTCATCTTCTATGACGTGCTTCAACGCCGGCTCATCGATCTCGGCCACGAAGTCCGATGCGTCCGCAACGTGACCGACGTGGACGATCCGCTGTTCGCCAAGGCCCGTGAGCTCGGCGTCCACTACCTCGATCTCGCCGCCGGCGAGGAAGCACGTTTCGAACGCGACCTTCATGCCCTGAACGCGTTGCCGGTGTTCTCGACGCCCCGCGCGTCCTCGGCCATCTCCGACATCCGTGGCTTCATCGGCATGGTCCTCGATCGGGGCTTCGCCTACGAATCGGGCGGCTCGGTGTATTTCGATGTCAGTCGTTTCCCCGACTTCGGCTCGGTCAGCCACTACAGCCGCGAGCAGATGATCGCATTCGCCCGTGAGCGGGGCGGAGATGTCGACAATCCGAACAAACGGGACCCACTCGACTTCGTCCTGTGGCATCCCTCGGCACCCGACGAACCGTCATGGGAGGCGGTGTGGGGCGCCGGTCGTCCGGGCTGGCACATCGAGTGCAGCGCTTTGGCTCTTCGGGAACTGGGGGAGACCATCGACCTCCACGGTGGGGGAAGCGACCTGATCTTTCCCCACCACGAGTGCGAGCGCGCCCAGAGCGAGGCCGCCACCGGAGCTCCTTTCGTCAAGCACTGGATGCACGTGGCCATGGTCTTCAAAGACGGCGCCAAGATGTCGAAGAGCCTCGGAAATCTGGCCTTCGTCGACGCGCTCCGTGAGATCTGGGATCCGAGGGCGATCCGGCTCGCCCTCATCGGCAATCACTATCGGCGGGAGTGGGAATGGGTCGACGAACTGATGCCCCGGGCACAGAGTCGCCTCTCGACGTGGGCTTCGAGTGTGAACGGTCACCACGATGACGGTCTCCTCACCGATGTCCGCGCCGCTCTCGACGACGACCTCGACACTCCGGGAGCTTTAGTGCTGATTGACGCGGCCGTGTCCAAGGGATGTTCGGCTCGTGACGCTGCCGCACTTCTCGGCATCGTTCTTTGACGAATTGTCAAGATCATTCGCCGGACAAGTCGACGATCGTTGCACTCCGCACTGGTGTTTTCATCTTCGTTAACAGTGAATGTCATATCGGTCACTCCACAACTTCGTGATCGACGGGAGGGTTAGCCTGCGCCCACGAGGAGGGCAGTCATGGCGGTCAAGGCGCAGGGAGCGGGGAAAGCGCAGGGTCGTCTGCGTCGCGTCGTGTCTCCCGTCGCCCATCGCTTGTGGGACATTCAGGTCACGGGTCTCGATCGTCTGCCCGAGTCCGGGCCGGCGGTTCTTTGTCCGAATCACATCAGCTTCCTCGATTCGGCATTCCTCATGCTCGTCGCGCCACGAAACATCTCCTTCGTCGGTAAGGCCGAATACATGGACTCGTGGAAGACCAAGTTCCTGTTTCCTTTCCTTGGCATGATCCCGATCGATCGAGCGGGCGGCGACAAGAGCCAGGCGGCACTCGATACCGCGGAAGGTGTGTTGAAGCGCGGAGAACTCTTCGGAATCTTTCCCGAGGGAACTCGCAGCCGCGACGGAAGCCTGTACAAGGGTCGCACGGGTGCGGCACGTTTGGCCGCCAAACTCGATTGCCCGATTTATCCGGTCGGAATCATCGGGACCGACCTGATCCAACCGCCCGACGCCAAGGCACCCAAGTTGCGCATGTCGTGTTCGATCAACATCGGTCGACCGGTACTTCCGTCGCGTCATCTACAGCCGGGACTCCCGGCCGACGAGCAGCACCGTGCGTGGCGCAGCATGATCGACGAAGTCATGTTCGAGATTCGCGAGATGACTGGCCAGGTGTACAAGAATGTGTACGCCGGAAAGTCGGCATCGGAGTCCCCGGCCGAATCCACCGTCGTCGGCCATGTCGGCCATGTCGGAGAAGCATCCCCCGACCAGAAGGACAATTCACCGGTTTCGGCCTACGCCTGACCGTAAACTCGTCCGAATGTCGGAGATTTCGGTCGTCCTACCCGACGGCGCCCAACGATCGCTCGCGGCCGGCTCGCGGGTCAGTGACCTCGCGGCGTCGATCTCCCGAAATCTCGCCAAGTCCTCCGTGGCGGGCCGAGTGAACGGAACCCTGGTCGACCTCTCGACGCCACTTGCCGAAGGTGACCGGGTCGCCATCATCACCGCCGACTCCGATGAAGGTCGGCACGTCCTTCGACACTCGACGGCTCATGTTCTTGCGCAAGCGGTGATTCAGGTCTTCCCGGGTGCCAAGTACACGATCGGTCCGGCCATCGAGAACGGCTTCTACTACGACTTCGATCTCGGCGGGCGAGCCTTCACCGAGGACGATCTGTCCGTGGTGGAGAACCGGATGCGGGAGATCATGAAGGCCGATCAGCCCTTCATCCGTTCGACCGTGAGCGCCGACGAGGCGCTCGATCTCTTCCGTGATCAACCGTACAAGTGCGAAATCATCGACCGCGTGCGCAGCGGCGGAGCCGACGGGTCGGATGCGGGTGAAGTCGGTTCAGCCGATTCGGTGTCCGTGTATCGCAACTCCGATTCCTTCGTCGACCTCTGTCTCGGCCCTCACGTCCCGTCGACCGGGCGTCTCGGTCACTTCCGACTGCAGAAGGTCTCGGCCGCCTATTGGCGCGGAAACGAGAAGGGTCCGACTCTCCAACGCATCTACGGCACGGCGTGGGAATCGAAGTCCGCCCTCGAGGAATACGTGCAGCGACTCGAAGAAGCCGAACGTCGCGATCATCGTCGCCTCGCGGTCGAACTGGACCTGCTCTCTTTCCCGAGTGAACTCGGCGGCGGTCTCGCGGTATGGCATCCGAAGGGAGCCATCGTCCGCAAGTTGATGGAGGACTACAGCCGTCTTCGCCACCAGACCGGTGGGTACCAGTTCGTCTTCACTCCGCATCTCGCCAACGCCAACCTCTTCCAGACCTCGGGTCACCTCGACTTCTACGCCGACGGCATGTACCCGCCGATGGAAATGGACAACGGCACGTACTACCCCAAACCCATGAACTGCCCGATGCACTGCCTCATCTTCCGCAGTCGTGGTCGCAGCTACCGGGAACTTCCGCTACGTCTGTTCGAGCTGGGCACGGTCTACCGCTACGAGAGGGCCGGAACCCTCCATGGTCTTCTGCGCATTCGTGGGTTCACTCAGGACGACAGCCACATCTATTGCACTCGAGAGCAACTTCAGGACGAGATCATCTCGCTCCTCGATTTCGTCATGAGTGTTCTACGGGCCTTCGGCTTCGACGATTTCTCGTTCCATCTCTCGACCAAGGACCCCTCCAAATACGTCGGTTCGGACGAGATCTGGGAAGAGGCGACGAACGCCCTGTCCCGTGCTCTCACCGTGCACGGCGTCGAGTACTCGGTCAAGGAGGGCGACGCCGCCTTCTACGGGCCAAAGATCGACATCCACGTGAAGGACGCCATCGGACGTACTTGGCAGTTGTCGACGATTCAGTGCGATTTCAATCTTCCCGAACGCTTCCAGCTCGAATACGTGGCGTCGGACGGAAGTCGTCAGAGGCCGATCATGTTGCACCGTGCCCTGTTCGGATCGGTCGAGCGTTTCTTCGGGGTCCTCGTCGAGCACTACGCAGGAGCGTTCCCCACCTGGTTGTCACCGGTTCAGGTACGCGTCCTTCCGGTGGCCGACACGCATCAGACCTACGCCGACCGAGTCGCCGATCGTCTGCAGGCGGCCGGCGTGCGAGTCGACGTCGTGGAAGCCTCCGATCAACTTGGTAAGCGGATTCGAAACGCAAAGGTCGAGAAGATCCCTTATGTGCTCGTGGTCGGTGACGACGACGTCGCTTCTTCGACAGTGGGTGTGAACGCTCGCGGTTCAGATGTCGAGAGAGGCGTTCCCCTGGACGACTTCGTCGATCGCGTCGTCCGGGACATCGCACACCACTCGGCGGTCTGATCTTGTCGGCCGAGCGTTCGGTTCTGTGGGCCGGGTGGCGTCACCGGTACTTCGAGGCCGGTGCCGGACGCGGCGAACGCTCGGTTTTCAGCGAGATTCTCGCCTCGGGTCAGCCCGACGACGTGACCCTTGTCGTGCGAAGGGGGGACGAATGCTTCGCGATCATGAATCTGCACCCGTATTCGGCCGGGCATCTGATGATCCTGCCGTATCGAGAGGTGGCCGACCCTTCCGATCTCACCGCGAGTGAGTCGTCGGAATTGTGGACCATGGTGACCCAGGCGATCGGGGTGGTTCGCTCGTCGCTCGGAGCCGACGGCGTCAACGTCGGAATGAACCTCGGATCGGCGGCGGGCGGAAGCGTCCCACAGCACCTCCATGTCCATGTGGTGCCACGTTGGTCGGGAGACGTGAATTTTCTCGGTAGCACCGCCGACACCCGCGTACTTCCGGAGGCGATCGACGTCACGGCTCGACGTATTCGATCCGCATGGGCCGACTCGGTCGGTTCCACGTAACGTGTCGTCATGGCCGATACTCCGACCAGCCCCGACGAGCACACCGACGTTCTTCCCGAAGACCTGAACGCCGTCGACAACCGGCTTCCCTTCAAGTACCCCGACAACAATCGACGTCGTATTCCGGGAACGATGTACGCGTTCGTCGGGGTCGCCGTTCTAGTGGTCGGCTTCTTCGGAGATGACGATGCGGTTCTCATCAACGATGGCCTGATGGCCGCGGGAGTTCTCCTCCTGATCGTCGGCGTTCTCAGCCTGACCTCGGGTTGGTCGATGAAGATCGACGAACAAGAGGCGTTGGCAGCGGCGGGCGCGGCGGTGAATTTCACCATCGGTCATGCCTCGGCTCAGCAGGTCTGGAGGGGATTGAGGAGTCGTCCGACGTGGCGGGTTCTCTGCTACTCGGACGAAGAACCCCCTCGTCAGCGAGGCCTCGTCCTTGTCGACGCCGTGGATGGCCGGGTGGTTCAGTCGCTCGTCGAGTCGAGTTCGGACGAGTGGTCCACCACGGTGTGACCCCATTGCTGGTCACGGTTTCGTAGACTTCCCCCATGTTCGACGGTCATCTTCGTGCCCCGGTGGAAAGGGCCGTCAAACCCATCGGCGATCGCCTCCGCCGCACTCGCCTAACTCCCGACCACCTGACCGTCGTCGGTCTGGTCGTGGCCGTCGCCGCCGCGGTGTCGATTGCCCTCGGCTGGCTGGCCCTCGGATTGCTGCTCGTCATCATGGCCGCTCTGCCCGACTTGCTCGATGGAGCTCTGGCCAAGGCCTCCAACACGTCCAGTCAACGTGGAGCGTTCTTCGACTCAGTGGTCGATCGAGTGACCGATTCGCTGTTGTTCGGTGGAGTTGCCTGGTACTTCGCCTCGAACGAGTCCGCTCACATGGCCATCCTTCCTCTCGCTGTCGCGTCCATGAGCAGCGTCATCTCGTACGAGCGGGCCAAAGCAGAGTCGCTCGGTCTAGAGGCCAAGGGTGGCCTCATGGAGCGTGCCGAGCGCATCATCCTTCTCTGTATCGGGTTGCTCTTCCCGGTGATTCTGGTCGCGGTCATGTGGGTCATGTTGGCGCTCGTGACGCTGACGGCCGTCCAGCGTTTCATCAAGGTCTGGAAGCAGGCGGCCGTGGCGCCGGTAACGGCCGCCAAGATCGAGATGCGCAAATCGCGGCGGCAGAGCCGTCGTTCGGCCCGTCAATCGCGGCGCCGTGAGTTCATGACGTCGCGCCGTTTGCGCTGAACGTGGCGGAATCCGCGCGCAAGGAGCTCGCCGACAATCTCGTGGTCGGCTCCTACCGGTTCGGATCCCTGGTATCGAAGTTCGTCCCCGGTCGGCTCGCCGGCCCGACCTCTTCGCTGATCGGCCTGCCGGCGAGTCTCGCCCTCGGTGATCAGCGTCGGATGGTCGACCGACACATGAGGCGTGTCGTCCCGCGCGCGTCTGGTGGCGAGCGAAGGCGGATGGTGCAGTCCGTGTTCGACAACTACTCCCGGTATTACCTCGAGAGTTTTCGACTCCCAATCGTGACTGCCGACGAGGTTCGTCGGGGAATGACGATCGAGGGCTTCGACGAACATCTCCGACCCGCACTCGATGCCGGAAAGGGAGCCATCGTCGCCCTGCCTCACCTGGGGGGATGGGAGTGGGCCGGACGCTGGATGACCGATCAAGGTCAGCCGATGACCGTGGTCGTGGAACCATTGCAACCAGTCGAACTCTTCGAGTGGTTCGTCGATCTGCGTCGGCGGTTCGGGATGACGGTGGTTCCACTCGGCCCCGAAGCGGGTCCCGCGGTTCTTCGGGCTCTGAATGCGAACGAAATCGTCTGCCTTCTGTCGGATCGTTTCATCGATGGCGCATCCACGCCCGTCGAGTTCTTCGGCGAGAGAACACTCTTGCCCGCCGGACCGGCAACCCTCGGCATACGCACTGGTGCACCGATCCTCCCGACGGCCGTTTACTTCGATGGCCGCGGCAACGGACACCACGCGGTCATTCGTCCGCCGGTGCCAACCACGCGAATGGGCCGTCTACGCGACGACGTTCGACGAATCACCCAGTTGCTCGCCCGCGAGCTCGAGTTCCTGATCCGACGGGCGCCCGAGCAATGGCATCTGCTGCAACCGAATTGGCCGAGCGATCCGGGCTGGAAGCACGGCTCGCTGGACATGGGGAACAGCGACTAGAAAAGAGTCGTGCGCCGCTGGTCGTTGTGCTTCTTGGCGTTGGTTGTTTCCCTCGGATTGTCGGCGTGTGGTGGTTCCCAGCAGACGATGTCGGTCGTGCGGGACGTCGACGCCATTCAAATTCTGACGCCCGAGGAAGTCGCAGCCATGCGAGCAACGATCCCGGATTACGACACCAGTGCCCCGTCCCTCCCGACCGACGACTCGGGACAGACTGCGTCCACGGATGCACCCGCCGATGACACGATCCCCCTCAACCAAGACAACCGTCCAGCCGAGCTGAAACTCTTCGATGCGTATTCGAAGTTCAAGAGTTGCATCGAAGACGCCGGGGAGACCATCCGCGGCGATCTGCGCGACCGTAACAATCCGGCCTACAAGGATCCCGAGTACGCCGAACTGATCCAGACCTGTGCAGCCCGAAGCAAGATCCTCGACGCGGTGCAAGAGGCCCAGACCGCTCGCAGCGATCTGACTCCCGAAGAAGTCGAGACTCGCAACGAAGCTTTCAAGTTGCTGTCGGAGTGCCTGAAGAAGAAGGGCTGGTCCATCGAGACTGCGGTCGACGAGAAGGGCCTGATCAACCCCACCAAGTTCCAGAGTTCCGACGGCACTCTCGATGAGCGCGATCTGAACAAGTGCCTGACCGAGACCGGCATCAACGAGGCCGTGGAGAACGGATGAAGATGAAACTCACATTGCCCCGGTTTGGTCGATTCCAAGTGGCATCTTTGGGAGTGGTCGCCGTCGCTCTGGTGGGCGTACTCGTCTTCAGGGGAGGAGGGGATTCCAACGGAGAAACGTCGCTACTTATCACCCCTCGAGCAGTGGAGCGTCGCACGCTGACCGATGTTCTCACCGTGAGCGGTGAAGTTCGTCGTGAAGAGGTCCTTTCCGTGAAGTCTTCCATCAGTGGTCAGGTGAACCGCGTCGAAGTCGAGGATGGCGCGACGATCGAAGTCGGTTCGGATCTCTTTGCCATCGATGGCCGAACGGCGGTGGCGGTTCCCGGTGATTTTCCGTTCTTCCGCACTCTGCAGGTCGGCAGTGTCGGTGCCGACGTTCTCCAACTCGAGCAAATTCTTTCTGACGAGGGCTACGAGGTCGGCGAGGTCGACACAATGTTCACCGAGACGACACGCTCCGGTCTGGCCGCTTGGCAGACCGCACATGGATACGGGAGCAATGGCGCGGAAGGTGACGAAACGGTGACCCTGAACCTTCTTTCGAATTCCGCTGGCTACTCGATCGGAAAGGCCAATTCAGCCGCGTTCGTGATTGGGCCCTCTGTGGCATCCCCTCCGGGAAGCTCTCGCCGACCTTCGGCTTCCGGGACTCCCGAGATCGAAATTTCCGCATCCGAGTCAGAGGTATCAGAGGGGGCGACGGTGACCATAGGCGTCCGGTCCTCTGCCCGACTCGAGGACGATCTCACGATCGATATCTCCGTCGCGGGTACGGCTACCGAAGGCGTCGACTATTCGGTGGCTCCTCGTACCGTGACTATGCGCGACGGTTCAGCCTTTGCATCATTCGATTTGACCATCGAGAACGACGACATCGTGGAGTCAGCCGAGGACATCGTGGTGACCGTGATTGGAGGAGCATCCGGCGACTACACACTTGGTTCGAGATACCGAGCTCGCGTTGTGATCGCCGATGAGACCGCCGACATCGAGCAGCAGTTGACGATCTCGGCGACCAATGAGTCCGTGCGCGAGGGAGCTGCCGCCGCGTTCGTCGTTCAAGGGCACTTATCTGTCGACCGGGACCTCGAATTCGACGTTCTCTATTCGGGATCCGCAGTTGCAGGGGAGGACTACCTTGGAGCGTCACCCGATCAACTCACCCTCCCGGCCGGTCGATTCAGTGTTCGCTTCGAAATCCAGACACGTCAAGACGGAGCATCCGAAGTCGACGAGTCCCTGACGATCACACTGCAGCCCAAACACACGAACGACCCGCGGACCTCGTACAGCGTGGGGCTTCCCGAATCGGCGACGGTAACCATCGAAAGTACAGACCTTCCGGAATTGACCGTGAATGGAGGGGGACGGATTGCCGAGGGCAGTTCGGGCTCATTTCGAATCGTCGCTGACGTTCCCGTCGCCGAAAACACCTCGGTCAATTACCAATTGGGAGGTACGGCCACACCGGGTCTGGACTATACGGTGGTTTCCGGAACCGTCCTGATGAGGGCCGGCACTTCGAGCGTCTCCATTCCTATTCAGGCTCTGGCCGACGATGTGGTGTTTCAGCCCTCCGACATGGTCGTGGCCGATTGGCCAGCCAAGATCGGACAGGTTCTGGTCGACGTGGGGGACTACGTGAGCCCGGGACTGGAAGTACTCAACCTCACCGAACCCCAGTTGACCGTGACTCTGAAGGTGGGCGCAGCCGAGCGCGCCGATCTCGAAGTTGGCCAAAAGGCCTCGGTCGATCTGACGGTCGGAGATCAGA
>CAZLXB010000001.1:150485-195295 GCA_964563545.1 uncultured Bifidobacterium sp. | reverse complement strand
TCCCGTCCACCTCCGCCACGCGGAGGTCTCGCGGAATCGGGAGGAGCTTGCGACGGGTCCGGCCGGTCAGACGGCGAGGAGATCGCGGGCGCCGGTGTCCGAACTCGGATGGCGCAGCTTGCTCATCGCACGCGCTTCGATCTGACGGATGCGCTCACGGGTGAGGTTGAAATGCTCTCCGACTTCTTCGAGCGTCCGCGGCTCACCGCGGTCGAGACCGAAACGAAGTTTGAGAATCTCGCGCTCGCGCTCGTCGAGCGGAGCGAGCAACCGCTGGATCTCCTCGGGGAGAAGAGCGGTCGCCGCCATCTCGAACGGACTCTCAGCCGAACGGTCCTCGACGACGTCTCCGAGTTCGGCGTCGCCGTCCTCGCGGAGCGGTTCGCTCAACGACAACGGTTCGGCGGCGAAGCGCAGAGCTTCGGTGACCTTGTCTTCGGGCATCTCGACTTCCTCGGCGAGTTCCCGCAACGTTGGCTGACGACCGAACTTGAGCTCGAGGCGCGAGCGCGCCTTCTGAAGGCGAGCCAGGGTGTCACCGGCGTGGACTGGAAGTCGGATCGTGCGACCGGTGTTGGCGATACCACGAGTGATCGCCTGGCGAATCCACCATGTTGCATAGGTGGAGAACTTGAAGCCCTTGCGCCAGTCGAACTTTTCGACCGCGTGCATGAGGCCGAGGTTGCCCTCTTGGATCAGATCGAGAAGCGGAAGTCCCGAAGCCTGGTACTTCTTGGCAATCGATACCACGAGACGCAGGTTCGACTGAACGAACTGGCGCTCGGCGGTTTCGCCGTCGCGTACGAGATTACGAAGCTCGCGCTTCTTGGCGGGGGTGAGTCCCTTGCCGTCGTTGGCAGCCATTTCGGTCTGCGCGGTCTTGCCGGCCTCGATCTGCTTGGCGAGACGAACTTCGTCGTCCTTCGTCAGCAGCGTGTACTGACCGATGTCGGACAGATACAGGCGGACGAGATCTTCTTCGTCACGATCGACTCGGTCTTTGGCCACCTGTCACCCTCACTTCGACACAGGTAATTGCTCACTTGCTATCGCCCGATTCGGTGAACCGGACACTTACCGCTGAATGGTTTGCCAATCCCTTCGCAAGTAATTGGGCGGAACGATACCGACGAGTGAGCCCGCCGCAACCATCGGACCGAAATGGGTGGGTAAGGTGCGCACAAGCGAACAAAGGAGCTCCCAAGTGGCGAATCCAGTGCTGAACGAAAAGGGTCTTCGACGAGCCGCCGAATCGGATTCCGGATGGGCGGCACCCTCCTCCGAGACGCGTCACCCGATCGATGACGGCCCGGTGAGTCCGTGGACTCCGACAACGGGAGTCATGACCATCGGAGGCACCGTGTCGGCCACCGCGGTGCTCTTCGTTCTCCTGCTCGCGTCCTCCGTCATCGGTTGGTTCGGCGTGAAAGCACCCGAAGGTGAGGTCTATTCGTTCCCCGGTTTCGCCATCGCCGGCGTCCTCGTGGGATTGGTGTGCGCGATCACCATGAGCTTTCGCCCACAATGGGCTCGGGTGCTGGGGCCGGTGTACGCCGTTGCCGAAGGTCTCTTCATCGGCGCGGTCAGTCGCGCCTACGAGACCTACTACGACGGCATCGTGGTTCAGGCCGCCGGAGCGACCATCGCGGTTTTCGCCGTCATGCTCGGCCTCCACGTGTTCCGAATCCTGAAGGTGACCGATCGAATGCGACGGATCGTCGTGAGCGCCACATTGGGCATCGCCGTGTTCTACGGCATCTCGTTGCTGATGTCGTTGTTCGGTGCTTCGCCGTCGTTCATTTCGTCAGCGTCACCCTTTGGCATCCTCTTCTCGTTCCTCGTCGCCGGTTTGGCCGCTTTCAACCTGTCGCTCGACTTCGATTTCATCGAGCGCGGTGTCGAACAACGACTGCCACGTTCCGTCGAGTGGTTCGCCGCCTTCGGTGTGCTCGTGACCGTGGTCTGGCTCTACCTCGAGATTCTGCGCTTGCTCGCCAAACTCCGCGACCGGTGACCTCGACCGACACCATCGCCGGCGTCGATCGGCGGGTAGCACTCATCTTCGGCACGGCCTTGCTGTGCCTGTACGGTGCCCGTTTCGGTATTCAACTCTCACCAGCGTCACCGCCGAGTCTTGCCTACATGTGCTGGTGGTCGGGAACGCAGATCTTCTGCTACCTCGTCGTACCGCTGGTCTTCCTCACTGTCACGCGCGGATCACTCGCCGACATCGGATGGAAGTTTCGTGGAACGAGTTCGCACTGGAGGGTGTACCTCGGACTCTTCGCGATCGCGGTTCCGTTCGTGGTGTGGGCGAGTTTCAGCCAGGACTTCCAGCTTCGCTATCCGCTGTACGACGTCGTGGTCGGTCAGACCGGAGTGTGGGGTGATCTGGTCGTCTGGTGGCCGTTCTACTTCGCCCAATTCATCGCGGTGGAGTCGTTCTTCCGTGGATTCCTCGTGCTTGGCCTTGCGCCGCGTTTCGGTTCATCGGCGGTGCTGATCGCGACCGTGCCCTACCTGATGATCCACTTCGTGAAACCGCCGGCGGAGGCACTGGCCTCGATCGTCGGTGGGATCGTGATGGGAACACTCGCGCTTCGGACCCGGAGCGTCTGGTGGGGTATCGGCCTGCATGTGTCGGTGGCCGCGCTCATGGACGTTCTCGCCTTGGGACACAAGGGATTCATCTGGTGAGGTCGGGCGAGGAAGCGGCCGCCTCGGCCATCGGTGGTGCGCTGTTGGGCGGGCTGGCCGGCCGGGCCATCGGAGCGGCACCCCTTGGCGCGGCGATCGGAGGCCTCAACGGTGCGATCGCCGGCTACCGCGGAATCTACGACTGGCAATCGGCGCGTGGACGACTGGCCTTCGTTCTCGACTCCACGTGGTCGATGGTCAGCACGGGAGCCGGACTCGTCCTGATGGCGGCGTCGAAAACGAGCGAAGCGGTCACCGGTCGGAACATGGATTACGAGCCGAGCCTCTCGTTCCGACGCAATCGATTCGTGCACCGAGGCGGAGTCGTGTTGCGTCGTGGCTTCGCGGTGACGATCGGCAACGTGATCAACGGGGCTGCCGATCGCCGCGGTGAACTCACCGATGGTCGCCGACGTCTCGTGAACGAGCACGAAGAGGTGCACGTGTGGCAGGAGCGGATTCTCGGACCGCTCTATCCGGTGCTCTACACCGGCTGGTTCCTCGGTGGAGTGGCCCTGGCCTTGGTCCGACGCGGTCGGCGGAACACGATTCCACTGGCGCAGGACATCGACAATCTCGCGTACTACCGGAACCCCTTCGAGTGGCACGCCTACTCGCGGGCCGGCGAATGGCCGCCGGCTTGGGTCGATCCGCTTCGGGTGTGGAGTCGACCTCTCAGATGGAACGCAGGAATCCCAAGAGTGCGGCGTTGAATTCAGCCGGGGATTCTTGTTGGGTCCAGTGCCCGGCACCGGGAATGATCACGCTTCCCTTGTAGTTCGGCATCATCGAGTTGATGGTGTCGATGGTGTCGAGTCGGGGTGCGATCACGCCGTCCTTGTCGCCGCCGATGAAGAAGGTCGGCATCGTCATCACGGTCGGGCTGATGTCCTTGGTGATTTCGTAATTAGCGTCGAAATTCCGATACCACGAGACAGGTCCGAAGAATCCGCTGTTGCTGAACTGCTCCACGTATCGGTCGAGGTCGGCGGATGTGAGCCACGCCGGGAGTTCGGTCGGGATGTCCGAGAACATGTCGAGGAACCCGGTGCCTTCCATGGGCGGCAACTCGGAGAGATCGGTCGGACCTGGGCGGTACTTCGCGCCCGATGCACCCCACAGGATGCTGTGCATCGTCCGGCGAACGTCGGCTTCGAATTCGCGTTCGGCCGGACCGACCTCTTGGAAATAGAGGATGTAGAAGAAGCGGTCACCGAAGGTCATCTTGAAGAGTTCGGTCGGCTTCATCGGCCACGGAGTGAAGGGAACACTCACACCAACGACCGAGTCGCAGCGTTCGGGGAAGAGTCGGCCGGTCTCCCACACGACGAACGCACCCCAGTCGTGGCCCACGAAGTGGGCGGTCTCGTGGCCCGTGGCATCGAGAAGTCCGACGAGATCTCCGGTGAGGTTCTGGATCCCATAGGCCGCGACATCCTTGGGCGCCGAGGAGAATCCGTAGCCACGCTGGTCGGGAGCGAGCACGTGGTATCCCGCATCGGCGAGGACCGGAATCTGGTGGCGCCACGAGTGCGCGGACTCGGGGAAACCGTGGCTCAGGATCACGCACGGCGCTGACGGGTCTCCGGCTTCCATGACCCTGAGGTCGACGCCGTTGACGTGGATCGAACGTTCGCGAACGTCGGCCATTGTCAGGCCTTCCGGCGAGCGAGAGGATTCCGGGCCAGAACGTCGTCGGGAATCGGTTCCCCGGAGATCTCGTCGGTCCAATAAGTGCCGGCCTCGAGTCGGGTGAGAGCGGTCTCGACGTCGGCGAGGTCTTTCTCGATCGCATCGATCGTGCTCGCGTGTTCGTTCACTTCATCGGGAGACGTGCCCATCGCCATGGGTCCACAGTAGTGGTCGGGGGATAGCGTGACGACCCATGGCAACTTCCTTTCCTCCCTTCGACGGCTCCGCTCCCAAGTCGCAACAATTCCCTGCGCCGCCCGAGATGGGAATCGATGCCGCGAAGCGCTACACCGCGACCATGCAGACGTCGATGGGCACTCTCGTGATCGCGCTCGATCCGATCAAGGCACCCAAGACCGTCAACAACTTCGTCTTTCTCGCGCTCAATCACTATTACGACGGCGTCATCTTCCATCGGATCATCCGTGGCTTCGTCTGTCAGGGTGGCGACCCCACGGGCACCGGACGCGGCGGACCGGGCTACCGATTCGAGGACGAGCTGCCCAAGGCCGGTCAATACGAGATCGGTTCGCTCGCCATGGCCAATGCCGGACCCAACACCAATGGTTCGCAGTTCTTCATCATCAGTGGTCCCGACGGTGTTCGCCTGCCACCGCAGTACTCGCTGTTCGGCAAGGTCGTGAAGGGACTCGAGGTCGTGGAGGCGATGCAGAGCGTGCCGTGCGGCCCTGGTGATCGTCCGAACACCGACGTGGTGATCGAGTCGGTCACCATCTCCGTCGCCGACTGATCGCGATGCCGCGAAGCGAGTCCGTCTCGATCGAGTCGGCTCGTCGGATTGCCCTCGCCGCGCAGGGTTTCACCTCGCCGCGACCGACCGGTCGCGTCGATCGTCGACATCTCTCGAAGTCACTCGGCTCGATGGGTGTCATCCAGATCGATTCGGTGAACGTGCTCGTGCGGAGCCAGGAGTTGCCGGTCTTCGCCCGACTCGGATCTCACTCGCGGGACCTCATCCCGCGGGCCACGGCTCAAGGTGATCTCTTCGAGTATTGGGGACACGCAGCTGCCCACCTGCCCACGTCCCATCATCGACTCTGGAGATGGAAGATGGAGGCGAGTGTCGGTGGACCATGGCGATCGATTCACGATCTCCGTCGACGTCGCCCCGGCTACATCGAGTCGTTGCTCGATCGGGTTCGTAGCGAGGGAGCCGTCACGGCCGGTGAATTGTCCGAACGCACCGAACGCAAGGGACCGTGGTGGGACTGGGACGATGCAAAAGAGGCGCTGGAGTACCTCTTCATGAGTGGTCAACTCACCGCGACGCGACGATCGAACGACTTCGCGCGGGTCTACGACCTACCCGAACGTGTTGTCCCGGGTGTCCATCTGAGGGCACCGACGGCATCGCGTGAGGATGCGCACCGCGAACTCCTCGATCTGGCCGGTCGCTCGCTCGGTATCGCGACTGCTTACGACCTCGCCGACTACTACCGACTGCAGTTGAGCGAGTGCAAGCCGTACATCCAGGATCTGGTCGAGAACGGTCGACTGCACCGGGTGCGCGTCGAGGGTTGGAAGGAGCCGGCTTATCTTCATGCCGAAGCCCGGGAACCTCGACGGGTGAATGCATCGGCGCTGTTGTCGATGTTCGATCCGGTGGTGTGGAATCGCCGACGCGATGAACGACTCTTCGACTTCCATTATCGGATCGAGATCTACACGCCGGCACCGAGTCGCAAGTTTGGCTACTACGTCTTGCCGTTCCTGTTCGACGAACGCATCGCGGCCCGAGTCGATCTGAAGGCGGATCGTGCGGCGGGCACGCTCGTCGCTTCGGGAGTCTTCGCCGAATCCGATGTCGACCGAGGCAAGGTGGCGGCGGCACTCGCCGATGAGCTGCTTCTCATGGCTGATTGGCTCGGTCTCGACACGGTCAAGGTCGGACGTCGAGGTGATCTTGCCGAGCCCGTTCGGCGTGCGCTCGGTCGTCGTTAGCCTGACCGCATGTCCCGCCCGCTGATCGCCGTCGCCGGCCGGATCGCCGCCGCCGGACGAGTTTCGCGGAGCGCGATCTCCTTCGCCGGCCGGGTGTATCTCGATGCGGTGTTGCGGGCCGGCGGGGAGCCCGTCACTCTGAGCCCGCGCGAACTGCGACACGACGACGCGGCCGAACTTCTCTCGCGCTTCGACGGACTCGTCTTGATGGGTGGCGCCGACGTCGATCCCCATCTGTACGGGCAGACACGTCAGTCGCACGTCTATGGCGTCAACACCGAGCAGGATCATTTCGAGATGGCTCTGGTTCATGCGGCCATCGAAGCCAAGAAGCCGACACTCGCCGTGTGCCGCGGGATCCAGTTGGTCAACGTTGCGTTGGGTGGCACTCTCATCCAGCACATCGCCGACATTCCGGGTGTCCTCGATCATGCTCCGAGCAAGTTCCCGGCCGGACAAGAGTACGCATTGCACGACGTGCAGATCACCAAAGGGACCAAGTTGTCGGCGGCCATGGGCACGACGTCAGCCCGCGTCGCGTCGTTCCATCATCAAGGCCTCGATGTGATCGGCCATGGATTGAAGGTCACCGCCACATCGTCGGATGGCCTGGTAGAAGGTCTCGAGCACACGGGCTCCGGGCAGTGGCTGATCGGGGTGCAGTGGCACCCCGAAGACACCGCCGCCACGGATCCGCATCAACAGGCGCTCTATGACCGACTCGTGGAGCGCTCGACGCGCTGATCAGTCGGTTGCTCGAGCGAGCGCCTCTGGTGATTCGGGTGCCAGCGCCCACCGCAACGTTCGACTCAACACGGTTCCAGCCGGACGTACGAAGGCTCGTTCGGACACGGGCAACCACGGGAGTCGAAGGGGTCGTCGAGCCCAGAGGGGTAGCAGGCTCACGGCGGCGGCCCCGATGAGTCCGTACGGCGCGCGGGCGACGAGCGGAAGCGGAGGAGTGATGAGGAGGAAGCGGGCTGCGTCTCGTGCTTCCGGCGACGACGCCAGTTCGCGCCGGTAATACGCGATCTGTTCTTTCACCTGTCGTGTGCTGCGCGGCGCCTCCTCGACACCGAGTTTCTCGGCAATGAGAGCCATCTCGGCCACATAGGTGTCGTATTCATGAGGTTCGAGCGGTGTTTCGCCGAATGCACGGTGGGCACTGATGAACGAATCGACTTCGGCGATGTGAACCCAACGCAGCAGATGAGGATCGTTGGCGCGATAAGTCCGACCGTCGCGGGTAGTTCCTTGTACGCGTGTGTGCACCTTCTTGACCATGTCGATGGCGCGTTGAGCCTCCTCGGCCGGACCGAACGTGGTGGCGGCGAGGAAGTCGGCAGTTCGCTGCAACCGCCCCCAAGGATCGGAGCGGTAATCACTGTGCTGAGCCACTCCAGCCATGGCGAGCGGGTGCAAAGACTGGAAAAGAAGCGCTCGTAGCCCGCCGATGAACATCGACACGTCGGAGTGCACGATGCGAATGGGGGAGCCTTCGTCGAACCAACGCTCACCCGGCGCGGTGAACAACTCCGAAGCTCGGCGCTCGGCATCGTTGCCCACCACTCGAGTGCGAACGGCTCCGGCCACTGCGCGTCTGACCGGCTCGAGGAGGTCGGGCATCTGTTCTCGCTTGGCCACCACGTGGACATCGTCCCACGCCTCGTGGCGAGCAGCGTTGTCGGGGTGGGTACGCTCGTCACATGTCGGATGTGCAGCCCGCATCGGGAAACGGCGGCTTCGACCTCGACTCGCGTCGTATGCCTCCTTGGATCTGGAAGGCCGTGGTCGTCTTCTGGCTCGGATTCCTCGGCACGATCCTGATCCGGTACGCCTACGACCGCCTGTTCTCTCTGCTGATCCTCGTTCTCGTTTCGCTCTTTCTTTCCCTCGCCATCGAACCCGGTGTGACCCGCCTCGAAAGACGTGGTTGGCGACGCGGACGTGCGACTCTTGTGATTCTTCTCGCGCTGGTCGTGGCCGTGATCGTGTTCGTCGTGGCCATCGGAACACTCGTCGCCACACAGGTGGCCGATCTGTTGCAGAACTCCGAGCGTTACGTCAATCGCACCGTGAACTTTCTGAACGACACCTTCGGGGCCCAGATCAATCCCGACAAGGTGAATGCGAGCATCCAGGACCCCGATGGTCCGGTGCAGGAGTTCATCCGTAACCAGCAGGACGAGGCTCTGCAACTGTCGGTGACCGCCCTCGGACTCTTGTTGCAGGGTTTCTCGGTGATGCTCTTCACGTTCTACTTGGTGGCCGATGGCCCGCGACTGCGTCGTTCGATCTGCCGCCGACTCGCGCCGGCTCGTCAGCGTCGGGTGCTCGACACCTGGGATCTCGCCATCGACAAGACGGGCGGCTACCTCTACAGCCGGGCTCTGCTCGCTGGAGTATCGGCATTCGTGCACTGGATCGCGTTCCAGTCACTCGGTACGGCGGCTCCCGTTGCGCTCGCGATCTGGGTCGGGCTCATCTCACAGTTCATTCCGGTGATCGGCACGTACGTGGCCGGGGTTCTACCCGTGCTGCTCACCTTCATCGACTCACCCATCAAGGCTCTGGTGATCATCCTCGTGATCGTTCTGTATCAACAGTTCGAGAACTTCCTCGTGGCACCACGCATCACGGCGCGAACGATGGAGATCCATCCCGCGGTGTCGTTCGGTGCAGCGATTGCGGGCGCGGCATTGCTCGGACCAGTGGGCGCGGTGCTTGCGCTGCCGGTGGCGGCCATGGCCGTCGCGTTGGCGGCGGCATCCGGGGAACGCCACGAACTGATCGACAATCACCTCGTCGTGGTGTCGGAGAAGAAGGCACGACCCGAGCGCAACTCGGAGCACACCAGCGGCAAGCGTCTACGTCTCCGTCGTGGGCGGGGCCGTTGAGCGCCGAATCGTCACGGGCGATCCGGTCGTACGTTCCTCTGGCCGTCACCGAACGCAGCGGACATCCGGAGTCCGTACATCACGGAGCAGTCGTTGCGCTGGAGCGGGACGGTCGGACGGCGTTCGCGTTCGGCGACGCCGACGCGCCCATCTTCCCGCGTTCGTCGATGAAGCCGATCCAGGCGTTGTCGATGGTTCGCCACGGTCTCGACCTCCCCGACGATCTGCTGGCGTTGGTGTGCGCGAGCCACGACGGTCGCGCGCAGCACATCGCCGGTGTTCGTCGGATCCTCGATCTTGTCGGTCTGGACGAGTCGGCTCTGGCCAACACGGTCGATCTACCGCTCGATGAAGACGAAGCACGCGAGGTGATTCATCGAGGTGGAACACCATCGTCGATTCAGCACAACTGCTCGGGCAAGCACGCGGGCATGCTCGCCACGTGTGTGATCGCCGGTTGGCCCCGCGATTCGTCTTATCTGTCGCCTGATCATCCCCTCCAACGGGCGATCACCGACGAGATCCCGCTCGCATCCGGTGGTGAGGCTCCGGAATTCGGCATCGACGGTTGCGGGGCCCCCGCACATCTCATTTCCCTGGTCGAGCTGGCCAACTCGTTTCGTCGGATAGCCACGGGTGAAGTCGGTTCGGGTGGTCAGCGCATACAGCGAGCCATGTCGCATCATCCGGAGATGGTTGGTGGTCCGACTCGCGACGTGACCCTCCTCATGGCCGGTATCCCCGGCTTGATGGCCAAGGATGGTGCCGAAGGTGTGTTCGCAGCGGCGCTTCCCGATGGTCGGGCGGTGGCCATCAAGGTGGCTGATGGTGCCAATCGGGCGCGTCCACCGATCATGCGGGCTGCGTTGCGCGCACTGGGCATCGACCTCTCGGGGGTCGACGAACGGGCTTTCGCGGCGACGATCCTCGGGCACGGTCGACCGGTGGGCGAAGTGCGTATCGTCGGTGACCTGTCGGACATCGGGCGCTGAGAGGAGGACATACATGGCAGGCATCCCCTTCGTCGGTCCCATCGATCCTCTCGAGTACGCGTCGGTCAGCCAAGTGAGCCCTCTGGTGCAGCGGGTGATCGCCCGCAATCCTTCGAGATTCACGTTCTCCGGCACCGGCACCTATCTCGTGGGTACCGGACGTGATGTCGCCGTGATCGACCCGGGTCCTGATCTGCCCGAGCATCGCACCGCCCTCACCAACGCACTCGAAGGTCGTCGCGTGACCGCGATCGTCGTCACGCACTGCCATAGCGATCACGTCGGCCTCGTGTCGTGGCTGAAGTCGCAAACGGGGGCGCCCACGGCGGCCTGGCGTCCGCACGGAACCGTCGGTGTGGTCGACAACGAGGATGACATGAAGGTGATGGAGTCCCTCGCCCCACCGCCGAAGTCGGCCGAAGAGATCGAGAAGGAGCGCGAGATCGCCCGCGCCGCCGGTCTCGATCCGGACGATCGTGAGATGCGCGAAACGGTCGATACCGACTTCGAACCGGACCATCGGATCGATGACGGCGAGGTCGTCATCGGTGGCGACGGCTGGACGTTGCGTGCGGTTCACACCCCGGGTCACACCTCCAATCACATGTGCGTCGAACTCGTGGAAGAACGGGCTCTCTTCACCGGTGACCACGTGATGGGTTGGAGCACGACCGTCGTGTCGCCTCCCGATGGTGACATGCGCGATTACCTCGCCTCACTCGACAAAGTTCGGCGGCGCGACGACCTGATCCTGTGGCCAACGCACGGATCGCCCGTGACCGATCCCGGCCCGTTCCTCGACGCGTACTTCGAGCACCGACTGTCGCGCGAGCGTCAGGTGCTCGACGCGGTCGGTAGCGGGCTCACCACCGTGGCGCCCATGGTGCGACACATGTATGCGGCCGTCGTACCTGAACTTCATATTCCGGCCGCGAGAAGCGTGCTCGCCCACCTCACACAGCTCGTGGAGGATGGCCGCCTTCTGATCGAGGGCGGAGGACCGGCGCGACTGTCGGGCACCTACCGTCTGCCTTCGTGACCGCACCCTCTCACTAAGGTGTCGAACATGAAGGTTCTGCGCACACCGGACGATTGCTTCGTTGGCCTTCCCGACTGGCCCTACGAACCCGTCTACACCGATGTGACGGCTCACGATGGCACGACGCTACGCGTGCATCACGTCGACACCGGACCCGATGACGCGCGCGAGACGGTTCTCTGCATGCACGGTGAGCCGACATGGTCGTTCCTGTACCGCAAGATGATCCCGGTTCTCGCCGGTGCCGGACATCGGGTGGTCGCCCCCGATCTGATCGGATTCGGACGCAGCGACAAACCGACCGAACTCACCGACTACACCTACGAGCGGCACGTCGACTGGATGAGTCAGTGGCTCGTCAAGAACAATCTGCGCAATCTCACCCTCGTGTGCCAGGACTGGGGCTCGTTGATCGGACTTCGGTTGGCGACCGCGTTCCCGCAGCGGTTCTCGCGCATCGTGTTGGCCAATGGCGGCCTGCCCACGGGTGACCCGCCGCCGAACGACGCCTTCCTCAAATGGCGTGAGTTCAGCCAGACCGTGCCGGTGTTCACGACGGCCAAGATCATCGAGGGTGGCTGCGCCTCCAAGCCGTTGGCGCCCGAGGTCCTCGCCGCCTACGACGCCCCCTACCCGGGCGAGGAGTTCAAAGCGGGTGCACGGATCTTCCCCACTCTCGTTCCGGCGGGTCTCGACGATCCGTCGAGTCTTCCCAACCGTCGGGCGTGGGATGTTCTACGCGAATGGACGAAACCGTTCGTCACGATGTTCGGCGACTCCGATCCGGTCACCAAGAACGGTGAGTGGGCCTTCCGCAAGAACGTGCCCGGATGCGCCGGCATGCCGCACACCACGATCGTCGGAGGGGGCCACTTCATCCAGGAAGACAAAGGCCCCGAACTCGCGGCGGCGATCAATTCGTTCATCGCCCGCCATCACTGACGGCCGCTCGATCAACAGGTGGCCAGGATGCGTGCGAGCGCGTCGTACTCAGCCTGATCGACGGAGAGATTCCAGGTCTTCTTGATCCGGATCCAGTCGTTCACGTAGGTGCACTTGTAAGTGGCGCGCGTCGGTAGCCACTCGGCGGGATCCTTGTCGCTCTTGGACCGATTGCTCGACGCCGAGACGGCGATCAGTGCGAAGGAGTCGTCGAGGTCGTTGGCGAAGGCCTGCCGGCGTTCGGCGGTCCAGGTACTGGCCCCCGAATCCCAGGCCTCCTTCAGTGCCACGACGTGGTCGATGTCGAAGGTCGATGCATCGGTGGTCTCCACGCCGTCGTAGGCGGAGAACCACTTGCCACCGGAGAGTGAACATCCGGTTCCGACCGTGACCAGGGTGAGGGATTCGGCGATCAGTACTTCACGACGCGTGTCGCAGCCGTCGCGGTCGACGTCGATCCAGTGCTTGAAGAGATCTCGGTCGTAGCCGCTCGCTTGTTCGGGCGCGATCGTCAACCCGCGGAGTGCGTTTCCGGAGGCGATGGTCGTCGAGGGACTCGGTGTCGTCGTGGTGGAGGAGCTCGAAGAACATGACGTGCCGCGCGCGGATTCGGTGCTGAGAGCCGATGATCCGCCGAGGATGATCGTGGTCGTGGCATTGCGGAGTCGCGTGGCGACGGCGTTGGGCGCACATGTTCGTTGGGTGAGAATCAGGGGACGCGCGGATGTCACGAGGCGCGTGCCTCCGAGAGCATCGGGCCAGTTCTCGCCACTCGCCACCACGACACTGGTAGCCGTGGACTGCGTGGCGTTCGACATCGAGTACGCGTCACCCGAGTAGGTCTTCTTCGTTGCTCCGCTCACGCTGACTGCTCCGAGTACGGATTGTCCGTCGACGATGTGCACGGTGAGGCCCGCCGTCGATTTGATGCGATCGATTTCGGCGGTCTGCGTGCTGTCGAGGGCGGTCGACGGGGCGGCGATCATGAACGCACCTCCCGTGCGCCGGGCTCCGGCAGCAGCGATGAGTTGGTCGGTGAACGAGGTTCCGGATGCGACCCAGAGATCACGGACCGAACGGGCCGGGACCGACGCGGCGCTCACCGCCACTGACGTGGAATAGCGATTCGAGCCCGAAATGCGCTCGACCGTCTTGCCGAACGATCGGATCTCATCGAGAAGGGCGTCCGAGATCGCGGACGCACCACCGATGGCGTACACCTTGGTCACCCAACTCTGTTGGAGCAGAGAACGACTCGCGGTCGGGAGCGATGTGGCCCGGGTGAGCACGATCACGGCATTCCCCGGCCACCCGCCGGCCATCACGGCATCGGGGTAGTTGTCACCGGTGGTCAACAGGACCGTCGATCCGGCTCGACCCTCGTCTTTCACCTTCCGGGCGACCGCGGCCGCCGTTTCGTAGCGATCGTTGCCACCGAGACGCTCGGTCGATGCGGCAGTGACTCGTCCCGTTGCATGAATCGATCCGAGGACGACAAGCCCGACGAGCAAGTAAGACCGAGCGCAAACCACGGTCCGACGGTACGGCGACCATTGCGTCTGGCTCAAGAGCGGCTCACACCGATTTGGGCCGATTCTTCGTGAGGCGCCGAAGTTGTGAGGCCACGTACGGTCGGGCCCGACGCATACCGCCCCGTTCGGCGAACGCCGCTTGCAGACGAATGAGTGCGGCAATCACCACGTCTCGGTCGGGCTCCCATCCGCGTCGTTCGCATTCGTCGATCCACTCGGCCGGGGTCAGATGACCGCGTTGACCGTTGCAGCGCCGGCACGCGGCGATCTCGTTCTCGATCACGCTCGGCCCACCCTTGATTCGCGGAACGAGATGCTCGGTCGTGGCCTCCACCAGACCGACGTCGATGGCTCGTCGACACCACACGCAATTGGCTCCATCGCGCTCGAGGATGACCGCCATCCGCTCGCGACGGTTGAGTTCCCGATTGCCCACGGGATGATCTCAGCAGATTCCGGGGAGAGTCGCACTTCGGACGTCGGGGCGGGAGAATGTGGTCGTGCCCCGTGGTCGATTCGCGCCGTCTCCGACCGGAAGCCTGCACGTGGGCAATCTTCGTACCGCACTTCTGGCATGGGTCGCGGCCCGCGCCACCGGCGGGGACTTCGTCGTTCGGATAGAGGATCTCGATCGAGCCAACAGCACTGCCGAGAACGAGGCCCGGCAAGTGAACGAGTTACGCGCCATCGGCCTCGATTTTCCGGTCGACGTCGTCCGGCAGAGTGAACGCTTCGCGATCTACGACGCTGCGATCGATCGGCTGACGGCCGACGGTCTCACGTATCCGTGCTTTTGCACCCGACGCGAGATCCGCGACGCGGCCAGTGCGCCGCACGGCGATCTTCCCGAGGGCGCATATCCCGGGACGTGCCGTGATCTTGCGACCATCGAAATCCGACGTCGGGCCGAGTCGGGTCGACCGCCGGCGATCCGGTTGCGCACCGATGGTGAGCGGTACCGATTCATCGACGCGCTCGCCGGAGAGGTGGAGGGTGGCGTCGACGATGTCGTGTTGCGCCGTAATGACGGTGTGCCCGCGTACAACCTTGCGGTGGTGATCGACGACGCATGGCAACAGGTCGACCAAGTGGTCCGGGGGGACGATCTCCTCTTGTCCACACCGCGGCAGATGCACTTACAGAAGCTGCTCGGCCTACCGCACCCGTCGTATGCGCACGTTCCACTCGTGATCGGTTCCGACGGAGAGCGGCTCGCCAAGCGTCATGGCGCGGTCACGCTCGACGACATCGCTCGTACGGGTGAGGATTCACGGGCCGTGCGGGACGAGTTGCTCTCGAGTCTCGGTTTGCCGATTGGATCCGACGATGTGGTCGAGGGGTTCGCGTGGTCGAAGATCCCCCGTTCACCGTGGACGATCCCCCTGCGCTGGCAGACTCGTACTCCATGACTTCCCTCGACGACCTCACCCGAGTCTTGGCGTACGACGGCGCGATCGACCCGGCGAGCGGGATCACCGAGGTTGGTTCGGAACTCCTGGTCGTGCCCTTCTGGACGCCCGAGATGTGCGCGGCCGTCATCCGCGCCGCCGAGGCGGTGGGTGGATTCAGCCCGCAGCCCGACGATCCCGTGCCGGGCCACGAGGTGAGTCTGGCTGCCATCAGCCCGCGACTCTTCGAAGCAGTACAGAACGACCTCGGCGGCCGGATCTGGCCGCAACTGCAGGAGCATTGGCCACTCATCGACTACTGCGGCCTGCGCGACATCTTCGTCATCAAGTACTCCCTCGACGCGCAGACCGAACTACGAATCCATCACGACGTGGCCCAGGTCTCGGCCTCGGTCAAACTCAACGACGACTACGTGGGAGCCGAACTCGAGTTCCCCCGCCAAGGCTTCACGAACACATCGGTACCGGTCGGTTCGATGTTGGTATGGCCCTCTCTCGTGACCCATCCGCACCAGACGCGCCCGCTCGAGTCCGGAGTCAAGTACGGATTGACGATCTGGTTCGAGTTGCCCGAGCAGTACTCCTGAACCTTCTCCGTGCGATCGCCGATCGAGGACGCGGGTATCCACGCTCTGATTCGACGCGCTGATTACTTTCGGGTCCACCGTGAACGCGCGAGTGGGCATACGTTCGACCTCGATCGGTTGCACGGTCGTCGCCCTCGTCGTACTACCGACTTTGGCGTCGTGCGGTGGAACCAGCGGTTCGGCCGCCGTCGCGGCGACGCGCCCGCCGGCCACGGTGGAGTTGACTCCATTGTTCGATCCACCGGCCACGATCGCGCCGCCGGTCACGGTGGCCCTGACCACGGTGCCGGTTGTGCCCGAGGTCATGAGAATTCCGGTCGAGCCGCTCGCCGAACCCCTCGTCGCCGTCGGACGCGAGTCGGGTCCGGATGCCCAACGTGTGCAGGAGCGACTTCTCGAACTCGGTTTCTGGCTTCAGAATCCGAACGGTGATTACGGGGTCACCACCCGGCAGGCGGTGATGGCGTTCCAGAAGTACGTCGGTCTGTCGCCGACCGAAACGGTCGACGACGCGACGGCCGCTGCTCTGAGTTCGGCCGAGTTCCGGGTGCACGGTATTTCGAACGAAGGATCATTGATCGAGGTCGACAAGACCCGGCAACTGCTCTTCGTGATCGAGAACGGCGTCACCACGTGGGCGATCAACGTGTCCACCGGTAGCGGCGTTCCGTTCCGCGAGCGCGACAAGACGGAGTGGGGCAAGTGGATCTGGGGAGACGCGCAGACCCCGGAGGGCATCTTCACCATCGATCGCGAGTACACGAAGGGTTGGCGCCCGGGTGATCTCGGGGAGATCTATCGACCCAAGTACTTCAACGGGGGTATCGCCCTGCATGGCGCCTACAAGGTTCCGGCGTACCCCGCCTCACACGGCTGCGTACGGATGTCGACTCCGGCCATGGACTTCATCTGGTCGGCTGATCTCGCGCCGCGGGGCACCACGGTGTGGGTTCACTCACAGGGTTGATCGCCATCGCTCGTCGGCTTCGGTCGACGGTGTGACACTCTTGTTCGATGCTTCCCGTCATCGGACCCCTCCGCCCTTGGGCCGATCCGTCGTCGGTGGCGATGGCTCGCCTCCCGATGCGAATGAACTTGACCCCATCACCCGATGTCGAATCGGCGCGAGCGGGGCGCGAGAAGTCGCCGTGGTTCCGCTCACTCGATGGCAAGTGGAATCTTCGACTCTGGAATCACCCTGACGACGTCCCGGCGTCGGCTCTGCACGGAGGAGCGCGTGGTTGGTCGGTCGTTGATGTTCCCGGCAACTGGACCGTTCAGGGTTTCGACGATCTGCCGCACTACACGAATGTCGACATGCCCTGGCCGTTGCGTCCACCCGCACTGCCGGATGCGATCACCACCGGCGTGTACCACCGCTCGTTCTCGGTGCCGTCCACGTGGAGGAAGCGCCGCACGGTTCTGCACGTCGGTGGGGCCGAAAGTGTGCATGCGGTCTATGTGAACGGCGAATTCGCCGGCTACGGGACCGACAGTCGTCTACCGAGCGAGTACGACATCAGCGCCCACCTCCGTCCCGGCGCCAATGATCTCGCGGTCGTCGTCGTGCGCTACAGCGCACAGTCCTATGTCGAGGATCAGGACCAATGGTGGATGGCCGGCCTGCATCGAGAGGTCTTCCTCGAATCGCGCGCCGTGGTCGGTGTTCATCGTCTCGATGTGGTGGCCGACTGGAATTCTGAGACACAGGTCGCGAGTGTCGATGTCACCACTCGTCTGACCACTGGCGAACGTGACCTCGAGGAGGGTTGGAACGTACGCGTATGGGTCGAGACGCTCGAGGGTTCACGCAAGGGCCGGGTTCTCGCAGCCCAGATCGCAACATCTCATCGTGCTCCGTACGTCTTCACTGGTCATGTCGCCAATGTGGCAGCGGAGATCCGTGGTGTCCGACCGTGGTCGGCTGAGACCCCTCAGCTCTATCGGGTCGTGTGTGAACTGATCGATCCCGACGGCGCCGTCACCGAAGTCGTCGCGCAGCGCATCGGTTTCCGTCGCGTCGAGATCAAGGATGGTTTGGTGTGTGTGAACGGCGCACCCGTGACGTTCATGGGTGTGAATCGACATGATCATCATCCGGATCGTGGCAAGGCGGTGACGGTCGACGACATGCTGGCCGACATCGTGACCATGAAGCGTCACAACATCAACGCCGTTCGCACATCGCACTACCCGAACGATCACCGCTTCTACGACCTCTGTGACGAGCACGGTCTTTACGTGGTGGACGAAGCGAACGTGGAGAGCCACGGATTCAACACGAGTTTGTGCCACGACGTTCGGTATCGCGCGACCTGGCTCGAGCGGGTCGGTCGAATGGTCGAGCGTGACCGGAACCATCCGAGCATCGTGATGTGGAGCATGGGCAACGAATCCGGGTACGGCGAGCATCACGACGCCTCGGCTGCCCTGGCGAGACGACTCGATCCGACCCGCCTTCTTCACTACGAAGGCGCGGTGTTCCATGCCGGGTGGGCCAACGGAGGCCGCAATGTCACCGATGTTGTGTGTCCGATGTACGCACCGGCCGCCGCGATCCAGATGTACGCCGAGTCGGGCATCGGTGATCGACCCCTGATCATGTGCGAGTACTCCCACGCGATGGGTAATTCGAACGGCGGGTTGGCCGACTACTGGCGCGTGATCGATGCGCATCGTCAGTTGCAAGGGGGATTCATCTGGGAATGGAAGGATCACGGCATCCGACAGACCCTGGCGAACGGCAAGCAGCGTTTCGCCTACGGCGGCCAGTTCGGAGATCGACCCAACGACGGGAATTTCGTGGCCGATGGTCTGGTGTCCCCGGAGGGCCGGCCGCATCCGGCGATGCAGGAAGTCGCGTGGGTTCATCGGCCGGTGGCGGTGGAGGGTGTCGGTTGGAAGTTGCGGGTCACGAATCGCCAGTCGTTCGGTGATCTGTCGCGACTCTTGGGCGAGTGGCAGTTGCGAATCGGGGGTGAGATACGTGCGCGTGGACGTTGGAGTCCGGTGGTGGAAGCCGGTCAGTCGCTCATCGTCGATTCGCCCGTCACGTTGCACGACCTCGAGTCGGCCGCCGGCGAAGCAATCCTCACTTTCCGCTGGCACACCGCGCGGGCGACCACGTGTGTTCCCAAGGGCCATCTGGTGGCGTGGGATCAGGTCGTCTTGCGTGCCGAAGATGCATTGCGGGTGATCCCCGAACGCACAAGTACAGGCGTCGCCGACGATGCGTTGCGGAGCGTGCTGCATACCGATCCGACCCTGAATCTGTGGCGCGCTCCGGTCGACAACGACGGATTCAAGTTGATGCCCGATCTCCTGAAGCGGATGCGGATCGGCGGCCCAGCGCTGGCGCGGTGGATGGCGCAAGGCGTGCCCGACCGTCCCGCGGAGAGTCTGGTGAGCCAACGCTCCGAGGTCTTTGGCGATGCCGAGGGTTGGACGTATTTCGTTCACGATGTGGAGGTACCCGAGACCATGAAGGACCTTCCCCGGATCGGGGTGGTGTTCGAGGTACCGCGGGTTCGGACGGTCCGATGGTTCGGTCGGGGTCCGCTCGAGAACATGCCCGATCGAAACAGTGGTGCGTTGGTCGACGTCTGGGAAGCCGAGCCAGATGAACTGCCCTATGTGTTGCCACAAGAGTTCGGTTTGCGAACCGATTGTCGATGGATGGAACTCGCTCTGGGTTCGCGATCACTCCGGATCGAAGCGATCGAGCCGTTGACGCTTCATATGTCGGCCATCGGCTACCGCGACGCCGATCTTTACGCGGCCGGTGATGTGACGGAGCTCGAAGCGTGTCCCCATTCGGTCGTTCATCTGGACGTCGCCCATCGCGGAGTTGGAACTGCGAGTTGCGGTCCGGACGTGGACGACCGCTTCAGGATCGGCGCCGGGACCTTCCGTTTCGTCTATCGGATGCGGGTCATGACTCGGCGCGACGAACGTGGAGTCGGTGGTCGTCGGCGGTGAGACAACGTCCGGTCTCGAGGTCGAACTTCCATCCGTGCAACGTGCAGGTGAGAGTCGTCCCTTCCACATCGCCGAAGACCGAGAGGTCGGCCTTTCGGTGCGGGCAATAGCGCTCGATCACGTATCCGTCGAGTTCGATTTCCGAGGACGGAACGTCGGGCTGCCGACGACGCTTGGCCTCGGCTTCGGCCCGACTCATTCGTTCGACCGAGAGTGATTTGAAGAAGTTGTAGAGGAACTCGTTGTAGTCGCCGCGTCGCCAGGCCTTGAAGCGACACGACAGGAAGAGTTTGTCGCTCCAGTCGACGTGGCGATTGGCGACCACGTTCTCCACCAGTCGCCGGTCGACCTCGAACTTGAAACCGAAGTCCTCGTGTTCGAACTCCTTGACCCGATGGTTGGGAAAGTCGATCAGGATGTCGAGTTCGTCGAGCCGAAGGAGGCACGCGGCACCGATTCCGGAGCACAGTGTCGGCGCCAGAGCCATGAGAGGTTCCCACCAGGCACGCAGGGTTGCTACGAGATCGGTCGATTCGTGCGACCAGGATTCGCGATGCTTCGCGATCCAAGGGAGATAGTCGGCCTGATAGCGATGGAGGTATTCGGCCTTGCGATCGAAGATCTTCCGAACCTCCTCATCGCTCATCGGATGGCGCACCGTCCGATCGTTCCCGTCGAGTTCGATGGTCGTTCCCGGGATGTTGAGAATGCCTTCGTGCCCACCGGCCGCGAGTCGGGTGAGGAACGCTGTCTGATCGGGGAAGATCGACAATTCATCACCGTTCACCACGTTGAGGTGGAAGAGCGACGAATCCAGAAAGCAGGGCGGACCGGCCGACGGCACGACTGCCCGAGCGTCCACGGCTTCGACGTACCGCAGGGCACGGGCGAACTGGCTCTCGACTTTGGCATCCACGAGTTCACGCATCCGGGCCCCTGGTTCCTCGTAGACCATCGGATACCAGATGGCACCGGAGTACTGGAGCCAATGCAGATCCACGGGACCATGACTTCTCAATGCTCCGATGTCATTCGTCCGGCAATCGTTCTGATCGACCAAGCGATGGACCCCGTCGAACACCATGAGAGCGGAATCCCCACCCGGACCGTCGGCGATCGCGGTCTCGGGATGGATGGCTACCACGAGACCGTCCCCGAGGTCGGTCTCTTCGCCGGCATGCGTGCGAATGAATTCGGTGAAGCCGATGGCGCGCAGCCGTCGTTCCAATTCTTGGGTCGGAAAATCGGGGAGCAGAACCGGTGTCAACCGGGGCATGTTCTCGGCGAGCCACTGCTCGTCGAAGTGATCACCGTGCAGATGGGAGATATAGAGGTATGACGGATGCCTGATCGCGTCGGCCACGTGGGCAGGCAGATGGTCGTTGCGCGGAAACGGGAACCATGAACCGAAGAACGCCGGATTGAACCACGGATCGCAGACGATCGAGCCCTGTCGCGTTTCGATCAAGAGGCCGGCATGGCCGATCGATGTCGCGCGCACGACAGCAAACTACCGATTCGCCGCTGGCGTCACGGTGTCGGTGGATCACTGAACACCTTGCCACCGCGTGACACGTGTTCGGTCCACTTCGTACCGTCCCAGTAGCGGTACTCGTAGCGTCCGGCCGGATCCTTGTACCAGTCGGCGGGAACCTTCGGCGCGTTCGACGTCGTGGTGGGAACGGCAACAGTGGCGGCGAGTGATGTCTGCGCCGCGCTCGGGTTGGCGTTCTGAGTCGAGGCCGATGGCGCCCAGCCAGTGGGTTCACTGGCCGGCGATGGTGTCGGCTGAACGGCCGACGGCAAAGGCGAAGCCGCCTTCTTGGTGGACGGCCGTGAGAGATATGCGATCACATCGGCACCGACGGCGACGATGCCGACAACTTCCCATCCATCGGCTGATTTCGAGGTGAGAGAAGTGGCCAGAGCCTCGTGATCGAAGGACGACACCTTGAGAGAGATGAACTCTTTCACGATGGCGAGTGTAGCCATGCCCTTGCGGACTCGTCCTGCGCGGGCCCGTCGAACATGAGCGCTCCGTTGCGCAGGGCGACGACCCGAGGAACGCGCTCGAGAAACGACGGCTCGTGGGTGGCGACCAGAAGTGTTGCACCGCGTTGGCTGGCGGTATCGAGCAATACAAGAAGCGCATCACGACCCGTTGCGTCGAGACCGACGAAGGGCTCGTCCACGAGGAGGATGTCGAATGGACGGATGAGCGCAAGAGCGATCGCGGCTTTTTGTTTGAGACCGCGACTGAATCGTGACGGCAGGTCGTCGGCGCGTTCGTAGATACCCAACTGGCCGAGGAGGTCGGCTGCGTCCTGTTCCCATTCGATGACACCATGGAGGCGTGCGGTGTAGTCGAGATGCTCCCAGACCGACAGGTCGTCGTAGAAGACCGGGGTGTCGGAGAGATAACTTACGTGTCGGCGAGCCTCGAGTGACCCCGGAGCGTGCCCGAAGACGGAAATCGATCCGCTCGTGACGTCGAGGAGTCCGGTGATCATGCGCAACAGCGTGGTCTTACCCGAACCGTTGTGACCGATGAGCGCGATGCTTTCGCCGGACTCGACGACGAGGTCGAGCGGCTGCAGGACCGGTCCGTCGCCGTAGTCCTTGGCGAGATTGCGCGTCTTCACGGCTGCCGGGGACAGATCGACTTGTGCTTCCTTCGACTCGCGGGGGGAGTTTGTTGTTCGGTGGCGACTCATGAGACTCCTCGTGACGTTGATCCACTCTCGCGGGCGGCGGTGTCCAGCCAGTTGCGAATCGCATCGCGACGGTGGATCCATGCGCCGATCAGACCGACCACGAGAACGACGGCGATCGCGGTACGAGCCGCAGCCGCCTCGGGTCCGGCTCCGTTCTCGATGGCGTTCTCGGCCGCCACGATCGGCACCTGTCCGATGACCGCGATGAGAACCGGCCAGACAGCTTTGATCACGTTGGCCGTTCCGGCGACTTCGGGTGGCATCAGATTGCGCTGTGCGGATGAGGCGACCGGATCGGGAGCGCCCGAGACGATGTTGATTGCCGCGCCGGCCAGACCAGCGGTCACGGCGGGGACGGCACCGATACCGAAGATGGCCCAATGATCGGTGGCGATGGATCCGACGAACATCCACAGTGCGGCCAAGGGCAGCGAAACGGCGAACGAGGCGTGCGTGAGCCGTAGGTAAAGCGGACCGCGGTCGACGGGGTACGAATCGGTACGGTCACCGTGATCGATCTCCTGCGCGAGTGGCTCGAGAAGTTCGAGTCCGACGAGGAAGAACGATGCGCCGGCGATGAGGAACAGGGGAGTCGTGCCGTCGAGAATCCCGCGGCTCGCGAAGCCAGCGATCGTCACGAGGCCGATGATGCGAAGAATCCGGCCGGCTGGGAAGCGCAGGATTCCGTCGATGGTTCGGCGCCATTCCGCGTAGGGTCCTCGACCGCGTCCGATGCGTATCCATGGTCGAAGACGGCTCTGTTCGTGGCTGAGTTGACGACGAATGACGAGCACCGTTCGTAGATCCTGCAACGTGACGGCGAATCGAAGCTGGGTCACGAGCGCCGAGCGCCGTGATTGTGCTTCGAGTGATTGTCGACCGAGCAAGGCGAGACCGAGGGCGAGGAGTGCGATGCCGGCGACGACGGCGAGGAGATCGGACGTATCGGCGCGATCGCCCCAAAGCGGAAGATCCCCGGTGGCGTCTCCGGGCCCGACCAGGTGTTCGTTGGCGGGCAAGGCCGACACGAACTGCCACGTGATGAGGCCAACGCCGAGCAGCGTCGCCAGCCAACGCGGTGCGCGCAGCGAGTGAGCGACCAGGGCACCGCCGACGAAGAACGTGGCGGCCAGTGCTCCCCACGCCGCTCCGGCCACGGCCCAACTCAATTCGGTCCCCGGCAGACGACGACCGGCGAGTTGTCCACCGAGTGCGCCCGCGAGTGCGGCGGCGAATGCGATCGATCGCCATCGCTGGAGCGTTGGCCGCAAGAGCGCGCGACGTCGGTCGACGGGAGCAAGAAGGACGTGTCGGACCTCGGCCTCCTCGAGGGCGAGCGGACCGCCCCGGCTACCGGATCGCATACCCATGGCGAGGGCCACGACGCTCAAGAGGCCGAGCCATCCGGATCCATAGCGTCGGACATCGACGACAAAACTCTGAGCTGCCGGTGCGTCGCGCACGAATCCCGAAGCGAAGAGCGCTCCACCACCGAAGACGAAGGCTGCGAGATAGACGCGGTAGAGGGCCTCGAACCATTCGACCTCGCTGAGTCGCTTGCGTCGCCGGGCGCGACGAAGTTCTTCGACCCCACGCGTCCCGCTAGTGGACGATTCGGACTCGATTGGAATCCGATGGTCACCGGTCTCGATCGGCAGACCCGGATCGGACGCCCAGCCCGACCACGAAGCCGGAAAGAGGCGAGCCGATGTGATCCCGGCGTGTTCGAGGGCCACGATGTCGAGACAGGCCGAGACGCCCGAACCGCACGACACGATCACATCGGCGTCGCGGCGGATGCCGAGAGTGGAGAAATATCGCCGCAATTCGGCGGGTGTCCGCAGACGTCCTTCGTGCAGAACGTCCGACCACGGCGCGTTGCGTGCACCGGGGATGTGACCGGGCTTCGGATCGACGGAAGCGACCTCGCCCCGGAATCGCTCCGCCGATCGGGCATCGACGAGGACGGTGTCGACAACGGACGGTTCATTCGCGTGCGACAGAACCTCACCGGTCGTGGCGAGTCGTTCGGTCGGCCACGGTCGGGCCGTGAACGCGGCGTGCGGTCGTTGGTGGCCGGATCCGATTTCGAGCGAACCACCGGCGGCGAGCCAGGCGTCGATGCCGCCGTCGAGCAGTGAGGCCGGATGTCCGATTATTCGCAACATGACGACCAGCCGTGACGCGGTCATGCCACCCGTGTCGTCGTAGGCGATCACCGGTGTGTGGTCTCCGATCCCGAGCCGGCCCATGGCGCGGGCGAAATGTTCCGGGCTGGGTAACGGATGGCGCCCATCCGTGGACTCGGCCGGTTGTGAGAGGTCGGAGTCGACGTCGACGAAGACTGCGCCGGGCACGTGACCGGTCCCATGGATGGCCCGCGCGTCACGGCCGTCGAGGTACCACCGAACGTCGGCCACGACCGGTGCATCGATGCCCGCCGACTTCGACGCCGATATCTCGAGTAACTCCTCGGCGGTGATGACGAGAGGCGGAAGGACCTTCGGCTCTATCGATTCCAAGACGAACATCCTCGCATCTTTCGCCGCCATACTTGTGGTGATGGACGTGTCGGCGATGCAGATGTTCACGGCTCTGTTGGCACTCCTCGCTCTCGGGGGCGCGGCGGTGGTGATCGTGCTGAGGATCATTCGGCGGCAGTCGGAGATGGCCGCCCGCTTCTCGTCGGACATCGGTCGCTTGTCCTTGCATCTCGGCGCCATCGTGGCTGCAGTGGCCACCGCCGGCAGTTTGTATTTCAGCGAGGTCGCCGATTTCGTGCCGTGCCGACTCTGCTGGTTCCAGCGCATCTGCATGTATCCCCTCGTGGCCATCCTCGGTGTAGCGGCCTGGCGCGGTGATCGAGGGGCCCGCTGGTACTGCCTACCCTTGCTCGTGGCCGGCGGAGCGGTCTCGGCGTACCACTACGTCATCGAATGGAAGCCTTCCTGGGGCGAGTCGGCCTGTGGTGTGGGGCCATCGTGCACCGATGTGTGGTTCCGTGAACTCGGTTTCGTGACCCTTGCGTTCATGGCTCTCGCCGGGTTCGTCACGATCGCGACTCTGCTGTTCGTCACACCCTCGGGTCACTCGAACCGACCCGTAGTCGCCGACTGATCTGTTACGAATGATCCGACGAGAGAGGAAGTCATGACCGAGAAGACGAAGTCCGCGGGCGGAACGACGAAGTGGATCGTGACCGGTGTGCTCGCGTTGATCGCCGCCGCGTTCGTGATCTCGGTGATCACCGGAAACGATTCCAACGAAGCGTCGGGTGGGTCCATCCAGGATTCGACGACGGAGGTCTCGGATCTCACTGCCGACTCCGCTCCGTTGGTCGATGGAGCGGCTGAGAATCAACCCGTACTCGTGAGCGGACAGGCCCTCGATCCGCTCGGATCCACCGGAGCCGATCTGTCCGTCGGCGCAAGTGCACCAGAACTATCCGGAGCAACCTTCGACGGCACGCCGATCTCGGTCACTCCCGGTGACGGGACGCCCTACATGCTCGTTTTTCTCGCCCACTGGTGTCCGCATTGCAACGCCGAAGTTCCGCGCCTCGTCGAATGGAATGCATCGGGCATGGTTCCCGATGGACTTCGAGTGATCGGCATCAGCACGGCCGTGGCGGCCGATCGTCCGAATTACCCGCCGTCGGCATGGATCGTCGACAAGGAATGGCCCTTCGAGGTCATGGCTGATTCAGCCGACATGGATGCCGCCGGGGCCTACGGGGTGGACGGTTTTCCCTTCTTCGTGGTGGTGGGAGGCGACGGAACGGTGAAGGTTCGTGCATCGGGCGAGCAGGAGATCGAAGCGATCGATCGGTTGGTCCGGGACGCTCTCGCCAGCTGAGGTCCTGCGCTCTACGGTTGGGGTCGTGAATCTCCGCGAACTTCAAGACGTCATCGAGCGCACGTACGGCGAACGAGACCGTGATCGTGGGGTGCCGTCGACGGTCGCCTGGCTGGCCGAGGAGATCGGCGAACTGGCACAGGCCGTGCGCAAGGGTTCACGCGACGACCAGATCCACGAATTCTCCGACGTGCTGGCGTGGGTCGCGAGTCTCGCCAATCAAATGGGCGTCGATCTGACGACGGCCATCGACCGTTACGCATCCGGGTGTCCACGTTGCCAGTCGTTGCCGTGCGGATGCTGAAAAGACATGGCTGACGATCTGTTCGACGAAGACGATGACTGGGAAGACGAACTCGACGACGACGAGCCGTCGACGACATTTTCTGTCTCCGAAGTAGCCAACACCATCAACGACGTCCTCGGCGAGGCATTCGACCGCGGCATCTGGGTCTGGGGTGAGGTCACGGGTCTCAGCACCAAGAACGGTCACACGTACTTTTCACTCGTGGAAGCGACGCCATCAGGTGGCAAGGCGCAACTCAGCGTCAATCTGTGGGCCGGAGTCATGACCAAATTGCGCCCGGTTCTGAAGCGCAGCGGAGTGACCCTCGAGAACGGCGTCAAGGTGCGGGTGTTCGGCTCGCTCGACTTCTATGCCCCGTTCGGGAAGATCTCCCTGAACATGCGCGACATCGATCCGCGCTTCACCCTCGGTGACATCGCGCTCCAGCGCGAAGAACTCATTCGCCGACTTCGCGAGTCGGGTGATTACGACCGAAATCGCGAGCTCGAGTTGAGCCCGGCCCCTTTGCGGGTCGGTGTCGTCACGAGCGAATCGAGCGCGGCCTGGGCCGATTTCCGCCACGAAATCGAACGCAGCGGCCTGGGCTTTCACCTTCGCTTGGCTGATGTGCGGGTGCAGGGCGAATCGGCAGTACGCGACGTGACCTCGGCCATCCGCACTCTCGGCCTTCGTGACGACATCGACGTGATCGCCGTCGTGCGCGGGGGAGGAAGTCGGGCGGAGCTGGCCACCTTCGATGCCGAGGAGATCGCTCGGGCGATCGCCTCATCGCCACTTCCGGTGGTCACCGGCATCGGGCACGAGATCGATACGAGCATCGCTGATGAAGTCGCCCATGAGCGCTTCAAGACACCTACCGCGTGTGCTGCCGGACTCGTCGAACGAGTCAATGCTTTCGTGACATCGACCGAAGAAGCGTGGGATTCGATCGCTCGCCTTGCGACCGAAGTTCTCGGTGAGTCGAACAGTGCGCTTCGGATCATGGCCAATCAGATCGCCTCCCGCACTCGATCGGCTGTCGACCGAGCCGAAGAGCGTCTGGGATTCCGGTCCGCTCGACTTCACACGAGCGTCGCCAGCTCTCTCGTCGCCAACGAGGTCAGGGTTCTGAACGGCCGCGATCGATTGCGGCGCCGTCTTCCGCAGGTCATCGAACGTTCGAGTCTGCAAGTCGGGGGTCTCGAGGCACGCGTCCGGCTTCTCGACCCCCGTGAACTCATGAAGAGAGGTTGGTCGGTCACTCGTACGGCGTCGGGACTCGTGGTCCGGTCGGTCTCCGATGTCGTCGACGGTGATCTTCTGACGACGCAATTGCCCGACGGGACCATCACGAGCACGGTGGGTGCCGTGGTCCCCGAAGACGGTCGCAAGTAGGGTGAGGTGTCCATGAGCAAGAAGAGCGAAGACCCGAATGCGATCGGATACTCCGAGGCCATCGTCGAACTCGAGGCGATTCTCGCCGACCTCGAAGAGGCCGATGTAGACGTCGACGTTCTGGCCGAGAAGGTCGCCCGCGCTTCGGATCTGATCAAGCTCTGCCGTGAACGCATCGGTAACGCGAAGTTGCAGATCGACAAGGTCGTGGCCGGTCTCGAAGACTGACCACCCCGTAGGTTGATCTCGTGAGTACTCCGCCGCCCTCGTTACTGCGCATCGCCGGTCTGGTGGAGCGCCGACTCGGCGAAGTCCTGCGCGCGGAGGAGTCTCGATGGTCGCAGTTCGATTCGGATCTCGAATCGCCGGTCGGTGAGATCGCCAGGTTGATCGACGCCGGGGGCAAGCGACTCCGGCCGGCGTTTTGCCATTGGGGATACGTCGGTGCTGGAGGTCGTGCGGAGAGCAAGGAAGTCATCGACGCTGGAGCAGCCCTCGAGTTACTGCATGCGTTCGCGCTGTTTCATGACGACATCATGGACGGATCGTCGAGTCGGCGGGGCGAGCCCGTCACGCACGAAGTGTTCGCCGCCGAGCACCGAGTCGATGGTGGTAGTGGTGAATCGCGTCGCTACGGCGAGGGAATTGCGATCCTCGTCGGCGATCTTGCCTTCGTCTATTCCGATCGCCTGCTCGATGGCATTTCAGCCGCGGCCCGCGACGTCTGGCACGAACTTCGCATCGAACTCAATGTCGGCCAACTTCTCGATCTCATGGGATCGGCCCACCACGAGCGACGTCGATTCAAAGCCGAGCGGATCTGTCGATACAAGAGTGGCAAGTACACGATCGAGCGCCCGCTTCATCTTGGTGCCCTCATGGCCGCACCCGAACGGGCTGGCGAACTCACCACGGCTCTGAGTGCTTACGGCCTACCTCTGGGCGATGCCTTTCAGATGCGCGATGACGTCATGGGCGCTTTCGGGTCTACTGAGCTCACCGGGAAGCCGGTGGGGGACGACCTCCGTGAGGGAAAGCCGACTCCTCTCCTCGCACTGGCCCTCGAGATGTCGAGCGATCGAGAACGCAAGGTTCTCGATGCCGTCGGACGCCGCGTCCTCGACGACGACGGAGTGACCGAGGTACAGGAAGTCATCGTCGCCACGGGTGCCCTCGACGAGATGGAGCGGACGATCAGTCGTTTGGCGACCGAGGCGGTGGAAGCGATCGAACGTGCTCCCATCACCGACGATGCCCGGCGCGAACTCGTGACCCTGGCCGATTTCGTGAGCCGTCGGCAGACCTGATGGACCGAAGTGGCATGTGCGGTGGACTCCCGTCCCCCGTACATTGTCGGCCATGAAGAAGTGGGTGGGACCGGCCGGGATGCTCTTTCTCGTCGTCGTGTCGGCGTGTGGGAGCAACGATGGAAACGATTACGGCACGTTGCCACTGATCACGGTCGCGACGCAGCCGCCCGTGATCTCGACGACCACCACTCTTCCCGAGGCGGTCGAGTACTACACGATCCAGCAGGGCGACACCCTGTACGGCATCGCGCAGTCGTTCGGCATCACGCTCGATGACCTCATCGCCTTCAACGGCATTACCGATCCCGATGCCATCGAAGCCGGTCAGCGGTTGAAGGTGCCGCCGGTCGGGGCTTCGATTCCACCGGCTGTCACGACGACCGTCGCGCAGACAACGACCCCCTGAATTCGTACACTGTCGTCATGAGCGCGGGCGAGAAGTTCTGGCCTAATCAGGATCACTGGTCGGTCAAGATTCCTCTTCATACACCGCACCCTCGCCTGAAGGTTCTCGAAGAAACCGGTTTCGTTGCACTGAGTCCGATGCCCCTCGAGGTGCCGTCCCACGAATGGGAGTCCCTCGAATACATGGACTGGAAGAGCGGAGGCGACACCAACTTCGCTCCACTCGCGTCGGCCGATGGTCAGCTCGACTGTCGGGGATTCTGGGACAAGGGCAAGACCGACAAGGACGCGATCTGGACCACCAATGCCGACCACGCGCCCACGCTCCGGCGATATGTCGATTCGGTCGGTGCCAACTTCGGTCGGGTTCGCATCATCAAACTCGAGCCCCAAGACCGTGACACTGCGTTCCGGTCGATCCACCGGGACGACAACAATCGCTTCAACCCTGACCATGAGGGCTGGGTCGTGCGTTCATGGGTCGAACTCACCGATCAGCCCGACAGTTACATGCTTCTCATGGACAACGACGCCGATGGATTACCCGACCCGTCGACCGAACGGCGGGTACCTCTACCTCGTGGCGCGCGTTTCGTCGTCGACACTCAACGTCTGTGGCACGTGGTGGTGCATCCGCACAATCATCCGCGCTATGCATTGATCACGAGTTTCGAGAGCGGTCCGATCCTCGAGCGTTGGATCGAATCGCAGCTACCCGTCTCGGTCTGATTCCTAGTGACGCCCGCTCGCGGCGATCTCGGCGATGTCGCGCATGATCCGCCCGATCTCGTAATCCTTGGGTGTGTAGACCGCCGTGACCCCGGCATCCATCAGACGCGGTCGATCCTCTTCCGGGATGATGCCGCCGACGACCACCGGAATCGTCACTCCGGCCGAGCGGAGTTGTTGAATGACCGAGGGAACGAGCGAAAGGTGCGATCCCGAGAGAATTGACAGTCCGATGACATCGGGGTCCTCGTCGCGGGCACTGGCCGCGATCTGCTCGGGTGTGAGGCGGATGCCGGAATAGATGACTTCCATGCCGGCATCGCGCGCGGCAACAGCGATCTGTTCGGCGCCATTGGAGTGGCCGTCGAGTCCGGGTTTGGCCACGAGCAATTTGGGCGGACCACCCGGAATCGAACGTACGAATTCGGCCACGGCGGCGAGTTCGCCGGGACGTTTGCCCACTGCGGCCGACACTCCGGTCGGAGCTCGGTATTCGCCGAACACTTCGCGCAGTAGCCCGGCCCATTCACCGGTGGTACCTCCGGCCTTGGCGAGGGCGATCGATGGCTCCATCACGTTGTCACCCTCGATGGCAGCACGGCGGAGTTCGTCGAGCGCCTTCTTCACTGCGTCTTCGTCGCGGGATCCCCGCCAACGATTCACGTCGTCGATGGTTTCTTTCTCGACCGCCGGATCGACCTTGACGATCTTTCCCTCGCCGCCAAGAGGTGATGACTCCGTCTCGCGGTAACTGTTCACTCCGACGACCGTCTGCTCACCGCTCTCGATCCTTCGAGTCCGTTCGGCCATCGAACGGACGAGTCGACCCTTCAGATGATCGACGGCTTCGAAGGCGCCACCGAGCTCGAGGACTTCCTCGAACTCGGCCCACGCTTCGTCGCGGATTCGCGCAGTGGTTTCCTCGATGACGCGAGAGCCGTCGAAGATGTCGCCGTACTCGAGGAGATCGGTCTCGAAGGCGAGCACCTGTTGCATGCGCAGACTCCACTGCTGATCCCAAGGTGTCGGCAGACCGAGAGCTTCGTTCCAGGCCGGGAGTTGGATCGAGCGGGCCCGGGCGTTCTTGGAAAGTGACACGGCGAGCATTTCGAGCACGATTCGCTGAACGTTGTTCTCGGGTTGGGCCTCGGTGAGTCCGAGAGAGTTCACCTGTACCCCGTAGCGGAATCGGAGGGCTTTGTCGTCCTGGACGCCGTAACGCTCGCGGCCGATGCGCTCCCACAACTCGGTGAACGCGCGCATCTTGCAGATCTCCTCGACGAAGCGGATACCGGCGTTCACGAAGAACGAGATCGACGCAAAGACCTGCGGGAATTGTTCGGGTGGGACCTGACCCGAATCGCGAACGGCATCGAGCACACCGACGGCGGTGGCGAGCGAGTAGGCGATCTCCTGAACCGGCGTGGCTCCGGCTTCTTGGAGGTGGTACGAGCACACGTTCATCGGGTTCCACTTGGGAGCGTTGTTGGCGCACCACACCACCATGTCGACGATCAGACGACGCGAGGGAACCGGCGGGAAGATGTACGTACCTCGCGAGAGATACTCCTTGACGATGTCGTTCTGCGTGGTGCCCCGGAGCGCTGATCGGGCGACGCCCTGTTCTTCGGCGTTGGCCACGTAGAGAGCGAGCAACCAGGCGGCCGTCGCGTTGATCGTCATCGACGTGTTCATCTGCCCGGGCGGGATGCCGTCGAGGAGAGTTCGCATGTGGCCGAGGTGCGACACCGGAACCCCGACCTTGCCGACCTCACCGGCCGCCATCGGCGAGTCGGGGTCGTAGCCGGTCTGGGTGGGTAGATCGAAGGCGATCGACAGCCCCGTTTGGCCCTTGGCGAGGTTTGTTCGGTAGAGCTCGTTCGACGCCTTGGCCGTGGAATGACCCGAATACGTACGCATGAGCCAGGGCTCGTCGCGGCGTCTGGACACGGACTCGTCAGCCATGGTTCTCAGTCTGTCGTCGTCGGTGGTGGTTTTGCGCCTCGGACAGACGACCGAGGTAGTCGTCGCGCGGGATCTCGATGCCACCGAGGGACTCGAGATGGGGGGTGAGCCACTGGACGTCGAAGAGGGTCACGCCGCTCGCTTTCAACAACTCGATCAAGCCGACGAGTGCGACCTTGGAAGCATCCGTTGCCGTGTGGAACATGCTCTCCCCGGCGAAGAACCGTTCGATGCGGACGCCGTACACACCGCCGACGAGGTCGTCGTCTCGCCAGACCTCGACACTGTGAGCCCAGCCGAGTTCGTGCAATCGCGTGTAGGCGGCGACGAACTCGTGATTGATCCAGCCGTGGTCGCGTCGAGGATCACCGCAGGCCTGCATGACGCGCGTGAAACACGAGTCGAGGGTGACTCGAAATCGCCGACAACTCTTGCGGAGCGAACGTGAAACATGGAACGTGTCGAGAGGGATGATGCCGCGCGCTTCGGGGCAGAACCAACCGAGTCGTTTCCGCCCGATCGGCATCGGGAAGAGTCCGAGTGAATACGCATCGATCAGGGTGGCCGGTTCGAGGTCGGCACCCGTGGCCACGAGGTCACCCTCGAGTCGACGGGAGGATGCGAGCTCCCACGGCGAACGACCGATCGCGATCGCTGGACGTTCGAAGCGTGCGATGTCGTCCGGAGACGGGAAGTCGGTCAGCGGACTCACGCCGATCACCGTACCGAGACCCGTACGCACCGAGTCCGCGGTGTCGACGAATCAGTAGTCGTAGAAGCCCGACTTGGTCTTACGTCCGAGTTTGCCGGCCGCCACCATGCGACGGAGCGTGGGCACCGCTGCGTAGTTGGGGTCGCGGAACTCGGCGTAGAGCGCGTCGAGGATGGCGAGAGATGTGTCGAGACCGACGAGGTCCAGAAGGGCGAACGGTCCCATCGGGAAGTTGCAGCCACCCTTCATGGCGGTGTCGATGTCGGCCATGTTGGCCGTTCCCTGCTCGAGCATCCGGATCGCATTGTTGAGATACGGGAAGAGAAGAGCATTCACGATGAAGCCGGCGCGGTCCTTGACCTGTACCGGCTGCTTGCCGCAGGTGGTCGCGAACGCGGTGGCGGTTTCGATGGTCGAGTCGGAGGCGCTGAGCGGACGAACGATTTCGACGAGGGGCATGGCCGTGGCCGGATTGAAGAAGTGGATACCGCACACGAGTTCGGGACGCTTGGTGACCATCGCCAACTCGATCACCGGGAGGGTCGAGGTGTTGGTGGCGATGATGGCTCCGGCTTTCACGATGCCATCGAGTTCGGCGAAGAGTGCCTTTTTGGTCTCGAGGTCTTCGACGACGCTCTCGATGACGAGATCGCAATCGGCGAGTGCGGAGAGATCGGACACGGCAGTGATACGACCGACGATGGCCTTGGCTTCTTCCTCCGTCGCGCGGCCCTTCTCGACCTGCTTGGCCAGACCCTTCGACACGCTCGCCACCATGGCGTCGGCGGTCGACTGCGAGCGAGAGCGCACCACGACCGACAGGCCGGCGCGAGCCGCTACTTCGGCCAGTCCCGAGCCCATGATTCCCGAGCCGATGATCCCGACTTTGTTGATCGCCATGATGTTTTCCGTTTCCTGGTTGTGGACACGGGAACCCTAGTTACCGATCAGTAACTCGGGCAACGTGCGGAGCCCGTGGGACAACTACCGTCGCTGGGATGTCGACGTCGGCGGCCGAGGTGCACCACCCCGATCGCTGGGTGCGACTCCATGCCGTGCACAACTTTCGCGATCTGGGTGGCTACCCGACCCGGGATGGGCGGCGGACTCGCTGGCGCTCTGTGTTCCGAGCTGACGGTCTGTATCGACTGACCAAGAAGGACGTCGAGATCGTCCGGAGCCTCGGGGTGCGGACCGTGATCGATCTGCGAACCGCTCATGAGATCGAGGAGCGAGGTCGTTATCCAGTCGACCGTCACGACGTTCAGTTCCATCATTTGTCGGTGATCGATCAGACCTGGGACATGGCCGATGCCCAGGATTGGACCGGAGATCCGGCCGGCTTTCTCCGACTCAAGTACCACTTGATGCTCGCCGAAGGAGGGGAGCGGCTCGCCCGCGCGCTCGATGTTCTGAGTCGGGAAGATTCGGGGGTGACGGTGTTCCACTGCGCGGCCGGCAAGGATCGAACCGGTTTGCTCGCGGCCCTTCTGCTCGCCGGACTCGGAGTGGACGACGATGTCATCGCGGCTGATTTCGGTCTGAGTGAAGAAGCCGGAGTACGTACTCGCGAGTGGATCATGGAACACGCCCCGGAGTTCGCGGCGGGCTACGACGAGATCCCGGCGGTCTTCCATGCGGCCGATCCGGCGTCGATGAGCGGATTGCTCGCCGATCTCCGCTCCGATCACGGAACGATCCGCGATTACTGCTCGACCATCGGTGTGGACGCCGATGTGTGGAATCGGCTCGAGGGACGTTTTCTCACCTCCTGACCTCTCTCGTCCTCCGGAGACGTGCCGTACAGTCGGGACATGACCGGAACCGTGGTTCTCCAGGGCGGTAGCCCTTTCTCGATGCATGACGAGCTCGACCGTCGACTTCTCGCGACGGCCAAAGCCGATCGCGTCACCGTTCTTCCCACGGCCGATGCATTCGAGCGCCCCGAGGTCCTGATCGCGGCCGCGATGTCGTGGGCCGAGCGCTTGGAGATCGATGTCGAGGTACTGATGGTGATGAGTCGACCCGAGGCGATGGACGAAGGAGCTGCCGCGGTGGTCGCGTCATCGCGTGCGGTGTGGCTGGTGGGTGACAACCCGATCCACCTGAGAAGTGTCGTCAAGGACACCCCGATCTGGTCGGCGTTGAAGACTGTTCTCGATACCGGGGGCGTGGTGGTCGGCGCCGGTGCGTCGGCCTCGGCACTGTGCGATCCCATGATCGACCCGCGTGGTGGAGCACTTGCACTAGGCCTCGGTCTCGTGACCGGAATGGCTCTCGTCACCCAATCCGAGCAGATCACCGCAGAGCGTCACGCACGGGCGAAGAAATTGGCCAACGTTCCGCTGGTCTTCCTACCGTCGTCGTCGGCTTTGTTGCACACGTCGTCTGGTTGGGAGTCGGTTGGCGCGAACGAGATCATCGGCGCGCTGCCGGGCTGAGTCCGATGATCGAACCCCTGCGACTGGGTGTCATCGGCACCGGCATGATGGGATGCGAGCACATTCGCAATGTCAACGCCCTCGAAGGTGCGGTGATCGCGGCCGTGAGCGATCCGCACCCGGGTTCGATCGGTTGGGCACGGGACAACCTCGGAGTCGATCATCCTCCGGTCGCCGTCTTCGAGGATCACCGTGAACTTCTCCGAGCGGGAGTCGTCGATGCGGTGATCGTGGCGTCACCCAATCACACGCACATCGATGTTCTGGCCGATGTTCTCGCCACGGACGTTCCGGTACTCGTGGAGAAGCCGATGTGCACGACGGTCGAAGACTGTCGTCGAGTCGTGTCCCTCGCCGACTCCCGTGCGGCGATCACCTGGGTCGGCTTGGAGTACCGCTACATGGCACCCATCGCCGGGTTGCTCGACACGGTGCGATCGGGTGCCCTCGGCGAACTGAAGATGGTGTCGATTCGCGAACACCGCTTCCCCTTCCTCGTGAAGGTCGACAACTGGAACCGTTTCTCGGCCAACACCGGTGGAACGCTCGTCGAGAAGTGCTGCCATTTCTTCGACCTCATGAACCTGATCGTCGGAGTTCGGCCGGCGCGCGTGATGGCGAGCGGTGGGCAGGACGTGAACCATCTGGACGAGGTCTACGACGGCCGGAGGTCCGACATCCTCGACAACGCCTTCGTGATCGTCGACTACGCGAATGGAGTTCGGGCGAGTCTCGATCTGTGCATGTTCGCCGAAGCATCGCGACAGGAACAGGAGATCCGTGTGGTGGGCTCACTCGGCAAAGTGGAGGCCGACGTACCGGGCGACGGGTCGATCCATGTCGGTCGACGCTCGGATCGCTCAGTATCGGCGGTACCGGTTCCCCTGGATCCGTCGGTCGCCCACGTGGGCTTCCACTTCGGTGCGAGTTTCATCGAGGTCGCGCGCTTTTGCGATGCGGTTCGACGAGGCTCATCCCCGGAAGTCGATGTCCGCGACGGCCTCTGGTCGGTCGTGGTTGGTGCAGCGGCGCATCGTGCAATCGACGAGCGGCGCCCGGTGGAGATCGCCGAATTCGGACTCGACTGAGTCGTCAGGCTTCGGTGATCGTGATCGAGGTGACCTCGATCTTCTCCTTGGGCGGTACTCCGTTGTTAGCCGGATTACCGAGCGAATCGAGCACGGCCACCACATCGAGCCCTTCGGTCACCTTGCCGAACAAGCTGTAGCTCGGAGGCAGACCGGCGCCATCCGAACCGGTGATGACGAAGAACTGACTTCCGTTCGTATCGGGCCCCGAGTTCGCCATGGCGATCGATCCGATTTCGTACTCACCGTCGGCCGGGAGTTCGTCGGCGAATTTGTAGCCAGGTCCACCCGAACCGGTGGCCGTCGGGTCGCCGCACTGCACGACGAAGTTGGGGATCGCCCGGTGGCACTCGGTGCCGTCGAAGTACTTGTAGCGGGCGAGATTGACGAAGTTGTTGACGGCCCCGGGCGCCTTGGCCGGATCGAGGGTGATGGTGAACTCACCCTTGTTGGTGACGACGAGCGCGGTGTAGGTCTTGGTCGGATCGATGCACAGTTGCGGAGCATCGGTGAAGTCGCGAACTTGAGTGGCCGATCCGTCGGCAGGCGCGCATTCGCCCGTGCCGTACTCGAACTCACCCTTGTCGGGAGTCGGAGCATCCGATCCGGCCGGAGCCGTCGAGTCGCCCGGGCTCTCCGATGTCGGGGTGCTTTCGGTCGGTGCTTCGGTGGAAGACGCAAAGTCGTCGGTCGAAGAGTCGTCATTGGTGAGGAAGGCGATCAGGAAGAACAGCCCGACGAGTACGACGACGATGGCACCGATCGTGATGCCGCGGCGGGTGGACTTGCGACGCTGTTCGGCGCGGGCCTGCATCTGACGGCCCATCTCCCGGTTCGACTTCTTGCGCTGGCGTTTTTCGGTTCCCACGGAGAGGAGAGGCTAGTAGCCTGCGATTTCCGTGACACTCATCGTCCAGAAGTTCGGCGGCACCTCGGTAGCCGATCCCGAGCGCATCCGCGCCGTGGCCGAACACGTGGCCTACACCAAGCGTCACGGAGCCGATGTCGTGGTGGTCGTATCGGCGATGGGCAAGTCGACCGACAACCTGATCAAACTCGCCAATGAGGTGTCTTCGACCCAGCCTGGCCGCGAGATGGACATGCTGCTCACGACCGGCGAACGCATCTCGATGTCGTTGGTGAGCATGGCGTTGGCCGGTATCGGCATCGACGCCGTGAGTTTCACGGGTAGCCAGGTGGGCATCATCACCGACACCGTGCACACGAAGGCCAAGATCCTCGAAGTCAAGGGCGATCGCATCCGCGAAGCGCTGGCGGCCGGCAAGGTGTGTGTGGTCGCCGGTTTCCAGGGAGTGAGCACCGATCGCGAGATCACCACTCTCGGTCGAGGCGGATCCGACACCACCGCGGTCGCCCTGGCGGCCGCACTCAATGCCGATAGTTGCGAGATCTACACCGATGTCACCGGCGTGTTCTCGGCCGATCCGCGCATCGTCCCGCAGGCGCGCAAACTCGCACACGTCAACTTCGACGAGATGCTCGAGATGGCCGGAGCGGGCAGCAAGGTTCTGGCGCTTCGTTCGGTCGAGTTCGCCCGCAATCACAACGTTCCCATCCAGGTCCGCTCGAGCTTCACGTGGGAGCCGGGTACCTGGGTCACGAGTCAGGAGCCTTCGATGGAAGATCCGATCATCTCCGGTGTGGTCACCGATGTCAGTGAAGCCAAGGTCACGGTGCGCAAGGTTCCCGATCGACCCGGTATCTCGGCGTCGTTGTTCGAGCCGTTGGCGCAGTCGAACGTGAACGTCGACATGATCGTTCAGAACACGTCCACCGACGGCACGACCGACATCAGTTTCACGGTTCCCAAGGCCGACATGAAGGTCGCCGAATCGATCGTGGCCACGGTTGCCGCGCAGATCGGTGCCAGTGGCATCGTTCACGACGACTCGATCGCCAAGATCTCACTCGTCGGGGCCGGTATGAAGACGAGCCCGGGAATCGCGGCCAAGATGTTCCGCACGTTGGCCGACTCGGGAGTGAACATCGAGATGATCTCGACCTCCACCATTCGGATCTCGGTGGTCGTGCCGGCATCTGATCTCGAGAAGGCGGCCCGTTCGTTGCACACCGCCTTCGGACTCGACAGCGGCCAGGCGTACAGCGCACCTCTGCCCGAGCGGAAGTGAAATCGACCGGTCCTTCCGGGCCGGTCCACAGTTAGCCTGCAAGCCATGCGTATCGGTGTCGTCGGCGCAACGGGACAGGTGGGAGCCGTCATGCGGACCCTCCTCGAAGAACGCCGTTTTCCCGTGGATGAAATCCGGTTCTTCGCGTCGGCCCGTTCGGCGGGCAGCACCCTTCCCTGGAAGGGCCAATCGATCGTCGTCGAGGACGCCGCGACGGCCGATCCTCACGGGCTCGACATCGCACTGTTCTCGGCGGGGGCATCGTCGTCGAAAGAACTCGCGCCGCGCTTCGCCGCCGCCGGCGTGACCGTGATCGACAATTCATCGGCATGGCGAATGGATCCCGAGGTTCCCCTCGTGGTGAGCGAGGTCAATCCGGCCGAGGCGCGCCGGGCGCCCAAGGGAATCATCGCCAATCCGAACTGCACGACCATGGCCGCCATGCCGGTCCTGAAGGTTCTGCACGATGAAGCCGATCTTCAGCGAATCGTCGTGAGCACCTATCAAGCGGTGTCGGGCGGAGGCTTGGCCGGCGTGGACGAACTCGACAAGCAGGCGCGTGAAGTCACCGGCGGTGCACGCGAACTCACTTTCGACGGCGAGGCCGTTCCGTATCCGGCTCCGGCCAAGTTCGCCAAGCCGATCGCGTTCAATGTTCTTCCTTACGCGGGCAAGTACGTCGACGACGGTTCGTTCGAGACCGACGAGGAACAGAAGCTCCGCAATGAGAGTCGCAAGATCCTTGCCATCCCGAATCTGCGGGTATCGGGCACCTGCGTGCGTGTTCCGGTCTTCACGGGGCACTCCTTGAGCATCAATGCCGAGTTCGCCCGTTCGATCTCGGTGGCCCGAGCCACCGAACTCCTACAGAAGGCACCCGGTGTGGTGGTGCTCGATGTCCCGACTCCACTCGAGGCTGCGGGCAAGGACCCGAGTTACGTCGGTCGCATCCGTCAGGACTCATCCGTCGATGGCGATCGAGGACTCGTGCTGTTCGTGAGCAACGACAATCTGCGCAAGGGTGCGGCACTCAACGCCGTGCAGATCGCCGAACTCTTCCTCTAGGAGAACCCGATGGTCGGCACGCTCGTGATCCTGCGCCACGGCGAGAGCACGTGGAATCAGCAGAACCTCTTCACTGGTTGGCACGACGTTCCGTTGTCGGACAAAGGTCGAACTGAAGCCGCCGCCGCCGGTCGCACGATGGCTGCCGCTGGCATCTATTTCGATCACGCGCACACGTCACTCCTCGAGCGTGCCGTCGTGACCTGCCATCTTGCGCTCGAAGCGATGGGTCAGGTGTGGTTGCCTGTCAGTCGTTCATGGCGACTCAACGAACGGCATTACGGCGCGTTGCAGGGCCTCGACAAGAAGGCGACGACCGAGAAGCACGGAGCCGAGCAGACCAAGTTGTGGCGGCGGAGTTTCGACGTACCACCGCCGCCGGTGGAGGTGTCGAGCCCCGAACATCCGGTGAACGATCGTCGGTACCGGTTGCTCGACCCCGAGGTACTTCCCGCCAGCGAGTGTCTGAAAGATGTCGTCGCCCGAGTGCTTCCTTATTGGTACGACGAAGTGGTTCCCCAGCTTCGCTCCGGGCTCGATGTTCTCGTCACGGCACACGGGAATTCACTGCGGGCGCTCGTCATGCATCTCGAAGGAATCTCCGAGGGTGAGATCGCCGAACTCAACATCCCGACTGGTGCGCCCCGTCGGTACGAGTTCGACGACCAGATGGCGGTTCGCTCGGCTGAGTACCTGGGCGACTCGGCGGCCATCGCGGCGGCGGCCGCCGCCGTGGCCAAACAAGCCGGAGCCTGATCCAACCTGGTGTGCCCGTCGGCTCAGGCCGGTGACGGCTGTCCGAGCGCACTGTCCGTCACATGTTCACGAGCGTCGTATAGTGATCCACATGGCAAGCAAAAAGTCGTATCTGGAAAGCCTGCGCCGGGTCTCGCTCTTCTCGTCGTGCTCCAACAAGGACCTCGAAAAGATCGCCAAGGCCGGTGACGAGGTGACCATGGAGGCCGGTTCGCTGGTGGTCGATCAGGGACAGACCGGTCGGGAAGCGTTCGTGATTCTGAAGGGATCGGCCACCGTTCGTCGTAACGGCAAGAAGGTCGCCACCCTCGGACCCGGCTCGGTCGTGGGTGAATTGTCGCTCCTCGACCACGGCCCGCGCACCGCGTCGGTCATTGCCGACACCGACTGCGTCATGTTGGTGATCAGTCAGCGCCAGTTCCTCGGGGTACTCGACTCCATTCCGGCGCTTTCGCACAAGATGTTGGCCACACTCGCCGGCCGCATCCGCGAACTCGACCGCCAGTACTTCGGCTGATTCCAGCCGGGTCCTGTTCGAAGTGCCCTGCTCTCGGGGCCCTGCACTAGCGTTCTCCCTGCATGGCAACGCACACTGACACTCCGGCCGACGCCCCCTCGGGCCCCCGGCGCCTGAAGCCCTATCAGTTGTCGATCGTCATCGGCACGTTCGTGGCTGTGTTCACGATGGTGTCGGGTGTGGTTCCGCTCATCACCGGTTGGCACAACGACTCACCGATTCACCGCGAGGTGTTCGGGGGCATCCCCGGCCCGCTGAAGCTGGCCTTCTACACCTTGATTCCGGTCATGATCCTGTGGGGATCGTTCCGCTTCGCTGATCGTGTCCGAAACTGGGAGCGGGGCGCTCCGGATCGTCGCCGCACGACGCCTCGCAACGTGAAGCGCCGTCTCGCCGACTACCGCGCCGGCGTGTACATGCGCACACTGCTTCGCGATTCGGCTGCCGGACTCATGCACTCGATGATCTATTTCGGGTTCCTCGTTCTGCTCGGAGTCACGACCGTTCTCGAGGTCGACCACCAATTGCCCGAGAGCCTGAAGTTCCTGCACGGCGATGTGTACCGCGGCTACGTGCTCGTGGGTGACTTGGCCGGACTCGTCTTCACCCTCGGCGTGGTCTGGGCGATTGTGCGCCGCTACGTGCAGCGCCCCTATCGCATCCGGATCAAGACCAAGCCCGAACACGCGGCGATTCTCGGGGTTCTCCTCGCCATCGGACTGACGGGCTTTGGTGCCGAGATGTTCCGCATCGCCGAGAACTCGGCTTCCGGTCTCGACATGAACCACGAGAAGTGGTCGTTCGTCGGTTATCCGCTCGCGCAACTGGTCGACGGCTGGTCGCTCGACAGCCTCGGAACCTGGCACCAGGGCTGGTGGATCGCTCACGTGCTGACCTTCGTGGCGTTCTTGGCGCTACTGCCGATCACGATGCTCCGCCACATCTTCACGTCGCCTCTGAACATGTACCTGAAGGACCGCGACCGTCCCAAGGGCGCCATGAAGGCGATGCCGAATCTGACCGAGACCTCACTCGAGTCATTCGGTGCGTCGGTGGTGGAGGACTTCACATGGAAGCAACTCCTCGACACCGATGCCTGCACCATGTGTGGACGGTGCACGAGTGTGTGTCCGGCGCACGCAACCGGTAAGCCGCTCGATCCGCGAGAAATCGTCCTCAAGACCGGCGAGGTCATGGCGGCCACTGCGGCGCATGCGCCGGGAGGTCGGGTGTCTCCTCCGCTCGGCACCGATTCGGAGATCACCATCGGCGCCAATTCGCTTTTCGAGCGCATCAGCGCCGAGGAAGTCTGGAGCTGCACGTCGTGCAAAGCCTGTGACGAGATCTGTCCGGTCAACATCGAGATCCTCGACAAGATCCTCGACATGCGTCGCTACCTCTCGCTGATGGAAAGCAACTTCCCGGCCGAACTCGGCAACGCATATCGCGCCATGGAGAACCAGGGCAACCCGTGGGGAATGAATCAGGCCGAGCGCGCCGATTGGGCCAAGGATCTTGATGTGTCGGTGGTGGATCCGGGCGACGCGTTCAACCACGAATATCTCTATTGGGTCGGTTGTGCCGGATCCTTCGACGACAAGAACAAGAAGGTCACTCAGTCGATGGCCAAGTTGCTCCGCCGGGCCGGAATCGACGTGGCCGTGCTCGGCCCGAGCGAAATGTGCACGGGAGACTCGGCTCGTCGTTCGGGTAACGAGTACTTGTTCCAGATGCTCGCCATGCCGAACGTGGAGATGCTGAACGGGATGGGCGTGAAGAAGATCATCACGCAGTGCCCGCATTGCTTCAATACGCTCGCCAACGAGTATCCGCAACTCGGTGGAACATACGAAGTGATTCATCACACGCAGTTGCTCGAACAGCTCATCGACGACGGCCGCCTCGATGTGAGCAACGCTTCGCTCGAGGAGCGAATCACCTATCACGACTCCTGCTACTTGGGCCGCCATAACGACGTGTATCTCGCGCCGCGAAAGGTCGTTGCGTCGATCAAGGGCATCGAAGTGGTGGAGATGAGCCGCAACGGGACCAAGGGCATGTGCTGTGGTGCCGGTGGTGCGCGCATGTGGATGGAAGAGTCGATCGGCACGAAGGTGAACGACGAGCGCGCCCGTGAGGCGCTTTCGACCGGCGCGACCCGGGTCGCCACTGCGTGTCCGTTCTGCTACATCATGCTCGACGACGGTGTGAAGGGTGCAGGAGTCGATGAGGATCAAGTGCGCGTTGGCGACATTGCGATTCACTTGCTCGAGGCCATCGAGAACGGTGAGCGTGCGCTGGCTAATCCGGGCGCACCCTTGCGTGACTCCTCGGCTGCACCCGTCGCCGGCGAGTGACGCCCTAGTGGGCCAGGTGGCCCGTCACGAGTGAGCGGAGCATGTCGATGTTGGCACCGTTGTGAGTGCTGATCCAGACCACATCTCCGGGCTCCAGATCGCACGCTTCGGCTAGTTCGCGTTTACGTGTGGGTCGTTTGGACGACTTGACTTTGTCGCCCTTGGTCGCCACGACCGTGTGGGGAATACCGTTCTCCCGCAGCCATGCGAGCATCTGGACATCGAGTTTGGTCGGTCCGATTTCACCGTCGACCAGAACGAAGACCATGACGAGGCTCTCTCGTTCGAGGAGGTATCCCTCGATCATCTTCTGCCAACCCTGTTTGATTCGTCCGGGAACCGCGGCATAGCCGTATCCCGGTAGGTCCACGAGCGTGCCACCTCCGGGCACCGTGAAGACATTGATGAGTTGGGTTCGACCAGGGGTGTTCGAGACCCGTGCCAACTGTCGTCGGTTGGCGAGCGCATTGATCAACGACGACTTTCCGACGTTCGATCGTCCGACGAAGGCGACCTCAGCGGGGGAGTCGGGAAGGTCCTGGACCGCGGTGGCCGAACGGACGAATGTGATCGGCAGCGGGTTGGACACTCCGTGGAGTGTATGGACTCAGCTGTTGTGGAAGTTCTCGAAGTAGCGACTCGGCGTGGGTCCGCGCTGGCCGAGGTACTTCGAACCCCGTGCACCTTTGCCATAGGGCTGATCGGCGGGAGTCGTCATCTGCATGAAGCTCACCTGACCGATCTTCATGCCGGGATAGAGCGTGATGGGAAGACTCGCGACATTGGCCAATTCGAGAGTGACATGGCCATCGAAGCCGGCGTCGATGAAACCGGCGGTGGAGTGGATCAGCAGACCGAGCCGACCGAGGCTGCTCTTGCCTTCGATTCTGGCCACGAGGTCGTTGGGCACGGCGACCCGCTCGAGTGTGGAGCCGAGGACGAACTCGCCGGGGTGCAACATGAACACACCGTCTTGTGGAATCTCGATGAGTTCGGTGAGACCGGTCATGTCTTGTTTGACATCGATGATGCCGGCCGAATGATTACGGAAGACTCGGAACAGATTCGACACTCGCACATCTATGGACGAGGGCTGGATCATCGATTCATCGAGCGGGTCGATGACGATGCGGCCGGCGGCCAGGGCCTCACGGATGCTCCGGTCGGACAAGATCATGGGTCACACCGTAGTTCGTGGTCCCCAGCCGGGGCAGGTGACGGGCTCGGGGGAGTCCCGCTAACCTGCGCCCCTGCCGGCGGGTGTAGTTCAATGGCAGAACATCAGCTTCCCAAGCTGAATACGCGGGTTCGATTCCCGTCACCCGCTCTCAGCGTGAA
>CAZLXB010000001.1:74939-150385 GCA_964563545.1 uncultured Bifidobacterium sp. | reverse complement strand
GCGCTCCCCGCGGGTCTCTCGAATCGGGAGGAGCGTGAGCGACGGATCCCGTCACCCGCTCTCAGCGTGAAGCGCTCCCCGCGGGTCTCTCGAATCGGGAGGAGCGTGAGCGACGGATCCCGTCACAATCATGGGGGATCAACCAGGTCGATCCAGCAGAATGACGACGTGATCTCTCGCGCCGTCGCCAATGAGCTCGATGCGAACGACTCTTTGGCGTCGTTTCGCGACGAGTTCCTGATCCCTGACGACGCACTCATCTATCTCGACGGAAACTCACTCGGTCGGACACCCAAGCGGACGGTCTCGCGACTACGAGAAGTCGTGGAGAAAGAATGGGCGGCCGATCTCATCGGTAGTTGGGAGCATTGGCTCGATCTACCGCGACGTGTTGGCGACGGTATGGCGGCGATCATCGGAAGCCGACCCGGCGAAGTCGTCGTTCATGATTCGACGACGCTGAATCTCTACCAAGCGGTCCATATCGCCATCGGCCTCCGTCCCGACCGGCGGGTCCTCGTGGTCGCCGATGACGAATTCCCGACCGACCGCTACGTGGTCGAGGGAATCGCCTCCGACCTCGGTCTCACCGTTCGGCGCCTCACGTCCGACACCGATCTCGGTGACGTGGTGGCAGTGATACGCAGCGTGATCGATTACCGGACAGCTGAGATCGCTGATGTTCGATCGTTCACCACCGAGGCACGAGGTGCCGGTGCCATGGTGATCTGGGATCTTTCGCACACCGCCGGTGCCATCCAATTCGATGTTCACGCATTGGGCGTCGAACTGGCGGTGGGTTGCACGTACAAGTATCTGAACGGCGGTCCAGGTTCACCGGCATTCACCTTCATCGCCGAGCCCTTACAGCGCGTCGCCCGACAGCCGATCCACGGTTGGTTCGCCCAGAAGGACCAGTTCGCGATGGAACGTCCCTTCGAACCGTATGACGACATACGTCGAGTCCTGCTCGGGACGCCGCACATCCTGAGCCTCGTGGCTGCCGACGAGGGGATCTCATTGTCGGCGCGCGCCGGAATGAAGGCGATCGACGCCAAGGGCCGGGCGTTGATGGCGTTTGGCATGGAGGTGTGCGACCACTTCGGATTGGCGACCTCGACTCCGCGTGATCCGCGTCGACGAGGACACCACTTGGCCGTTCACCATCCGGACGCCCAAGCTCTGTTGGGAGAATTGGCCGCCAACAAGGTGATCGCCGATTCACGACCTCCCGACATCCTTCGTCTGGGTCTGAGCCCCCTCACCACGAGGTTCACCGATGTGTGGGACGGTTTGGAGACTCTGCATCGTCTGGCTCAGAGTCGTTGATGTTCGCGTACGACGATCGACTCCGCGCTCGAATCACGACGAATCTTCGGAATCATGAAGTTCGCACGCACCCTCTCGATGGTCGACGACATGCTGCGGTGGCCATCGTTCTGGTCGACAGCGTTCCTGACGACCACGACGATCCCTTCCCGGTCGGCGATGAACCGTTGCGCAATGTGCCGGGAGATGTCGCCGGGCTCGACGGTCGGATGCGGGGAGTGTCGGGTGGTGCGGCATTTCTCCTGTGTCGACGCGCGGCCCGTATGAACCGTCACGCGGGCCAATGGGCGTTGCCGGGTGGTCGACTCGACGAAGGAGAATCGCCGGTCGAAGCGGCCCTCCGGGAACTTGACGAAGAACTCGGCTTACGCCTGGAGGCGTCGCACGTTCTCGGTCTGCTCGACGATTATCCGACTCGTTCGGGTTTCGTGATGACACCGGTGGTTCTCTGGGCGGGAGAGCATGCCGTCATCGCACCTGATCCGACAGAAGTCGCCCATGCCTACCGAATCGGTTTGCACGAGTTGTGCCGCGACGATTCACCGAGGTTCGTGACGATTCCGGAGAGCGACCGGCCAGTCGTACAACTACCACTCAGCGGGGATCTGATTCACGCGCCAACCGGGGCGGTTCTTCTGCAGCTTCGTCGGGTGGCGATCGAGGGTCGGATCAACGAGCGGGTCGATCACTTGGAACAGCCGGTGTTCGCGTGGCGGTAGCGATACGCCAAGCCGCCCAGATCATGACGAACTGAAGGGGTAGCCGGCCGTACGCCACGATCTGCTCGGAGAACGGACGGTCGCGCCAGTCCCAGGTCATGTAGATGTTGGCCGGGTAGACGCCGATGAAGAGCCCGATGGCGGCGATGGCTCCTGAACGGCGGAACCGTTTCAGGAGCAACATTGGTCCCACGATCAATTCGACCACACCACTCGCGTAGGTCCAGAAGGACTCCGAGGGTGGAAGCCACGGCGGGACGATGTCGTTGAAGAAATCAGGATTCACGAAATGCATGACTCCGGCGAGGGTGATGAACGATCCCATCACCACTGCCACTTTGTCCCAGCGATCCATCGTCGCAGTCTTCTAGATCGTGAGGCTCCACACCGTGATCGGATCGGGGAAACCTTTCAACATTCGACGACCGGCCGGGTCGAGACGCCGCTCCGACGATGCGGTGATGTCCGAGGTGACGAGGATCTCGCCCGGAACCGCTTGGTCGACGAGACGCGCGGCGAGGTTCACCGTCGAGCCGAAATAGTCGCCCGAACGAGCGAGTACGGGGCCGTAGGCGATTCCGCCGCGTGGTGTCAGGGCGGGGTCCTTGACGAATTCACGGAGTAGTGCCTCTCCGATCACACAGCCTTCGTCGGGAGAGACGGCGACGAACATCAACTCGTCACCGATCAGTTTCACGAGTCGTCCGCCGTGAGTCGTGACGGTGTCGGAGGCGAGGGCTTCGAACTTCGAGACGAGTTCGGTGAGCTCGTCGGCGTTCATGGTGGTCGAACGCGAGGTGAAGCCGACGAGGTCCACGAAGCCCACGGCCAACGGAGCCATGGCGTGCTCGTGCAATGCACCACCGAAGGCGAGGCGGGTCCTTTGTATCGACTGATTGAGATGCAGACGAAGAAGCATCGTGAGGACGCTGGTCAGTTCGTTGGCGAGATTCTGGGCGTTCAGAAGATTTCGGAACAATTCGATACCCGACGCTCCCGATGCGACCATCGGACGTTCGAGGTCTTCGAGAAACAGTGAGTTGGCCGCATCGGCGGTGCGGGCCATCGACGAACCGACCACACGTACGAAGTTGACGAGTTCGTTCCACGAGAAGATCTGGGCCCCGACTTTGAGTGTCTCGAAGGCCCGTAAGTCTTCGGTCATGTAAGCCGGGTCGTCGTCGCCGACCGGACTCAGACCGGACGCGATCCGAACCTCGCGGATCACGTCGACGGGAACCTCCATCTGGGAGGCCACCTCGCGCATCGACACCTGGAGTTGACCGAGACGCACCCACTCTTCGAGGAGAGTCTCGAAGGCCGGATCGCGAAGCGTGTCGCGGATCTGTTCGTGGGAGAGACCACGCTCGTCGAGCCATTCGATCAGTTCGCGACGAGCATCGTCAGGGTTGCCTAACAAACCGTCGCGTTCAAATCGTTCGAAGTTCACGGCCATGGTCGAAGATTACGACCTGCCAACACATCGAATCCGTCGATGGTTACGGTGATCATTATGGAACTCGAAAACCTCTTTGGATTGCCTGCGCACCCTCTGTTGGTGCATCTGCCCGTTGTAATGGTCCCGATCGCGGCCACCATGGCCCTTCTCATGACCATTCGTCCGGCTTGGCTCGATCGATTCGGGTGGTGGCTCCTTGGAACCACGGTGTCACCAACTTCATGAAGTCGAAGGTGGGGGCGCTCGTCGTGTCGGCGGTTCTCGTCGTGACCGCCGGTGCCGCTGCCTACACGATGGTCGATGCCGGTCATCAGGGAGCCAAGGCCTCCTGGCACGACGTGACGACTGGCGAGGAGAAGCGGGACAAGGCTGGCCCGTCGAGCGAGGATGACGAAAGTGGTGAAGGAGACGGCGAGGAAGCTGGCGAATGATGCAGTGACATTTGCGGAGCGCGTCGTCCACGCGTGCTCCCTACGGTTCGTTTCTCATTCGGAGAAAGGAACCAGATGTCGCATACCGCGAATCCTCTCGAGAACGTTCACCGCGAACTCGAGCCTCACGTCAAGTCCCTGAGAACTACGGCAGATCTGGCCGGCACCCTCACGCGCGACGAATTGCGCGATCGCTGCCGAGAGGATCTCGACTTCCTGGTTTTCCGTCTGCTTCCGCTCCTGCGTTCGGAGATGGAGGTCGTGTATCCGGAGGTCGATCGCATCCTCGAGACCGAGGTGGCGACATCGATTCTGATGCGTGATCAAGGAGAGATTCACGAACTCGTGGACGATCTCTTGGACGTCAACGAGCGGGTGATCGCCCACGAGATCCTCACGGAGGACACCCTGAAGCACCTCCGCCAGACCCTTTACGCACTTCATTCCCAGGTTGAATCCTTGTTCGAGAAGGAAGAGGACGTTCTCGTTCCGTGGCTCACCTATCACCTGCCCCCGGGTCATGTGGCGACTCTTCTCGACCAGATCATGGAGAGCGAGACATGACAGCGGTGCAGGCGTCGGCCGACCGGAGGTTGTCACCGGTCGATGCCGGACGGGTGTTCTTCGGCTGGATGTTCGTCTTGATCGTCGCGGGTGCGCTCGTTCTCGTGGCACGAATTCTGTCCGAGTCGGACGTTCTGTCGAATCTGGCCGCGATGGCCATCGGGCTCGCGATCGTGCCACTTCTCGCGTCGCCAATCGAGTGGATGGTTCACCGGTTCGTGTATCACGAAGCGGTGATCGCTCCGCTCACGGCCATTCACCGGGTGCACGTCGCCCACCATTTCTCCTTCTTTCCGACGTGGCGTTACACCACGAACGGACCGGCAAGACGCCTGGCCATTCGCCGGGTCGGTACCGACATTCGTCGGACGATGTTTGCCAATGCTCGTGTCAGGTTGACGCACTTCGTCTGGTACATGTCATTTGGCCTCTGGGCGATCTGGCTGCCGTCGTGGTTGCTCACGCACAACGAGTGGTTCGTGGTTGGTGAGATCGTGGCCTCGGCGGTGGTGTCGAACCTCTTCATCTCCGTGCACGACACGATTCACCGTCCCGGGAGTCATCGAATCATCGAGAGCCAGGGCTGGTTTGCATTTCTCGATCGTCACCATTACATCCATCATGTGGACTTGGGCTGCAACCTCAATTTCCTCCTCCCGCTCGGCGATGCGCTCTTTGGTACCTTGCGTCGCGAGATGACCGTCGAGGAGTTGAAGGAGCATGGAACACTCGAAGCGGCGAAGAGTCGCCGGGTCGGAGTTGGTGAACGGGCTCGATTGACCGCGAGTCGATGAAAACACCCCTCAAGCCTCTACTGGTTGCTTTGCTGGTGCTGAGCGGGTGCAAGGTCGCGTCCGACGAACAAGAAGCGACGTCGTCTCTCGCCCCGCCGGCAACGGTGGTCGTTCTCGAACAGCCGGCGATGTGGCCGATGGCCGACGAGGTACTCGAAACCCCCGATGAGGCCGCGAGATCGTTCGTGGGCAATGTGTTCAAGGTGCCACCGGTCTTGGGCGAATTTCGAGCCGGCGATTCGCGAAGTGGGGAGATCGACGTCCTCATCGGCGAACAGCCAGCGGTCGTGAGGAGCACTCTTCTCCTTCGGCAGCTCGGCCCCGATGATGGCTGGTTCGTGATCGGTTCGATCAATCCACACATGACGATCGCGTCGCCGATCTCCGGATCGGTCGTGCCGGCGGAGAAGGTGATCGTCTCCGGAACTGCTCGCGGCTTCGAGGCCCAGGTTTCGGTAACGGCCTACGTGGCCGGTGATGCCCGCCAAGTGATCTCGCAACGTTACGCGCTGGCCGGTTCGGCCGAAGCGAGCGAGCCGTACGCCGTTGAGCTCGACTTCAGTTCGGCCGAAAGTGGCTCGATCGTGATGATCGTCGTGAAGGGCGGAGTCGGGCTCGAAACCGATCCCGGTGAGTTCAGTGCGATTCCAGTGGAGATCGCCTGATCCGACAATTTGGTCGAGCGGCCGCTGACCATTCGTCAGTTCCGGGGGTTAGGGTCCGAGTCTTGGACACCACTCCCGCCCTTCGTCCGATGTTGCCCCGTCCGTTGCTCCGTGGGCACATTCACCGCTGGTTCGCGGTGTTGTCGGTGCCGGCCTTCGTGGTTCTCATCTGTCTTGCGCAGTCAGCAACCGCTCGGGTGGCGATGGCGATCTACGGAGTCGGCGTGGCCGCGATGTTGAGTGTCTCGGCGGTGTACCACTCGGGTCGCCTGAGCGATTCGGCTCAGCGCACATTCCGCCGCCTCGATCATTCGGCGATTCTTCTGGCCGTCACCGGCTCGTACACGGCGGTCACGACGCTGAGTCTGAACGGACGCAGTGAGATGACACTCCTCGTCTTCGTCTGGACGGCGGCGACCATCGGAGTGATCATCCGCATGGCCTGGTTGCACGCCCCGCCCTCGGTGATCGCCGGTGTCTATCTACTCGTCGGCTGGAGTGCACTGATCGAGATCGGCTCCCTGTCGGCGGCGCTGAATGCAGTCGACACCACACTCCTGTGGGGTGGGGGTGCAATGTATTCGATCGGCGCGGTGATCTATGCGGCCAAGCGCCCCAATCCGCTACCGAAGATCTTCGGATTTCACGAGATCTTTCACGCGTTGGTCGCCGGTGCGGCGACCGTGCATTACGTCCTGGTGCTCCGCTTGGCCACTGGCTGACGACGGCGACGTCCGTTGGTACCCGGGCCGGGCTTGCGTCCGCCTCCGGAACGACTGCCGGCCGGCTTGGCACCATTGGCCGAACGAGTCGGGGGCGTCGGCTGTGGGACGGGAATCTTGCGCATACGTCGCTCGGCCGGCGGACCGGTGAGTTCCACGATGATCGGGTGTCCGAGCTGCACCTTGGTGTGGGTGGGCTTGATGCCGGCGCGTCGGGTGAGGACGTCCACATCACCCCGTTGATCGGGTGTCATCACGGTGACCACCGTGCCACTTGCGCCAGCGCGCGCAGTACGACCCGAGCGGTGCAGAAATGCCTTGTGCTCGGCCGGCGGATCGACATGAACCACGAGGGTGATGTCGTCCACATGGATGCCACGGGCCGCGATGTCGGTGGCGACCATCACGAGGACTTCGCCCGAGGCGAAGGCCTCGAGATTCTTGGTGCGCACGTTCTGCGACAGGTTTCCGTGCAGATCCACGCTCGGGATGCCGTTCTTCGACAATTGCAGGGCAATCTTCTTGGCGGTGTGCTTGGTTCGGGTGAAGAGCAGCGTGCGCTCACGCCCGGATGCGAGGGCTTGCACGATGGCTGGCTTGTCGTCGCGACTCACGCACAACACGTGGTGTTCCATGTCGGGAACGGGTGACTCGGCGGAGTCCACCGAGTGAACAGCCGGCGAGTGCAGGTAGCGATCCACGAGCACGTCCACACCGTTGTCGAGTGTGGCCGAGAAGAGGAGTCGCTGGCCGTTGGTCGGCGTCTTGTCGAGTACCCGCTTGACGACGGGAAGGAAACCGAGATCCGCCATGTGGTCGGCTTCGTCGACGACGGTGATGGCGACCTGGTCGAGTCGGCACTGACGCTGCTGCATCAGATCTTCGAGACGTCCGGGGCAGGCGATGACGATGTCGACGCCGCGCGAAAGGGCCTTCACCTGAGGTGCGGCACTCACACCTCCGTGGATCACCACGTGCGTGAGTCCGAGGGCGCGGGCGAGCGGATCGAGGGTCTCGGCAACCTGGGCCGCGAGTTCGCGGGTGGGTACGAGAATCAGTCCGCGCGGTTGACGAGGTGCCGAACCCCGACGATCGGCCGAAAGTCGAGCGACGAGGGGCAGAACGAAAGCGAGGGTCTTACCGCTACCCGTGCGACCGCGACCGATGATGTCGAGTCCGGCGAGTGAGTCGGGAAGAGTCTGGCGCTGGATCGGAAACGGCTCGGTGATTCCGGACCGAACGAGGATCTGGATCAGATTCGCCGGCACACCGAGGGATGCGAACGATGCTGTTTCGGGCACGGGTCGAGACGACACGCGAGAAGACGTGCTGGTGGGGGACATGAGGTTCCTTTATGTAGGGGGGACGGCATCAGCGAGATGCCTAGGGAGGAAGCCTCTGACGAACCTGAATGTTCGTCACGTCGCACGCCACTCATGAACGGCAAGACGTGCCGATCAATGAGTCAAGTATGGGGGTGAACCGGGTGAAATCCACCCGAGAAGACGAATTGCGGTCTCAATGACCCGTCGATGACTTCCGTCGGGTGAAGGCCACCCCACCGCCGACGGCCGCGATGATGGCCACGAGAAGAATGATTCCAAAGCTGAATGCTCTCATGCGCTCACGGTACGGGGACCAGCTAGCGGCGGGAACTCGCATCCGTCCTTGGTGCCAACTCGGTAAGGAAGTCAGGCCTTCGGGAGAGTCAGAGATGGGCGATGCTGATCATGATCTGGACCTGAATCGCGATGATGGCCAAAGCGAAAGCCAAGCCCCCGGAGAGGAGGAGCTTCATTCGGCCATCAAGTTGATCAATTCGCCGTTCGAGTCCATCGATTCGCAAACCGAGTCTCTTCTCGACTTCATCGAGCTGACTCAGACGTACGACATCGCTCCATCCGCTCGGCGGGAGGTGCTCCATCAAGGTGTTGGCCACGTCGTCCCCCAATGTGGTCACAAGTGCGCTGTGCAGTTCGTAGCGTTGTGCGGCGCTGATCGTCACGTCAATGGTCCTTTCGTCCCTTTCGGTGAGTCGGAGTGTGGGTTCGAGGTTGGTAAGCGGGGGTGTCTGCTCTGCCAAGATGTCGGGCGGGGGAGGCGACATGCGCTCATTCGACACGGATCCGACGCAGGTCGTCACGGCCGAACGTGGTCAACGCGTGCACCGGTCCGCCCTCGAGCACACCGAACGTCTGGCTCGGCGGTTGTACGAGGTCCGACCCGGGGTGTGGAACCTCGTGGGCAACGGACTTTCCAACCAGACGTTCATCGACGCCCCCGAGGGGATCATCGCCATCGATACCGGCGAGTCGAACGAGGAGATGCGCTCGGCCCTCGTCGATCTCCGACGAGTCACCGATCGACCGATCGCGGCCGTGATCTACTCGCATTTCCACTACGTGAACGGCACCGAGGAGATCTTCCGGGAGGTCGGTCACGAGGTGCCGGTGTACGCCCACGAGAAAGTCGGGTTCAACCGTTCGCGGGCCATGTCGGAGATCGGGCCGTCGTACTCGAGTGGGCTCGTCCATCAGTTCGGCACCACCATGCCTCTCGACGGGCCGGACGGCATCGTGAGTGTGGGACTCGGCATCTTCTACCGAAATCCAGATCATCATCCCTTCACCGGCGGCTACGTACCAGCCACTGTGACCTGGCGCGGAGGTGAGACGGCCACGATCGCCGGTCTGAAAGTGGAGGTCACGCACGCTCCGTCCGATGCCGATGATTCGTTGACGCTCTGGTTCCCGGAGATCAGCACGTGCGTGCACAACATCGTGTGGCCGGTGTTGTTCAACGTCTTCGCGATACGTGGTGAGGAATACCGCGATCCACAGATCCTCCTTCGGGGTATCGATCATGTTCTGTCGTTGGGTTCGGAGTACTTGGTGGGGACGCACGGCCCGCCCATCGCAGGTGCTGACGAGATCCGGCGTCGGGTCACCGGTGATCGTGATTCGATCCAGTTCATGTGGGATCAGACGGTTCGCGGACTCAACAAGGGGATGACCGCCGACGAACTCGCGTCGAGCATCCGCCTACCGGATTCGTACGACGACGATTATCTGACCACCGAGCTCTACGGAGTGGCCGAACACCATGTACGTCAGATTCATGCGGGAATTCGCGGCTGGTTCGACGGTGATCCGGCCAAGTTGTTCCCTCTCGAACCCCGCGAGCGGGCGACCAGACTGGTGGAGGGATTCGGTGGCGCCGAGGTTGTGGCGCGTCGGATCACAGAAGCAGTCTCCGCCAACGATCTGCGTTGGGCTCTCGAGCTCGCGTCGTGGTTGGTGGCCCGGCACGACGCAACCGACGACGATCGACGGTGTCTCGCTGATGTGTTGCGTGAAGTCGGCTATCGATCGGCGGCGGCCAACATCCGTAACTGGTGCATCACCAAGGCCCGTGATCTCGATGGCTCGAACGATCTGTCGCGTCTGCGAACGCATCGATTACGTGAACCTCAGGTTCTTGGTATGCACCCCTCTGATTCGTTGCGCATCCTTCGGGTGATGCTCGAACCCGAACTCGCCCTGGGAATCGACCATCACATCGGTGTCGATTTCATCGGTGTGGATCCGCTCGGGATCCATGTCCGCAACGGAGTGGCGGTGCCGACCGACGGGGCGGGTGCGACGGATCGTATCGGTCTGCCGTTTGCGCTGTGGGCCAAGGTGCTTTCCGGCGCAGTGGGATTGTCGGCCGCCGTCGAAGCAGGCGACATTCGGGTGACCGGCTCGGCCTCCCGTGTTCTCACCACACTGGCTGCGTTCGAGAATCAAGGTCTTCGAAACTGATGACCCGACTACCCAAGGAGCCACCCGCATTCGGAGGACGCGTCGAACGGCTGACCGATGACTCGGTCGCCTCGCGGCTCGTGAAGGATTCGGCGACCCAAGGCTCACCGAACATCGTGGTGATCATGCTCGACGACGTTGGCTTCGGCTCGTTCAGCACGTTCGGGGGTCCAGTCCCGACCCCGACGTTCCAGTCGGTCGCCGATAGCGGTCTTCGCTACAACCAGTTCCACACGACGGCGTTGTGCTCGCCGACTCGCGCTGCGCTGCTGACCGGTCGCAATCATCATTCGGTTCACATGGGTGGCATACCCGAAGGCGCCAATTCATTTCCGGCGTACGACAGCGTGATTCCGAAGTCGGCGGCCACCGTGGCCGAGATCCTTCGCCAGAACGGTTACGCCACGGCGTGCATCGGCAAGTGGCATCTCACCCCGGTGTGGGAGATGGGACCGGCCGGGCCATTCGATCGTTGGCCCACGGGCATGGGTTTCGAACGCTTCTACGGGATCATCAACGCCGAGGCTTCGCAATACGAACCAGCGGTGTACGACCAGACCCGACCGGTGTTCCCGTACCGCGATCGCGACGACTATCACCTCACCGAGGATCTCGTGGACGAATCGATCGACTGGATCGATCGGGTGCGCGCCACCGCCCCCGGTCGCCCGTTCTTCCTCTATCTGCCGACCCCAGCCGTGCACACTCCGCATCACGTGCCGTCCGATTGGATCGAGAAGTTCGCTGGTCGTTTCGATGCCGGCTGGGATGCTCTGCGTCAGGAGATCTACGAACGCCAGATCACCATGGGTGTCATCCCGCCGGGAACCAAGTTGACCGAGCGGCCCGAAGGGGTGCCGGCCTGGGACGACTATCCCGATCGACTGAAGCCGGTCGCTTCGCGGCTGATGGAGGTCTTTGCCGCCTTCCTCGCCCACACCGATCATCACATCGGACGTCTGCTGAGGCACATCGAGGAAATCGGCGCCGAGGACAACACTCTCGTCGTCTACATCACCGGTGACAACGGTGCCTCGGCCGAGGGAACGGTGAACGGTGCGTGGGCCGCGCCGACTTTCCAGAACGGAGTTCCCGAGGATCTCGACTGGCTCGTGGATCACGTGGCCGATTTCGGTTCGGCCCGATGCGAGAACCACTTCAACATCGGTTGGGCGTGGGCGCTCGACGCTCCGTTCCAATGGATGAAGCAGGTCGCTTCGCACTTCGGTGGAACTCGCAATGGCATGGCGATCAAGTGGCCGGCTGGCATTCGGCGACCGGGAGAGATGTGCTCGCAGTTTCATCACGTCGTCGATATCGCGCCGACGCTCCTCGCCGCCGCCGGAGTGGAGTATCCCGAAAGTGTCAACGGAGTGGAGCAGAGCCCGGTTCATGGAATCCCGATGAACTACACGTTCACCGAGGGTGACGGACCGAGCCACCGTGCCACCCAGTACTTCGAGATCCTTGGTAACCGCGCGATCTACCACGAGGGCTGGATGGCATCGTGCTTCCACGGCCGGCCGCCATGGGTGCGATTCGTGTCGATGCCCTTCGATGGGCCGCAGGAGAAGTGGGAGCTCTACGACATAGCTCACGACTTCTCGCAGAGTGAAGACCTTGCCGCGCGATTCCCGGAGAAGTTGGCCGAACTGCAAACGGTGTTCGATGAAGAAGCCCGGCGGTGTGGCGTTTATCCGCTGCGCGATCCCGGATTCCGCTTCGATCCCGAGTTCGCTGTCCCGCAGGCTCTTGGTGGGCTGACCAAGATGACATACACGACGGCGCACGTACGTATTCCCGAACCGGTCGTCGTGAATCTCAAGAACTGCTCGTATCGGATCACTGCCATCGTCACCGTCCGCCGTACCGACGACGAAGGTGTGATTTGTTGCCAGGGCGGGAACATGGCCGGGTGGAGCCTGTATCTCGAGAACGGCACACCGGTTTTTCTTTACAACGCCTTCGGTCGTGATCTCACGTTCGTGCGGGGTCGGCAGCTGAGCGCAGGTACGCACCGAATCGTGGTGGAATTCGACTACGACGGAGGCCTGGGCGCCGGCGGGATGGTCTATCTGTCGGTGGACGACGATGTGGTGGCCTCGAATCGCATCGAGCGGACGATCCCGGTCGTGTTTTCGATGAGTGGGGAGACATTCGACGTCGGTCTCGACACGGGAGCACCGGTGGGTCCGTACCCACACGTCTTCGAGTGCTGCGCCGCAATCGAGTCGGTCACCCTCGAGAGATTGAGTGAGTTGTCGGCCGAGGACAAAGCTCGATTGTCTGAGTGGGAGTTTCGGGCGAGCGTCTCGGCTCAGTAGTCGACGATCGAGTCGAAAGATCTATCTACGCGTAACGGACCGAATAGATCGGCGGCAGGTTGTTGGCGACGCAGAACCACTCGTCGCCTTGGCAATCTGTCACGTAGAGGTTGCCGGTAGTAGAGCCCAACGCGAGTGAGTCTCCGTCGCTGGTGATGTCGAGAGCGTGGCGCAGCACGAGGTCGTAGGCGTGTTCTTGCGGCAGGCCCTTGGTGAGGATCTCGAAAGTCTTTCCACCATCTCGTGTGCGCGTCACCACGACGCGGCCGTCGATGGGGGCGCGCTTCTGGTCGGAGTGTGCGGGGACGAACCACGCGGTGTCACCGTCGTGCGGATGCACCGCCACGGGGAAGCCGAATGACGATGGCTCCACATGGAGCTCCGTCCATGACTCCAAGTCGTTGTCGGACTTCCAGATCCCCATGTGGTGTTGACACCAAAAGACTTCGGGTGACGACGGGCTCTGGACGACGCAGTGTGCGTCCTGGTGTTCGGGCCAATCGGATTGCTCGGGCGGCACGTAGCCGGCGTGCATACCCTTCGTGTGTGGAGTCCAGGTGGCACCACCGTCCTTCGTGCGCCACACACCACCGGCGGAGATCGCCACCGAGACCCAGAGTGGGTTGCGAGGGTCGACGTTGATCGTGTGCACCACCGGTTGATCGGAGCCCGCACCACCCCAACGGGTTCGGCTCTCGACGCTCCACAACGACTCGACGAGGTTCCAGGAACTCCCGCGGTCTTCGGATCGGAAGAGGCCACCCGGAACGGTGCCGCACCACAGCGCTCCGTCGCGGTCGAGGGCTGGTTCGAGCGACCAGATGTTGGCGAGCACCCACTCGCGTTCGTTGCCCCACATCGAGATGTCGACGAAGCCCTCGGGCTTGGGTGGGTACTCGGGAACGGCGACTTCGGTCCAGTTCGACCCTTGATCTTCCGAGCGATGCAACTTGATACCGAAATGCCCGTGATCGAGGACGACGTACCACGTGCCATCGCGGCGATCGGTGGTCGAGAGCACCACGTTGTCGCCGACGAAGTGCTCGCCGACGATTCGTGCGTCTCGACCGGTTCCCTCGACGACGAAGAAACCCTTTCGCGTTCCGATGTGCAGTGTGGTGTTGCTCATGGTCATCCTCCTGACAGGGCCTGCATGACGTAGATCTCCGAGTCCGGGCCGACCGGGTCGCTGAGCAATCGCCGGTCTTGGAGTATTTGCCCGTCGACGAAGATCGTCATGTGCTTGCGAAGCGATCCCCTTTCATCGACGATGTACCCGCGTAAACGAGAATTCTCGGCAAAAACATGGTCGAGGACCGCCCGCACCGAGGTGCCGGGTGCAGTGGTCGGGGGACACGGCACATGACGTTGCAGATTTTTGGTGAAGACCACCCGAGCCACTTGGCAATCCTAAGTCCGCACCCGATCTCGCGAACCACCAACTCGATGGCCGTGTCGGATTCGTCAGTCTCCGCGCTGCCGACACGCGTCTGAGCACCAACGAACGTTTTCCCAGTCGCGCGCCCACTTCTTACGCCACTCGAAGGGGCGTCCGCACGCAGCACACACACGCGGGGCAAATCCATTCTTGGTGCGAGCCTCACGGGTCACGGAATCACGACCGACGGCGTAGCTGGAGGACACCGACCCCGCACGGGCGTGGGTGTTCGGCGTGGATGAAGCGGACCACCCGGCAATCCTAAGAGTCGGTTTCCTCTGCTCCGAACTAGCCTGAGAAGCCGGTCGGTTCGGTCTGCGACGTGTTGCGCGGGCCGGCTCCGCCCCCGCCCCTTTAGCTCAGTCGGTAGAGCAGCGGACTTTTAATCCGTTGGTCCAGGGTTCGAGCCCCTGAGGGGGCACTGGCTCCGCCGGAGCCGGATGGAAGAATGCCGACATGGCCGAGTTCCCCGCCTACGAGTCGATCCGCGTCGAACGCAACGGTCGTTTCGTCACGCTCACGCTCGACCGGCCCGAGAAGCGCAACTCACTCGCCGTCGACGTGATGCTCGAGATCACGGACGCTCTGCGGCGCATCGGTGGTTCCGATATCGATGGCGTGATCCTCGCCGCCAATGGACCGGTCTTCTCCGCCGGCCACAACTTTGCCGACATGGCGGGTGCCGATCTCGAGTCGACGCGACATGTGTTTGCGGTGTGTACCGAGATGATGAACACGCTGCAAGGAATTCCCCAACCGGTGATCGCACAAGTACACGCGTTGGCCACGGCGGCCGGGTGCCAACTCGTCGCCACCTGTGATCTGGCGGTGGCGGCCGAATCGGCGGCCTTCGCCATCCCCGGCGGCAAGGGTGGGCTCTTTTGCCACACGCCGCTCGTGGCCGTGGCTCGCAATGTCGGTCGTAAGCGCGCTCTCGAAATGGCCATGACCGGCGACACCGTCGATGCGCAGACCGCCGCCGACTGGGGGCTCGTCAACAGGGTGGTTCCTGATGCCCAACTCGACCAGGCGGTACTCGAACTCCTCACTCGTGCCACGCGCGGATCGGTGTATTCGAAGGCTCTCGGCAAGCAGGCGTTCTACGCCCAGATCGATCTTCCGCAAGACGAGGCTTACCAGTACGCGGTAGAGGTGATGGCCCGGGCGGCGACGTCGGATGATGCCCAAGAGGGAATCAGCGCGTTCTTGGCCAAGCGCACACCGTCGTTCCGTCAGCGGCCACCGGTTGAATGACCTCGGAGGAAACACCATGAGCACCATCACGTTCTCGGTCCCGGGCATGACATGCGGTCATTGCAAACAAGCCGTGTCGTCGGAAATCGCCAAGATCCCGGGTGTCACCGAAGTGGACGTGGATCTCGAAACCAAAGTGGTGAAGGTGTCGAGCCAGCAGGATCTCACGTGGTCCGATGTCGTCACCGCCGTCGATGAAGCAGGATTCGAAGCCGTCGGTCAGTGACGACCCCGTCGTCCTGGCCGTCACTGGCATGTCGTGCGCGGCGTGCGCGACCCGAATCGAGAAGAAGCTCAATCGCATCGATGGCGTGGCGGCCACGGTCAACTACGCGACCTCGAAAGCCACGGTCCACGCGGCCGACGTCGACGTCGACGCACTGATTTCGACCATCGAGGGACTCGGCTACGGTGCCGTCGCCCCCGAGCCGTCGGGACTCGGTGAATCGACGACCGAAATCGCCAACGCGGTTCACCTCGCCGATATTCGCCGTCGACTGGTGGTGGCCGCGATCGGTGCGATTCCGGTCATGCTCATTTCGATGATCTCGGCCTGGCAGTTCGATGGCTGGCAGTGGGTGTGTCTGGCGTTTGCTCTTCCGGTGTCGTGCTGGTCGGCGCTTCCTTTCCATCGATCCGCTTGGCGCAACGCCCGTCACCTCACCACCACCATGGACACGCTCGTGTCACTCGGCGTGATCGTGGCCATGTTGTGGAGCATGTGGGCCCTCTTGTTCGGTGGTGCCGGTGCGATCGGGATGAAGATGGACATGTCGTTGTTCCCGAGATCTTCGGGTGCCTCGGTGCACGACGGCATGGTGATGTCGGTCGACGAGCATCACGAGATCTATCTCGAGGTGGCCACGACCCTCGTGGCTTTCTTGTTGGCCGGTCGTTATTTCGAACTCGTGTCGAGGCGTCGGGCCGGCTCGGCGATTCGGGCGTTGGCGACCATGGGTGCTCGAAACGCAACCTTGTGGCGTGATGGAGTCGAGACCACCATTCCTGTCGGTGCGCTCGGTGTCGGCGAGATCTTCGTGGTCCACCCAGGCGAGAAGATCGCGACCGACGGGGTGATCGTGGAAGGTGCGAGCGCGGTCGATCGCAGTCTTCTGACCGGCGAGAGCAATCCGATCGACGTGGCCGTGGGTGACGACGTGACCGGCGGAACCCTCAACACCAACGGTCGGCTCTTGGTTCGTGCGTCCCGCATCGGCCGCGACACCGTACTGGCACAGATGTCGCGTCTCGTGGAGCGAGCTCAGGATGCCAAGGCCCCGGTCCAACGACTTGCCGACCGTGTGAGTGCCGTGTTCGTCCCGATGGTGATCACCTTGTCGATCCTCACTCTCGCGGTGTGGCTCGTGGTCACTGGTGATTCCGAGCGTTCGTTCCAGGCCGCGGTGTCGGTCTTGGTGATCGCCTGCCCGTGTGCGCTCGGTCTCGCCACTCCTGTTGCCCTCTTGGTGGGTACCGGTCGTGCGGCTCGGGAAGGGATCATCATCAAGGGCGCTCACGTGCTCGAAGCTTCTCGTTCCGTCGATGTGATGGTGCTCGACAAGACGGGCACGATCACGACCGGCGCGATGTCGTTGGTATCGGTCGAACCCGCAGGGGTCGACATCGACGTCTTGGCCAGGGCCTGTGCGGTGGAGGCGCGAAGTGAGCATCCGATCGCCCGAGCGATCGTGATTGGCCTGCGATCGAGGGGCATCGACGATTCCGTCGTCGACATCGATGCTTTCGTGAATCAGCCCGGGGTCGGTGTATCGGCATCGGCCGATGGGCGCGCCGTTGTATTGAGGCGTTCGGCGGACGACGCGAATTCGGGCGACACGGTGGTGGAGGTCGTGGTCGACGGTGTCTCGACGGCCCGGCTCACGGTTCGTGACGAACCCAAAATCGAGGCACCATCGGTGATCGCTGCCTTGCAGCGCATGGGGGTCCGACCGATGATCGTGTCGGGTGATGCGCGTGGAGTCGTGGAGAACGTGGCCCGACAGGTGGGTATCGATTCCTCGGACACCCGAGCCGAAGTCCTACCGGCCGACAAACTGGCGGTGATCGACGAGTTACGGGCGGCCGGACATCACGTCGGCATGGTAGGTGATGGTGTGAACGATGCGCCGGCTCTAGTGGCGGCCGATCTCGGCATTGCGATGGGAACCGGCACCGATGCCGCCATGGAAGCCGGAGATCTGACGATCGTGAGTGGTGATCTGCGGCTACTTCCAAAGGCACTTCACTTGAGTCGGCGGACCTTGCGCATCATCCGCGCCAATCTCTTCTGGGCTTTCGCCTACAACATCGCTGCCCTTCCCCTCGCCGTTCTCGGATTGATGAATCCGGTCCTCGCCGGCTTGGCCATGGCTTTATCGAGTGTGTTCGTGGTCATGAACAGTCTTCGTCTGCGACGTTGAGGAGTTCGCGAGCCCGCCGCACGGCGTTGGCCCGCCGATCACGAAGTGCCCGGGCCGAGATACCGGCCTCGCGCGCCGATTCCGGGCTGAGTTTGTCCGACAACATCTCGTGCAAGGACTCCATGTCGATGGTGCGTAACCCCAAACGCTCGAGATCGTGGAGCAAGCTCGTGATCTCGGCGGCATCGGCGGTCGGGTCGAACGAATCATCACTCCCGAATGCGCCGGCCACTGACGACACGCGACGGTTGGGAGTCGACGCCCCGAGAATCGTCAATGTGGACGCCTCACTTGCGAATTCGGAGCGAGCGCGCTTGGTTCGGGCATCGCGAACGAATGCGTGATACTCGATGTCACGCAAGAGGTTGGCAGCCACCCGACGTGAGCGACGCTCGATCGGATACTTGGCGATCACCACCCAGGCTGCCGACGACAGCTCGTCGAGGGCACCCGACGCCCCCTCGTGAACGATGCGGCCGCGACGCAGTGCCGTGGCGATGAGTCCGGGCAGAATTCTCTGCACCACGATGCGGCAGGCGAGTTGGTCGGTCTTGGCGATCACGGTGAGCTGCGAAAGATATGAGTCGCAGCCCTCGTCGGTGGGCCCCTGGCCGTAGCCCGAACGCTCGAGAACTTCGTCGAGATGGTGGACCGGTGAACCGGGCAAGCCCCAGTCGTTGGCCCGGCGGATGTTGATTCGACGGGATGCAAGATCAGCCCAGTCGAGCCAGAGACGCGTCGCCGTCGGCAGGCTCGAGCCGAAGGGACTTTGCCCCGATCGGTGTCCGAGAGCCCCGAGACGTTGGGCGGCGAGGGAGATGTGCGTTGATGTGTCGGTCATGCGCCCAGCGCACCGTTCGACCATCTCCGACCATCACGTCGGCCGAGTCATGCGTGTCCAGTGAGACCTCCGGTGAGAGTCCTCGGCTCGGATCGGACCATGTTGTTGCGCTTCGTCGCGGCGGTGATCGTGTTCGCCGCCGCCACCCGAACACTGATCTCGTTGTTCGTCGGAGGTGGCAAGATCGCAACATGCGGATCACCCTTCCCTCTGGAACCCCGGCCGAGATCGAGCGCGTCGACGGGGCCGAACGCGGACTCGTCGTCATTCCCGACATCTTCGGGTTGCGCCCATTGTTCGACGACCATGTCGCTCGTTTCGCAACTGAATGGGGGATGAGCACGGTTGCCATCGAACCCTTCCCTGGTTTGCCGGCCGATGTCGATCTCGACTCAAGATTCGCGGCCGTCGCCACGTTGCGCGATGCCGACAAGTTCCGTGACCTTCGGGAGGCGGCGGCCGCAACCGGGTGCAGCCGAGTTGGGCTCATCGGCTTTTGCATGGGCGGCATGTATTGCTTCAAGGCCGCATCGCTCGACGTGTTCGATCGCATCGCGAGCTTCTACGGGATGATCTCCCTACCCGAAGCCTGGCGGGGCGCCGATCAGGGTGAACCCGTCGACTACCTCACCAGCGGAGACGCTTCCCGGGTTCTGGCGGTGATCGGCGGAAAGGACACCTGGACTCCGAACCCCGATGTCGAACGCTTGCGACAGACCGGGGTTGACCTGGCGTTCTACGGCGACGCTGAGCACGGCTTCGCGCACGACGTCTCCCGACCTGCACATCGGAAGGACGATGCGGCTGATGCATTCAGCCGAGCACGCGACTGGCTTCTAGCGCGCGCGTAGTTCGAGACGGTCGCGCAGGAGGATCTTGTAGCGACGCTCGTGCTGTTCGATCCAGCCGAGGCGGATGAAACTGCTGATCGCCTTGTTCACGCGCTCGCGTGACGCGCCCACCATCCCGGCGAGTTCTTCCTGCGTCACCGGAAGAACGAATTCGTCGTTCTTACCGGCGAGCTCGAGGAGTCGCTTGGCGGTGCGGCCGGTCACGTCGAGGAACACCGAATCAGCGAGTGCACCGTCCATCACGCGGAGTCGCTCGGCGAGCATGCGCACGATGCCTCGGAAGACACGTGGGTTTCCGTCGAGGAGCTGTTGCACCGGATCGTACGGGATCTCGAGAACCTCACTGGGCTCGATGGCCCGAGCCATGGCCGAACGCGGACCTTCGTCGAGAAGTCCCATCTCGCCGAAGAGGTCGCCGGCTTCCATGAGTGCGACCATGCTCTCGCGCTTGTCGAGTTCGTTGGCGATAGCGATGGCGATACGGCCGTTCAGAACGATGTACATCGACTCGGCTTCCTCGCCGGCTTCGAAGAGGTGATCGCCACGCGACAGCACGCGCTTGCGGCCGAGACCTCCGATGCGGGCAAGGTCTTCCGTCGGCGCATCGCCGAAGAAGTCGGTCCGGGCGAGAACGTCCTCGTAGGCCATTGCGGAGAACGGTACTACCCTCCTTGGATATGGCGAAGTCCGAGTCGAAGAAAGTTGACGGCTCGGTATGGACGATCGTCGTGGCTGGTGGATCCGGTCGTCGTTTCGGGTCGTTGAAGCAATTCGCCGAACTCGGAGGTCAGCGGGTGGTCGACCTCTCACTCGAGGTCGCCAGCCGATGCAGCGACGGCGTGGTGTTGGTGGTGCCGGCCGAAGATGCCCAACGGGAGAACGGAGTCGCCGGTGGTCCGACCCGAACCGCGAGCGTCCGCAACGGTTTGGCCGCGGTTCCGGCCGAGGCTTCGGTGATCCTCGTGCACGACGCGGCCCGCCCCTTCGCTTCGGACCATCTGTATGCATCGGTGATCGACGCGGTGGCGCAGGGAGCCGACGGAGCCGTGCCCGGACTCCCCGTGACCGACACTGTGAAGATGATCGAGGTTGTCGAGGCTTCAGCGCTCGGATCGAGGGCATCCGGAGCGATACCGAGGGTCGTCACCACTCCCGATCGGGCGACGATGGTCGCCGTACAGACGCCGCAAGCGTTCCGCGCCGATGTTCTCCGTCGGGCGTATCGCTCCGACATCGACGGAACCGACGATGCATCGCTCGTCGAATCGATCGGCGGTACCGTCGTGGTGGTGCCCGGTGAAGCCGATAATCGCAAGATCACTCACCCCGAAGATCTCGAGTGGGCACGTCAGTACCTTCAGACACGAGGCGACCGATGAGCGAATTCGCGGTTCGGGTGGGACAAGGCTTCGACATCCATCGTTTCAGCGACGACGCGACGCGCCAGCTCGTACTGGGCGGAGTCACGTTTTCCGGTGAACGGGGTCTGCACGGTCACAGCGACGCCGACGTGATCGCGCATGCGGCGGCCGACGCTCTGCTCGGAGCAGCAGGTCTCGGCGACATCGGCGAGCACTTCCCCGACACCGATCCCCAGTGGAGGGGCGCTGATTCACTCGTGCTGCTGGCCGAAGTCGTGCGCATGATCACTGCCGACGGTTGGTCGGTGGGCAACGTCGACTGCAGCGTGGTGTGCGAAGAACCCAAACTCGCCCCGCATCGCAACGCGATGCAAGCCAAACTTTCCCGCGTCGTCGGTGCGCCGGTGAGCGTGAAGGGTCGGCGTGCCGAGGGTCTTGGTGCACTCGGCCGACGCGAAGGAATTGCGTGTTGGGCATCGGCCGTGATCGTGCGCGGCGCAGGACGGGAGTAGTCGTGGCGGGTCGGAATTCAGGAGCGGCTGGTCGTGGTCGTCGCAGTGGAGCACCGAGTTCGCGTGGCGCGGGCCGCACCGGTCCGGTGAAGCCAGCCGGCAAAGGCGCGCGCAATACGCGTCGCGATGGCGACACGAAGGGTGGTCGTCCCGGTCATCCGGGTCAGCCGGCCGGTCGCGGCAGGGGTCGGGCGACCGCGCTCGGATCGAGTCGTGACAAGCGTTCCGACGAACGAGACGATCTGGGTGGCACTCAGGTCGAGGGTCGACAGGCCGTGCGTGAGTTGCTCATCGCCGGTCGTCGTCGTGTGCACGAAGTATGGATCGCCAACGATCGCGACGCGAGCGACATCGTCGAGGACATCATCGAGTTGGCGCGTGCCAATCGGGTTCCCGTCGTGGAGGTGAGCCGCAAGAAGCTCGACTACGCGGCTCGCAGCGAGGCCCCGCAGGGAGTGCTCGCTCGTGCCGATGCGCTCATGCCCGTTCCCTTCGATGCACTCGTCAAGCGGCGGCCCGGAAAGCCGCCGTTCCTCGTGGCCATGGACGGCGTGACCGATCCGGGCAACCTCGGAGCCGTTCTGCGTTGCTGCGATGGTGCCGGTGTGGATGGCGTGGTGCTGCCACGTCACCGGTCGGTGCACGTGACCCCGACCGTGGCCAAGGCATCGGTTGGTGCATGCGAGCACGTACCCATGGCCCTCGTCGGCGGATTGCCCACGGCACTCGCCAAGATGCGCGACGTCGGCATTTGGGTGGTGGGCCTCGATGACGCGGCCGACAAATCGTTGTTCGATCTCGGTGAACTCGCCACCGAAGGGATCTGCCTCGTGATGGGCGCCGAGGGAGCTGGCCTCTCGCGTCTCGTGCGCGAACGCTGCGATGTGATCGTGAGCATTCCGATGCGGGGACGACTGAGTTCGCTCAACGTGTCGACCGCCGCGGCACTTGCGACCTACGAAGTGGCCCGGCACCGGCGTTAGCCTGACTCGGTAATCGAGCGCCGGGTTAGCTCAGTGGTAGAGCAACCGCCTTGTAAGCGGTAGGTCGTGGGTTCAATCCCCACACCCGGCTCCACTCAGTCGATGGCCCGTCGCACGCGTGCGATCAACATTTCCAGAGCGCGGTCGTTGTGTCCGCCCTCCGGGAAGATGACGTCGGCGTACCTTTTGCTCGGTTCGATGAACTGAAGATGGCTCGGCCGAACCGTGGCCATGTATTGCGCCATGATGCTGTCGGGTGTCCGCCCGCGGTCTCGCACGTCTCGCTGCAAACGCCGGATGAGCCGAACATCGGCATCGGTGTCGACGAACACCTTGAGGTCGAAGTTCTCCCGTAACTTTTCGTCGTAGAGGGCGAGAATTCCCTCGAACACGATGACCCGGGTGGGCGACACACTGACGACCGATGACGAACGGTTGTGGTCCGCGTAGTCGTACACCGGCACATCGACCGTTCGTCCGTTCAGGAGTTCGGACAACTGGTGGTTCATGAGCTCCCAGTCGAAGGCTTCGGGATGGTCGTAGTTGGCCCGTGCCCGTTCGTCGAAGGGTTGATGGTGGCGCTCGATGTAATAGGCGTCCTGTTTGATGACGGCCAGATGATCCGGACCGACGAGGTCGACGAGCCGCTCGGTGACCGTTGTCTTGCCCGAACAGGTGCCGCCGGCCACTCCGATCACGAAGGGTCGCACGTTCTGCCTGCTCACCGCCCCGAGAGTACTGGTCGGGACGGACACATCTTCCATGTGGGGGTGCTTGTAAATAGGCACCCGGAACGGGCAGGCTTTACGAATGGCACTCACCGACCGCGAGAAGGCGATCATCGACTTCGAGCGAGGATGGTGGACCGAAGACGGCGTGAAGGACCTCATGCTTCGCGAACGCTTCGACTGCTCGGCCGATGAGTACTACGGCGAACTCAACCGCCTGCTCGATTCCCCCGATGCGCTGGCCTACGACCCGCTGGTCGTACGTCGCTTGCAGCGGGCACGCGAGCGGCGCCGCAAGATGAGGCTCGATGGCTCGACTGAATCTGGAGGATTGCAGGCATGAGTGACGAACAGCCCACCGGATCCCGCGGCCGGCCTGCTTCGGCCGGCGTCGGCGTTTCTACGACCCTTGGCATCATCGTGGCCGCCATTGCGGTTTTGCTCGGATTCCTCATACTGCGCGACATCAACCGCGACCGCGATTCGAACGTCTCCGCCGGCCCCGTGTCGAGTGAACCCATGACCACCGATCCCGGAATGTCGGACTCGACGCTCGTCCCGATGGACACCACCACCTTGCCCCGCACCGGTTACAAGGTGCTCGTCGCCAACGGTTCGGGTATCTCGGGTACGGCTGGTCAGATGAGCACCGCACTGCAAGCTCAGGGATTCGTCGTGGTTCAACCGGCGACCAATGCCGCCGAGACGGTGGGCAAGCAGTCGATCACCGTCGTGTATTACGTGCCGGGCTACGAGTCGGGCGCGGCTGCGGTGTCGCAGGTCCTGGGTGGAGTGGCCACCCAGCCGGTGGCCTCACCGCCCCCGGTCGAGTCGGGTGACCTTGGCGAAGCCACGGTGCTCGTCCTCTTGGGCACCGACCTCGCGGGCAAACTCCTGCCGGGCGCCCTGCCCACGGCCGACCCCAGCGCAGCCGCCAGCACCACCGTCGCTGGCTGATATCTCAGGCCCGAAGTTTCGCGAGAACCTCGCGGGCCGCGGCCTCGATGCACGTTCGGGTCTCGTTGTGTGATCGGTCGACGCCAAAGCGCGATTCGAGGTCGAACACGCCGCCTTTCAACGAGGCGTAGTCATCGCACTCGGCCGCACTCGGATCGATGCGCCCGACGATGGCGGCCACCGTCTTGTCGAACTCAGCCGCGAGATGGCTGACGCCGCCCACGACCTTGCCTTCGAAACTCGTGGCATCGAGTTGACCTTCACCGGTGATCACGAAGTCGGCTTCACGTAGTCGGTCGGCTAGATCGAGTTCGTCGGCCACCATGTCGAACCCCGGAATCAGCCGACCGCCCAGTGCCACGAGTCCACCAGCGAGTCCACCGGCCGCACCCGAACCCGGTACCTTCGAGACATCGACCCCGTGCTCCTCGCGATACATCTGCACGAGCCGTTCGAGTCGACCCTCGAGCATCCTGACTTGAGATGCGGTTGCGCCTTTCTGCGGGGCGAAGACGCGTGCCGCATCGACGAAGAGAGTGTCGACATCGCAGGCGACGAGGAACTCGACCGCGCGTAGACGTGCGGGTGCATGAATCGCGCGCACGGCTCCGAGGCCACCATCGGTCGTGGCCGATCCACCGAGGCACACGATGATCCGCTCGGCTCCCATGTCGAGCGCGCGATCGATCAGTTCTCCGGTGCCGGTGGTCGACGCGGCGACGGCATCGTTGTGCTCGGAACCACCCACGAGAGTCAGGCCCGATGCTCTCGCCATCTCGATCACCGCGGTTCTCCGATGGAATCTCCATGCTGCTTCCACGGCATCGCCGAGTGGGCCGGTCACGACGTTCGTTCGGTTGGCCCCGCCGAGAACGTCGAGCGTTCCCTCACCGCCATCGGCCACCGGGACTTCGTCGCAGTCGATGCCGAGTTCCCAACACGCATGCCCGATGGCCGTGGCCACCTCGGCGGCGGTGGCCGTGCCCTTGAACTTGTCGACTGCTGCCACCACCCGCACCCCGTCAGTCTTGTCGTTGAGTTGCGATTCGGCTGTGGCGATTCCCGACTCACTCGGTAGGGTTTCGGTCATGTCCGTGACCGTGCGCATCCCCACGACCCTTCGTCCTCTGTCGGGAGGAAACGCGACCGTGCAGGTGGAGGGCGGCACGTTGCGTGAGGTTCTCACCGCCCTCGATGCGGCCCACCCCGGTTTCAAGGATCGTTTGTTCGACGAGCAGGGCAACCAGCGTCGGTTCGTGAATCTCTTCGTGGCCGACGACGACGTTCGTTATCTGCAGGGTCTCGATACGCCGGTTCCGGCCGGTGAGACGGTCAGCATCATTCCGGCCGTGGCCGGCGGCTGATCAAGCCGGCAACAGCTCGAGGAACTCGGCTCGTCTCTTCGGGCCCATGGGCGGCTCGGCCGGGCGATTGTCGCGGTCCTGCCACACCGCGAACACGCGGTTCATGACCTCGGGATCCTTGGTCATCGCGTCAGGAGCGGTGAGGAGATTCAGATTGCGCATGAATGCGCGCAGCACCACCGGATCGGTGCGCAGCGCAGGCAGGAGTCCCTCGCGCAGAACCGATCGCATGAACGTCTTCGGATCGGAAGTATCGCCGTCGGGATCGTCGCCCTTCAGAAGTGCACTGGACACGCGTCGAGCCTCGGCATCTTGTTCGACGCCGGCTTTGTACCACGGCATGATCTCGCGGTTGATGGCGGCGTCGTAGTCGACTGCGAGTCGTCGTAAGTCGCCGTCGAACGAATCGAGGGCCTCGCTCATGAGGTGTGCACCCCAGTAGCCGATGGAGCAACCGCGTCCGTAGAGCGGATTCGTGCAGATCACCGCGTCGCCCACGGGCAACATGCCAAGAACCAATGGTTGGCCATTGACGACGTACTCACGATGTCGGTTGAGCAACCCGGCCATCATGTACACACCATCGATGATGGGTTCGGCGCGACCGTCGAAATAAGGCGCAGTGGCCACGAGTTGGCGCGCCGCGGCATCGAAGGTCGCAGCATCGCTCAGACGAGCACGCAGTTCGGTGTCGTCGGTGGGCGCGGCGAGTGTGATGGAGAACGTGTCGTTGTCGCCCACGAACACGCCGTACTTGATGTATCCGAGGTCGCCGCCGATGGGTCCATTGCGCGGCGGATACGACTCGCCCGTTTTCAATCGATAGAAACGCGACGCGTAGACGATGCCAGTGTCCTCGACGAACTCGTTGACGGGCCCGACTCCGAGATCGGCGAGCCACTCGGGGAGCGCCGATCGTCGGCCGGTGGCCACCACCACGAGGTCTGCAGTGAGAGTCGTGCCGTCCTCGAGCCGCACGCCGTTCACGCGTGGGATACCCGACTCGTGGTCGATCGTGAGGAGTCCGTTCACCCCGACGCCGGTCCGGAACTCGACTCGACCCTCATCGAGGACGACTCGCCGAAGGACCCATTCGAAGGTTGTCCGCCGACACGTGAGCATCGTCAGCTCGTCGTCGGCTTCTTCCCGTTCGAATCCGACCATGGTGGGCGGAAGGTCGGCGCCGAAGGGGAGTTCGGCGGCCCCGGCCTCGTAGAGCGCGGCGATCACGTCGGGCTCGTTCTTCTTCAAAAGGCCGACGAGCCGGGCGAGGAAGGCGTGGCTGTGGCGGACCTGGGGGGCGCCTCGACGGTCCCAGTCGAAGGCCTCATCGGCGCTCTGGGGCATGGGGGTGTCGTCCCGCTCGATCACCGTGACCTGGTGCCCCCGCCGGCTCAATTTGAGGGCGGTGGAAAGACCAGAGACCCCTCCGCCAACGACAAGTACCTGCATAGGGGCAGAGAGTAGAGGGTTTCGGGGCTGGTTGTCGTGTTAGCACTCACCCCCGTAGAGTGCTAGCACTCGTTCCGCCCGAGTGCGAACGGGAGTCTCTAGTCCACCCGACGAAAGGGAAAACCGATGCCGAAGATGATTGCGTTCGATGAGCAGGCCCGTCGTGGCCTCGAGGCCGGAATGAACAAGCTGGCCGACGCCGTGCGCGTCACCCTTGGACCCAAGGGCCGCAACGTCGTGCTCGAAAAGAAGTGGGGCGCACCCACGATCACCAACGACGGTGTGTCGATCGCGAAGGAGATCGACCTCGAAGACCCGTACGAAAAGATCGGCGCCGAACTGGTGAAGGAAGTCGCCAAGAAGACCGACGACGTCGCCGGTGACGGCACCACCACCGCCACCGTGCTCGCCTGGAGCATGGTGCGCGAAGGACTTCGTAACGTCGCCGCCGGCGCGAACCCGATGAGCCTGAAGAAGGGCATCGAGGCCGCCGTCGCCGCCGCCATCGCGTCCATCAAGGATCTGGCCAAGGAAGTCGACAACAAGGAGCAGATCGCCCAGGTCGCCTCGATCTCGGCCGCCGATGTGGAAATCGGCTCGATGATTTCCGATGCCATCGACAAGGTCGGCAAGGACGGCGTGATCACCGTCGAAGAGAGCCAGACCTTCGGTATGGAGATGGATCTCGTCGAAGGTATGCGTTTCGACAAGGGCTACATCTCGCCGTACTTCGTGACCGACCCGGAGCGCATGGAGGCCGTCCTCGACGACCCGTACATCCTCCTCGTGTCGTCGAAGATCTCGTCGGTCCGCGACATGCTCCCGGTTCTCGAGAAGGTCATGCAGAGTGGTCGCCCGCTCGTGATCATCGCCGAGGATGTCGATGGCGAGGCGCTCGCCACTCTCGTGGTCAACAAGATCCGTGGCACTTTCAAGTCGGTCGCGGTCAAGGCCCCCGGCTTCGGTGAGCGCCGCAAGGCGATGCTGCAGGACATGGCCATCCTCACCGGTGGTCAGGTCATCAGTGAGGAAGTCGGCCTGAAGCTCGAGAACGCAACTCTCGATCTCCTCGGTCGGGCCAAGAAGATCATCATCACCAAGGACGAGACCACTCTCGTGGAAGGTGCCGGTGACGACGACGACATCAAGGGCCGTATCAACCAGATCAAGGCCGAGATCGAGAACACCGACTCCGACTACGACCGCGAGAAGCTCCAGGAGCGTCTGGCCAAGTTGTCGGGTGGCGTGGCCGTCCTCAAGGTCGGTGCCGCCACCGAGGTGGAACTCAAGGAGAAGAAGCACCGCATCGAAGACGCAGTGAGCACCACCAAGGCCGCCATCGAAGAAGGTGTCGTGCCCGGCGGTGGAGTTGCTTTGCTCCGTTCGCAGGCCGCCGTTCTCGCGGCCGCCGACAAGCTCAGCGGTGATGAAGCCACGGGTGCCCGCCTGGTCGCCAAGTCTCTCGAAGCTCCGCTCAAGCAGATCGCCGAAAACGCCGGTCTCGAAGGTGGTGTCGTCGTCGAGAAGGTGCGCAACCTGAAGGGCGCCGAAGGCCTCAATGCGGCGACCGGCGAATACACCGATCTCGTGAAGCTCGGTGTCATCGATGCCGCCAAGGTGACCCGTTCGGCTCTGCAGAACGCGGCGTCCATCGCCGCGTTGTTCCTCACCACCGAAGCAGTGGTGGCCGACAAGCCCGAGAAGGATGCACCGGCCATGCCCGGTGGCGGAATGGAAGACTTCTGAGCCCAACCAACGGCTCGAGTACTGCGCAGGACCCCGGGGCGACCCGGGGTCCTGTCGCGTTGGTGACCGCGCGTGCTGCGTGGGGTCTCGACGAAGACATGCCGCACCTCCAGAGCGCTCTCGACCACATCGGCCAACCGTGGGTCGAGGTGGCCTGGGACGATGATTCGATCGAGTGGGCCGAGTTCTCGCTGGTGGTGGTGCGATCCACGTGGGACTACTACAAACGGCGTGACGAATTCCTGGCGTGGATCGAGCGTGTGAGTGCCACGACCTCGCTCATGAACCCACCCGAGATGCTCCGTTGGAACATCGACAAGCACTACTTGCTCGATGCATCGGCGCGCGGTTTGCCGATCGTGCCGACGACCTTCGTCGAACCGGGTGAGTCCGAGTGGTCAGCCGAAGTGGAGCGTCTCCTCGCCGACGGTGATCTCGTGGTGAAGCCGGCAGTGAGCGCGGGAAGCAACGACACCGAACGTCACTCGATGACGAATTCCGCCTCGGAACACATCACGTCGCTCCTCGACAGCGGTCGATCGGTGATGCTGCAGCCCTACCTGGCCGACGTCGACCACGCCGACGAGACGGGGCTCGTGTACCTGGCCGGTCAGTTCAGCCATGCCTTCGCCAAAGGCCCGTTGTTGGCCACGAGCAAGGATGTGGCCGGTGGGCTCTTCGCCCGGGAGCGGATCGAACCGCGCTCACCGAGCGATCTCGAACGCCGACTCGGTGACGATGCGGTTCATTGGCTGACCTCTCGATTCGGAACACCGCTGTATGCGCGTATCGATCTTCTCCCTACCGCCGAGGGTCCGGTGATCATCGAACTCGAACTGACCGAACCGTCGCTCTTCCTGCACACGCACCCCGAAGCCCCGGGCAACGCGGCGCGGGCGATCGCGTCGTTCAGCTCGCGCTGAACACTGCGAATCCGGGCGTCGACAGTGTCGAGATGCGGCCGTCGGAAGTCACGACGTAGGCGCCTTCGTACGGCCCGATCGATGTCGAGGCACGATTGAGGACGATCGATGATTCTCCGACTTCGAGCGACGTCACCTCGGCGCCGGAGTCCTTGGGGAGCGTGACTTGGAGGACACGTTCGTGAGACGTCGTGTCGGCCACGACCAGTAGATCGGCTTCGATCCAGGCGAGTCGATGACCGGTCGGACTGATCGCAAAGGCCCGCGGACACACCGAACAGTCGTCGTATTGTTCGGCAAGTCCGAACGGTGTGGGTGACAGCGGTGCGGTGCCGTCGAGAGCCATGAAGAGTGGCCCGTGGATGGCATTCGAGTAGTAGTCGCTGATCAGGTGACCACCGCCGTGTGTGAAGCGACCCGTGCTCTCCTCCCAACCACCGACGGTCTCGATCACCTCGCGTTCGCCGCTCGTGATATCGACGGCCACCAACTGGTCGGCCGCATCGTCGAATCCCACGCCAGTGGCGACCGTGACGAGTGCCCACCATCGACCGTCGCGCTGGATCGCATCGTGCAGGGTGATCCATTCCTGCTCGTCCTCTGATGGCGTGATGACCGGCTCGGGCGTTCCGCCGGCTTCGACTCGCAGTACCACGGTGTCTTGAGGTTCGGCGTTGCGACCCGAACGCGCCTGAACCAAGAAGTTGCCGTCACCGAGATCGAGAACCATGTCGAAGGAGCCTTCGACCATCTTCGACTTCCCAGCCGATGTCTCCAGCCAGATTCCATCGGGTCCCGCAACCACCACCGAATCGAGCAACGGCGATCCCGTGGGTGAAATCGACGTCGTCGTGGTGGTCTCGGCAACAGTGCTCGCCGTACTCGTGAGCGGATTCGTCGAGGCCGGAATGGTGCTGGCCGAGAAACTGACGACCGGTGTGGTCGAGACGGTGGGTTTCGGATCGTCGTGGAAGATGAGAACCGCGACGAGTCCGATGATCACCATGCCGATGAAGGAGGCGAGCCCGATCAACCAGTCGGTTCCCCGATCGTCTTTGCCCTCCGGCTCGTCGGGCATCGGTGGCAGGTCGGGTAGTGAAGGCGGCGACCATTGGGGAGTGGCGAGAAGTGACGGATCCATCGAAGGCGCGGGCTGTCCAGAGGGCCGAACCAGATCCCATGAGTCGTCGGAACGTTTGCCGCCGTTGCTCATGAGCGAACCGTAGCCTTGCGGTCGTGGCCCGCAAGCGCACCGACACCGTTCTGGTCGTCAAGATTCAGGGTGTTCGCGATCGCCGACTTCCCGATCAACTGGTGGTCGAGGAACCGATGTCGATTCAACTCGATGGTCACCTCGTCGCCACCACGATGCGAACGCCGGGCCACGACTACGAACTCGCGGTTGGTTTCTGCCACGCCGATGGTCTGCTCTCCGGACATCCGGTCGTGAGTGTCCGTTATTGCGCGAACGGTTCGGCCGCCGACAGCAATTTCAACGTCGTGACCGTGGAAACCGGTGGCCGGGCCCCGGTCCCGGCCCCGAGGCTGGGCACGACATCGTCGAGTTGTGGTCTGTGTGGTTCGCAATCGATCGACGAACTCGCCGACCGACTGACCCCGCTCGAACTTTCGCGAGTGCCGCGCATCGATCGCGAGATCATTCTTGGAATTTCCGAAGTCGTTCAGAGTGGTCAGGACCTATTCAGCGAGACCGGTGCCGTGCACGGGGCGGCCGCCTTCACGGAACATGGCGAAATCGTGGTCGTACGCGAAGACGTCGGTCGCCACAATGCCGTCGACAAAGTCGTGGGTCGTCTACTGCTCGATCGTCGACTACCGGCCACCGATCTCGGTCTTTTCGTTTCCGGTCGGGCGAGCTTCGAGATGATTCAGAAAGCGTGGGCGGCGGGCTTTGGCACGGTGGTGTCGGTGAGCGCCCCCACTGCATTGGCGGTGCAGACCGCCAAGCGGGCGGGAATCACCTTGTATGGCTTCACGCGGGGCGACCAAGCCGTGCGTTACAGCCCGGGCTGATCACTCGACGGGTGGGAGCACCGGTAGCGGCGCGGAAACGTCGTCGACCTGCTGGTGGGCCTCGAGTGCGGCCACGTGATACTGCTCGGCGATCGCAGCGAATCCGGGTTGGTGATACACGCGACCGTCGACCTTGGGTCCGACCGAGTTCTCGATGATCGCCGCCACGTCTTCGCCGCTGATCGTCTTGTGTGTCTCGAGGGCGTGAGCGACGGCCAGCACCATGGTGCGCTGTTCGCTGAGCAGATCTCGGGCTTGGTCGTAGATCCGACTGAGGCGACTCTCGATACGGCTCGAGAGATTGGCCGCTTCACGATCGATGTTGGTGCCGGTCGCAGTGGGGAATCCGGCCCCGATGGTCTGAATGAGAGCCGGTGCCGAGGAGATGGTGGAGCCCATTCCCCACATCGCCTCCATCCAGGTCGAGACCGTGGTTGCGTTCCGGAGGTCGCCGCTCACACCGGCCGATGAGTCACCGCCGAAGAAGAGCCGCTCACCGGCCAGCGATGCGAGTGAAACGAGGATGTCGATCTCGAAGGTGCTGCGCCACCGGAGGAAGGTTTCGTCGTCGTATGTGCTCGATACGACTCCGAGGTAGCTGCCACCCGGTTCGATGCTCACGAAGTCGATCACGAGATCCTTGCGGCGCATGTACGCCGCGACCGCATGAGAGGCCTCGTGCAGCGCGATGGCATGTCGTTCGCGTTCGATGTAGTCGACGTGTTCGTGCTCGCCGACCTTGCGGAGATAGCGCGCCTGAATGACGTCGTTCCACGTGACGATCTCGCGGCCTTCGCGAAGGGCCACCAACAGTGCTTCGTTGACGAGATCCTTGATCGACGCACCGGTGGAATACGGGGTCATCACTGCGAGTCGCTCGATGTCGTCGGCGGAGAGCGTGTGCTTCACCTTGGCGAAGTAGCCCTCGTACGTCTTCTTGCGACCTTCCTTCATGGGGTAACCGACCTTGTAGATGCGGTCGATACGTCCGGGACGAAGGAGAGCTGCGTCGAGAGCACTGGGCAGGTTGGTGGCGAAGATATGGAGGATGCGGTACTTCGGTGGTTTCTTGGCCGGCATGTTCAGGAACTGACGGAGTCGGCGCGAGAAGAAGCCACGGGGCTTGTTCAATCCGTTCATTTCGGTGAGGAGCGACTGGAGTGTCCCCATCCCGCCACCACCCATACCGGCCATGATGATCCGCTCGCGGAGAGTCCGGCGCGGGGACGGTTGGCTGTGGGCATCGTGTCCGGGGGTCGAGTTGCTGCGAAGTTGATCGAGAATCAAGTGCTGGCTGGCCGGTGAAAGCCAGTGCAGATGGTCGACCTGTTCACGGGCGAGTGCTTCGGCGTTGTCGAACTGCCCACTGATCTGCCCGCGACTTCCGAGCACATCGGCTTCGTCGAAGAAGACGACCACACCTCCGTAGCGCAATGCGAGCTTGCGGAGGCGTCGGTAGAGCCACTTCATCTTCATCGGTGCGACACCCATGAAGGTTTGGACGAAAGCCTGGGGGTCCACGAACACGTACGGCCGTTCGGTTTCACCGGCGGCTGCCTCGGCCATCAACGTCTTGCCGGTACCGGGGGGACCCCAGAGGAGGATGCCACTCGGGACGTATCCACCCTTCGATTCGATGTCTTGAGGCTTCTCGAGGAAGTCGAGGTTCTCCTTCACGCGGTTGACCACGTGATCCTGGCCCCAGATGTCCTTGAAGCGGGTCTTGATCTCTCCGGGCTTGAAGGTCTCGATTCCACCGATGAAGAAGATGCCGTAGAAGAAGATGAGATAGAAGGCGCTGAACGTGACCGACAACAGAATCGAAATGGCGAGTGGCGTTCCGACATTGCGTTCGACGAAGAGGATGTTGAACCAACGGCTCGGAGCCTCAGCCAGAGCCTGGAAGAAGGGGAGACTCCACTTCCACGACAGCACGAATCCGAGCAGCGTCACGAAGATGAGCCGCTTCACCAGACGGTTGAGACGGAACCTCGTGTACGGCTTGAAGCGCGTCATCTGGCGCTCCCATGCGTCCCATACCTTGCGCTGCCACCAAGTGTTCCAGCCGGCCGACCGTTCGCTGATGAGGATGTGGATCTGGCGGAGGAGTTCGATGCCAGCGACGATCCACACCCACCACTTGGCTCGTGACTGGTCACGGAATGCCTCACCCCAGGACATGAGCGGGATCTGGCTCTGTTCGTACGACGCGGTGATGACCACGTAGATGCCGAGGACGACGAATACCTTGATCCGGTCGAAGAAGAACATCTTGCGACGCTTCTCGGGCGGAGCCTCGAGGAGTGGAACGTTGACGATCTCGGGGAGATCGTTGCCAGGGACGATGTCGGTCACGTTTTCACCAGCCAGGAATCCGCGATCGCGGAGATAGTCGACTTGTTGAGTTCGTAGCAGGAAGCGCTGCAACCAACCTGCAGAACATAGAGACGGAATCGCTTGGAGTCGTAGGCCGCGCTCACGTCGTACACGGCCTTCCACGAGTCGGTGTCGGAGTCGCGGAGTCGGAACACGATGCGACTTCCGTTGACGCCCTCGAATCCGAGTGGCTGATAGTCCAGCACTTCGACGAGGGCGCTCTGGGCATCGTCGGACGGCAGAACCGGGTCGAAGCCGGTGGGTGAAGCGGCGAGACGGGCGAGCGAGGCCGACATCTGCTGATTGAGTTGTCCGGAGAGTTCGTAGACCGCGGTGAACGCGAGCGGGGCCTCCGAACTCACGGTGTCGGGCGCCGGATCGGGCGCCGAGGTGCTGCCCGCCCGCCAGACCACAGTGGCCTGTGACGTGAGACTTTCGAGGCGATCGGCATCGGTATCCGTGAACTCGATCTCGTTCCAATCACGCGGAACCCTCAAGAAGACCTTCTCCTCCGAGTTCGCGAGGTAGCGGTTCGACGACTCGCCACATGCGGCGATGGTGAGAACCGCCCCGACGACGACCGCGACCAATCGGCTCCGTGAGCCGGGTGACACGAGGGGCGACCGCAACGACGACAAGACCATCAGTATCGCATCTGGATAGGGTTTCGGACATGAGCGAGAACACCGGTAACACGACGGATTCGGTCGCGGGCGAGGTGTCTCCGAGTATCGGCTTGGCCGTTGTGCACTTGTTCGTCAAACCGCGTCCCGGCTTCGACGCCGAATCTCTCATCGAGGCCGTGAAGCAGGCCGAGGCCGATGGAACCCAAGTCGTATGCGTGTCGATGCTCGGGCACAAGGCCGATGCCGCCCTCATGGCTCTGGCCAAGGACTGGCGTCAGCTCCGCCGGTTCCAGTCGGCGGTCCAGAACTCCGGTCTCGACGTGGTCGATTCGTACGTGTCGCTCACCGAGGTCAGCGAATACGCACAGGGGATGCCTGAAGCGATGCTTCAGCCACGCCTCTATCCGCAGTTACCGCCCGAGGGTAAGCCTGCGTTCTGCTTCTATCCGATGAGCAAGCGTCGGGGAGACGGATCCAACTGGTTCACCCTTCCTTACGACCGTCGCAAGGAGCTGATGCACGAGCACGGAACGAGTGGGCGCAAATTCGCCGGCCGCGTCGTTCAGGTGGTCACCGGCTCGACGGGCATCGACGACTTCGAATGGGGAGTGACGTTGTTCGCCACTCGCCCCGACGATCTGAAAGAAGTTGTCTACACCATGCGATTCGACGAGGCGTCGGCCGTGTACGCGGAGTTCGGTGACTTCTACGTCGGTTCGGTCACCGACGTAGCCGAGCTCGCGCGTCTGCTCTGATCACGGAGCGCTGATCACACCGATCGACGCGCGGTACGACGCTTTGCCGTCGTCACCGAATCCGAAGGTCACGAACGTCGCCACGCCGGGGTCGCCGTTGGCAGTGAGGGTCAGCAACCCGCTCTGACCGTTGTAATCGACGTTGAGACCGTCGTCGATCAGTGTCAGACAGTCGTCGTATTCCCGACACGCGGAACCACCACGACTCGTCGGGATCATGAGTGGCATGAAGTCATCGGCGACGTCACTCTGGGCCTGAGCGGCGCTCAGGGCGAGAAGGTTGATGCAGTCGACCGTGGCGGTGGCGAAGGGAATGCGACCGGCATCGATCGCGATCCCGGTGATGCGTGAGCGCGTCGGGCGAGCCAGATTCGGATCACCGCTGAGATCGGCATCGGCGAGTGCGTCGTTCACGACTACATCGGCATCGGTACCACTTGCCAGGACGGCCCCGATGAAACGGCCACCGCTTTCCTTGTCGCCGATCATGGTGATCACGCGTGGGTCGGACTTCAACAAATCGTCGATGTCGTCTCGGTAGTCGTCATCGGTGGTGTCGTAGGGGAAATCACCGGCGACCGTGATCGATTGTTGTACGAGCGCCCGTCGGATCTCGATCGTGAAATCCCGACCGAACGGATCGTCGGGATAGACGAGTGTCGTGGCGTCGACACCGGTCTGAGCGACGGTTTGGGCCATGGCGAGGGCGATCATGGCGTCACTCGGAGTCGTTCGCACGAATAGGCCATCGTCGGGGAAGTTCGTGAGGGACGCGGTCGTCGCCGCGGGTGAGCAGACACCGATTCGGTTGGCGATGAGAGTCGGGAGCACTCCGAGAGCAACTGATGACGAAAGGGGACCGACGACGGCATCCACGCCGACGTCGTCGACGAACTCGTCGACCGCGGAACGAGCCGTGGCGGTGTCAGGCCCCTCGTCGCGAACGACGAGCTCGATTTCGAATCCTCCGAGACCCGAATTCTCGATCTCGGCGATTGCTCGCTCGGCTACCTCGACGAGTGGTTCGCCGAGAGAGGCTCCACCTCCCGACCGAGGCACGAGAAGACCGATGCGAAGTACGCCGTCACTTCGGGCCGGGGTGGCCGTGGTCGTGACCCGCGGTTCGGTCTCGGGCACCGGCCCGGTGGAGCCCGATCCACAGGCGGTCATCGCGATGCCGACCACCAGTACGACCGAGAAACGTTGGATCATTCGACGAGCAGGCATTCGCTCCGAGGTTAGGTCGGCTGACGGTTGGTGATCCGACAGTGGACCGAGGCACACTTGGACATGGCCGAGTTCTCCGCCGACACCGAGCTTCTTTACTTACGTGATGTCGACGTCCTCGAGTTCGACGCCACGGTGATCGCCGTGGATGGCAGAGCCGTCGCGCTCGACCGGACGGCCTTCTACCCGACGGGTGGTGGTCAACCACACGACGTGGGCGACCTCGATGGGGTCGGCGTGGTCGAAGTCCGCAAAGGAACGTCGGCGGACGGTGGCCACCAGTGGGTGTGGCACGAGATCGATGGTCCGGTTCCCGAAGTCGGCCGAGTGGTGCACGGAGTGGTCGAGGTCGAACGTCGCCATCGGTTGATGCGCACTCATACCGCGATGCACATCCTGTGCGGTGTGATTTGGAACGAATGGCGAGTGCCCGTCACCGGCGGCAACATGGAACCACTGAGCGCCCGGATGGATTTCGAGTTCGATCCGGTTCCCGAGGGATTCGCGTCCCGCATCGAAGAACTCGTGAACGCCGAGATCGATGCCGACCGACCGGTACGGGTGGAGTTCCTGCCCCGAGACACCGCGCTCATGGATGCCGATCTGATCCGTACCAAGGTGTCACTGATCCCCGAATCGGTGAGTGAGATCCGAGTCGTCGACATCGTGGGTCTCGACAAGCAGGCCGATGGTGGCACCCACGTTCATTCGACGCGTGCAGTTGGTCGTGTCAAAGTCGTGAAAATCGAGAACAAGGGCAAGGGCAACAAGCGTGTTCGAGTGGAGATTCTCGACGATTGAATCTCGAGTCGATCAGCCGACGACCGAAGGATGTGCGTCGGCTGGCCCGCGTACGTCGCGCACACTTCGCGAGGCGAGGGCGATGAGATTGGCGCCCACCACGATCGCTCCGGCGGTCACGAGCGCTACTTCGGCACCGGCCCAACTGGCCAGCGGACCGGCAAAGAAAAGTCCCAACGGTGCGAGAACCGTCGAGCCGAATGCGTCGTAGGAGCCGACGCGCGACAACATGTCTTCGGGAACTTCGCGTTGGAACGTGGTCATCCAGAGGACGAAGAAGATGTCGAGGGCGACCCCGGCTCCGAAGGCCATGAGCATCACCGGGATCATGGGTGCGCTCCAGGCGAGGAGGAACATCCACAGTCCGATGACGGGCAGCGCCGACATGGCGATCACGAGCGGGCGTCGGGGGCGGAGGCGCATCGAGACGAGCACTCCCACGATGCTGCCCACACCGAAGGCTGACATCATGAAGCCCATGTCGCGCGCGCCGTCGAATTCTTCTTTCATCTGCAGCGGTGCGAGCACTCCGAAGAATCCCTCGTAACACATATTGGTGAGCGAGAAGGTCGCGACGATGATGACGAGCCATCTCTTGCTCACGAATTCTCGCCAACCTTCCTTCATCTGGAAGATCATCGACTCGCGTTCGGGGGATTCGACCTCACGGTCATCGACGGGCTGGCGCAGTTGCCACACGAGAAGTCCGGCGATCAGAAACGAACCACCGTCGGCGAGGATCGCCCAGCCCGGACCGACGTGACTCACGATGATGCCGGCTGCACTGGCGCCGATCGTGAAGCCGATGTTGGCGCCGAAGCCCATGACCGAGTTCGCCGACTGGAGGTGTTCGGACTCGACGATTTCGGGCATGAGACCGCTGAAAGCGGGGTACCACAGAGCGTTCAGGACACCGAAGATCGCGCCACTGATGCAGAGCAGAACGATGGATGCCTGATGGAAGATGAAGAGGAGACCGGTCGCGCCGATGACGAGCGCACCGATGATGTCGGTCCCCCCGACCAGTTGCGCTCGACCGAAGCGGTCGGCGACGACGCCGCCGATCAACAGGAACACCACGACCGGGATCATGCGACTCGTGGTGACGTAACTCAGATCCGTCGCATTACCACCGGGGAGCGAGAGGACACCGAAGGCCAAGGCGACCGGCGACATGCCGTTGCCGATGTTCGACACGAAACGGGCCAGCAAGAGAAACCGATAGCGACGGTTGGCCCACAACAACCGCAGATCCTTCAGCAACGCCAACCGCCTTCACCCAAGATGGCTTTGAACGTTAGCCCGAACGATCGCCGCTAAATCGGACTAGTTTGTCGACTCCGTCCGGCGCGAGCCGTGAAACACGAGGAGTTGATCGATGGACCCCTACTCGTCGCGCCTTCTCGAAACGTGCCAGCGAACGGTCGAACCATGGTTGGGTGTGGCCTTCGATCGCGTGGTCTCGGCTCAGTTTCTGTCCGATCGAGTCGATCCCGATCGACGACGAACGGCGATCGAGAGTGCTGCGTCGCGCGCCCTCGAAGATCTGTCGACTCTCTTCTCGCTCGACGTCGTGGCCCAGCGGACCAATCCGCTCGACATCCTTCGTCGATCCACGGCACCGATCACCGAAGAACTCCGGCGAGTGGGTGGTACGCCGATCGAACGCGACGAGTTCCACGTGCGGTCCTTCCCCGCCGATGTGTTCGGGCTCTGCCCGGCCACGTGGGCCGATATCGACGAATCCCTCGTGGAGCCGGGACTCGAATGGGGGGCCTTCAAGGCGGCATCGGTGATCCAGCGGCAACGGGGGCGGTCCGAGAATCAATTGTGAACGGTCGATGAAACCGTTGGCCGGCAGGATGAACTCGGCGCGGTAGTGGGCGAAACTGAGTCCATGACCGGCCGTCGTGGGGTCCTCGAGAACTCATCGCTGCGTGGCATCCGTTTGGCGCGTGAGTTGGCGCGGGCGACCGACGATTGGTTGTCCGAACTCTGGACTTCGGCGGTCGACAACGTGTCGAAACGAGCCTCGCTCGTCGCCGTCGGTGGTTACGGGCGGGGCGAACTGGCGCCCTTCAGTGATCTCGATCTCGTTCTCCTGCACGATGGAGTGAAGAACATCGACGAGATCGCCACCAAGCTCTGGTATCCGATCTGGGATTCCGGCGTGAAACTCGGGCATTCGGTCACGACGGTCAAACAACTGATCGAGTTGTCTCGTACCGAACTCGACTCGGCGACCGCGAATCTCAGCGCTCGGCACATCGCCGGCGACCGATCGCTCACCGATGAACTACGCACTGCGGCGGAGAAGGCTTGGCGAGCCGGAGCCGAGACCCGTCTTCCCGAACTGATGCGCAGAGTTCGCGATCGACAAGAGGAATTCGGAGAAGTCGCGTTTCTGCTCGAACCCAACCTGAAAGAGGGATACGGCGGACTCCGCGACATCCACGCCCTGAAATGGGCCGAGGAGGCGGGCGTGCCGATTTCGCGATCGGACCAGGCTTCTCTCGACGGAGCGAGTGATGTACTGATGTCGGTTCGTGTCGCGCTGCACCGCCACGTGGGTCGCGCGAGCGAGGTTCTCCACCTGGAGGACCAGGACGCGGTCGCGTCACTGTGTGGATATCCCAATGCGGATGCGCTCATGTCGTCGTTGTCGAACGTCGCCCGCTCGGTGTCGTGGGTCGGCGACGAAGTCTGGGCGCGGGTGAAGGCGGCGCGTGCCAAACCACAGCCCGATCAGGCGGTTGCACCGGGTGTGATACTCCGTCACGGCGAGATCCATCTCGACGACACCATCGATCCGGCATCCGATCCGACTCTCGTTCTGCGCGTGGCTGCGTCGGCGGCGCGGCATCGGGCGCGTATCGATCGGCCGACACTCGACCGGTTGGCACAGTCGTCGCCCGCCATGCCGTCACCGTGGCCGGTGGGGGCGATCGACGATCTCGTGGGTCTGCTCCTGACCGGGCATGACGCGATTCCCGTTCTCGAGGCCCTCGATCAGCGCGGACTCTGGGTGCGCATCCTTCCCGAGTGGGCGCCCAACCGCAGTCGCCCGCAACGCAACGCCTACCACCGTTTCACCGTCGATCGTCACCTGTGGGAGGCCACGGCGAACGCGAGTGATCTCGCCCAGAACGTGAGTCGGCCCGATCTTCTGGTGCTCGGCGCGCTGTTCCACGACATCGGCAAGGGATATCCGGGCGATCACAACGAAGTCGGTGTGGAGCTCGTCGGTCGTATCGCCCCGCGTCTCGGTATCGCCTCTGACGACATGGTGATTCTGCAGACGATGGTCGAACACCATCTGCTTCTGCCCGATGTGGCGACCCGACGTGATCTCGCCGATCCGGCAACCATCGCCTACGTCGCCGAGCACGTGACGTCACCGTTGGTGCTCGATCTGCTGCACGGGCTGACGGTGGCCGACAGTTTGGCCACCGGTCCGGCTGCGTGGGGATCGTGGAAAGCCGAACTCGTCGCCGAATTGGTGAAGCGGGTTCACCTCGTCCTCGGTGGTGGCGACATGGATGAGGTTCAGTGGCGGTTGTTCCCCGACGCCGGGGTTCTGGAGATGATGGCCAAGGGCGCGATATCGGTCGGAGTCACCGATGATTCGGTCACGGTCGTGAGCCCCGACCGACCAGGAACCTTCAGCCGGGTGGCCGGAGTGCTCACCCTGCATGGATTGAGTGTGATCGGCGCCCAGGCTCACTCGGATGAGCAAGGTATGGCGGCGTCGCAGTTCCGTGTTCACGTACCGAGTCACGGACCGATCGAGTGGGCCCCGATCATCACGAATCTCGAGCGCGCGTTGCGCGGTGAACTGGCCATCGAGGCTCGCATGGCCGAACGAGCCAAGTCTTATCGCCGTCGCCGTCGTTCGGCGGGTGAGTTGGCCCCGCCCAAGGTGACCTTCTTCGACGAGGCGTCGTCGAATGCCACCGTTCTCGAGGTGCGGGCACCCGATCAGCACGGCATTCTTCATCGGATCACCAAGGCGATGGCTGAAGTCGGCCTCGACATCCGCCATGCCTCGGTGCAGACCATCGGTGACGAAGTCGTCGACGCGTTCTACGTTCGGACATCGGTCGGCGAGAAACTGACCGATCCGTTCCACCGGAACGAAGTTGTCCGGGCGATTCTCTTCACTCTTGCTGCCGGCTGAACCCTTCTCGTCGCCGTACTAGCGTGGGTGCATGAGCGACGCCAGCCCGGCGGATTTCACCCGCGATCTCGTGCGCTGGAGCGAAACCCTGGCCGGGATCGCGCGTACCGGTCTCGGCTTCACGCAGAACCTCTACGAGCGCGAACGATACGAAGAAGTTCTGCACGTGGCGGCCGACATCAAGGCGGCGGCCGACGAAGCGCTCGAGGTCCGACGAGAGCAGGACCACTTCGTCCAGGAATGGATGGAGTCGATCGGTGAAGGTGTCCCGGGTTATGTGACGCCCAAGGTCGCCATCGGAGCGATTGTCGGTAACGATGCCGGCGAGATCTTGTTGGTGAAGCGACCTGATTCGGGCGTGTGGCTGTATCCGACCGGCTGGGCCGATGTGGGCTATTCGGCATCGGAGGTCGTGGTCAAGGAAGTCCGCGAGGAGACGGGTATCGAGTGCGAACCCACCCAGTTGCTCGGTGTGGTGGACGGTCAGCGAATGGGGTTCAGCCGATTCGGGATGTACATGCTTCTCTTCCACTGTCGTGCCGTCGGTGGTTCGTTGCAGGGGCATCCGCTCGAAACCGCCGGCATCGGATGGTTCGGCCGCGACTCACTACCCGAGCCGACAGCCGGTGCGAATTGGTGGGGTCCGATGGCGTTCGCCGCCATCGGCGGCGCGATCGGTGCCGCGAGTTTCGATCCGCCCCGCGACATCGTGTGGCGCGGTGAGCCTTAGTCGTCGCTCTGACTACGGAGGAACCGCTCGACCTCTTCCATGAGGGCGTCACTGTCGACCGGACCGTCAGGAAGTGGCGTGTCATCGCGAGGGCGATCATCGAGCGGCAGTGAGTTGTCGTCTTCCGCCGCCAGATCGATGTCGTCGTCCTCGTCGTATTCGTAGTCTTCGTCGTCGTCGAGGTTCTCGATCCGCTCGAGATAACGGGTCAGCGAATCGTCCTGGCTGATCATCTCGTCGATCTGCTCTTCGTATTGCTCGACGAGTTCGCTGAGCGGCAACGACGGAAGATCGGTATCGAGGATTTCACCGAGTCGTTCGACGAGGGCGAGGGCAGCCTTCGGCGAGGTGATCTGCGATGCATACGTGGGCACGGCGGCCCACAGAGCGATGTTGGGCATGTCGGCTCGGTTGAACGCATCACCGAGAACGCTGGTGATTCCGGTCGGTCCTTCGTACTGGCTCGGACGGAGATCGAAACGGTCGATCAGACCTTGGTCGGACGATGTACTCAGAACCTGCGTCGGTCGACGGTGTGCGACGTCGGCGACCAGCGCGCCGATGGTGACGATGGAGACGGCCTTGTACGCCGTAGCGATGCCGACGAGTTGATTGCAGAAGGCCTTCCATTGCATGGAGGGCTCGGGTCCGAGGACGAGGATGAGATCGCGCTCGGGAGTGCTGGCGGTCCAGAGACTCACCGTCGGCCACACGATGTGACGTTGGCCGACGTCGGAGAGACGCACGTGCGGTCGGATCACCTCGAAGTTGGTGAACGCTTCGGGGTCGATTTCGGCGAGCGGAGTGGCGTCCATGGTCTCGACGAGGTGGCGAACCGCGGAACTCGCAGCATCGGCGGCGTCGTTCCAGCCGGTGAAGGCAGCGACGACGTACGGCTTGCGGAGTTCGGGCCTCCGGATCCACCGAACGTGTTCGAGATCGGCCATTGCCGACACGCTACCGCGTCAGAGTTGCGGCCGAACGATGAAGGCTCCGAATCCGCCGGCACCCAGAACATCATCCAGAAGGTTGCTTTCGTAGACCTCGTTCGGACCCTGCATGAGGTCGTTCTCGGTTGCGTCGGGAGCGGTGGTGACGAGCGTCCAGGCTTGGCGCTTGTACGTGAGATTCAGTGGATGCAGGCGGTGGGCTTCGCGCCACCACGGGACGGCGGCTTCGGGACCGACCGTGCGCCGGAGATGTTCACCGAGTTCGAAACACGCGGCCGCCCGTGCCTCATCGTCGGAACGGGGCTGACTTCGCGCAACAACTTCATCCGGAGAGAGGGCGAATCTCGACGATGCACCATGGCGCACCCAGTCGAGGATCGCGGCCCTGTATTCGTCGGCGTCGTCCGGGATCGCCTTGACGGCCCGGTACATGGCATCGAGTCGTTCGGGAAGACCGTCGGGGATCTCCATGTCTCGCAGTGGACTGCGTTCGATCGAGGCACCTTCGGCCGGACGCACGAGATACCCGTTCTCATCGATCCAGACGGCCATCGGAATGTTCGTGAATCCGAACATCTGGCCGGTCACATGGGTGGTGTCGACCACACAAGGATGGGTGGGCGACGCGGCCGCACTCCAAGGTCGAGCGTGTTCGATGTCGATGTCGAGGGCGACGGTCACGACCGTTGCTCCGAGCGGTTCGATTTCAGCGTGGAGTGCCTGCCACCCGGGCAGACTCGAACGGCAGCCTCAATAACTCGCCCAAGCAACGAACACGACCTTGCGTCCTCGAAGAGACGACAGTTTGAAGGTCGATCCGTCGAAATTCTTGAGTTCGGGATCGGCGGCCACGGCCGTCGACAGGGAGTGGCCGCCAAGAGTGGCTGGACCGAGCGACCACACGCCGTGATCGGAGTCATGGACGAGCGGCATCCCCAGACGAGCGGCCGCCCGTTCGACGTTCACGTTCGGGCCGTCGAGCGCACCCGGAGCCGGGACACAGATCTCACCGCGGCAGAGACCCTCGGGTTTGGGCTCCCATCCGGTGGCGGTGGCGAAGTCGGAACTCGGTACCGAAAGCTGGTCGAGGATCATGTCGTGAAGTATGACGGCTCGACTCAGGGAATCAACGACTCAGCCGAGGCTCTTCTTCTTGAGTGCGTGAGCCTTCTCGTGGAACCTGGCCCGAATTTCGTCTTCGTCGACGCCGATGACCTGCCGGTTCTCCATCAGGACACGCCCGTTGACGATGGTGTGCTGGACGTCGTCGGCTCGGGCTGAATACACAAGTGCCGCCAGCGGGTCGTAGATCGGCTGGGAGTGGGCGGTGTCGAGTCGGACCACGATCACGTCAGCTTTGAAGCCGGGTTCGAGTCGCCCGGTATCGGGCCTGTTCATGGCCTTGGCCCCTTCGCAGGTGGAGAGTTCGAGAAGTTGCCCGATCTTCAGGAACTCGACGTCACCGGTTTTGGTCTTGTGGATCAGACCCGCGAATTTCATCTCTTCGAAGAGGTCGCTCGAGTTGTGACTCGCCGGACCATCGGTGGCGAGGCCCACGGTGATGCCTGCTTCGATCACTTCGCGAAGTGGCATGGTGCCCGAGCCGAGCTTCGCATTGCAGATGGGGCAGTGAGCGATTTTGGTTCCGGTCTCGGCGATGAGCTTGATGTCGGTCGCGTCGAGTTGCGAACAGTGTGCCGCGGTCACGTCCGGGCCGAGGAAGCCGAGGGAGTGGAGCCATTGGGTCGGTCGCAGACCGTAGTTCTCGAGGCAGTAGCGGACTTCCTGCATGCCTTCGGAGAGATGGGTGTGGATCGGAACGCGGTACTCATCGGCCACCGCGCGAACGAGATTCCACATCTCGGCACCGCACGAATACACCGCATGGGGTGAAAGTGCCATCCAGAGCATGTCGTCCCGTGTGCGATGGTGAGCGGCCACGATCTCACCGAAGTTCTCCAGAGTCCGCCAGGACTTCTCGGTGATCGACTCGTAGAGACCACGGTCAGCGAATCCGTGTCCGAGGGTCGCGCGAAGTGGGATCACCTTCAGCGCTTCGATCTCCGGTTCGACCGCGTAGGCATCGAAGTGTTCGTTGAACGAGGTGATGCCGGCTTTGGTCATCTCGAGCAGCCCGCACAGGCTGGCCCAATAGAGGGTGTCGTGATCGAAGTTCCGCTTCAACTGCCACATGGTTTGTAGCCACTCGAAGAGAAGGACGTCTTCGAGAAGGCCGCGCAAGAGCAGATTCGAGGCAATGTGCGTATGACTGTTGGCGAAGCCGGGCATCACGACTCCACCTTGTGCATCGATCACCTTCTTCGCGCCGGTCACCGAAACCTCGGTTGACGGGCCAACGGCTTCGATGCAATTTCCCGAGATCGTGACCACTCCATCGTCGATCCGGGGACGACCGCCCATGGGCAGGATCGTCGCGTTGATGATGGCGAGATCGCTCATCGGCGGGAAGCCGCTTCGGCCAATTCGTGCGGGCCGGATTCGGGGTAACCCTTCATGGCCTGGACGGCGCGACTCCACGTGCCCAGAACTTCGACGAGTTGGGTGAAATCGTCGCCGATGGCCTGCATCGCGGGGCGCATCTGTTCGTCGGTCCGGATCTCGACCGACTCACGAAGTTCACGGCCCTTGGTGGTGAAGACCCCATCCGCAATGAGTCCGCGCGATTCGAGTCGATCGATGGCCGCCGTGTAGTCGTCCTCGCTCCACCCACGCGTGCGGCTGTACGACTTGAGGGGCAACCCCCAGAACAATTCGGTGAGCAATCCGATTTCGGTGGCGTCGAGGCCGGCCGCGATCCACGCTGCGGTGTGCGAATCGCCACGGAACTCACGGAGCATGTCGCCGAAGTGCCAGCACGCGCCGAGGTCCGATGACGGCACGACTTGCGACAGGGTTCCGGCGAAGAGAGGACGACCTTCCGGTCGCAGGGCACCTACGGCGCGTTCGAGTATCGGTCGGATCTTGGTGACACCGCCGGGCTTCGCGCCGACGATGCGTTCGAGTTGGGCGATGGCACCGTCGCGTCGGGCGGCACAGATAGTGGCGGCATTGGTGATCTTCCAGCCGGCGGTGACCGAGGGGACCACGACGATCGGGTTGAACACGGCGAATGCCGCCGCCACGAGTTCTCCGGGGACCTGCCCCATGAGCGAACCACGACTCGTGAAGTATGAGATTCCTTCGGGGAGCGCGACACCGTTCATCTCACCCGGGCTCGGCTGGAAACCGAGCGCCGCGTAGTTACGGTGGCATTCGGGGGAGAAGTAGACCTGTCCCACGAAAGGTTCGAGAGCTCCACCGAGAGCTCGAGCGTTGGCCAAGAGTGCATCCGATGACATGCGGCAACGGTACGACACGGCAACCGTAGGATGTTCACCGAGCACCCGGAGGTCGGAGTGGCAGTCGAGGTTTCCATCTGCGAGGTGATCGACGACGAGGTCGTCGCCGCGTTCGAACGACTGATTCCTCAGTTGTCGTCGTCGAACCCGCCTCCGTCTCGGGCGGCCCTCGAGGAAATCGCCGCCGATCGGGCATCGACCCTCTTCGTGGCCCGGCTGCACGGGCGGATCGTGGGCACCCTCACGCTCGCCATGTTTCGAATTCCCACCGGTGTTCGTGCGTGGATCGAGGACGTCGTCGTCGATGCCGAGGCGCGCGGGCATGGTGTGGGCGATGCACTCAACCGTGAAGCGCTTCGGTACGCGAAGGAGAACGGAGCGATCACCGTCGACCTCACGTCGCGACCGTCGCGAGAGGCCGCCAACCGCTTGTATCAGCGACTCGGTTTCGAACTCCGCGACACGAACGTCTACCGCTACACACTCTGAATCGAGGGGCGTCTCCCTTCTGTGGGTTGCGGCTACCTTGGCGGTCATGGCACGAATCAACAAGGGGCGATTCACGGCCGACACCGGTGCTGATGGGAAGGTCCTCTTCCTCATCGGAATGCGGATCAACAGCTTGGTCAAGGTTTGGAAGTGGATGCCGGTCTTCGTGTCCATGCCCCGCATGATCAGCGAACTCATGAAGAACCCCGAACTCGGTCTTGTCGCTCGCCCGCGACTCTTCTTGTCGGGGCGGACTCTTCTCGTGTGGCAGTACTGGGAGTCCTTCGAGAAGCTCGAGTCGTATTCACGGAACTCGGACCTCGCGCATCTGCCGGCTTGGCGGGCGTTCAACAAGAGGATTCGCGACAACGGTTCGGTCGGTATCTACCACGAGACGATCGTGTTGTCCGATGCATCGGTCGAGACCGTCTACGGGAACATGCCGACTTTCGGTTTGGCCGGTGTGACCGGGGCCGTGCCGGCGGGCAAACGCGGTCAGGCGGCGCGGGCTCGTCTTCGAGGCGAAGATGTGGCTCCGGCTGTCGAACCATACTGATCGGCTCGTTGCATGCACTTGAGCGCGCTCATCGAGATGATCGAATCCGGTCTGGCCGATCGTCCTCTCGTGGGAAGCGGCGACGATGCCCTGACCGGCGAACAATTGTCCGAGCACGCACGCCGGGGGGCCACTCTGCTCGAACGTGCGGGTGCGCTCGTCTATGCCGGGGAGAATCACGAGCGTCTCCCCGTGCTCGTACTGGCGGCGGCGTGGGCGGGGGTCCCTTTCGTGCCGGTCAACTACCGGTTGGAGGACGAACAACTCGCCGCTCTCGTTCGTCGTCTCGATCACCCACTGGTCGTCGCCGACCATCGCACCGCACAGCGCCTTCGCTCGTCCGGTATCGACGCTCGCACGATCGATGCATGGCTGGGTGCCGCCAAGGAGGTTCAGCCGCTTTCGACGGCGGCCGAGAACGACGACGACGTCGCCATCGTCCTCTACACCTCGGGTACCACCGCCGAACCGAAAGCAGCGTTGTTACGTCATCGCCATCTCATGGCGTACCTACTGGGTGCCGTCGAATACGCGAGCGCCCAAGAGGATGAGACCGTTCTCATCAGTGTCCCTCCGTATCACATCGCCGGAATGGCCAATCTCCTGTCGAATCTCTTCGCTGGTCGTCGGCTCGTGTACCTGGAGAACTTCTCGGCGGCCGGTTGGCTGCAACGCGCACGGGAGGCTTCGGCGACCCATGCCATGGTGGTACCCACGATGTTGGCACGAATCGTCGACGCTCTCGACGCCGGTGAAGAACCGCCCCGTTCACTCCGCTCGCTTTCCTACGGTGGATCCAGAACCTCACCTTCGGTTCTCGAACGTTCACTGCGTGCACTGCCCGATACGGGCTTCGTCAATGCGTACGGTCTCACCGAGACGGCATCGACCATCGCACTTCTCGGCCCCGACGATCATCGTGCGGCTTTGGCGAGCGACGATCCGCTCGTTCGCCGCCGCTTGTCTTCGGCCGGCCAGTTGTTACCGATGGTCGAGGCCGAGATTCGCGATGACGACGGCCTGGTATTGAAACATGGCGAAGTGGGCATCTTGTACCTACGTGGAGAACAGATCGCCGGTGAGTATTCGTCCGGCAGCCTGCTCGACGAAGATGGCTGGTTCTGTACCCGCGATCACGCTTTCATCGACGACGACGGCTACTTGTTCATCGAAGGGCGGGCTGATGACACGATCATCCGTGGCGGAGAGAACATCGCTCCGGCCGAAATCGAAGATGCACTCACTGCACATCCCTCGGTCGCCGATGCGTGTGTGCTCGGAATCCCCGACGAAGAGTGGGGTCAGCGAATCGTCGCCGCCGTCGTGCTGCGACCGGGTTCGACGGTGAGTGCCGTGGAACTTCGTGAGTTCGTGGCGGGGCGGATCCGGAGCAGCCGGACCCCCGAGCGCATCGATGTGGTCGACGATCTGCCGCGTACCGCCACCGGCAAGGTTGTGCGCCGGGCGCTGTTACCCCGGTTCACCTGATCACCCATCCAGCGGGCCGCGGGACCAAAGTCCCTGTTTGATCGATGGGGAAGTTGGCATCGTGGGCTCGGAACCGTCAGGATTCTGATGACCCCTCAGAAAAGTCAGGTTCGAGATGACGCAGAACGGCTCACGCCCGTCGACCTTGGAAGAAGCCCGTGAGAAATACCGCATCGAGCGGGAGAAACGTCTTCGTGCCGATGGCATCGCCCAGTACAAGGAATTGACCGGCGACTACGAGGATTTCGATCGCGATCCGTACGTCGAGCCCGGGTTCACCCGCCCGGCAGTCGACGAAGAAGTCGATGTCGTGATCATCGGTGGCGGATTCGGCGGAATGATCGCCGCCTATCAACTGACCAAGCTCGGAATCACCAACTACCGAATCATCGAGAAGGGCGGCGATTTCGGCGGCACGTGGTATTGGAATCGGTATCCGGGAGCTGCCTGCGACGTCGAGTCGTACGTTTATCTGCCGCTCCTCGAGGAGACCGGTTACATGCCGACCGAGAAATACGTGAAGGCACCCGAGATCTTCGCCTATTGCCAGCTTCTCGGTCAGAAGTTCGACATGTATCGAGCCGCTTTGTTCCAGACCGAGGTCGAAGACATGCGTTGGGACGAAGACGCGAAGCGTTGGCATGTCATCACTTCGCGCGCCGATGATCTCTCGGCGCGGTTCATCGTCATCGCTGGTGGCGTGCTGCACAAGGCCAAGCTTCCTGGTATTCCCGGTATCGAGCGGTTCAAGGGCAAGAGTTTCCACACGAGCCGATGGGATTATTCGTACACCGGCGGTGATTCGCGCGGGGGAATGTCGAAACTCGCCGACAAGCGCGTCGGGATCATCGGCACGGGCGCCACGGCGGTACAGGTCGTCCCCAAGATTGCCGAGTCGGCCAAGGAGCTCTACGTCTTCCAACGAACGGCTGCTTGTGTCGGAGCGCGTAACAACAAGCCGACCGATGTGGAGTGGTTCAAGTCGCTGAAGCCGGGCTGGCAGGCCGAGCGCGTGCGCAATTTCACCGAAGCGATCACCGGCGCCCAGCCCGAGGTCGATCTGGTCGACGACGAATGGACCCGCATGTTGTGGGTCGACACCCGCAAACTCCCGGAGACCGACGAGGAAGCCGCCGAACTCGAACGGATCGACTTCGACAACATGGAGAGGGTTCGCCAGCGAATCGCCGACATCGTGACCGATCGCCGAACGGCCGAACTTCTCATGCCGTGGTACGGACAGAGTTGCAAACGTCCGTGTTTCCACGATGAGTACTTGCCGGCATTCAACCGCACCAATGTTCATTTGGTCGACACCGATGGCAAAGGCGTCGACGAGATCAACGAAAGAGGAGTTGTCGTCGGAGGTGTCGAGTACCCGGTCGATCTCTTGATCTACGCCTCGGGATTCGAGGTAACGACCGACTACACCCACCGACTCGGATTCGATCCAAAGGGCCGCGACGGCGTGTCGTTGAGCGACGCGTGGGCCAATGGACCCTCCACTCTCCATGGTGTTCTCACCAAGGGATTTCCCAACATGTTCATGATCAGCACGGTGCAGGGTGCACAGGCGACCAATTTCGTGCACTCGATCAGTGAGATCGCCAAACACGTCACGTTTCTCGTGGATCGCTGTCTGAAAGACGACGTCGGAACGATCGAACCCACGAGTGAGGCGCAGGAGGAATGGTTCCAAGTTCTTTTCGGCACACTGTGGGGAGTCGCCAAGTACAACATGACGTGTACTCCCGGTTATCTCAATAGCGAAGGTGGCGGCATGAACCGTGACGGCGCAGCAGCCATGAAATCGGCTCGTGCCATCGCCTGGATGACGAGTGTGATGGGTTTCGTCGAATACGTCGAGAAATGGCGGGCTCGTGGTGATCTCGTCGGACTCGAGACCACCAGAAGGTCGTGACGGTCCCGGTTGTTACGACCGATCGTCTCGTGTTGCGCGAGTGGCGCGAGAATGATCGAGAGCCATTCGCCGATCTGAACGCCGATCCGGTGGTGATGGAGCATTTTCCGTCGGTGCTGGGCGTCGACGAATCCAATGCTTTCTTCGACGCCGCCGTTGTCGCATGGCAACAACGCTTCGGATTGTGGGCCCTCGAGGAGCGCGTCTCCGGTCGCTTCATCGGGTACACGGGATTTGCGGCACCCACGTGGAAGGCGGCCTTCACCCCGTGTGTGGAGATCGGCTGGCGACTTCGGGCTGATGTGTGGGGCAAGGGTCTGGCCACCGAAGCGGCGCGGGCGGCGCTGATGTGGGGCGTTCACAATCTGAACCCACCTCGGGGCGAGATCGTGAGCTTCACCACGGTCGGGAACCGGCGCTCGCGACGTGTCATGGAGAAGATCGGTCTGATTCGTGACGAGTTGGCTGATTTCGACCATCCTCGGCTCCCCGAGTGGGAACACCGGAGACATGTTCTGTACCGACGATCCCTCTCGGAGATTCGTTCCGTACTCGGTTGAGCCGGTGAAGTTCGGCCGGTCGGTAATCGACGTAGGTTCTGCGGGTGAGCAGCGTTCCGCTCGACTCGTCGGGTGACTACTGGTCGAGTCCGATCGAGGACGTCTATCGAGGCTTCGATTCGGTCCCTCCCGGACTCACGACGAACGAAGTCGCTGGACGCCGTGACGACTCGTTGCACATCGGGGTTCGTGAGTCGTCGAGTCGGCACCTCCTTTTCCGCCAGTTTCGGAGTCCGATCATCCTTCTTCTGGTTGTGGCTGCGATCCTGTCGATTGTTCTCGGAGAAGTCGTCGACGCGACGATCGTGATCGGGAGTCTGGTCCTCAGTGGTGGTTTCGGTTACATCGTCATGATTGAAAGTCTGAAGCGGAGGTGGAAGTCGATCCTCGTGACCAGTTCTCCGGCACTGACGTCTTGATGGGCTGCCGGCGATGGTGTGGCACAATCGCCGATGGTCCGAGTCGAGGAGTCACCATGCTTTTCCCCATCCGCAAGATCGTCACCGTGGTCGAGGAGATCCACCATGATCTGGGTCCGGTTCGCGAACGTCCGGCACTGAAGGGCGCGGTGGCCGCCGTGGTGGGCAATCCGTACGTCGGGCGTTATGTCGAGGATCTGAGTCCGGCCGTCGACGAGTTGCGAGTCCTCGGCGAACGCCTTGGACGGATACTCATCTCCCATCTCGGCGGGGATTCTTCGTTGATCGATGGCTACGGCAAGGGGACGATCGTCGGCTCGGCCGGTGAGATCGAGCACGGCGCGATGTGGCACATTCCGGGAGGCGGTGGCATGCGGGCCGCACTCGGCAAGGGGACCTCGATCGTTCCCTCCACCAAGAAGGTCGGTGGCATTGGTGCCCGGCTCGATGTCCCGATCACCCATCTCGAGTGGAGCTACGTGGGCAGTCATTACGACGCCATCGAAGTCGGCGTACCCGATGGCCCCAAACCCGATGAGATGGTGGTGATCCTTGCCATGGCGAGCGGTGGGCGCGTTCACGCCCGTCTTGCCGGCGGATTCACGTTGGCCGATCGCGGACAACCGGGGGTGCCGGCATGAGTTCGGCCAAGGTCGCCTTCATCGGAATCGGTCGTATGGGATGGCACATGGCTGGCCATCTCGTGAAGGGAGGTCACGAGGTGACGGTGTGCGACGCAGTGGACGGCGTGGCCACCAAGTGGTCGGCTGAGTTCGGTGGTCGATCGGCGACTGACCCGAGCGACGCGGCATCGGGTGCCGAATTCGTCATCACTTCGTTGCCCGCCGATCGAGAGTTGCGGGCCGTCGCTGATCGAGTCGTCCCGCACACGACCAAAGGTGTGGTGTGGATCGACCACTCGACCACATCGGCCGAGGCAGCGCGAGAGGTGGCCGCGAGAGTCGCCACGACCGGGGGTCGGTTTCTCGATGCCCCCGTCTCGGGAGGAGTCGACGGTGCGAAGAACGGAACCTTGACGGTGATGGTCGGTGGCGATGACGCCGCTTTTACGCGGAGCGAGAGCGTGATCGCGAGTTACGGCGCACGGGTCACCCTGATGGGTGGTTCCGGCGCGGGGCAGATCACCAAGATGACCAACCAGATCTGCGTGATCGGTCTGTGTCAGGCCCTGGCCGAGGGTCTCGACTTCGCCGAAACGGCTGGACTCGATGTGGAGAAGGTGATCCATGTGATGTTGCAGGGATCGTCGGCCTCGTGGCAGATGGCCAACCGCGCCGAGCGGATGCTCGCCGGTGAATACGACTACGGGTTCTCCAACACTCTGATGCGCAAGGACATCGGGTTGGTCCTCGACGAGGCCCGCAACATGAACATCCCGTTACCGGTCACGGCCATGGTCGGACAGATGCTGTCGGAGGTGGCTGCTATGGGTGGCGCCGATTGGGATTGGTGCAGCCTCATGGAACGTCAGCGTCAGCGCCGGGCTTCCTGACGGATACTGTTCACGAAGGTCATCGACAAGGGGGTTCGACATGGCACAAATTCATGGTTCCTGTGATCCGCGTTTCGAGAAGATGCGCGAGATCCTCTCGGCCAACATCGATTCCGGGGAGGATGTCGGAGCTTCAGTGGCCGTGGTTCTCAAGGGTGAGATGGTGGTCGACATCTGGGGTGGATGGGTCGATGAGCAACATTCGGCTCCCTGGACTTCCGACACGATCACCAACGTCTGGTCGAGTACCAAGACACAGATGGCGTTGTGTGCATTGATGCTGGCCGATCGCAGTGAACTCGATCTCGATGCTCCGGTGGCGAAGTACTGGCCCGAGTTCGCCGCCAACGGCAAGGGTGGAGTACTCGTGCGTCATCTTCTTTCGCACACCTCGGGCGTGTCCGGCTGGGATCAACCGATCGAAGTGGGTGACCTCTACGACTGGGAGAAGTCGACGGCGAAGCTCGCCGCGCAGGCCCCGTGGTGGGAGCCCGGATCGTCGTCGGGTTATCACGCTCTCAACCAAGGACATCTCGTGGGTGAGGTGATCCGCCGTATCACCGGTTCCAAGCTGGGGGAGTTCTTCCGGCGTGAAGTCGCCGAACCACTCGATCTCGACTTCCACATCGGCCTGCCCGAGAGCGAATTCGGCCGGGTGTCGAACGTGATCCCACCGCCTCCTTTGCCAGTCGACATGACGCAACTCGATCCGAATTCGGTCGTCGTCAAGACGTTCACTGGTCCGGCTCCGGGTGCCGAGGCGGCTTGGACCAAGGAATGGCGGCAGGCCGACATCGGCGCCGCCAACGGTCATGGCAACGCGCGGTCGCTCGCCTGGGCGCAGAGTGCGATCACCAATGGCGGTGTGGTTCGTGGGCGTCGTTTGCTCGGCCAGAAGACGATCGATCAGATCTTCCGCGTGCAGAGCGACGGCATGGATCAGGTGCTGATGGCGCCGGTGAAATTCGGAATCGGTTATGGCCTGCCCAATCCGACCGTTGCCCACCTGCCGATGGATCGACGCGCGTGTTTCTGGGGCGGATGGGGTGGATCGGCGATCGTCAACGATCTCGATCTCGGTCTCACCGTGACCTATGTGATGAACCGGATGGCCGAAGGACTTCTCGGCGACAACCGCGGAACTTCGCTCGTCTCAGCGGCTTTCGCGGCCTGCGGAGCCTGACTCGGTAACTCGACGACCTCGTCCGGTCGTCCAGAGGATCAACGTCGTGGCGATCGCGAAGTATCCGACTACGTAGAGAGCAAAAGGTCGGATCGTGCCGTCGAACGCGCTGCTGCCGAGCCCACCGAGAAGTGATCCGCCGGCGGTGGTGACCGTGAGCAGCAGTGCCGATGCCGTGCCAGCGATGTGCGGAACCGGAGTCATGGCGGCCGTGTTGCAGATGGGTGCCAGACCCTGGGCGATCGGTATCAGTAGCGAAACCGCCGTGCAGTAGACCCAGAAGTTGGGCCGGCCGTCACCACTGAAAGCGATGAGTAGCAGCAGAACCGACGATCCGGATCCGACGAGGACGATGCGCCGCACGAGTGTCTCGATGCCGTGAACCTTCACCAGTCGCGCGTTGTTGAGCGAGTTGATGGCGAAGACGACGGCGATGACACCGAAGATGAGCGGGAACCACGGTCCGTATCCGTAGACGTCTTCGATGATGACTTCCGAACCCGACAGATAAGTGGTCATCACGCCGAACAGGAAGGTGGTGGCGATTCCGTACACGATGGTCTCCCGCGTCGACAGAACCTCCCGACCCGCGGCACCGACGGCTCGCCAAGTGAATGGTCGCTGATTGGCCGGATCGAGAGTCTCGGGGAGCCGTCGTGACCAGACGAGGAGAATCACGCCGATCACGGATGGGAACCAGAACACGACGCGCCAGGGGAGCAGGGCGATGAGACCGGCACCGATGCTCGGAGCGAAGATCGGAACCAGAAGGAAGACGGCGGTGATCATCGACATCAATCGCGCCATTTCGTTGCCGGCGAAACGATCCCTGATCATCGCCGTGCTGAGAGATCGAGGTGCGGCCGCACCGACTCCCCAGACGAAGCGAATGATCACCACCCACTTCCACGAGGGGGCGAAACTCGCAGCGATACCGGCAGCGATATAGAGGACGAGACCGGCCGCAAGTGGCTTGCGTCGTCCATAACGATCGGACGCCGGACCGTAGAGCCAAGGTCCGACGGCCATCCCTAGGAAGAACGCGGTGATCAACCAACTCACCTGCGTCGAGTCGGGATCCATGCCGAACTCGCGACGCATGTCGGGGAACGCGGGAAGAAGGAGGTCGATGGCGACTGCACCACACGCCATGAGGGCGACCATCAGAACGATGAACTCACGCCCCTCGGCGAACGACGAACGTGATCGTCGGGACGATTCGGCGGTACCGGGAGTCGATGCCACCGAAGTCACCTGTTCAGGGTAGAGGAATCACGGTGCCCGGATGTCGGTAGATTCGCATTCCTGTGTCGGGAAACGTGAACGTCGATTCGGAGGCTGCTCGTCGGCGGACGATTGCGATCATCAGCCATCCCGACGCTGGAAAGACCACCCTGACCGAGAAGTTCCTGCTGTATGCGGGTGCGATTCAAGAGGCCGGTGCGGTTCATGCGCGTGGTGATCGGCGCGGCGCGACGTCGGACTGGATGGAACTGGAGCGTCAGCGCGGTATTTCGATCTCGTCGGCTGTCTTGCAGTTTCCGTACGGCGACAAGGTGATCAACCTCCTCGACACGCCGGGTCACCGCGACTTCTCCGAGGACACGTATCGCGTGCTCGCCGCCGTGGATGCGGTGATCATGGTGCTCGACACCGCGAAGGGCATCGAGTCCCAGACACTCAAGCTGTTCCAAGTGTGCCGGAGTCGCAACCTCCCGGTCATCACGTTCTTCAACAAGTACGACCGACCCGGTCGGGATCCGCTCGAACTCCTCGACGAGGTCGAGGAGCAGATCGGACTGCGACCCACGCCCGCGACCTGGCCGGTCGGGATCCCGGGCGATTTCCGTGGAGTCATCGATCGTCGATCGGGTGACTACATCCGATTCACGCGTACGGCACGCGGTGCGTCGCTCGCTCCGGAGGAATTGGTCGACCGCGAAGTGGCCGCCCGTGAAGAGGGATCGGCTTGGCAGACAGCCCTCGACGGATGCGGGCTTCTCGAGGCGATCGGCGCTGACGTCGACATGCCTTCGTTCCTCGCCGGCAAGTCCACACCGGTGTTCGTGGGCTCGGCCCTCACGAACTTCGGGGTTCGAATGTTGCTCGACGCGGTTGCCGACTACGCACCATCCCCGCAACCGCGAGAGGACGTCGGTGGAGTTCCGCGAACGATCGACTCTCCATTCTCGGCGTTCGTGTTCAAGGTGCAGGCCAACATGGATCCGAACCACCGGGACCGGCTCGCGTTCGCGCGAGTGTGCTCGGGTGAGTTCGTTCGTTCGATGGACGTGACCAATGCGCGTACGGCCAAGCCGGTAGGTACGAAGTACGCGACAACCGCGTTCGGTTCCGAGCGTGAGACGATCGAGACGGCGTATCCGGGGGACATCATCGGGCTCATCAACGCCGCCGGTTTGCAGATCGGCGACTCGCTGTTCGCCGGGCCCCGCGTGGAGTTCCCCGGCGTCCCGCGATTCGAACCCGAAGTCTTCGCCACCGCGCGTCCGGTCGACACCGGCAAGTTCAAGCAGTTCCGCAAGGGTCTGGCCCAACTCGACGAGGAGGGTGTCGTCCAAGTCCTTCGCGATCCTGACATGGGTGATGCTGATCCGATCCTGGCTGCCGTCGGCCAACTCCAGTTCGAGGTGTTCGCCCATCGACTCGACAGCGAGTTCAACGCCCCGAGTCGAATCGAGCCGGCGGGCTATCAGGCGATCAGGCTCACCGACGATGCTTCGGTCGACCGCCTACGTCGAATCGGCGGGATTCGAATCCTGAAGCGTGGTGACGGAGCCTTGGTCGCCTTGTTCGAGAACCGCTACCGACTTCAGCGATTGATCTCGGACGAACCCGAATTGACGTTGTTGCCCATCCTCGGAGGCGTGATTCAGGACAACTGATCGAGGAACCGGCGGGCGGCTTCGGCGGCTTCGATCCGCCACACGGTCACGTGGTCGAGGTTTCCCGTGGCGGGCGAGGTGAGGCCTTTCAGAATCCGCTCGACGATCTTTCTCTGTTCGCGGATCAGAGTCCGGTTCTCCAGGCCGAGCGTCTCGCCCAGCGTCAATTTGAGAAGGAACTCGCTACGCAGGTCGCGCAGGTGAGTGGTAGGGGTGGCGAGCCAACGTAAGAGTTGGGAACGACCTGACCGTGTGATGCGAATGATCGTCCGATTTCCGCCGGCCACGCCTTGTTCTTCTCGAACCGGTTCGACGTAGCCGATCGACGTGAGGTGGTCGATCGCTCGGTACGTCAGCGGACGGGTCAGGGACCAGACACGACCGACATCGCCGTCGATCCTCAGCCGGGCCGCCACCGCAAAACCATGAGTGGGTTCTTGCGCGACGATTCCGAGACAGGCCCATTCGCCGAGCAACAGGTCGGATTCGATGCGACTCGATCTGCTCACCGTTCGTAGACCTCGATTTCGGTGGCCTTCACCGATGCCGTGACTTCATCGCCGACCTGCAGTTCGAGTGCATCGACGGCTCGAGTCGTGATCTCGGCCACGAGGTCGAGGGGACCGGTGAGGTGAATGCGAACCCGTTCGCCCGACGACTCGAAGCCGGTGATGCGCGTCGACCACGAATTGCGGGAACTCGTGAGCGCGTCGGAACTTCGTGAGACGGTGACCGCTTGTGGACGTATGGTGGCGAGCACCGGGCCTTCCCACGAATCGGCAACACTCAGCTCGACTCCGGCCTCGGATGTGATGGTCGTTCCCCGAGCGGTCCCGATCACGAGATTGTTACCGACCAGTTCGGCCACGTAGCGGGTTCGGGGTCGAGTGGTGATCTCTTCGATGGTTCCGGACTGCGTGATCGTCCCGTTCTCGATGATGACGATACGGTCAGCGAGCGTGTAGACGTCGAGCGGATCGTGAGTGACGAGGATGGTGGAGCCTCCGTATTGGTCGAGATGTCGACGAAGTTCGCGCCGGATCTCCCGCCGAGTCGACACATCGAGGGCGGCCAGCGGCTCATCGAGGAGAAGGACGGGCGGTGAAGTGACGAGCGCGCGGGCCAGGGCGACTCTTTGGGACTGCCCACCACTCAGGGTGCGGGGAGCGCGTGACGCGAGATCCTGTAGTCCCAAACGTCGCAGTACATCGAGTGCCTGCTGGCGGGACTCACGTCGACTGAACCCCCGGGCTCGTGGACCGAAGGCCACGTTGTCCTCAACCGACATATGGTCGAAGAGGAGGTGATCCTGGAACACCACACCCACGTTGCGATCGGCGGTGTCGACGAACACCGAACTCGTGGGCTCATCGACGATCCGATCACCGATTCGAACCGTGCCGGTGTCGATCGTCTCGAGACCGGCCACCACACGAACGAAGGTGGACTTGCCGGCTCCGTTCGGACCGAGAATCGCGACGACTTCGTCGTCACCGACCGTGAGATCGATCGTCGATTCGAAGTCGCCTCGACGAAGGAAGAACCGGGCTTCGAGTGTCATGCCCGAACCTCGGGCAGCGAAGTGGTGAGCCAGCGCTCACGCAACCCCAGTAATACGGCGAACGAAATGCCGATCATCACGAGACTCAAGACGAGCGCTCGCTCGGGTTGTGATTCGAGGGCGAGATACGTCGCAAGTGGCATCGTCTGTGTTCGACCCGGCAGGTTGCCGGCAAAAGTGATCGTCGCTCCGAATTCGCCGAGTGCTCGCGCCCAGGCGAGCACCAAACCGGCGACGAGCGCCGGTCGCACGCTCGGAAGTGTGACCCGTCGGAAGACGAAGAACGGTCGGGCTCCGAGCGTGGCCGCCGCTTCTTCGTACCGGACGTCGAGTTGACGGAACGCGGACTCGACGGCCAGGACCAGAAAGGGCATCGCCACGAAAGTCTGGGCGACGATCACTCCGGCGGTGGAGAACGGAAGTCGGACACCGAACCACTCATCGAGGTATTGCCCGACGATCCCCCGACGACCGAACGATGTGAAGAGCGCGACGCCACCGACCACCGGTGGCAGAACCATCGACAGCGTGGCCACTGCTCGCACCACTCGCCGACCCGGGAAATCGACGCGGGCAAGCACCCAGGCCAGCGGCACACCGAGGATTCCGGCGAACAGAGATGCGATCAGTGACGTTCGCAGCGACAGCCAGAGTGCTCGACGAACTGCTCGATCGGTGATGACATCGGGGAGATCGCTCCAGGGCGCCCGCACGAGGATGCCGATGAAGGGAAGTGCAAAGAAGGTGATGGCCACACCGGCCCACACGAGCACGGCTATCGGAGCTTGACGCCGCCGCTGTTTCATCGGGTGCCGAATCCGAATCGTGTGAGGATCGCCGAACCTTCGCTCGAGCCGACGAAGTCGACGAACCGTCGGGCGACTTCGGACGAATCAGACGATGTCAGAGCGGCGATGGGATATCGGGCCGACACATTGAGTTCGTCCGGTATGTCGACACCTTCGGCGCGATCCCCGGCGGCGAGAACATCGGTCGCGTACACGATGCCGGCGTCGGCTTCACCGGCGGTCACCTTGGCCACGATGCCTTTGACGTTCTCTTCGAAGGAAGCCGGCGCGAGGTCGACGCCGGCGGCGTCGAGAACCTCTTGTGCGTATCGCCCGATCGGAACGCTCGGATCACAGGTGACGTACACGAGCCCGGGTCGGGTGAGATCGGCGAGTGAGGTGATCTCGAGTGGATTGCCGGGGGCGACGATGATGCGCAACGAATTGGTGGCGAAAATTCCGGTATCCCCGGCGATCAGACCAGCCTCGGAGACTTTGTCCATGTTCTTGGTGTCGGCCGAGGCGAACACGTCGACCGGTGCTCCTTCGACGATCTGAGTCACGAGATCGGACGAAGACGCAAAGTTGAGGACCACATCGACATCGGGATGTGCTCGTTCGAAGGCCTTCTCGATCTCGCCGAAGGCGCCGGTGAGGGAGGCCGCGGCCGAAACCTCGAGCGTGGTGGTGGACGTATCGGAACCGCAGGAGGTCAAAGTCGTCAGCAACGGGACGAGCGCGAAGGGCACGAGCCATCGGGGACGCATTCCATCTGTTTAGTCAATAAATGACTAAACGACAACTTCGATCAGGATTCCACCGGTCGATCGGGTAGCCGCAGGGGAGACCCGTCGAGAAGGCGCGCCACTTCTTCCGCATCGAGGCCAATGGCGTTGATCTGCTCGAGAGTTCGCCGACCGCTGAGCGACCGCAAGATGTCGAAGTCGGACGCCCCGGACGCACGAAGCCGATCGACGAGGACGGGGTCGTGAGACGCGGCACGATCGAGAAGCCAGCCGAGCCCAACCTTCACGGCCGATGAATCGTGGACACCGGGTCGCCCGAGGGCACCGTGCAAGTCCAATTCGTGGGTGACCGCGTCCATCACCATCTGCGAATTGGTTGGCGATGGAATATGAGGAAGGACGGCATCGAAACTTTCGATCGTCGCCGCAAGGCGGTTGGCGAGTTCGACGGGTGAAGCGCCACGATGTCGATCGACCTGGGCTCGAGTCCAGGCTTCGGTCGTGACCCCTTCCATTCGTCCGCTGAGGATGTCCTCGGGAACTCCGACCATGTGGGACGCGAGTTCGGCGATGGTCCAGGCCGGACACGCCGGTACCACGAGCAATCCTTGCTCTTCGGTGAGCGATCGGAGCAGATCAATCACGCGCTCCCGGAGTTCGCGATAGGCGGCGATCACCGCCTCATCGGGAAGAAGGTGGCCCATGGCAGCGAGGGTAATGTCGCATCGTCATGCTTTCGGCCTTTTTCATCAGTTTCGGCGTGATCTTCGTGGCCGAACTCGGCGACAAGAGCCAACTCATGGCTCTCGCCTTCGCCGCGCGTTACAAGCCGTGGCCGGTACTACTCGGAATCACGATCGCCACCGCTTTCACTCATGCGATCAGCGTCGGAGTCGGAGCCGTGGTCGGAGCGCGTCTCCCGACCGACACCATTGCCATTCTCGCCGGTATCGCCTTCTTGTTCTTCGCAGCGTGGACATTGCGAGGCGACGAGCTGTCCGATGAAGAAGCGGGGCAGGCGGAGAAGTCGACGAGAAATGCTGTCGTTGCCGCAAGCGTCGCATTCTTTCTCGCCGAGCTCGGTGACAAGACGATGTTGGCGACGATCACACTCGCGACCCGTGAAGGAGTCGTGGGCACCTGGCTCGGGTCGACCCTCGGGATGGTTGCCGCCGATGCATTGGCGATCGTGGTGGGCCGGCAACTCGGTCAGCGCCTTCCCGAGCGCTGGATCCGTATTGGTGCGACGATTTCTTTCGTGGTTTTCGGTGTGCTGCTGATTCTCGAAGGAATCTGAATTCAGCCGAGAAGATCTTCGGCGGCCTGACGGACCTGCCAATCACGATCCTCGAGGGCGGTAGTGAGCGCGGCCTTCACGTCCGGACCGTCGAAGGGTGCGAGCGCGAGCACGGCCCGACGGCGCACGGCCGGCTTGTCGTTGCACGCGGTGAGGATGGCCTTCAATGCGCGTTCATCGCCGATCGCACCGAGTGCAGCCACTGCGGCTTCGCGCACCAGTGGTTCTTCGTGCCCGGTGCACAACTGGATGAGTTTCGCGATGATGTGATCGGCGACCGTCTCGTGTTCGCCACACGTCCAGGCGGCCATTTCGACCACCATCGGATCGTGGTCGTCGAGAAGTGGCGCGAGATCGAGGCCGGGGAGATCGACGGATAGTTCGGCGATACGACTCCTCACCCGTGCGTCCTTGTCGGACATGGCGGCCAGGGCGAGATCGTGGGTGAGCAGCCCGAGGCGGGCCATCGCGCCCAAGGCGGCGTCGCGCACCGAGCCCGATGAATGGGTGAGGGCGGCACGGACGGTCGCTTCGTCACCGGAGTGACCGGCGATGACGATGGCGCGCCGAAGTTCGACGATGTTCTGATTGGTGTTGTCGGTCACGAATTTCTCACCTGTAGGGGTAGGTCAGAGGCGATCGATGATGTTGGTGACCAACCAGGACATGGCAACGGACACCAATGTGGCAACAACGACCCCCGCCAACAATGCAACTCCACCGAGGGCGGACAAATCAAGAGCCTGGCGTCGGATCCGTCGGCGGGCCGATGTCGGGGGTTCGATGGCCTCCGCGGACCGACTGCGTGGAGTCGAGGCGACACCTCTGGCAGGCTGTCTCCAGCCGATCACGAGGAGGGCCACGAGGGCGCACCCGGCGATGACGGCGACGCGAACGGTGATGTCAGAGATCGACACGCAACACGAAACGGTAGTTGCTCAAGGAACCGGTGTGGGGAAGCCCCCGATCTGGGGTGTCCCCTTGGCAACCATCGCTTTCGTGGCCATCGTCGCCGTGATCGGGGCGATGTTCTGGCCCCTGCAGCGCTACTCGACGGCCCCGGGTTCGGCGCCTCGGGTGGAGTCGAAGCTGATCATCGACCCGGTGGCGGCCTCGGCGGCCGGGATCGAACTCCACGCACCCGACCAGAGCGTGAGGTTCGTGACCGCTCTCGGTGGACGACTCACACCACTCGAGGCGTTCATGGGTTGGATCGATCCTTACGTGAAAGTGCAGACGTGCGAGGAGCGATTCGGGAGTTGTGAGCCCGACCTCGATCGCGAGATTCAACTCGGAGCCATGGCGACGGCCAAGGAGATCGCGGCCTACGTGGCCTTCGATTATCTCGGACTCGATGCCCGACTCGACGAAGGAGTTGCACAGGTCGGCTCGTTCGACTCCGAACTCTGCCCGGATGACGCGCCGGCCGATCGCGCCTGCCGCGTTCTCGAAGTCGGTGACACGATCGTGTCGGTCGAGATACCCGGAACTTCCGATGGCGCCGTCTATGGAGTTCGCGTCGTCAGCGATCTGTCGGAAGCGCTGGCCTCGTCCCGACCCGGTGACCGAGTCATCTTGAAGGTGCGCGGTATCGATGTTCCGGACGACGAGGTTCGCACGGTCGAAGTCGAGTTGATGGCGAGCCCGAATGATCCGACGCGCACGATTGTCGGCTTCAACGCGCGCGATACGCGCACGGTCGTGTTGCCGGTCGACGTCGACTTCGACACCGACCGCATCGGCGGGCCGTCGGCGGGGTTGGCGTTCACTCTCGCTCTGATCGACGAACTGTCGCCGGGTGAATTGAGCCCACCCGGGGGTGTTGCGGCCACGGGCACCATGGCCGAGGACGGATCGGTGGGTCCCATAGGGGCCCTCGTCCAAAAGGCCGTGGCCGTCCGGCGCTCGGGTGCCGGGTTGTTCCTGGTGCCGGCGAGCCAATCCGAGGCCGAGATCGAGGCCGCCCGTCTGGCCGTGGGTGACGATGTCGAGATCGTCACCGTCGAGTCGCTCGGGGATGCCCTCGCCGCACTGGCCAAACGGGGAGGAAGCCCAGTTCAAAGGGGGTGAACCCGACGAGGGTGGTCGCGATTGCCACCCCTTTTCACCTGCGGTTTCATACCCTCACTCCGATGGCCATCTCCTTTTCGCGTCCCGATCCGTCGTCCCCCGCCGCAGTGGCCGGGGCGGCTTTCCCGACGACCCGCCGCGGCTTCGACCCCAATGAGGTCCGTGACTTCCTGCGGATGGTCGCCGCCGAGTTGTCCCGTCTTCAGGAGAGGGAGCGTTTTCTCGAACGCGAACTCCTGACCCGCCCGACCGACGTCGGGATCATCCCGGGTGAACTCGACGAGGACAAATTGGCCGAGGTGCTGGGAGAAGAGACGGCCCGGATCATCCAGGCCGCCCGGGAGGCGGCGGCGAAGTTCCGTTCGCGCGCCGAAGAGACCGCCCAGCGTCTCGTGCGTGACGCGACCGACGAGGCGACTCGGATTCGTGAGGAGGCCGAACTCGAGGGTGAGCGCATTCGCCAGGACGCGACCGCCGATGCCGAAGCCGAAATCCTGATGGCCAAGCAACAGGGCCGCGACATGGTGAACGAGGCTCGGGCCTACCGCGAGCGGGTGCTCGCCGACGTTTCGAGACGCCGTGAACTCGCGCGTGAACAGATCGAAGATCTCTTCCATGGGCGCGACCGGCTCGTTCAGGCATTCGAGCGCGCACGCATCGCAACCGACGACGTTCTGCGTGATCTCAGCGACGTCGGGGAAGAACCGGCTGCCTACGTGAATCTCGCCATGACCACCGGACCGATCCCGATCATGGTGCCGGTCGAGGAACTCGACGAGTCGTCCGAACCAACGATGGCGCCGGTTGCTCGTACTCCGTTCTACGACCAGGACCACGATGAGGAGGAGCCGCGCGCGATGCACCCGTCGTTCGAACGGTCGATCCCGGTCGAGACGATCATCCCCGAAGTCGATGAATCCGATGACGACGCGGAAGTCGCGGGCGATGTTGTCGCCGAAGCCGTCGAAACCGTCGAGGAAGAAACAGCCGTCGAGGAAGAAGTGACTCTGCCCGCACCGGTGGTCGAACTCAAGACCACGCCGTCGAATGTGGTGCCTCTGTTCGGCAAATCCGAGACGAGCCCCGAGCCGAAGTCGACCGGCAAGTCCGCAAGGACGGAGCGTTCGGGTGCGGCAGGTGCCGACGACATCTTCGCCAAACTGCGTCGAGCAAGTGCAACGGTCGTCGCCGAAGAGGCGACCAAGGCCGGTGACGCCGCCGAGCAAGCCGACGATGAGCCGGTTGCTTCGGTTGTGTCGGTGATCGACGCGGCCGAGGTGGTCGAGTCGGCCACCGTGTTCGAGACGCGCGACGAGATCCTTGTTCCGCTCACCTTGACCATGGGTCGCAAGACGAAGCGTGTGCTGGCCGATGAACAGAATCAGATTCTCGACACATTGCGCGGCAAGGCGGTCGTGAAGACGCTCGATGCCATCGTCGGACCGAAGAGTGAGCACGCGAAGCGCTTCTGCGCTGCGCTGGCTCCCTCGATCAAGTCGGCTGCGGTGGCCGGTGCACGGTCGTTGCACGCATCGGGAAGCATGCCCTCCGATCGTGATCTCAGCACCGCCGTGGCCAAGCAGATGAAGGCGATCGACGAATTCATCGTGACATCCATCGTCGAGCCGCTGCGCGAGCGACTCAGCCGCTGTATCTCGCAGGCGGATGGAAGCAACGCGGAACTCTCGTCACTCGTGCGTGTGGTGTACCGCGAATGGAAGAACCAGATCGTCGACGAGACGATCAACGACATCGCCTACACCGCATACGGCCGTGGAGCCCTGGCGGTGCTCACTCCCGACATGAACGTGTGCTGGAAATTCGACCCGGCCGGTCCGGCCTGTGCCGACGCCGAGGACAATTCACTCGCCGGTCCGATCGCCGGCTGTGAAGCATTTCCCACCGGTCACACTCACGCCCCGGCGCATGCCGGGTGCCGCTGTGCCATCGTGCCGAATCACAACTAATCTCGCAGCGTGCGCATCCCCTCGGACCTTCCCGGAGGTCCGCGCCGTCGCGGACCTCGCCTACCTCGACCCGGACGTCCGGCCTGGGCCTCCCGTGGCCGACTGGTGGTCATCGTTCTCGCCGTCGTCCTCGTTCTGCTCGTGCTGTCGGCGCGATCACTCTCGAACTTCTACGTCGACCTCTTGTGGTTCGACTCGGTCGATCGCTCGAATGTCTTCTGGGACTCGTTGTGGGCCAAGGTCATGCTCGGTGCCGTTTTCAGCGTCGGGTTCGCCGTTGTTTGTTTCTTCAGTCTGACTCTCGCCCAACGCCTCGCACCGCCCGACCTCCCGCTCGGTCCTGAACGCGAGATCGTCGAGCGCTATCGGGCCATCGTCGCCGGTCGTTCGCGGTTGCTGCGTTTCGTGGTGTCGATCGTGGTCGGGATCATGATCGGCCTACCGGCTGTCAGCCAGTGGCAGGAGTGGTTGCTCTTCCGGAATGCGCAGTCGTTCGGGGTGGAGGATCCGCTCTTCAAGGTCGACGTGGGTTTCTACGTGTTCCGACTTCCGTTCCTCACGTACGTCGTCGACTGGGCATTCGCGGCGATCGTGCTCGTGACTCTCATGTCGGCCGTCGTTCATTTCCTGAACGGTGCGATCCGCGTCCAGACCCCCAAGGAGAGAGTGACCAAGGGTGCGCGTGTTCACCTGAGCGTCCTTTTCGCGCTGCTCGCCGTCGTCAAGGCCGTCGACTACTGGCTACAGAGATTCGAACTCACGGTGTCGACACGCGGTGTGGTTCAGGGCGCCACCTACACCGACGTGAAAGCTCAACTTCCGGCGATCAACCTCTTGATCCTCGTGAGCCTTCTCGTTGCCGTGTTGTTCTTGGCCGGCATTCGTTGGGGAGGTTGGCGCTTCCCGCTTCTCTCGATGGCTCTGTGGGCGATCATCGCCGTGGTGGCCAGTGCCGTGTATCCGGCGATCATCCAGCGTTTCGTGGTGCAACCGAACGTGACAACGCGTGAACGCCCGTACATCGGACGCAATATCGAAGCCACTCAGGCGGCGATGGGGCTCGACTCGGTCGTGACCGTTCCCGTCACCCTCGGTGATGTGACACCCACCGAGGTGAAAGCCGGAACCGCAGCTCTGGCCGACACGAGGTTGCTCGACGTCACCGAGATGCGGGATCGCTTCGCTCTCGACGAGGGGCAGTTCGCTTTCTACGCCGTGAACGATCTCGATGTGGATCGTTACGAGATCGATGGCCGTCGCCAGCAGACACTCGTGGCGGCCCGTGAACTCAACTCGGACGGCATTCCCAACCGTACGTGGGTTTCGCGCCATCTCATTTACACGCACGGTTGCGGTTTGATCTCGGCCTCGGCGAGCCGCGTCACGAGTGATGGCCGTCCGATCTACGAGCCTCTCCCTGTCGATCGTCCTCAGCTCTACTTCGGCACCGAGCAGCCCGGATACGCGATCGTGAACACGAACCAGGTCGAGCAAGCGTGTCCCGACACCGAAGCTGCCGCCTACGAAGGCGAAGGTGGCATTCGGATGAACTCCACTTTCCGTCGTCTGGCCATGGCTGTCCACTTCGGCGAGTTCAACCTGTTCGGTTCGAATCTGCTCGAGGATTCGTCGCGGATTCTGCACATTCGCGACGTGCGCGATCGGGTCACCAAGGTCGCTCCTTTCCTCCATTTGGATGCCGATCCGTACCCCGTGGCCGTGGACGGTTCGGTGCAATGGGTGATCGATGCGTTCACCACGACCTCTCGTTACCCGTACGCGCAGAAGGCCAACACCGACAACCTCACTCCCGGTTCCGGACTCGACCACAACTTCAACTACGTGCGCAACAGCGTGAAGGCCGTGGTCGACGCGTACACGGGCGATATCACGCTGTACGTGATCGACCCCACCGACCCGATCGTGCGGGCTTGGTCGAAGGCCTACCCCGGACTCTTCACTCCGGCCGATCAGGTCAGTGATGAACTCCGTTCGCACTTCCGTTACCCCGAAGACTTGTTCCGGGTGCAGACCAATCTCTACGGCCGCTACCAATTCTCCGACGCCGATCAGTTCTTCAACCGTGACGCGGCGTGGAGCGTTGCGCAGGCCGCCGTCCGCGAGCCCGAACTCGTGACGGTCGGCGCCACCGGAGTCGCGGTGACCGATGTGGCGGCCGAAGCCAATACCGGCGACGTCGCCGATGCGCGCGTGAGCCGCTTCGAGCCGTACTACACGCTCTTCCACGCTCCGGGCTCGGACACTTCCGAGTTTTCGTTGATCCGTCCGTTCGTGCCGTTCTCACCCGATGACACCCGTAAGGAGTTGCGGGCGCTCATGGCGGTGTCCAGCGATCCCGATACTTACGGTCAGATCACGGTGTACAGCATCGAGGGCGCGCTCCCTGAAGGTCCGGCGACCGTCGCCGCCGAACTCGGCAGCGATACCGAGATCTCGCCGGTGATCACCCTTCTCGATCAACGCGGTTCGCGCGTGGTGTTCGGCCAGTTGCAGGTGATACCGGTCGGGGACGGTGTCATGTGGGTGCGCCCGCTCTATGTGCGCCCGGACGATGCGGGATCGAAGCAGGTGTTCGTACGTCGTGTTCTGGCTTGGTACGACGGTCGCTCGGTGATCGGCGACACCCTCACGGATGCCGTGAACCGACTCTTCCCGACCGCCGACGTGGACCTGAAGGAAGTGTCGACCGATGGTTCATCCACCGAGACCGACACCGGTACCGAGCCGACCACACCGTCCGATGACGAAACTCCCACGTCCACCGATCCGGCCGTACTTCTCGAGCGGGCCGAGGCGGTGTTCGACGAAGCTGATCAGGCTCTGCGCGATGGCGATCTTGGTCTCTACCAGGAGAAGGTTGCCCAAGCTCAGGACCTGATCAGTCAGGCTCTGGCCGCGCTGAACGCGTGATTCAGGTAGGTCGCTTCTTCATGATCATTTCGGCGACCTCGGCGAGATCCTGCCGGAAGGCGATTTCGTAGCGAGCCTGCTCGTTGGCGAGACGAGCCTGATCGCTGCGAACTCCCTCGACCACCTGAGGCAGTTCGGTGAGTTGTCCGATGTGATCAGTGAGATCCTGCGTCCTGTGCCCGAGTTTGTCGATGTCGGTCGAGAGTTCGGTGAGTTGGTGCGTCACTTCGTTGCCGATCTGACCGATACGTCCGTCGAGTTGACGCAATTGGGTAACGACGGTTTCGAGCTGCTCGCCGCGGGAAGAATCGGACGCGACGATCTGCTCGATCCGGGCGACGAGGGCACCGACTTGAGACCGGATCTCGTCGACCTCGGCTCGCGTGGCCCGCGGTGATCGCTTGAAGATGCCCATTCGTCATCAACTTAGTCGTCCCGGTCGGGATGGTCGGGGGAACCTACGATGACTTCGTGCGGCGCATTGCGATCGTGATGGCGATGGGGGCTGAAGCCTCCTCGCTCCTCGTCTCGCTGTCGGCGGTGGCCGTGCACGGTGCACCGCCGCTCACCGTGAAGTGGTTCTCCGCTCGGCGTCACGGTGCGGAGATCCTGATCGCCTTGAACGGCCGCGATCGCCGGTACGGCGTCGACTCGATCGGCACCGACGCCGCCGTTCTCAACACCTATGCGGTGATCGAACGATTCGAACCCGACATGGTGATCTCGGCCGGTACCGCGGGCGGTTGGAGCCGCGCCGGAGGTGAGATCGGTGATGTGTACGTGAGCGATCGCCATGTGGTGCATCACGATCGGCGCATCGACTTGCCAGGATTCGCCGAGTACGGAATCGGTCGTCATCCGGTGGTGAGTCTGCGGAACATGGCCGCCCAACTCGGCCTCAAGATCGGTGTGGTGACGACCGGCAACTCGCTCGACGAATCCGAACCCGATCGACGCATGATCGTGGCATCGGGAGCGGCGGTGAAGGACATGGAAGCGGCTTCGGTCGGGTACGTGTGCTCGCAGATGTCGGTGCCGTTCACGGCCGTGAAGGCGATCACCGATCTGGTCGACCATCCGACATCGACGGCTGAGCAGTTCGACGCCAACCTCCTGATGGCTTCCCGTCGACTCGCCGAAGAACTCCTGCGGGTGGTGGATTGGTTGATCCCGAGGGATCTCGCCCAACTGGATTGAGTCGGGTTGGGCTCGGCGATGTGTGGCCGTAGCATGAGGTACACGACGCGGGGTGGAGCAGCCAGGTAGCTCGTCGGGCTCATAACCCGAAGGTCAGGGGTTCAAATCCCCTCCCCGCCACCATCTCAATCGACCGGCCGAGAGGCCGGTCGATTCGCGTGTGGCGGGCTCGCGATTTGGGAGGAGCGGAGCGACGGTTCCCCTCCCCGCCAGCGAGCATCAGCGTTCGATGAAGGGCCGAACCTCGACCTTGCGATTGCAAGCACGCGATCCGTCGGCAGCCACCTGCAGTGCAGTCGAATGATCGGGGACGTCGACGATCCAGAAACCGCTCATGTATTCGGTGGTCCGATGCAACGGGCCGTCGGACTTCTGGCCGGCTCCGTCTCGATTGTCGATCACGGCGGCACGAGTCGGCTCCACGAGTCCAGCGGCCATCACCCAATAACCGCAGTCCCTCAATCCGTTGTTGAAGGCATCGATCTCGGCCATCTCATTCGGACGAGCCGTGTTGGTACCGGTGTCGATCACGGCGAGCAGGTATCTCATTCTCGACTCCTTTCGAATCCGACTTCGTGGTGACTAACTTCTCCATATGACCACACCGTTCGTCTTGCCCGCCAGCACGACGTGGACTGTTCCTTCGGGAACCACCGAGCCGGGCCTGCGCGTCTCTCTCGCCTTACCCACCGGACGCATGGATCAACGCACACCCGTGGTCGTTCTTTTGGATGGTGATTTCCTGTTTCTCACTGCGGTCGAGTTCGCCCGCACCGTGAATCTTGTGACGCTGGGGGAGTTTCCATCGCTCGCCGTGGTCGGAGTGATGCGCGATGAAGTGGATCCTGTGCGTTACGTCTCGAGCCGCTTCCGTGATTTCACCCCACAAGAATGGGTGCTCCCCGGTCCATTCGCCGACGACAACGCCATGGCGTCGATGGGGACTGGTGGTGCCGCCGGACTTCTCGCACTTCTCGAGTCGAGGGTGATTCCGCAAGTGGGTGAGCAGCTCACGGCGGCCGGGACCCGCATGGGGGCCATCACGATTGGTGGTTGGTCGCTGTCGGGTCTGTTCGCCACGTGGGCCTGGCTCGAGCGCCCGGACGTCTTTTCGCATCTACTCTCGATCAGTCCGTCGCTCTGGTGGAACCATGCCTCGATCCTCGATGCCGACATCGAACCTCGGCCCGAGGGCCAACGTGTCTTCGTGGGCGCAGGGGAGCACGAAGAAGGTGACCTGAGCAAGGTGTATCCGCAGCGATTCGCCAACGCTGCCCAGCGGGACATGGCGGCCATGGTTCGTAACGCCGCCCGGTTCGGCGAACTGGCCGCTCGCGCCGGGGCCGTGGTCGACAGCGTGGCGTTTACTGAGGAGCACCACATCACGGTGCAGGCCGCGGCCATCGCCCGGGGGCTCAAGCACATCCACGGCTGAGCGTCCCGAGTAACGGGAGTCACCCCGGCTCCGCTTGGCATATCTAGCGCAAAGCCGTATTCTTCAAGCATGGCTCAGAAAAAGACCACCCCCACCCCCGAATCCACCCCCGCGGCCAAGGCCCCGGCGGCTCTGATCGCCAAGGTCGGCGCCGTGCTCAACCCCGAGTTCGCCCGTCAGGCGATCCTCGGAAACCTCGACAAGGGCAACAAGGCCACCTTGGCCCGCCTCGAGAAGGTGTCCGAAGTCGTCGCCCGTGTGGTGCCGGCCAAGCCCGAGCTCCCGAAGTTCCCGCGAGTCGAGGCCGCCATCAAGTCGAACGTCGAGTTCGCGAAGAAGGTCGCCCGCCAGCAGGCCGAGTTCGCCGGCCAGGCCGTGCGCACTCTCGCCAAGACCTCGGCCAAGTAAGCCACTCGGCATGGCCGACGATTGGGAGGGTCGCCTCGGCGCCCTTGGTGCTGCGATCCGCCAACAACGTCAGTTGGCCAAGATGAGTCTTCGCCAGTTGTCCGATCTGGCTCAGGTGTCCAATCCGTACCTGAGTCAGATCGAACGGGGCCTCCACGAACCCTCCGTGCGCGTCGTGCGTTCGATCGCCCGCGCCCTCAATGTGTCGGCTGAAGAACTCCTCGATCGCGCCGGCATGCTCGACGAGGACGAGCAACCATCGGGCGACACGGAAGACGCGATTCGTCGTGATGGCCGTCTGACCGATGCGCAGAAGGAAGCGCTGATCTCGGTGTATCGGAGTTTCCTCGCCCCCGAGTGACCACGAGGTATTCCCGTCATCTTCATCGATGGCCGGAGGCTTCGGCGTGTGTGAGTCGGCCAAACTCTTCGCACCGCATTCTCGGAGGTGTCCCATGGCTGAACTCACGCAGAGAGAAATGGTCGAAAAACTCGTCGACGATCGTCGTCTCTCGCACGCCGAAGCCGAAGACATTCTTCATGCGCCCCGCATCGTGCTCTCGTTGCGCGAGACCGTCGGCTACTTGGCCGCGTTGATCATCGTCGTCGGTGTCGTTCGCCTGGCCGTGGCTCTCTTCGACGAAGCGTCCGAGGTCGTGGTGGCGGTCTTGCTGTACGTCGTCAGTGCCGTGGCTGGTTTCGTCAGTTATCGCCTCGAGAAGAAGTCGGGCTGGCGTCTGAACACCGGTGAGATACTCGAGATGGCGAGCATCGCATCCTTCGTCGCTGCTGGTGCCCTGCTGTTGGCCAATGCCGATGTCGACGGCGCGTGGATCGCCGTATCGGCGGGCACCGTAGGGGTCGCCTGGTCGCTCGTGCGACTCCCTTCGTCGCATTTCGGTGCGAGTGTCACGATGATCCCGTCGACCATCGCCGTGTGTGCGGGGGCCATCGAACTTCTCGACATCGATTCGGGTCTCACCGCATTGCCCTTTGCGATCGCCGGCTCTCTGCTCATCGCACTCGGTCAGGGGAGGGTCGGATTCTCGATCCTCCTGCGAATCGCCGGGGTGGCGATGATCGTCATGGCGACTCCGGGTTTCGTCGCCGAATTCGATGGTGTGAACGGCCTCGTTCCCGCGCTGGTCATTGGGTGTCTCTTGTTTGCCACGGGTGTTCAGTGGTCACGTCTCGAACAAGTGGCAGGTGGGGCGCTCGTGATCGTGATCTCGATCTCGGCCTTCGTCTTCCAGAACGTCGACAACGAGGTTCTGCAGGGCGTGTTGGTGGCACTGGTCGGACTCGCGGCCCTCGGAGGTTCGTCTCTCGTCGTACGCCGGAGTCACAGGGCGTACGTGACCACCACGGGTGCGTGATCCGACCATCGTTCGGCGTACGACGGCGCGCGATCGACGGCGGTTTCCACGGCGCAATCGGCCAGACCCGGAGTCGCGATGTGGTAATCGATGCGCCAACCGGCGTCGGTGTCGAAGGCCTTTCCGCGCCACGACCACCACGAATACGGACCAGGTCCTTCCCCGCTGAGGCGACGGGCGACATCGACCCAACCGTGGTCGTCGAAGAGCTCGTCGAACCAGGCTCGTTCTTCCGGAAGAAAACCCGCACTCTTCAGGTTGCCCTTCCAGTTCTTGAGGTCGACTTCCCGATGGGCCACGTTCAGATCACCGGTCAGCAGGACGTGGCGCTTCGATTTCCTGAGATCCTGTAGGCGTACTGTGGCGGCGCGCAAGAAGGCCAACTTCTCCGACATACGTTCCGGGCTCTCGGCATCACCGGTGTGCACGTAGGCGGAGATCACCGTGAGTCCTTTGCCATCGGGTGTCTCGAGGTCGGCTTCTATCCATCGGCCCGAATCGGAGAACTTCGTCTTGTCCTTGGTGTGCTGACGCAATCCGGAACGACTGGCGACGATCGGCTTCTTGGCGACCACGGCCACACCGGCGCGACCCTTCTGCTCGCATTCGTCGTGGGCGACTGACCACTTCGGTCCGGTCACACTGCGCACGAGGTCGGCCACGAGGTCATCGGGCGCCCGCACCTCTTGCATCGTGATCACATCGGGTTGCCGTTCGGTGATCCAGCCACCGATGCCGTTGTTCACCGCAGCGCGGATCCCGTTGACATTGACGGTGGCGACGGTGATTTTCGTCTTGCGAGCCATCGAGGCAAGGTTGCCACATGGCCCACCGTGATCGGTAGGTCGTCCGGTCAGGTTGAGGTCGGTGACGCGAAATCCTGGAATGCGGCGAGCGCTCTCGGCCCGTAGACCGTGGCTGGTCCGCCGGCCATGAGGATGGCCACACCGATCGCTTCGGAAACCTCGGTTTCGGTTGCGCCCTGCTTGGCCGCCCCGTGGGCGTGCGAAGCGATGCAGCCGTCACAGCGCGCGCTCACCGAAATGGCCAGAGCGATCAGTTCTTTGGTCTTGGTGTCGAGAGCTCCAGGCTTCATGGTCGCCGTGTGGAGTTCGGAGAACGCTTTCATCACGTCGGGGATCTGATGACGCAGATTTCGAACGAGTGGTATCAGGTCGTTCATCATGTCGGCGCCGTGCACATGGTCGGTCATGGATGGCAGTCTTGCGAGTATGGATGTGGACACCAAGGGACCAAGGTCACCACTCAACCGCGATCGCTCGTTCCTCAGTGGCCCGCGCCTGCGGCGTCGCGAGTTGCGAACGGTGTCTCGGGTGGTGCGCGAGATGATCCGGGGATTCCGTCGCCTGCACTTCGTCGGACCGTGTGTCACGGTGTTCGGCTCGGCCCGGGTCCGCGAAGGCGACACCGAATACGAACTCGCCCGTGTCGTGGGATCGGCCCTCAGCCGGATCGGCTTCACGGTCATGACCGGCGGCGGGCCGGGGGTGATGGAGGCGGCCAACCGCGGCGCCAAGGAATCCGGCGGCCACTCCGTCGGCTGCAACATCGAACTCCCGCACGAGCAGATGCCGAATCCGTATCTCGACATCAGCGTCGACTTCTCGTACTTCTTCGTGCGCAAGGTCATGCTTGTGAAGTACTCCTACGCCTTCGTGGTGATGCCGGGCGGATTCGGCACGGTCGATGAACTCTTCGAGGCACTCACACTCATCCAGACCGGCAAGGTGAGCAACTTTCCGGTCGTGCTGATGGGTACGGAGTTCTGGGGACCTCTCCTGCAGCAACTCGACGAGATGGCCGAGGCCGGACTCATCTCACCCGGAGATCTCGACCTCCTTCTCGTGACGGACGATATCGATGAAGCGATGCATCACATCACCGAGAATTCGGTCGAGCGCTTCCGGCTGTATCGCAAGTTGCGTCCGATCGCGGCGATCGG
>CAZLXB010000001.1:57587-74839 GCA_964563545.1 uncultured Bifidobacterium sp. | reverse complement strand
TGACGCTGGCCCAGGAACTCGTCCTCCTGGCCCGCACTCTGTGGCGCGAGGGCTACAACGACCACCTGGCTGGGCACATCACGGTCAATCTCCATGACGGCACGTTGTTGTGCAATCCGTGGCCTCTTCTCTGGAACGAATTTTGCGCCGACGACGTGATCCGTATCGATCTGGAGGGCAATCTCGTGGAGGGCTCGTGGGCCGTTCCCCCCGGGATCCCTCTCCACCTCGAACTGCACAAAGCCCGGCCGGGAGTCGAGGTTGCCCTCCACAATCACCCGCTCTACGGCACTGTGTGGGCCGACATGGGCGAGGTTCCGCCGATCCTCGATCAGTCATCGGCACTGGGTGGTGGCCGGTTGGCCTTGGTGGCCGAATACGACGGTGCCGTCGACGATTCGGGGAGTGCGGCCAAGGCCGTCGCGGCGATGGGCGACGCCGAACTCGTGCTTCTCGCCGGTCACGGGGTCTTCGTCCTCGGCAACTCCATTCGAGCCGTACACCAGCGCGCAGTTGCCCTCGAACAGCGTTGTCAGCGAGCGTGGCACGTCCGGGCCGCCGGCGGATCGATGAAGAGTGTCCTGCCGTCGTGGTATCTCGAACGCATGGAAGCTTCGACCGGTGATCGCTTCGTCGGCTTCTGGGAAGCCATGGTCCGTCAGGAATTACGCGCCGATCCCTCATTGCTCGACTGACCCGCCTCTCTGCGGCGCGGGTACTGTGCGTGGCCATCGGGAGTCGTCGAGGCGTCTCGTGTCGAAGGAGGACACATGGAAGAGAACTTCTACAGCGTGAGCGCGTCGCTCGGTTCGATCGCGACCCTCGACGTCGCCGCCATGGAGACGATTTACCGCCTCGAGTGCAGTGGCGAGCAGTTCTACAACTTGCTCGCCGAACGTATCGGTAACGAAGAGGCAGCGGAACTCCTGCGGCGTAACGGACGCGAAGAACTCGCCCATGCGCGTCGGATCGCAAAAGCGCTCTCGATCCGCCTCGGACGCGATTGGGAGCCGTCGGCTGAAGTGTCGGCGCTGTTGCCCATCCCCATGCCGGCCGAGGTGACGCCCGATCTGTTCCGTGGCATCGTGCAGGGCGAGCTCAACGGAGACGCGGGATATCAGGCGTGGGCCGACAAGGAAGAAGATCCCGAGGTCGAAAAGCTCCTACGGTTGAACGGTCGCGAAGAGACGATTCACGCCGAGCGCGTGCGCAAGGTTCTCGAGATTCTCGGCGCCTGATCAGTGGTCGACATGGGTGAAGGTCGACGGCATGTCGATCAGGCCTCGTCGGCGAGCGATCTTCCAGCGACCGTTCTCGCGCACCAGTTCGTCCTGGTGACGACCCATCATCGTGAGTCGCGGCTGACCCGCTTCGTCGCGATGCACGACGGTCCACATCACCTGTGAACGTGCGGTGTCTCCGGCGTCGTCGAAAGTGATCTGCGGACTGCTCACGATGTGAAGCGATCTGCCGACCCGTCCTTGCATGGTTCGCTCCATGAGTTCCTTGATCGCTACGCGTCCAGTGGCCTTGCCCATCGGGCCGAGGGCGATGGTGCCCTCTTCGGCGAAGAGGGACGCGTAGAGGTCGAAATCGCCGGCGTCGAGCGCGAGTCCGTAGTCGATGAAGATCTGCTGGATCTCGAGAATGTCTTCAAGCCGTCGAACCCGTGTGTCGAGAGAGTCGGTCACGTGGCGATCGTAGGCGTGAACGTTCAGCGGGTGCGCTCCAGCTCGTAGAGCAGGACACCGCCCCCGCGTCGGACCCAGAGCCCGGCCCCGGCCTGGATGAAGTGTTTCTCCAGTCGACGCCGATACCAGAGTCCGGTCCGATGGTGAACGTCCATGTCGGTCGCCTCGCGGTCGACGACCGTGCGAAAGTCCGCAGTCGTCGGTACCTCGAGGTACAGGACGTGCCGACAGGCGGCGGCGATGTTGTCGATGGCCGCCGTGGTGTTGCGGTCGTCGGGATATTGCAGGACGCCGTGACAGACGACGAGGTCGAAGGGCTGGGGCGGAGTCCAGGACGAGATGTCGCGTTGCTCGTGCCCGTACTTCTTGCACGCGTAGTCGCTGACGTCGATCGAGGTCACTTTCACGCGCGGATGAGTGGAGCGATACCAGTCGCGCCAGAGGCCGGGACCGGCGCCGACATCGAGCACCGATGTAGGAGTGACTCCCCACCACGAGGCCATGCCGTGAACGGCGGACGCGAGGTTGGCAATGGCCCGACGATCGTGAACACCGCCCTTGCCGTAGAACCTCCGGTAGTACTCCGCCCCGAACATCACACCCCCGTTGTTCTGGTGATGAATTTTCACCGTATAGGTGAAGAACCCGAACCAGAAAACCGGTGACCAGACAACGAGTGAAAGGTGTCGATCAGACCGAGATCGGGAAGACCGGGGGTTCGGCTCCCTCGAGTCCGGTCGGGATCGGATGTGCAAAATCCGGGTACCGGCGCTTGGCCTGCTGGCGAAAACGCGTGGTCGAGTGAACGGGATCACGATCGAATTCGGGGATCACCTTGTTTCCGAAGACTTCGAGCATCTCGAGGACTTCGTCATGCGTGTAACCCTCGTCGGGGACACCGAAGGCAACTTGGTCGCAGCCGACACTCTGGTAGCGCTCGAGCTGTTCGCACACTTCCTCGGGGTTGCCACAGAGCATGTAACCGCCTTCGATGGCCATGTCGAGCATCTCGTCGGTCCACTCGACCTTGATCGGGGGAGTCGGCCACACCCGCGCGTCGGGCGACTTGGGCATCGTGTCGTGATAGAGGTTGACCATGGTGACGCGGTAGCCGGTGCGCTTCTTGGCGATCTCACGCGCCCGATTGCGGTCCTCGAGGCAGATACACGCGTTCGTCATCATCACGTTGTCGTTGCGGTACTGGCCGACCTGATTGATCGGATTGCCGATGGCCTCCTTGTAGGCCTGGATCCGACCTTTGAGGTTGTGAATCGGTTCGAAGTTGAAGGCGATGGCACCGATTCCGTGCTGGGCGGCCTTCGTGTAGGTGTCGACGTTGCCGCAGGCGACCCAGATGGGGGGATGACCCTCGCCGTAGGGCTTGGGCAGGATGTTGTGCGGAGTCGGAACCGAGAAATGCTTACCGACGAAGTCGTAGTCCTTCTGTTCCCACATGCGCGGGATTTCGTGAATCACTTCGTCCCACATCGACTTGGTCTCGCTCGTCTGCAGACCGTTGAACGTCGCGACTTCATGACTTCCAGCGCCGCGTCCCGTACCGAACTCGAAGCGTCCTTCGGTGATGTGATCGAGCATGGCCGCCGTTTCGGCGATGCGTACGGGGTGCTCTTTCGTCGTCGGGAAGGAATTGATGGCGAAGCCGAGATGGATTCGACTCGTGCGCGCGGCGACATAGCCCATCACCGGAGCCGGCGCCGACAAGTGGCTGTACTCGGGGAGCCCGTGATGTTCGCCGAACCAGGCGTACTTCCAGTTGCATTTGTCGGCGAGGATCGCGTACTCGATTTCACGCATGAGCATGAGGTGCTCGGCACCCTTGTCGTGAGCCGCCGGTCCGGGCAGATACCCGTTGAAGAACACGCCGAATTCCATGATGACCCCCTGATCGGCCCCCTCGGCCGAGAGATAATGTAGTCCATTAGAACGTCGCTCGGTCTTCGTCGGGCTCTACTGTCTCCCCATGGCCGGTCCGACACTGCCGAAACTTCCCAAGGCACCCAAAGTGCCAAAGCTTCCCGGTGGCGCGAAGGTGCCCGGCGGAGTCCGGATGCCCAAGGTCCGGAGTGTCGAGCGCATGGCCGACGATCTCGGGGAGGACGCCCAGCGGGCATTCTTCGGTCGACGCCGGGCCAAGCCTCCGCGCATCGTTCCCGGTCAACCGATGCACCTCTGGCGAGGTTCATGGCGCCTCGTCGCCCACACCGGTTATCGCGAATGGTTGGCCGCCCGCCGCATGGAACCAGCCGCCTCCGATGCCCATGTGAGCGAGTTGTTCGATCGCACGACTCTTCATCTGCAGTTGCACGACGGGGTCGTCACCGTGGCCACCGACGTCAAGCATCCGTGGCGTTGGCGCAAGGATCACACCGAACGCGACTTCGTGGTCGATGGCGAGACGACTCTCAAGGAGCAATCTCCTCTCGGACCGGTCGACATGACCTCGGTGCTCACCGGTGAGGAATTCGTGATCACGGTCAGCACTCCGCGAGGAGTCGAAACCCATCGCTATGCCTACCGAGAGGGACGCATGCGACGCCATCTCTTCGACGCGTCCGGCGAGGAGTGCGAACTCGAGTACGTGCGGGTCTGAGCGGCTCAGTCGCCGGCGATCAGGCGCTGCAGGATGCGGCGGAACTCCACGGTGTGCCGGTCGGAACGGACGTGAACCTGACCTCGGTCGAGTGGGACCGACTTGTCAGCTAGGAATTCGATGACTTTCTTGTCCTCGTCGAAGATCTTGAGCTCGTACTCCACGGCGGCCTGACGTTCCTCGGGAGTGTGGCAATCGTTGCGAACCATCACGATGTGGACACGAGTCGTTGCGAGAGTCATGGGCTGGCACCACAGGACGATCGCATTCACCATGCCGGTGAGCGGCAATTCGAGACGAAGGTTCGCGGTGAACGGTGCCCGGAAGTCGTAGCGCATGTGCCGAGGCTGGACGAGAGGATGTTCACCGGTTGTTACTGCCGGATCCTCGTGGTTCTCGATGACGTGCGGGTACTCGACCACGAACCCCCAGCCGTCGTCGGTACGAACGGTCGAATACTCGTGCACCAGTCGGTCCTTGTCGGAGCCGAATGTTCCGGCGTGCACATAGGGGAAGTGGCTGAAGTCGAGGAAGTTGTCGACGATCTGGGCCGCGCCGGCGTTCACATCGACAGGTGGAATCCACACCTTGTCGAGCGCCGGGTCGTTCCATTCGGGGATGGCGAGGATGTCGACGATTGGATCCTCCGGGGCCACCCACACCAAGTCGTACGCGAACTTCACGTGTGGAGCGGTGAGACGGGCTGGGGGGAGGGTCGCGTCGTCGCCGAGCGCAGGGACGTGGGCGCAACGCCCATCGGCGGCGAACTCCCAACCGTGATACGGGCACTGGATGTTGTCGTTCACCACACGTCCGTCGGAGAGCCGCGCGTATCGGTGCGGGCACACGTCGCGGAACACCTTCACTTCGCCGCCGAGCCGAACGGCCACGAAAGGTTCACCCACCAACTCGAATCGAGTGGGCTCGGTGCCGAAGGATTCGATACGACCGATCGGATGCCAGGTCTTGCGAAGTTCGGGACTGAGATTGGTGATCGAGGTCATCGCTCTTCGCGCTCGTACGGCACGCCGAGAGCGGCCGGTGCCCCGAGGCGACGGTGTGCGAAGCGGCTCGACACGAGCACCAGGACCACGATGGTCATGATGAACGGTAGGGCGTCGAGGATGTCGCCGCTGATGTCCACTCCGCGTGCCTTGAGCGTGCTACTCAGAGATTGCAGGGCTCCGAACAAGTAAGCACCGAGCAACGTGAGGCTCGGTCGCCAGAAGCCGAAGATCACGAGGGCAATGGCGATCCAACCGGCGCCCTTGGTCATGCCGTCGACCCACGTGGGAACGATGGCCAGGCTGTAGAAGACGCCACCGATGCCGGCCAACGCGCCGCCGAGGATGGTGTGGATGTACCGGTAGCGGACGACGCTGATGCCCATGGCGTCTGCGGTCTGGGGAGACTCGCCGACCGCGCGCAACTGAAGGCCGAGACGCGTGCGGAAGAGGTACACCGTGGTGACGATCGCCAACAGCCACGACACGTAGGTGAGCGACGTCTGACGGAACAGGATCGGTCCGAGCACCGGAGTGTCGGCCAGTCCGAACACGTCCATCGTGCGGATCGGGCGCGGAACGGGAGTCTTGGCCACTTTCCAGATGTTGGCGAAGTAACTGCTGAGGCCGACGGTTCCGGCGAAGATGGTGATGGCGAGTCCGGCGACGGTCTGGTTGGTCTTCAACGTGATGCAGAGGAAGGCGAGCAGAGTGGAAACCAGTCCACCGGCGAGCGCACCCACCAGAATCGACATCGTCACCGTGAACCACGCGCTACCACCGATGTGCAGACAGGCCCATGCCCCGGAGACCCCACCGATCAGCATGGTTCCTTCCACGCCGAGGTTGAGTACGCCGCTGCGCTCGGTGAGGATTCCGCCCAGTGCGGCGTAGAAGAGCGGAGTTCCGTAGAAGATTGCCGATGAAATGATGATCACGAAGATGTTCGAATTCATGCCGCCACCGCCACTGCTCGACGGACGTTCGCTCGTAAGCGGTACTTGATGAGAATTTCACCGGCGACGGCGGTGAACAGGATGAGACCCTGCAAGGTTCCCACCAATCCGCTCGGGAAGTCCGGGCCTTGCAACGAGTAGCCGGCCTTGGTGAGTCCACCGATGAAGATGGCCACAAACAGCGTCGTGATGGGGTTGCGTCGGGCCAGCGCCGCCACGACGATGCCGGTGTATCCGTAACCAGCCATCTGCAGCCCCTTGGCATCGAGCAGACCGCGGAAGTTACCGACGTCGGCGGCCCCACCGAGTCCGGCCAGTGCACCGGACAAGGCCAGAACGATCACGATCGTCGATGAGGTTCGGATACCGGCGTATCGCGCCGCCTTGGGGGAGTCGGCGATGACACTCACCTCGAATCCGAAGCGGGTGCGTTTGTACAGGAACCAAAGAGCGGCACCGGCGAGGATCGCGATGAGGAACGCGATCGGCATCTCGACCCCGAAAATCTTGTAAGTGCTCCAATCGGCGCGCGGAGCGATGTCCTTGCTCTTGGGGAACTGGGGGGAGTCCGGGTTGCGCCAGTACGAGGTGGAATTGAAGATCAGGTAGTTGAGCAGGATGCCGGCGAGATAATTCATCATCAACGAAGTGATGATTTCGTTCGTGTTGAACTTGGCCCGCAGGATTCCGACGATGGCCGCGTAGATCGAACCGAACACCATCCCGGCGAGGCACATCAGCGCGATGGCGATACCGGTGGGAACATTGCCGACGGCGATCCCGACCCAGGCCGCTCCGATCGCACCCACGTAGAACTGGCCCTCACCGCCGATGTTGATGAGTCCCATGCGGAAAGCGACCGCCGCGCAAAGGCCCGTGAACGCCAAGGGCGTGGCCATCTCCAGAGCACCGGAGAATGCCTTCTTACCGGCGAAGCCGCGCTCGAAGATGCGCTGGTACACGTCGATCGGGTTCTTGCCGGTCAGCCACAGGACGATGGCACCGAGCACCAAGGCGGCGACGAGGGAGATCAGCGGCACCGCCCAGTTGAGCCACTTGGGTTGTTCGAGCCGGCGCTCGAGTCGAATCGGAGATCTCACTTGGCAACCTCCTGCATGTTGCTGCCGCCCATCGTGAGACCGATGCGTTCGCGGTCGGCTCCCTCGGCGGGAACGTCGTCGAGGATTCGACCCTCGTACATCACCAGAATGCGGTCGGCCAGCGACATGATCTCGTCGAGATCCTCACTGATGAGCAGCACGCCGACGCCTTCGTTGGCGGCGGCAACGAGTCGTTCGCGAACCGCCTCGATGGCTCCCACGTCGAGACCGCGCGTGGGGCTGGCGGCAACCAAGACCTTGGGCAGCGCCGAGAACTCTCGGGCGAGCAGAACCTTCTGCACGTTGCCACCCGACAACAGTCGTACCGGCGTCGTGGTGTTGGGTGTCTTCACGTCGTAGCGCTCGACCAATGTTGTCGCCTGCTCGCGGATGGCGCGTCGCTTCAGCAAGCGGAATTTCGAGATCGTCGACGTGCGGTAGTTCTTGAGGGCCAGGTTGTCCTCGACGGAGTGGCTCGCAGCGAGTCCGGTGTGCAAGCGATCCTCGGGAACGTGCGCGATTCCACGCGCGATCGCCGAACGAGCCTTTCCGGATTTGACGACTTCGTCGCTCACGGTGATTCGCCCGGTCGTCGTGGTCCGCATCCCCGATATCACTTCGGCGAGTTCGCGTTGTCCGTTGCCGGCCACACCGGCCACACCGACGATTTCACCCTTGCCGACGGTCAGCGAAATCTCGTGAAGTGCGCCGCGACCACGGTCGTCGTTGGCCGAGACGTCGTCGAGCCGCAGCACCGTCACCGAAGTATCGGCTGGGTTGTCCCGGACGACGCGCTCGAACTCCACCGATCGACCGACCATCATGCTGGCCAATCCGCGAGTCGAGGTCTCGGCAGTGTTCACGGTGCCGACCGTGCGTCCGCCTCGGAGCACGGTGACGCGGTCACTCACGGCCATCACTTCGCCAAGCTTGTGCGAGATGAAGATCACCGAGCGACCTTCGTCGGCCATGGCGCGCAAGGTGGCGAACAACGATCGGGCTTCGATGGGTGTGAGCACGGCAGTGGGTTCGTCGAGAATCAGAACCTTGGCCCCGCGGTACAACACCTTCAGGATCTCGACGCGCTGTTGTTCTCCGACGCTCAATTGCCAGATGCGTGCCGAGGGATCGACGGCCAGCCCGTAGCGGTCGGAGAGCTCACGTACCCGGGCGGCGACTTCGTCCTGGTTCATGAAGAGCGATCCGCCGGATTCACCGAGGACGACGTTCTCGGCCACCGTGAACGTGGCGACCAGCCGGAAGTGCTGGTGCACCATGCCGATACCGGCTTCGAGGGCGTCACGCGGCGACGAGAACGCTCGTTGCTCTCCGTTCACTTCGACGGTTCCCTCATCGGGCCGGTAAAGCCCGGTCAAGATGTTCGAGAGCGTGGATTTCCCGGCGCCGTTCTCGCCGAGCAGAGCGTGAACCTCGCCGGCTCGGATCTCCAGATCCACTCCGTCATTGGCGACCACACCGGGGAATCTCTTCACGATTCCCGTCATACGCACGGCAGATTGCGACACCGTTTCCCCTCCCCGGATCACCCCTGACCCTAGATGAATCAGGGCGGGGGTCGGAAAGTGATGGTCGGGACGCGAAAAGGGGGCGGTCCCGGTGGGACCGCCCCCTTCGAACGCTTCGCTGATCGAGGTCAGCTGGCCGGAATTTCTCCGTCGATGCCTTCGACGAGATACGCCATCGACATCAGTTCATCGAAGGTGTGAGTCACACCTTCGGCGAGCACCTCGTTGCCCTTGTTGTCCTTGATCGGACCGGTGAACTGCGAACCGGGAGCGGCCTTCAGTTCCTCGAGACGAGCATCAATCGCAGCGCGGGTCTCCTCCGAGACGCTGGCACCATACGGAGCCAGCGTGACGAAACCATCGGCGAGGCTGCCGTAGTAATTGCCCGAGGTCCAGGTGCCATCGAGAACCTGCTGAATACGCGGGATCTCGTAGACCTCCCAGTGATACGCAGTGGCGGTCAACCAAACGCTCGGGTAGTTGGCGCTCTGGTCGGTGTTGTAGCCGGTCCACAGCACACCGGTGGCGGCCAATGCGGCGTCACCGGTAGCGGGCGAGTCGACGCCCTTCTGACCGAGCACGTCCACGCCCTCGGCGATGAGAGCCTCAGCGGCCTGCTTCTCCTTGGCCGGGTCGAACCAAGTGTTCAACCACACGACCTTGACGGTCGCTTCGGGGTTCATCGAACGAGCACCCATGGTCCAGGCGTTCGCACCGCGCACCACTTCGGGGATCGGGAACGACGCGAGGTAGCCGAGCTTGCCGGTCGGCGAAGCGGCACCAGCGGCCATGCCGGCCAAGTAGTCGGTGTCCTCGGCGGCGCCGTAGAACTGCGCCATGTTGTCCGAGGTCATGTAACCGGTGGCGAATTCGAAGCACACGTCGGGGTGCGCAGCGGCAACTTCGACGAACGCGTCCTGGAATCCGAACGACGTTCCGAAGATCACGGTGTTGCCGTCAGCAATGAGGTCCTCGAGAGCCTGAGCGACTTCGGGACCTTCCGGCACGTTCTCCTTGTAGGTGGTCTCGACGGCATCGCCGAAGTGCTCCTGCACTGCCTGACGACCCTCATCGTGGGCCTGCGTCCAACCACCGTCATTGGTGGGTCCGACGTACACCCAAGCCGCCTTCAGGGGCCCTTCTTCGGGTGCACAGTCGACGACGACCGGGCCTTCACTCGGCGCCTCGGTGCTCGGTGCCTCCGACGTGGGGGCCTCCGTGCTCGGCGCCTCGCTACCCGATGCCGAGTCACCGTCGTCACCGCCACAGGCCACGAGGCCGATGGCAAAGGCGGCGGTCAACAACACCGGGGCGAACTTTTTGTTCGTCCTTTTCATGTATTCCTCCCTCAGGACGACCCCGGGGTGGGCCGTCGACCCGACCTTACTATTCGTGGCGAGTCGTCTCGGAACGTGAGACGAAATGTACATAGGCCTGAAACACTGGATTTCTCGGGGTTTTCAGGCCATCTCGAGCGAGCCAGGAAGTGTTGTTTGCGGGAGTTCGGGTGCGCCCGATCAGGAGATCGTGATGATCACACCGGCATCGGCCACCCGCCGCCGGCGAAAGAGTGCCGAGACCCGACCCGAGAGGTCGACCAACACGTATTGATAGCCGTATTTCTTGCGGATGGCCTTGGTGACGGGCGCGCATGCGGCACCCTCGACCGTCCGGGCGGTGGCCTCGATGCCTGTCGATCCGGAGGTGATTCGGCCACGCACGTCGCAGGGCTGGATGAGAACGCGCGGATTGTTTCGAATCCGCTTGACCTTGCCGGAGTCGCCACCCGTCGTGAAACCGAGCGAACCATCGGCGAGAGCCGCGATCCAGACAGCCGTTCCCACGGCCTCACCGTTCTTGCGGAACGTGGTGAGCAGCACGTAGCGCTCGGCAGCGAGTTCGGATGAGTTCACCGAGGACCTCCGTTAGGGATCTAGCGATCCTCACGGTAGCGGCGCACCATGGCCTTCTTGCCACGGATCATCGCACCACGCATCGCGGAGATCACGTGCTCGGCTTTCGAAGCCGGCACCTCGACGACCGAGTGGAAGTCGGAAATTCGTACACCGATGTCGCGTCCAGGAACACCGGACTCATTGGCGATGGCACCGACGAGATCGGCGGGGCGGACGCCGGCCTTCCGGCCGACCGAGATGTAGAGCTTGGCGAGGGATTGATCGCGGGATTCGCGACGTTCCCCCCGCTCACCTCGTTCGAAGCGCTTCGATCGACCCCCACGTTCTTCACGATCGAAGCGATCGTTGCGACCTCCGCGATCACCGCGATCACCGCGATCACCGCGCGACTCGGTCTTGTGTGAGAGATCGGGAATCTCTTCTTCTTCGAGGGTGGATTGCTCGGCGTCGTGGGCGAGTTTGATCGCAGCCTTGGCGACGACATCGAGTGGATGATCGGCCACCAGACGTTCGAGCACTTCGTCGAATTCGTCGTGCGGTCCGGCGGCGATCGCCTCTTGCAGGTTCTCGATGGTGAGTTCCATCTGGCGCGCTCGTAGAGCCTCCACCGACGGGACCTTGGCGAACACGATCTTCTGACGAGTGAGGCGTTCGATGTTCTGGAGCATCCGCTGTTCGCGGGGTTCGGCCAGTGTGATGGCGATTCCCTCGCGACCGGCGCGGCCGACGCGACCGATGCGGTGAACGTACGACTCCGGAGCCGAAGGGACATCGAAGTTCACGACGTGGGTGAGGTGTTCGATATCGAGACCACGTGCGGCCACGTCGGTGGCGATCAGGAGATCGGCTGTGCCCGACCGGACTCGACCCATCACTCGATCGCGTTGCTCTTGGTCCATGCCACCATGAAGCGCCTCGGCGCGGTAACCGCGACCGTTCAGGGTTTCGGTCAATTGGTCGACTTCACCGCGTGTGCGGCAGAAGACGATGGCAGCTTCGGGCGCCTCGATGTCGAGGATGCGACCGAGAGCCGCAGCCTTGTGATACCTCGACACCATGTAGGCGCGCTGTTCCACGAGCGGCGTCGCGCCGGTTTCGGTACGCGATTTTTCGATCGTGATGCGCATCGGATTGCGCTGATGCTTCTTGGCGATCGATTCGATGCGGGGCGGCAGAGTGGCCGAGAACAACACCGTCTGGCGAGTGTCCGGAGTGGCTTCCAGGATCGCTTCCAGATCCTCGGCGAATCCCATGTCGAGCATCTCGTCTGCTTCGTCGAGCACGACCATCCGCACGGTGGTGAGGTCGAGAGTCCCTTTGCGAATGTGATCGAGGGCGCGTCCGGGAGTGGCCACCACAACGTGGGTTCCGCGACGAAGTGCGTCGATCTGACGGCCGATGTGCTGGCCACCATAAATAGGAACGCAACGAGCGCCGAGGTGATGTCCGTACTTGTAGATCGCCTCCGAGACCTGCATCGCGAGTTCGCGTGTCGGTACGAGAACCAGAGCCTCGACCTCCGGGCGCGGATCACCGACGGTGAGCGAGTGAAGAATCGGCAGCGCGAAAGCCGCCGTCTTGCCGGTGCCGGTGGCGGCCTGGCCGAGAAGATCCCGACCCTCGATCAGCGGCGGAATGGATTCGCGCTGGATCGGCGTGGGTTCCTCGTAGCCGAGACCGGCCAACGAGGCCAGTAGTTCGTGTCGGAGCCCGAGTTCGGCGAATCCCGAGCTGTCGACGCTGATGTCATTGTCCATGAGCGTTCTCCTGCCCGGTCGAGGTAAGAGCCTACGGCTCGGCGCGTCGCTTGTGGTGTTGCTCGGTATTGAGAAGTCAGCCAAGGTGCTTCAGTAGATTTCCTTCGTGCTCGTCAGGATGTCCGCATCGGACTTCACCGAGCGAATCGCTCTCGATTCGACCCAGTTGTCGCCTCACGCAGGAGTGGCGGGGGTCGTCGTCGAAGGGCCGATCGAACGAGATCGATTCCGAGGTCTGAGCGCAGTTCCATGTGCGGTGCTCTCTGGAGATCCGCAACTCGTCGAAGCGTCGGCTGTGGATCTCTTCTTGGATTCGAGAAACGCCCCGTTGATCGAGTCGAATGCGCGTCTCTGTCCAGTGGCTTTTGCAACGGCGGCGCGGTTGATTCGCATGGTGGAGATAGTCGATCCATTCGACGCGCTCTTCCTCGAATCGGTGACCTATTCGCTCCTTCAGTCGGGTGACGAGTTCACGGGGTGGTTGCGAGAGAACCGGAAGAAAGCATGGCGGGCTGGCCGGGCGTCGTCGGTCGTGGAGGCACGACGTGTCGACGACACCCTGCACGTGACCCTCTCCGAGCCCCAGCGTCACAATGCGTTCTCGCGTGCGATGCGCGACGAACTTCGCGAGGTACTGACGGTGGCCGCGGTGGATGAGTCGATCACGCGGGTCGTGTTCGACGGACGCGGATCGAATTTCTCGAGCGGCGGTGATCTGGCCGAGTTCGGAACGGCGCGATCACCGCTCGATTCGCACCTCGTCCGGACCACCGACAGTGTCGCCCAACTTCTGTTGACGATCAGTGCGCGCATCGGTTCTGGACTCGAGTGTCGGGTGCGGGGCGACAACGTCGGTGCCGGTGTCGAGTTGGCGGCCTTCGCACCCCGAGTGGTGGCCACTCCTGATGCAACCTTTCGACTTCCCGAAGTCTCGATGGGACTCGTTCCCGGTGCCGGTGGGACCGTGAGTGTGACGCAGCGCATCGGTCGACATCGGGCCGCCCTCATGATGCTTTCGGGATGCGTCGTGGATGCCGAGACCGCGCTCGCGTGGGGACTCGTCGACGAGATCGTCGAGTGGACGTGACGGGGGACGGCACCGTCGGCGCCGAGTTGATCGGAGCGGTCGACGTCGTGGTACAGCGGCTGCGACGCCTGGCGGGAACGCTCGGTGTCGTACTGAACGTCGTTGCCGAAGTCGAGCTGAATCGCCGCATGCGATTGACCGGATGGCGTCCGAACGGACGGACGAGTGCAGGTGGGTCGTGTCAGTTGCTCCCCACGTCAGATGGGCAATGGGTCGCCCTCAATCTCGCGCGCGTCGACGACGTGGAGTCGTTGTCTGCACTGCTTGGGGAGGGGTTCGCCCCGCGGGCCGGAATCGTGCCGTGGACGGAAGTCGCGCGGTGTGTCGCCGGATCGGCGGCGCGTGACGTGCGCGAACGCGCCGTCGAACTCGGCCTACCGGTGGCGATCTTGGGCGAGGTGGATGTGGGGTCCGAGTTGCTGGAGGTCGGCGATAGAGGCGAAGCCGACGAAACCGTCGACATCCGAGCGCTGAAAGTCATTGACCTCTCGTCATTGTGGGCCGGTCCTCTCGCCGGACGTCTGCTCGCCGACGTCGGTTGTCGAGTTGTGAAGGTCGAGTCGAGTGGCCGTCCCGACGGAGCGCGTCAGGGTCATCCCGACTTCTTCGCATCGCTCAACGACGGCAAGGAAATCGTCTCCGTGGACTTTCGGAGCCGTGCCGGAGCGGACGAGTTGCGTCACATGATCGAAGATGCCGATGTGGTGATCGAGGCCTCGCGCCCGCGCGCTCTGATGCAACTCGGAATCGACCGTGACGAGATGTTCCGATCGAGTTCGGTGCGCTCGTGGTTGTCGATCACCGCTCACGGCCGACGCGGTGATGACGCGATGAGGGTCGGATTCGGTGATGACGCAGCGGTCGCCGGCGGACTCGTGAGCGAAACCGGTGATGGTCCCGGGTTCGTCGGCGACGCCATCGCCGATCCGATCACCGGATTGGTCGGAGCCACGGCGATCCTCGAATCTCTGATATCGGGTCGACGACGCACGATCGACGTCTCACTCGCTCGAGCGGCGGCTCGTGTCGCCGCCGATGCGCGGATTCTTTCGTTCAGCGGAGGCCGGTGATCACGAGGGCGAGCATGAGCACCGCTCGCAGCGTCCAGGAGAACGTGCGTGGCCAATTGGTGAGGACGAGTCGCCGACCGACCTCGGGGGAGTAGCCCTGCGCCATACGCGCGTGCAGGGGCACCGACAACAAGACGGTCGATCCCAGACTCACGGCGAGCAAGATCGCTCCGAGCCAGGGCCAACCAGACCAGATGCGACTCGGCGCATCGGCGAGCAAGCCGAGAGTCGTGAGTCCCTCGACGGCCATGGGCAAGGCGACGACGTACGACGTGCGACGCTGATGCTCGATGGCCACTTCGATCGTCCGATCCGGGGGAGTGGTGGCGAGTAGCGGATAGTGGACGATCTGGACGAACCAGATGAGACCTGTCATCAGGGTGCTGGCCGCGGCGTTGAAGACCAGAACCATCTCCGCCGTCGAATCGTTCCAGAGATCGAACACGTCCCGACAGTAGGTGGGGTCCGAGCCGATCGTCGGCTCGGGATTTCGGCGAGCGGACGACCCACTGTTCGGCGAGAATGCAGGTATGAGGCCGGTCTACGCGATGAGGTTGGACGGCCCGGTCTGGCCCGAACCGACCATGGCCCGTGTGCGCCAACTCGTGACCGACTGGGTCGAGGAGGAGTGGCCGGCCGAGGATCGCGGGGCTGGTGTGTCGATCCGATTCGACAACGACGACCCTTCGCGCTGGTGGCGCCTCACGATCGATCGGGGATTGGTCGGCAACGCCGTGGCCACGACGTCCATCACCGTCGCGACCGACCGAGCCACCACCACGTTCGAGGCAAGGATCACGCTCGTCCCCGGCGGTCGTCGCGTATTGCCGGTGCTTCCCGAGGTTCCTCTCGCGCCGGTACAGCGGATCGTGGCTCGGATCCTCGATGGCGTCGCGTTTCACGACGCCAACCTGCGCGTTCTTCCCGGTGTTCGGGTGGTGACCGACAACGCGGGAGCTCAGGCCTTGGCCGCCTTCTGTGAGGCGCGGAGCCGCGTTCTGCCGGTTCTGATCGAGACGGTGCCCACCAAGAGCACCCCTCTTTTTGAACTCGATCGCTACGCGGGTTCACTCTCCGGTCTCGCTCACATGTACCGACTCGAGGGTGATGCGGCGCGCACGGCGTTCCATGGCATGTACGGCGCCGAGATCCTTCTCGCCCGTGGGCTCACCCTCGTGTGGCCGGGTGGCGAATCGGTGCAGTGGGGTGGGACCAAACTCAACCAGGCGGGTGCCGCTTCGGAGATGCGCTCGTGCGTGTCGCGGATCAACTTCGCGGCCCACGGTTCACTCGCGCCGCTTCGAGCACCGCGTTTCCAACGGCGACTCCCCGATGCACCACCGGTGGAGACCCCGCCCAAGGTGGTGTCGGCGGTCGTCACACCGACGCCGGCTGCGACACCTGTCGCGAAGCCGACGCCGGTCGAACCGGGTGTGTCGATGGAGGAGTACAAGGCCGCTCTCGACGGCTGGCAGGACGCGTACAACCGCATCGACGAACTCGAGCAAGCACTCGCCGAAGCGGATCGGACGATCGACGAGAAGAATCAGCTGCTCGACAACCGCGAAGGTCTGGTCGATCAACTCGTCCTGCAGAACACCGAACTCGCGGTGCGCCTGGGCAAGAGTCCGACCGGTCTGCGGGCGATCTCGGCGATCGACGCCGTGAAGCAGGCCGAATCGATCTGCGAGCACCTCACGTTCCACGAGCGGGCGTTCGAGACGGCGGCCGAACTCGAGGGCATCGACGCCAACCGACTGCTCGAAGATCTCGTGCGTCTGAACGTGGTGGCTGGCGATTGGAAGAGTGGCCGGGTGACGAACGCGTCGCTCACCATCTCGTGCCGAAGCCTCGGCCTCAACTACGCGTCGGGAATCTCCGACAACGCGGAGAACAAGTACGCCGACGACTATTCGTTCACGTGGCGCGGACGCACCGAACTTGCGACCGCCCACATCCGCAACGGACGTGGAGCCCGCCTGTATCGCGTGCACATCTATTTCGATCACGAAGCCCACCAGGTGGTGGTCGCCTATGTCGGCCGACATCTTCGGGACAAGTCCACGAATTAGAGCCACTAAGGGCCTTGTAGCCGCCGACATCAGAAACTCTGCCACACCCCCTGACGAGATTCGCCTCGTGGGCCCGAGTTCGGGTCCGAATCCGAGTGGATTCAGGGAGGCAGCTGTGGTCAGGGTCGTCAATGACGAGGAACGAAGTTCGACAGAGAAGGTGGACGAGTTCGTCAGGGAACTCGTCCAGGGTCTGGAGTCGAGACTTCGTCGGGCGGGTGTCGAACCCGGGTTGATCTCCGAGGCCACCTCGCTCGCCCTCATCAGACTCGCCCAACGAATCGACGCCACCATCGATCGATACCCGACCGGTGACGTCTACGCCCAAGCCATCTGGAAATCGGTTTTGATCGACACGCTTCGTACCGAAGGAGCCCAGAGGGGCTCAGGGTTCAGTGGTCGACGCCGCATCGTTCGGTTGTCCGAACTCGGTGGCCATGAAATCGGAATATCGGAATCCGT
>CAZLXB010000001.1:0-57487 GCA_964563545.1 uncultured Bifidobacterium sp. | reverse complement strand
AATTCAATAAACGGTCTAATTATCGGTGTACACAGAAAGTGTTCAGAAGACGGGAATTGACTTCTCTGTTTGGGACACTGCTTGCGTATGCCGCCGAAGAGATCGTCAAGCACGCCGAGGGCGATCGCCGAAGATCCGCCGGACGACGCCGGTTGGCAGCGCACGTCTTTCTGGGTCTTGTTGTTCGCTGATGCACGTAAAGAAGATCGCTGGTTCCGTGTGAACCGCTACTACACCGCATCGACGGCCGCGCAAATTGCGAGTGACATCCGTTCGTCGAAGAATCGACCGCTCGACAAACTCCGTGTGCGCGGAATTCTCCCGGGCGAGAACTGGACCGCTAAGTGGGGCACCGATGAGAAGTGCCCACCTGGTCACTTCTCGATCTGGGTTCGGTTTCTCGGCACCGACGATTAGTCGTTCGTCGTAGCGGAGCGGGCCGAAGCGACTCGCCGGATCCATACTTCGCAATCTCCGGCGGCTCCACCTCGAACCGGACTCCAACGCGCTTCCCACTGTTCGTTGCGTCGAATGCCACGAATGCGCACCGTGCGACGACCGTCGAGATGGGCTCGACGAATATCGGACGCAACTTGCGCCGCGGTCTTGCGCGTGTAGAGCTTGTCGACACGATGCCAGTCGTTCGTCGAGCGCGCAGCCGCGAGAGTACGGCGCCAGAACGATTGGCGAATGTCCTCGGCGAGCCCGGTGGTCGGGTCGGTGATCGTGTCGTCGTCCGGATCGAAGATGTCGAGCATGACCGTTCAACGAGTTGGGCACATCGAAATGTGCGAACTCGTTCAAGAACGTTCGAAACTCCAACTCCGAGGTCGACCGTTCTCGTACGGCATCACGCCGTGAAATACACGCGTGTCATTATCGAACACCAACGGAACGAAATGGCGATCGCCTTCCCACATCGGTAACTCTGCCTCGTCGCGTTCGTGCTGATCAGGACTGCAGGCCGCGAGAAGTCGGGCGAGTGGGATCCACCGCAGATCACCTTCGTCGTTGTGATCGGGCGGTGTGCCGGTCCAACCGTCGATGAGGAAGATCGGACCGAACCAATCCTCGCCGTTGGCACCGAAGCCGGGCCAAGAAATCGTGCCGCGAAGTTGCATCGATGTGATTTGTAAACCCGTTTCCTCGTGGATCTCCCGCCGCATCCCCGTGACGATGTCCTCACCGGCTTCGAGTTTTCCACCGAGTCCGTTCCACTTGCCGAGATGTTCATCGGTCGGTCGGCGATTGCGATGTACGAGGAGCACCTTCTCCTCTGCGCGGTCGAACACGTATCCGAGTGTCCCGAGTATCGGCGTGTAGGGCACGAGTCATCTGTATCAGAATGAGTGCATGACGCGCGGCATACCTCTCGATGAGCACGCGGTCGAGACGTACCGCACCGAAGGTGTGGTGATTCTGCGCGATGTCCTGTCGGTCGATGAGGTCGAGTTGCTCCGGCGGGGTATCGATACGGTGGTCGCCGAACCGAGTCAGCGGGCCAAGGTTGCGAGTCCATCAGATGATCCGGGATTCTTCCTGGAGGACTTCTGCACGTGGCGTAACCATCCGGAGTTCGAATCGTTCATCCGCAATACGTCGTTGGTGAGCTTGGCTGCCGAACTCATGGGCAGTCGGACCGTCCGCCTCTATCACGATCACGTTCTCGTGAAGGAACCCGGCACGCGTCAGCGCACTCCGTGGCATCAGGACCAGCCGTATTACGACGTCGAAGGTGTTCAGAACGTGAGTTTCTGGATCCCCGTCGATCCGGTGCCGATGGAGAGTTGTCTCGAGTCGGTGGCCGGAACCCATCGCGGTCCGTGGCTGATGCCGCGCACGTTTCGCGATCGGCAGGCCCAGTGGTTCCCGGAGGGTTCCCTCGCCGAACTACCCGACATCGACGCGGAACGCGCGGCGTACGCGATCCGTTCGTGGGACCTTCGACCCGGTGACGTGATCGCGTTCCACATGCTCACCGTTCACGGTGCCGCGGGCTCGGCACAGCGTCGACGCGTGTTCAGTCTGCGCCTGCTCGGCGACGACATGGTTCACGCTCCTCGCCCATGGGTGTGCTCGCCGGACTTTGGCGCGGTGATTCCCGCAGGCGACGATCAGCGTCGTGTGGGTCAGCCACTCGATGGTGAGTGGTTCCCGCTTCTGCTCGGTTGACGAAGTTCGATTCCAGTCAGCCAGCCGGAGCGATCGAGTCACCCGGTCGATCACCGAGGTCGATGAAGAGGTTGCGTCGATCCTCGATGATGGGATATTCGCCATTGGTCGGCGGGGCCAAGTCGGTGACGTCGATGGTTCGGTTCTCACAGTCGACGAAATTCGACGTGCCGGTCACCTGTTCGACCGCGCAGTCGGGGTCGCGATCGGCCGGGTAGGCGTAATAGACGACCCAGCCCTTCTCGACGTTCTCGCCGTTGTGGTCGAGGACGAGGGTCCGCTCGCCGGTGGTGGTGCCGAGTCCGGGGAAGATCACCGGTCCGTTCTCGTCGATCGACGCTGCCCAGTTCTTGATGTTGCCGACGGGCAGGCGATCGGGGGTGAAGGTCGTCGACTGGGACTGCTCACCGGCCATGAGTGCGGCCGCCGCCCAGAGAATCAGCCCGAGGACGGCGAAGAATCCGAGACCGGCCGCCACCGGGGCAACGGCCCGGGCGAGTGGTGAGCGGAGTTCAGGTCGGCGCACGGTTCGATTCTGCCCGCCTCGGGCCGCGGGGGCTCGCCTGGCGGACGGTTTCGGGCGTGCCATGTCTTCCGGTCGATGGTTCCCGACCGAACTATGTGGTCGGGGATTTCAGGTCCTAGGGTTTCTCACTTGTGAAACGGCCCTACCGAGTTGTCGTCGCCAAGCCCGGCCTCGATGGTCACGATCGTGGGGCCAAGACCATCACCCGTGCCCTGCGCGACCACGGTTTCGAGGTCATCTACACCGGCTTGCACCAGACGCCCGAGCAGATCGCCGAGACCGCGCTGCAAGAAGACGTCGACGCCGTCGGTTTGTCGTTGCTCTCGGGCGCCCATCTCACTCTCTTCCCGCGAGTCATGGAAGAGCTTCGCAACCGAGATCTTGCCGATGTCTTGGTGTTCGGCGGGGGAGTCATCCCCGACGCCGATGCCCGTGCCCTGCGCGACCAAGGCGTTTCGGAGATCTTCGGACCCGGCTCGTCCCTCAAGGCGATCGCGCTGTGGCTCGAACAGACACTCGATTCGCGCGAGGACGCGTTGTCCGTCTGAAAGTTCGTCCGACCCGGCCGATCCGGCCACTCATCCACCCGTCATCTGAAAGAGGTTGAACAGCAATGGACCTGTTCGAGTACCAGGGCAAGCAGTACTTCGCCCGCTTCGACATCCCGGTGAGTCCGGGCGGCGTTGCCGACACCGTCGATCAGGCCGTGACCGTCGCCGAATCGTCGGGCTATCCGGTCGTCGTCAAGGCCCAGGTTCAAGTGGGTGGCCGCGGCAAGGCCGGTGGAATCAAGTTGGCCAACAACGCCGATGAGGTTCGTCTGCACGCCGGGAACATCCTCGGCATGGACATCAAGGGTCACGTGGTGAAGCGCTTGTGGGTCGAACACGCGAGCGACATCGCCGAGGAGTACTACGCGTCGTACACGCTCGACCGTGCCGCGAAGAAGCACCTACTCATGCTCTCGGCCCAAGGTGGTGTCGACATCGAAGAGGTCGCCGCCAAGGACCCAGGTGCCATCGTGAAGTTGCACATCGATCCGGTCGATGGCATCTCGGGTGCCACCGCCCGCCAAGCTGCGATCGACGCCAAGATTCCCGCCAAGGCGGTCGACGGTGTCGCCTCCATCCTCGTTCAGTTGTATCGCTGCTTCACCGAAGGCGACTGCGATCTCGCCGAGATCAACCCACTGATCCTGAAGCCCACCGGTGAGGTGCACGCGCTCGACGCCAAGGTGAGCCTCGACAACAATGCGTCGTTCCGCCACCCCGAGTGGGACGAATACCGCGCGACCGAAGAACTCGACTCCCGCGAGCAACTCGCCCGCACGCACGATCTCCAGTACATCGGCCTCGACGGTTCGGTGGGAATCATCGCCAATGGCGCCGGTTTGGCCATGAGCACACTCGACGTGGTGAATCAGGTGGGTGGCACGGCGGCCAACTTCCTCGACATCGGTGGAGGCGCCAACGCCGACGTGATGGCCGCTGCGCTCGAAGTCATCAACTTCGACCAGAAGGTGAAGTCGATCTTCATCAACATCTTCGGTGGTATCACCCGTGGCGAGGAAGTCGCCAAGGGAATCGTGGAAGCCCTCGGACGCGTCGATCTGCGCGCGCCGATCGTGATCCGCCTCGACGGAACGAATGCCGAGCAGGGTCGCGAGATCCTCGCCAAGGCCGGCATTCCCGAGTCGAAACTCATGTCCAAACCCACCATGCTCGAAGCGGCCAAGTCCGCCGTCGCCATCGCCAACGGGAAGTGAAGTCATGGCCATTTTCGTGAACCAGAACACCAAGGTCATCGTGCAGGGTCTGACCGGAGGTCAGGGCAAGTACCACGGCCTGCGCAACAAGGCTTATGGCACTCAGGTCGTCGGCGGAGTCACGCCGGGCAAGGGTGGTACCGACGTCGAAGGGATTCCGGTGTTCAACACCGTGGCCGAGGCAGTCGCCGCAACCGGTGCCGATGCTTCGTTCATCGCGGTTCCGCCCAAGGCGGCTTCGGCCGCCATCCTCGAAGCGGCGGCCGCCGGAATTCGTTTCATCGTGTGCATCACCGAAGGCATTCCGGCTCAGGACGAAGCCAAGGTCTACAACACACTCGTGCGCGACTTCCCCAAGACGAGGCTTCTCGGCCCCAACTGTCCGGGCATCATCAGTCCAGGAAAGTGCAACATCGGTATCACCGCCGGTGAGATCGCCGAGTTGCCGAGCACGTCGCGCAAGAACGTCGGCATCGTGAGCCGCTCGGGAACACTGACGTATCAGGCGCTGTACGAGTTGAAGCAGCGGGGTATCGGAGTGAGTACGTGCGTTGGTATCGGTGGCGACCCGGTTCCGGGTACGAACTTCATCGACTGCTTGCGCGAGTTCCAGGCCGATCCCGAGACCGATGCGATCATCATGATCGGTGAGATCGGCGGCTCGGCCGAGGAAGAAGCGGCCGAGTTCATCAAGGCCAATGTCACCAAGCCCATGAGCGCCTACATCGCCGGCGTGACTGCGCCCCCCGGAAAAAAGATGGGCCATGCCGGAGCCATCGTCTCGGGCGGCAAGGGCACGGCGCAGGGCAAGATGGACGCTCTTCGCAAGGCCGGCGTGAAGGTGGGTCAGAACCCGACCGAAGCCGGAACGCTCATGGCCGAGATCATCGCCCGACTCGAGAGCGGAAAGTCGAAGGCCCGCGGCTGGCGCTTCTGGCGCCGCGGCTGATCCCGTGCCCACCGCGCTGATCAGCGTCTACGACAAGAGCGGCATCGCCGAACTCGCGTCGACGCTGCAGTCACGCGGTTGGTCCATCATTTCGAGTGGCGGAACGGCTTCGGTCCTCGCCGCCGCCGGTGTGAAGGTCACCGACGTCGCCGACATCACCGGAAGCGGAGCGATTCTCGGTCATCGTGTGGTCACATTGCACCCGAGGATCCACGCGGCGATCCTCGCCGACCTGTCGGAGCCGTCGCATCGCGACGATCTCTCGCGGTTGGGGGTAGACCCGATCTCACTCGTCGTCGTGAATCTCTACCCATTCTCCGATTCGCCATCGGTCGAGCTGATCGATGTGGGTGGCCCAGCGATGGTGCGCGGCGCGGCCAAGAATCACGCCCATGTCGGCGTGGTGGTCCGACCCGACGATTACGCGCGAGTCGCGACCGAGATCGAGGAGTCCGGTTCGTTGAGTGAAGCGACCCGACGCGATCTCGCCCGTATCGCGTTCTCGGTGACCGCCGACTACGACCGCCAGATCGCCGAGTGGCTGACCGACGACGATGCCACGCTGCCCTCGACTCTCACGCTCGTGGCCGACAAGGCGCAAGAACTCCGGTACGGGGAGAACCCGCATCAGCAGGGTGCGCGCTACCGGTTCCGTGGTGAAAGCAGTTGGTGGGACGAAGCCCACCAGTGGGGTGGCAAGGAACTCAGTTATCTCAACGTCTACGACACCGATGCGGCGTGGAACCTGGTCGATTCCTTCACTGATCCGGCCTGTGTGATCGTCAAACACGCGAATCCGTGCGGAGTCGCGGTGGCCGCGAACATCTCGACGGCGTACGAACTCGCCAATGCGTGCGATCCGGTGAGTGCATTCGGCGGCATCGTGGCGCTGAACCGTGAAATCGACGATGCCACCGCTCGGTCCCTGGCGGGCGTGTTCACCGAAGTGGTCGTCGCGCCCTCCTATTCGCCGACGGCCCTTGCCATCCTTCAGGAGAAGAAGAACCTGCGTATCATCTCGGGCCCGTCACCCGTTGGCGGGTCGCTCGAAGTACGCACGATCGACGGCGGCTTGTTGGTTCAGACCCCCGATCGTGTGAATCTCGATCGCTCGTCGTGGTCGGTGGTGACCGATCGTCAACCGACTCCGAGTGAGTGGGACGACCTCGAGTTCGCCTGGCGGGTCGGCGCGCGGGTGTCGTCGAATGCGATCGTCTTCGCCAAGGATCGTCAGGCCTTCGGAATCGGAGCCGGGCAACAGAATCGTCTCGACTCGGCGCGAATCGCGGCCGAGCGCGCGGCCGGTCGGGCTCGTGGTGGTGTCTGCGCGAGCGATGCGTTCTTTCCGTTCCGTGACGGACTCGATGCCGCGGCGAGTGCCGGCATCGTCGCCGTCATCCAGCCCGGGGGAAGCGTACGCGACGCCGAAGTGATCGCCGCCGCGAACGAGCAAGGTATGGCGATGGTCTTCACGGGCGAGCGCCACTTCCGTCACTGAGCCACTCGTAGACTCGTCGCGTGGCCCGTATTTCCGATCTCATCGCCGCCGGCCGCACGTTCTCGTTCGAGTTCTTCCCACCCAAGACCGAGATGGCACAACTCTCGCTCGGTCGGGCCGTGGCCGAACTCGAGGCGCTGAAGCCGAGTTTCGTGAGCATCACCTATGGCGCCGGTGGCAGTACGCGCCAGCGCACTCAACAACTCGTGAAGTGGATCCGTCAGGAGACCACCATCAACCCGATGGCTCATCTCACGTGTCAGGGTCACGTTCGAGCCGAGATCGACGAGATTCTGGCGTTCTATTCCGACTCGGGAGTCGAGAACATCCTCGCCCTCGGGGGCGACGCGCCGACCGACGGTTCGTCGACACCGAGCGACTACACGTACGCGAGCGAGCTTCTCGACGAGGTGCTCGCATCGGGGAAGTTCGCGGTCGGGGTCGCCGCCCATCCCGAAGTTCATCCACGGTCTCCCGATCGGGCCACCGATCGCAAGTTCCTCGCGGCCAAACTCCGGCGGGCCGACTTCGCGATCACGCAGTTCTTCTTCGAGGTCGACGTCTACGTCTCACTCGTCGATGAATTGCGCGCCCTCGGTGTGGACAAGCCGGTCATCCCGGGCATCATGCCGGTCACCAACAAGTCGCAGATCCAGCGCATGGCCGAGTTGTCGGGTGCGGCCTTCCCCTCTTGGTTGGCCGAACGACTCGATGCCGTCGAGAGCCCCGACGATGTTCGTCGTGTGGGTGTGGAGGCGGCGACCGAGCTGTGTCGCGACTTGCTCGAGGCCGGTGCACCCGGCTTGCACTTCTACACACTCAATCGCAGCACCGCGACACGCGAGATCTACGCCAATCTCGGCCTCCCCGCTCTTCGCTGACGAGTGCCTCCGAGGTCGACGAAGAGTCGGGCAGACTGTTGATCGCATGACGACCGCCGGTTCGCGCTCTCAGCAGATCAGTCGGGTCCCGTATCTCCCCGGGCTCGATGGACTCCGCGCGCTCGCGGTCATCGCGGTCATCGTCTACCACGCCAATTCCAAGTGGTTACCCGGTGGTTTCCTCGGTGTCGAGGTCTTCTTCGTCATCAGCGGCTACCTCATCACCCTGTTGCTCGTGGCCGAACACGAGCGCACCGAGTCGGTGAGCCTCACCGGGTTCTGGGCGCGTCGAGCCCGACGACTCCTGCCGGCCCTCGTGGTCATGATGGCGCTTCTCGTCGTCTGGACGGCGCTGTTCGAACGCGACGCGCTCGGCACGTTGCGGGGCGACGTCATCGCCGGTGCGCTGTACGGATCCAACTGGTTCCAGGTCTGGATCGGGGCCGGCTACACCGCCGTCAACGATTTCGCGCCGTTGCGCCATTTGTGGTCGCTCGCGGTGGAGGAGCAGTTCTACGTCCTGTGGCCGATGATCATGCTCGTGATCCTCGCGCGGGGACGTGAGCGTTTGCCGCGAGTCGCGGCGTGGTTCACGGCGATCGCCCTTGCTATCGGTGCGCTCGTCGCGCTGCTCGTGCCGAGTGGTTCGATCGGATCGTGCAGTCGTACACCCGACGCCTACTGGACGATCGGAGAGCGGTGTCTCAGCAAGGTCGACTTCCTGTATCTCTCCACTCCGACGCGCGCTACAGGCTTGCTCCTCGGTGCCGCGCTGGCCCTCGTGTGGCGGCCTTTCGCACTCTTGCGCGGTCCGATGAAGCGCAAGGGTCCGCTGCTCGATCCGTTGGCCATGGTCGGGCTGCTCGGCCTGTTCCTCTTGGTCCGTGGCACGCACATCCTGGAGTTGAAGGGCGAGGACGGTCTGCATGCCGACGCGTTGCTCTTCCGTGGTGGTTTGTTGCTGACGGCGGTGTGCACGCTGTTGCTGATCGCCGCCGTGGCTCACCAGAAGGCGTTCAGCGGACGCATTCTGGGCAATCCGATTCTGAAGTTCGTCGGCGAGCGTTCGTACGGGCTGTACCTGTACCACTGGCCGGTGTTCCAGGCACTGCGGCACGAGACCGGAGTGACCTTGCGCGCCCACGAATTCGTCGGTGCAGTCATCGTCACCGCGGTCATCACCGAAGTCTCGTATCGCGCGATCGAGCTTCCGATTCGCGAACGCCGATTCCGAGAGTCGATCACGTCGCTCCTCCGTTCCGGTCCCGGTGTCGTGCGTCGGCGAGGCACCTTCGTGGTGGCAGTTGTGGCGGCCGTTGCCATCCCGGTCTTCTCGGTGGGGAGTCTCGTCACCGCCGACCTACGCCCGAACGAAGTGCGAGGGACCCTCGATCAGGCCAACGACTCGGTCACCGATGTGCTCGGCGAGATCGAAGGCAACCAGACCGACAACGGATCGGTGCCGGCGGTGACCACGTCGTTCGTGCCTCCGCACTACGACGTCTTCGCGCTCGGTGATTCGGTGATGAAGGGCGCGGCTCCCTCACTGAAGAAAAAGGGCATGGTGGTTGACGCGGTCGAGGATCGGCAAGGAAAGATGGGCGCCGAGATCTTCGTGCAGCTGAAAGAACTCGGCGTGACGATGGACGCGGCGGTGATCCATCTCGGCACGAACGGACCGATCAGTACCGAGACCCTCGACACCATGATGCAGGCTCTCTCGTCGGTACCCCAAGTGGTGATCCTGACGGCGCGAGTCGATCGGGGCTGGACGGAGTCGAACAACTCGAAGATCCGGGCGCTCCCCGATCGCTACCCGAACGTGAAAGTGCTCGATTGGCAGCTGATCGCGGAACTCTGCCAAGGGGAGTGCTTCACCTCCGACGGCATCCATCTCGATCGCGACGGCATGACGTATTACACCCAGGAGATCTGGAAGGCCCTCGGCCGCGCCTGATTCGCAGGCTCATTCGGCCCCCGACTTTTCTCGTCGACACCGGTGGGGCGTACGCTTGCCACCCATGACCTCCCCCGTACGTGTTGCAGTGACCGGTGCCGCCGGTCAGATCGGTTACAGCCTCCTTTTCCGTATCGCTTCCGGCGCCATGCTCGGTCCCGACACCCCGGTGATCCTGCAGTTGCTGGAAATCACTCCGGCCCTCAAGGCGCTCGACGGCGTGAAGATGGAACTCGACGACTGCGCGTTTCCCCTCCTTGCCGGAGTCGTCTGCACCGACGACGCCGATGTCGCCTTCGGAGATGCCGATGTGGCCCTTTTGGTCGGTGCCATGCCCCGTAAGGCGGGTATGGAGCGCGGCGACTTGCTGAGCGCGAACGGTGGCATCTTCAAGCCTCAGGGTGAGGCGCTCGCGCGGGGCGCGAAGAAGGACGTGAAGGTGCTCGTCGTGGGGAACCCGGCCAACACCAACGCGCTCATCGCTCAGCAGAACGCGAAGGGGCTCGACGCCGGTCGCTTCACCGCCATGACCCGCCTCGACCACAACCGTGCCGTCACGCAGATCGCGCAGAAGTTGAACCAGCCCGTGACGGCCGTGAAGAAGATGACCATCTGGGGTAATCACAGCGCCACCCAGTACCCCGATCTCTTCCATTGCGAAGTGGCCGGCAAGAACGCCTACCAAGCGGTCAACGATCACGCGTGGGTCGAGGGCACCTTCATCCCCACCGTCGCCAAGCGCGGCGCGGCCATCATCGAAGCGCGTGGTCTGTCGTCAGCGGCCTCGGCCGCCAATGCCGCCGTCGATCACATTCGTTCGTGGCACCTCGGTACCGCCCCGGGCGACTGGGTGAGCATGGGAATTCCGAGTGACGGCAGCTACGGCGTGCCCGAGGGTCTCATCTCCTCGTTCCCGTGCGTGTGCAAGGACGGCAAGTACGAGATCGTGCAGGGGCTCGACATCGACGATTTCAGCCGCGGCAAGATCGATGCCTCGACGGCCGAACTCACCGATGAGCGTCAGGCCGTGCGCGACCTCGGCCTCATCTGATCGACGTCAGCTGACTGCGACCGCGCAGGCGATCTGCATCATCTGATCGACACCACGCTTCAAGTCCTCGTCGGAGATCCGGACGGGGCTCGCGTCGGGTGCGATCACATCGCTGACCGTCATCATTGCCAATGCTTCGACGTTCTTCACGGCGGCGATCGTGTAGAGCATCGATGCTTCCATCTCGACGCCCAAGTGACGTAGTGCGCGCCACTTGCCGAATGTCTCGGGATCCGGGTCGTAGAAGAGGCCACTCGTGACCACCGAGCCGACGAACACTCGATCGCTCACTTCTCGACTCATTCGAGCCGCCGTCTCCACGAGTTCGTAGGTCGCCGAAGGGGCGAAACCGTCCATTCCTGCGTATCGCAACGGCGTACGGTCGTCGGGCGACGCGGCCAGGGCGATCACGGTGTCGGCCATGCGGAGATGAGTCTGAAGTCCGCCGCAGGTCCCGACTCGAATCAAGCGCTTGGCACCGAGCATCACCAGTTCCTCGAACACGATGCCCGCGCTCGGCGTACCCATACCGGTGCTCTGGACGCTGATCGGTCGACCGCGGAACGTCCCGGTGAATCCGAGCATGCCGCGCTCTTCGTTCACGAGGCGGGCGCCCGGATCGAAGAACGTCTTGGCGATGTACTCGGCCCGACGCGGGTCGCCCGGGCAGAGAACCGCCGGGGCGTAGTCACCGGGTTCGGCACGAAGATGGATCGGCATGGTTCGAGAGTAGGTCGGATCGCCACCGCACTACTGTCTTGCCGTGAACCCGGGTTCGCTCATCGATACCGATCGTTACGACATCGCCGATCCATCGCTGGCCGAACGCTGCCGTCGGCAGTTCGAGGATGAGGGTGTCTGCATTCTCCCGGGTTTCCTGCGCACCGACGTCCTGCCAACACTGGTCGAGGAATGTCGTGCCCTCGAACCGGTCGCCTTTCATTCGCGCTCGAGTTCCACGCCGTATCTCACCCAACCTGACGAGTCGCTTCCGATCGGCCACCCCGGCCGTCGCCTCGTGCACAGTTCGGTCGAGGTGGTGGCATACGACCAGTTCCCACCGGTAAGCCTCATTCGCGCGCTCTACGAATGGGATCCGCTCACGGATTTCGTTCGTCGATGCCTCGGTCTCGACCGGCTCCATCGATACGGCGATCCGTTCGGGGCGCTCAATCTCTCGGTCATGCGCGAGGGTGACGAATTGTGTTGGCACTTCGACATGGCCGATTTCGTGGTGTCGCTCGCCATTCAGTCGTCACTCGTGGGCGGCGAGTTCGAGAACGCCAAACAAATACGCACCGCGAGTGACCCCAACGTGGATGCGGTGGCTGCGGTGCTCGACGGCGTCGCTCCGACCCTCGTGCGCACCGAGCCCATGACACCCGGAACACTCATGTTGTTCAATGGTCGCTGGAGCATGCATCGGGTCACCACCATCCACGGGCCCGAATCGCGTTACGTGGCCCTCCTCGCGTACGACACCGAGCCCGGTACCGATTCGTCACCCGAACTCAAGCTCTCTCGTTACGGGCGGTTGCCGGGGGAGCGGGTCCCCTCATGAGCGTCGAGATCGGCGAGGGCTTCAGCGGTGCCGGCGCCGATGCCGCGCACATCAACACGATCCTCGGACACCGCGATGGTCAGGTTGGCACCGCGTTCAGCACCGCTTTGGCCACCCCGTCGGCTGGTCACGTTCCGTTCCTGTGCGTGTATCAGCCGGGAGTTCCCTGCGAGCCGTCCACCCTCTTCGTCAACAAGGCGGCCATCGCCAATCCCACGCACGCCCGCCTCACCTGGGGTGCGGCTCAGGCCGGTGTGGCCGAAGGCGTCCTGTCGTACGCAGCGGGGCGATTCACCCCCTCTGACATGGGGAAATGGTGTCTGATCGTCGCCGTTTGGGTCGATCCCGAGGCCACGGACGAAGAGGCTGTGTACCTCAACAACCGGGTCGCCACCATCACCGCTCTCGAGCGCGGACAGCAGGGTCCCGATGGTGATGGCCTGACTCGTTGGCGATCGGGTGAGCCACCTCTGAATCCCTTCTTTCGGTCGGGTACCGCGCACTGACGCGTGTACCGACGAAGGCGCCACGCTGGGGTGACGCGTAATCTCCTCTTGCACAGTGCAGATTTCTCGGCAAGAATGACACCGTTGTAGTTCCGGTACCGGGGGTGCCGGCATAGCGGCCGGTAGGTCGGGATCTCGAGGCAGTCCGATGGACGAGAACGAACAGAACTGGCAGGAAAGCGCGAACTGTCTGGGCGTCGACCCGGACCTCTTCTTCCCCGAGCGTGGCGCATCCACCCGTGAGGCCAAGGAAGTCTGTCGCGGCTGTGTGGTTCGTGGCGAGTGCCTCGAATACGCCCTCGTGAACGGTGAGAAGTTCGGTATCTGGGGTGGCTTGTCCGAGCGCGAGCGCCGTCGCCTGCGCCGTCAGCGCGCCCAGGCCGGGCGTCGCACCGCTACCGCCTGATCCGCGCGACGCGCGACTCGATCGTGCGCTCTTGATCCAGATCCAAACGCTTCCATTCCGTTTCCGGTATTCGGCGTAGAACTTCCTCCTCGACGAGACCGACGAGTTCGGCGCGGGTCACCTGTGTATTCACACGTGTCGCCGCTTCGTCGACACGCGCATAGGCGATGTCGGGTCCGATGCGGTGTGGCTCGACCAGATTCATGCTCACCTGCGTTCGTCCCTCGACTTCGAGGGTCAGAACTCGGATGCCGTCACCGCGAATGTCTTGGCGAAGACGGGCCGCGTCATCGGTCGACAGCAGCGAATCGAGCCACACGTTGTACGCGATGAGTGTCGGACGTGCTCCCACGCACACGGCACCAGCCGTCGGATGCGGAACGTTTGGACCCAGATCGGGAGTCAACGACCTCCAGGCGAGGCGGCGGATGTCGGGTAACTGGCGATCACTCGATGGATCGGGTCCGTAGAAGAACACCGGAACCGCATGCGTGTGGGCGATCCATTCGCCGAAACGATCGCGTGCATCGAGCGCGTTCTGCATGGTCGATCCGGCGAGGGGAACGAAGGGGACCACGTCCACCACGCCGAGTCGAGGGTGCACACCCACATGAGTTCCCAGGTCGAGCGTCCGGATCGCCTCGGTTGCGAGCGCTCGCACGGCTTCCTCGCCGATCGTGGTGAAAACGCTCCGATGGTGGTGAACATCGGAATGAACGTCGAGCAGGTCGGCGCCCCCCGCTGCCCGGAGCGCACCGAGCAGGTGCGGGTCGCAACCCTCGCTGATGTTGGCGACGCACTCGAGCACCAGCCCACTTTGCCACCCGATCGGGACGGATCGGGGGTGGGTGCTAGCCTGCCCACATGTTCGCAGGTTTCTTTGACGGTCCGGAAGTGATCATCGTTCTCGTCGTGGTGCTGGTCCTCTTCGGCGGATCGCAGATCCCGAAGTTGGCCCGCAATCTCGGTCAGGCCCAGAAGGAATTCAAGAAGGGCTTGTCCGAGGGCGCGAAGGACGACGACGCCAAGACCGAGTAGTACCCGTCTTGGTTTCCCGCTGTTCAGACGGCGCGGACGCCGATACGGCGGCGCTTGCTGATGCGTCGGCGCTCACGCTCGGAGCAACCACCCCACACACCGTGGTCGATGTGATGTTCGAGGGCGTATTCCAAACACTGTGACGTGACCTGACAGGTGGCGCAGATCTTGCGGGCCCGGTCCACGCCGACGCCATCGCTCGGGAAGAACATGTTCGCGGGATATGCCCGGCAGGCACCGAGGGCCATCCAGCCGGTGGCTGAGTCCTCGTCGACGAGAATGTCCGGTGTGATGTTCTGATTCATTCCTTCTCCTTGTGCGAAGTTGGTTTCCGCCCGCTTCGCCCGCTGAGAAGCCGGTCGCTTCTCCATGGCGATCTGACGATCGACACCATGTCGGAGTTCCCAGCCATTTGCAGTCAAGCATCGGTCAAGGTCCAGTGCCAGTCAGGTCGGGCTGAACAGGACTTATGTGTCGGTTCTCACAGTCGAAACCCGCCGGTAGCGTGTTTCTGACCAGCAGTGACGGCCCGACAGCTCCGGCTGGAGCGGCCGAAGATGAAGGAGTAGCGATGTCCGATGTCCATGTGACGAATGAACCCCCCCGGGCCCATGTCCGTGTGGTGTTCCTCGGACCGGTGGCACCCCATTGGGACATCGTGAGCAACTACGGCGATCGCACCCTCGTGGACGAATTCCGTTCACGTGCTCTGGCCCGTCTCGTGCTCCTTCCCTACAGCGATCCGCAGTTCAAGCGGAACCGCGAGCGGATCATGCGCGACGCCGAGCGCGAGAACGTCACTGTCGAATGGGATCTCGGGTTCGACGAAGAACTCGTCTGAACCGCTGACGAAACCCGCGTGAATTCGCGGTGAATGCCACCGGGAGCCGATCGTGACAGGTGTCTACTCTCACCCCGTGGACCCGAGGTTCATCAATCGAGAGTTGAGTTGGCTCGACTTCGACGAGCGCGTGCTTCGTCTGTCCACCGAACCGGGCATTCCACTTCTCGAGAGGGTGAAGTTCTCGGCGATCTTCTCGTCGAACATGGACGAGTTCTTCCAGGTTCGCGTGGCGGCCATGAAGGACCAAGTTGCGGCCGGCATCACTAAGCCTCTCGCTGACGGCATGACCCCGAGCGAGCAGTTGTCGGCGGCGCTGGTGCGGGTCCGTGAACTCGCGACCCGCCAGCAACGCATCCTGCTCGACGTGCTCTTGCCCCAGTTGTCGCGCGAGGGAATCGAACTCTGCACCTGGGCCGACCTGACCGGGGAAGAACGGGAACATTGCGGCCGCTTCTACGAGGAGCGGGTCTTCCCCGTGTTGACCCCGCTCGCCGTGGATCCCGCTCATCCGTTCCCGTACGTCTCGAACCTGGCCTTGAGCCTGGCTGTGATCGTCCGTGATCCGAAGTCGGGTGAGGAGCGATTCGCACGGGTCAAGGTTCCGACGGTCTTCCCACGACTGATCGCCCTCCCCACATCGGGCCGATTCATCCCGGTGGAGGATGTCATCGAGGCCAACCTGGCGAGTCTCTTCCCGGGCATGGAGATCGTCGACGCCGTCGCTTTCCGGGTGACGCGAAACGCCGACCTCACGGTGGAGGACGAGGAAGCCGACGATCTTTTGCAAGCCGTCGAGATGGAACTTCGCCGTCGTCGTTTCGGACGTGCCGTGCGACTCGAGGTCGAAGACGGTGTGTCCAATGCGATGCTCGAAGTCCTCGTCGACGAGCACGATCTCGAACCGGTCGATGTGGTGATGGTTCGCGGACCGCTCGATCTCACGTGCCTGTGGCAGGTTCACGCGATCGACCGTCCGAATCTGAAGGACGATCCTTGGGTTCCGGTCACCGCCGGTCGACTCGCCGCCGCGCAGGATGCCGACCGTTCGATCTTCTCGGTGATACGCGAACGAGCTCTTCTCGTTCACCACCCGTACGAGAGTTTCGCCAGTTCGGTGGAGGAGTTCCTCTCGCAGGCAGCCGACGACCCGAAGGTGCAGAGCATCAAGATGACGCTCTATCGCACGAGTGGCGACAGTCCGATCGCACAGCATCTCATTCGCGCCGCCGAACGCGGTGTGCAGGTTGCGGTGCTGGTGGAGTTGAAAGCGCGCTTCGACGAAGCGGTCAACGTCACCTGGGCCAAGGCTTTCGAACGGGCCGGTGTGCACGTCGTGTACGGAGTCGTCGGTCTGAAGACCCATGCCAAGTGCGTTCTGGTGGTTCGCGAGGACTCCGATGGACTTCGTCGGTACGCACACTTCGGGACCGGCAACTACAACTCGCGGACCGCGCGTCTGTATGAAGATCTCGGTTACTTCACGTGCGAACCGGAGATCACGGCTGATGCTGCGCAGCTGTTCAATCACCTCACGGGTTACTCGCGCGACGTCGACTACAAGAGCCTCGTGGTCGCCCCCGATCATTTGCGTTCGCGCATGACCGAGCTCATCCGCTGCGAAGCCGATCACGGAGCCTCGGGGCACATCACGATGAAGCTGAACTCGCTGGCCGATGTGGCGGTCATCGAGGAGCTGTACGCCGCGTCGCAGAAGGGTGCGCGTGTCGATCTCGTGATCCGTGGCATCTGCAGCCTGAAGGCCGGAGTGCCGGGATTGTCGGACAACATCCGGGTGCGTTCGGTTCTCGGTCGGTACCTCGAGCATTCGCGCATCTATCGCTTCGCCAACGGTCGGGGGGAGAACCAGCCGTTGCATCTCATCGGTTCGGCCGACCTCATGGGCCGCAATCTCGATCGGCGCGTGGAGGTACTCACTCCTCTCACCAACGTGCGTCATCAGGAGTGGCTCGATCACACGCTGGCCGTCCTCCTTGCCGACGACAGCCCGTCGTTCGAGATGCGCGCCGACGGTTCGTGGGAGCGGGTCGGCCCGACGATGTTCGAACCCCATCCGCAGCGCCTCATGTACGAATGGGCCTCGGATCAGCAGACCCGGCGTTCGATCCGGCCTTCCTGACTTCGCTTTCTCATCGATCCCAAACGACCAGTTCGTCGCCATCAGTTCACTTGGCGTTCACCTGGTTCTCGTCTATCGGAAAGGTGGCTTTCTTAGGTTCTTCCTCGCACGGATCGTGAACCCGTGCCCCCAAACAAGGAGAAACGATGATCAGTAAGCGTTGGTCGGCAGTTGCGGCACTCGCCGTGGTTCTGCCCTTGGCCGCCTGTGGTGGCGACGATTCCAGTAGTGAAGCAACCGAGGCTCCGGCTTCTTCGGCGGCTGAGACCACCATGTCTCCCGAGCCTGGTCTGAGTGGTTCGATTTTCGTGTCGGGTTCGTCGACTGTGGAGCCCATCACCACCGCAGTGGCCAAGTTGTTCGGCGAGGCGAATCCCGATGTGGCCATTCAGGTGGAAGGCCCGGGCACAGGTGACGGCTTCGCCAAGTTCTGTGCCGGCGAGACCGACATCTCCGACGCCTCGCGTCCGATCAAGGCCGAAGAGGCCCAGACCTGCGCCGATGCTGGCATCGAGTACGTCGAGCTCGAGGTCGCCATCGACGGTCTTGCGGTCATCACTTCAGCCAAGAACACGGCGGTCGAATGCGTGAGCTTCGCCGACCTGTGGGTGCTTCTCGGACCTGACGCCACCGGCCGCAACAACTGGAGTGACGCCAACGATGCCGCCGCCGAACTCTCGGCCAAGGTGGGCACCGACTTCGGAACCCTTCACACCCCTTATCCCGATGCGCCGCTCACGGTGACCGCCCCCGGTGAGGAGTCGGGCACGTTCGACTCCTTCGTGGAGATCGTCCTTGCCAAGGTCGCCAAGGCCCTCGAAGTCGACGATGACGCCCCGCGCCCGGATTACACCGCGAGCCCGAATGACAACGTGATCATCGAGGGCATCGCGGCCAATGACACGTCGCTCGGTTGGGTCGGTTTCGCCTTCGTGGAGGAGAACCTCGACGTCGTGAGGCCGTTGCAGGTCGACAAGGGCAAGGGTTGCGTGGAGCCGTCTCCGGAGACCATCGCCTCGGGTGACTACCCGATTGCCCGTTCGCTCTACATCTACGTGAATGCCGCCAAGTTGGCTGAGAATCCGGCCCTCGAGGCCTTCGTCGACTTCTACCTCTCCGATGAAGGTCTGGCCGTGATCGGTACGGGTGAAGGCCAGGTGCCTTACGTGCCGATGAATGCCGCCGACACCGAGGCCACCCGCGCCGTGTGGGAAGCCAAGGAAGTCGGCACCCGCGACGGCGGCAAGTGACGAGTTCCCCTTCGGGAACTGGTGAAACGAGGGGGTGTCGCCTTATCGGAGGCGACACCCCCGTTCGTTTAGTGTTCGAATCGTTCCGATCCCTTATCGGGGATCGGTAGGGCAGGAGAGCAGATGACGACTGCGATGTCGAAGAAATGGGATACGGGTCAGTTACGACTGTCGCCCAGTCGTCGCCGGTCCGATACCCGAATGAAGTACGTTTTCACGGCCGCCGGGCTGATGACACTCCTCATCACTCTGCTCATCATCTACACGCTCTTCAAGGATGCGTGGAGCTTCTTCTGGAACGTTCCCAAAGCCGATCTGTGGACCATCGGGTGGTTCCCGCGGCGAGGGATGTTCGACATCAAGACGCTGTTCGTCGGCACGTTGATGGTCACCGGTGTGGCCATGCTCATCGCCGTACCGCTCGGGTTGGGTGTGGCCGTGTATCTGGCCGAGTTCGCCCGACCCCGAGTGCGCAAGTTCCTGAAGCCGATCATCGAGGTACTCGCCGGTATCCCGAGTGTCGTGATCGGTTACTTCGCCATTTCGTTCATCAACCCCAACATCGTCACGTGGTTGGTGGGTGGCGCCAACAAGGCGTTCAATATCGCTTCGGCCGGTGCCGCAGTGGGCATCCTCACCATTCCGATCATCGCATCGGTCACCGAGGACGCGTTGCGGGCCGTGCCGATGTCACTGCGGGAAGCGTCCTTCGGCCTCGGTGCGCGTCGTGTGCCCACGACTTTTCGCGTGGTGCTCCCGGCCTCGATCTCGGGTGTGGTCGCCGCTCTCATTCTCGGCGTGTCGCGCGCGATCGGCGAGACGATGGTCGTGGCCATCGCCGCCGGTGCCGTCGGCGGTGGTTTGTTCTCCACCGATCTCTTCCAACCCGGTCAGACGATGACCGCGGCCATGGCCGCGCTCGGCTTCGGGTCCGACCAAGTGGCCGGTGACGGGTTGGCGTTTCAGAGCTTGTTCTTCGTCGGCTTCCTGCTCTTCATGATGACCCTCGTTCTCAACGTGCTCGGTGACCGTTTGGTCCGCAAGGTTCGTGAGGAGTACTGACATGGCCCTCGCCACTCCGGCCAGTCACGGCGCGACCACCGCCTCGTCTCTGACAGTTCAACTCAGCAGCTCGAAGCGCGACGTTCGGGGGAGGGCCGTCGAGGCCGTTCTTCTCGCCACGCTCGTGCTGTCCCTTCTGATCCTCGTGGCACTCATCGTCAATCTCGTTCAGCGGGCCTGGCCTGTCCTGTCGGGTCGCCTCGGTGACTTCCTGAGTTCGGGACTCGACGCTTCGAACGCCGATGAAGCAGGCGTGTGGCAGGCGATTAGAGGAACCCTGACGATGTCTGTCATCGTGGCCGTTGTCGCTTTTCCACTCGGCATCGCGTGCGCGGTCTTCCTCGAGGAGTACGCCGGTAAGTCGTTCTTCGCCCGTCTGATCCGCATCAATGTGCGCAACCTTGCTGGAGTTCCGTCGATTGTGTACGGCATCCTCGGCCTCACCATCTTCGTGAAATTCGCCGGCGGCATCACTGGTGGCCGGACCGTCATTTCCGGCGGCCTGGCTCTTGCCGTTCTCGTGTTGCCCGTCGTGATCATCACCGCATCGGAGGCCCTGCGCGCGGTTCCGCAGTCGATCCGCGAGGGTGCCTACGGTGTTGGCGCCACCAAGTGGGAGACCGTCCGCTCGCACGTTCTTCCCTCGGCTGCGCCCGGAATCCTCACCGGAACCGTGCTTGCTCTGTCGCGCGCCGCAGGTGAGGCGGCTCCGCTTCTCTTGGTCGGTGGCATCACCGGTCTTCTCCGCACCGGTGATCAGGGACTATGGGAGCAGATCACCAAGGGCGGATTCACGTCCATGCCGGTGGCGATCTTCTCGTACGCCCGTCAGACCGGCGCCGACTTCCAGGCCGTGACCGGCGCCGCCTCGCTGATTCTTCTGATCCTCGTCGTGCTGATCAACGCGCTCGCCATCTGGCTGCGCAACCGGTTCGAGAAGCGGTGGTAACGGGCATGATGGATACAGGCGTGACAGTGAAGACACAGGATGGAGTCGAGGGCATGGACCCCAACAATGCAACCGAGACGGCGCCGGTGTTCCGGACCCGCGACCTCGCCGTTTACTACGGGGATTTCCGTGCGGTTCGAGATGTCGACATCGAGATCCGTGGTCAGGACATCACCGCTTTCATCGGACCGTCCGGTTGTGGCAAGTCGACCGTCCTGCGCTGCTTCGACCGCATGAACGATCTGATCCCCTCGGCTCGCGTCGAAGGAACCGTCGAATATCACGGCATCGATCTCTACGGGAAAGACGTCGACGCCGTCGAGGTTCGCCGCCGGGTGGGGATGGTCTTCCAGAAGCCGAATCCGTTCCCGAAGAGCATCTACGACAACCTTGCGTTCGGCCCTCGGTTGAACGGAATCAAGAAGAAGGCCGAACTCGACGAGATCGTCGAGTCGTCACTGAAGCGTGCCGCGTTGTGGGACGAAGTGAAGGACCGCCTCAAGGCCTCGGCCATGGGGCTCTCGGGCGGGCAGCAGCAGCGCCTCTGCATCGCGCGCTGTATCGCGGTCAAGCCCGACGTGATCCTGATGGACGAGCCGTGTTCGGCCCTCGATCCGATTGCCACGGCGCGTATCGAGGATCTCATGCAGGAGATCAAACAGGACTTCACGATCATCATCGTGACTCACAACATGCAGCAGGCGGCGCGTGTGAGCGACCGAACTGCGTTCTTCACGACCGAGGTCAATCCCGAGAGCGATCGTCGTACGGGTGTTCTCGTCGAGTTCGACGACACCCAGAAGATCTTCTCCAACCCCGGCGACGAGCGGACCGAGGCCTACGTCACCGGTCGATTCGGGTGATCCGATGACGATGGAGGAGACACGCAAGTTGTTCCACAAGGACCTCTCCGAGGTCCATCAGGAACTCGTGCGTGTGGCGGCCGGAATCGTGGAGTCGATCCCGCGGTGCACCACGATCCTCCTCGAACAGGATCTCACCGGTGCCGAGACGATGATCCTCGCCGACGACGACGTCGATCGGCGCACGCACGAGTTGGAACAACGCTGCATCCAGATTCTGGCGCTGCAGGCGCCGGTGGCCAGCGATCTACGTCAGGTCGTGGCTGCGCTCAAGATGTGCGCCGAACTCGAACGATCGGGTGACCTCGTCGTCAACATCTGCAAGGCGGCGCGACGTATCTACGGTCACGACTTCGATCCGCGTCTTCGTGGACTCGTTGTCAAGATGTCGGAGCAGGCCCGTCAGTTGTTCAGCGAGGCCACGAGTTCGTACGCCACCGGTGACGCGGCGCGAGCGGCGGCGATCGACGACATGGATGCCTTTCTCGACGATCTGCAACGCCAGTTCATCCAAGCGGTCCTCGAATCGCACAGCGCCGGACGTATCGACCTGCAAGTCGCCATTCAGATGGCAGTGGTCGCCCGCTTCTACGAGCGACTCGGTGATCATGCCGTGAACATCGGTGAGAAGGTCCGCTTCGAGATCACCGGTTGGCTCCCCGAACATTCGGGTGCTGATCGCTTCCGGCAACGCCGCTCGGCGGGGACCTCGTCGCACCCGGCGGGAGGTGAGTCGGAGTGAATCGCACCGCGCACGAGAAACTCGAGGACTTGCGGCTCGAGACCCTGAATCTCGGTGAGAAGTTGATCGACGGCATCAGTCGTTCGACGACGATCCTTCTCGAGCAGGACATGGAGGGCGCGCAGTATCAGATCCTCGCCGACGACGAGTACGACGCGCGCACGATCACGCTCGAAGAGGAGAGCATCCGCCTGATGGCTCTTCACGCGCCGGTTGCGAGCGAACTTCGCCATGCGGTGGTCGTCATGAAGATGTCGTCCGAACTCGAACGCTCGGCCGATCTCATGACCAACTTGTGCAAGGTGGCGCGGCGCATCTTCGGCCATCCGCTCGATGCCAACCTCCGTTCGCTCATCGCGCGTATGGGGGAGCAGGCCCACCTCCTCATGAAGCAGGCGCTGCAGGCCTACGCCGAGCAGGACCTCGCTCTGGCGACGTCGATCTCCGACATGGACACGTACCTCGATGGACTGCAGAAGCAGTTCATCCAGACGATCTTCGAGTCGCACAGTGCCGGCGCCATCGACTTGCCGGTCGGCATTCAGATGGCCATCACGGCCCGCTTCTTCGAGCGCATCGGTGATCACGCGGTGAACATCGCCCGCTTGGTGGAATTCCAGATCACCGGCACGTTGCCCCCGGCCGGTGATCACCGTCGTGACGGTCGCGCCGACTGGACCCCCATCGGCGGAACCCGCCCGGAAGGGTCGGCGTGACGCTTCTCTTCATCGTGGTCTCCGTCATCGGGGGCCTGATCCTCGGTGCGTGGTGGCAGAGACGACGTCAGGGTTCCGTGACCCCACCGGCGGTTTCCGGGGCACCAGTTGTCGAACCGGCGGTTGACATCGTCGGTCGGGCGGTGGAAGGTCTCGAGATCGGAGTGGTGATCGCGTCGGCGACCGGTGACGTCGTCTACCGCAATCGCATGGCGCGGGGTATGACCGGCGCTCTTCATGCCGACGTTCTCGTCGACGAGGCGGTCGACGTCCACCTTCGTGGCGCACTCGATGGTCAGACCCGCCGTCAGTTCATCGAGTTGTTCGGTCCGCCGCGACGGGTTGTCACCGTGTCGGCATCGCCGCTCGAAGGAGGTGGTGCGGTGGCGACCATCGAAGACGTGACCGAACGCTCGCGCCTCGATGCCGTACGCACCGATTTCGTGGCCAACATCAGTCACGAACTCAAGACCCCGGTGGGTGCCCTCGCGGTTCTGGCCGAAGCGCTCGCGGACGCCGACGAACCTGAAGTGATCTCGCGCTTGGCCGGCAAGATGGTCGATGAGGCGATGCGCGCCGGACGAACGATCGACGATCTTCTCGAGCTCTCACGGATCGAACTCGGTGGCGAGGCCGTCCGCGAAGTGGTTCCCGTCTCTCTCGTGCTCGCCGAAGCCGTCGATCGGGTTCGGCCGCTTTCCGAGCGCCGGCACATCGATGTCGTGGTGACCGAGCCGAGCGAACGCCTTCGCCTGTTGGGTGATCGCCGCCAGTTGGTGTCGGCCTTCGGCAATCTCGTGGAGAACGCCGTCAAGTATTCGGAGGCCGAGGGTCGGGTCGAGATTTCGGCGGGCACCGATGGTGTCTGGATCGATCTCCGCGTTCGCGACTTCGGTATCGGAATACCGGCGCGAGACATCGACCGCATCTTCGAGCGCTTCTACCGCGTCGATCGGGCCCGTTCACGTGAAACCGGCGGCACGGGCCTCGGCCTGGCCATCGTGCGTCATGTCGCCAACAACCACGGTGGCGAGGTGATGGTCGCGAGCATCGAAGGTGAGGGATCCACCTTCACCCTTCGCGTCCCGGCCGCTCCTGGACTCGCCAGTGCAACTCTGGCCGAAGCCGGCTGACGAGGAGGCGACACGATGGCGATGCAGACGGTTCTCATCGTGGAGGACGAGGAGAGTTTCGTCGATGCCCTCTCGGTGGGTCTGAAGCGCGAAGGCTTTCGGGTCGAAGTCGCACGAGACGGGCTCGAGGCCCTGTCGAAGTTCGATGCCGTGCAACCCGATCTCGTCCTGCTCGACGTGATGTTGCCCAAGATGTCGGGTATCGACGTCTGCCGGCAACTTCGCAAGCGCACGCAGGTCCCGATCATCATGGTCACCGCCAAGGGTTCCGAGATCGACACCGTCGTGGGACTCGAAGTCGGGGCCGACGACTACATCACCAAGCCGTACCGGATGCGCGAATTGGTCGCCCGAATGCGGGCCGTCACGCGCCGCGGTTCCACTGATTCGTCCGGCGGAATCGTGGTCGAACCCGGTGTACTCCAGGTCGGGCCCATCAGCCTCGATCCCGACGAACACATCGTGCGCGTCGACGGAGTCGAAGTCGCCATGCCGCTCAAGGAATTCGAACTCCTTCATCTTCTGCTCGCCAACGCCGGTCGGGTGCTGACCCGTGAGACCCTGATCGATCGTGTGTGGGGAATCGATTACGTGGGCGACACCAAGACTCTCGACGTCCACATCAAGCGGTTGCGGGCCAAGGTCGAAGTCGATCCGGCCGAACCGAAGCGGATCGTCACGATTCGCGGACTCGGCTACAAGTTCGAACGCCCGCGCTGACCGACCTCCCCGTCGCTGACGGTGTCGACATCTACGATGACCACGTGAGCGACGACAAGCAGTTGCCGGGCCGGGGCCGCGGAGCCGACTACGTGCCGCCCAAGCATCAGCATCGCATCGTCGCTTCGCCCTTCACGCGTCTCGTCCGTGTGCACGCTCTCATGGCCGCTGGTGAGGCGAGCATGGCGGTGGCCCTCGCCGACTCGCTCTTCCTCTCGATCACACCCGGTGAAGCCCGCAGTCGGGTGATCCTCTTCCTGGCCGTGAGCTTCGCGCCGTTCATCGTGCTCGGTCGTTTCATCGGGCCGGTGATCGATCGCATGCCGGGCGGCCGTCGACTCCTGGTCGTCATGATCGCGGCCTTGCGAGCTGCGGTCATGTTCCTCATGGTGTCGCAACTCGACTCGCTCTTCCTCTTCCCCTTGGCCTTTCTGGCCATGGTCCTCAACAAGACATATGCCGTATCGAAGTCGGCGATGCTCCCCACGCTCACCAAGAACGAGGCCGATCTCGTCGAGGCCAATGCCAAGCTCGGCGTCACAGCTGGCATCGTCGGGTTCGTGGCGGCGGTACCGGCCGGCGTGCTGAGCCTGATCTCGGCCCAGGTCACTCTGGTGTTCGGCGGGATCGTCTTCGTGCTCGCCACCATGGCTGCGCTTCGTATCCCGAAGCGTCAGGTCGCGCGTGAGGAGGCCGCCGAACTCGAGATCCGTGAACTACGTCAGGCCGGTGTCGTGATCGCGGCCTCGGCAATGGGGCTCGTGCGGGCGAGTGTCGGTTTCCTTTTCTTCCACTTGGCCTTCTGGTTCGCCGATCCGGAGCGCTCGCAGGTGGTCGGGGTGGCACCCAATGGCCGTTGGAAGGTGGTCGAGTACCACTTCGGCCCGCAGTTCGGCACGATGTGGTTCGGGGTGGCGGTGAGTCTGGCCGCGGTCGGCACACTTCTTGGCAACCTCAGCGCGCGAGGACTCAAGCGCTTCCGTCAAGTGGAGAGCCTGATGGTGCTGGCACTCGTCATCATCGGTGTCTTCGGTGTGGTCACGTCGATCGCCACGACGACGATCGTGGCTCTCCTCATGGCCGCTGCGGTCAACTACGCCGCGGCCATCGGCAACATGGCCTTCGAGACGATCGTCCAACGCGATGCACCTGATGCCAACCGAGGTCGCGCGTTGGCCAACTTCCACACTCGCTTCCAACTCATGTGGGTCGGCGCCGGACTCGTACCCGTCGTCTTGAAATTGCCGGGTGTGGTCGGTTTCGCCATCGTCGCCGGCCTCGGTATCTCCGGTGGCGCCGCCTACTGGTTCGGTCTGTCACAGGTCGCCAAGGGTCTCGACGAGCCTCTCGGTCTGGCCACTCTGGTTCGGCGGCGGATCAGGCGCCGCTGATGTCGATACGGGCCAACCACAGCCCGGGTGCCTCGAGTTCGGAGACGGTCGGAATCGAATCGGCTCGCGTGTAGAGCGGATCGAGTCCGCCGTTACCGACACGTTCGATCACGCCTTCGACGAACGAACGTCCCTTCTCCACGCGATGACGATCGATGCGCAGCCCGAGAAGTTTCTCGACGAACGCAGTTTCCTCGCCCGACTCCACCCGTCGCCGGCGCGCCGCCTCGGCGAGGCGCGACGGGTTGCCGAGCACCCGCACTCCGACCTGATCGGCCAGATGATCGGCCCAGCCGAGAACGAGGGAGACGATCGTGTCGAGATCGGGCTGAAGCGCGTCCTGCTCGGTCGATCGCACCGCGCCGAGCAGCACTTCGGGATCGCCGAGGACGGCTTGCAGTGACTGCATGGCATCCATCGGATTCTCGATGTCGAGACTCTGCAACTTGTCGGTGAGGGCCGAGGGATTCGGTCGGAAGCCCGCCGCATGGCGGCGAATCAGCGAGTCGAGCCGCTCCGAGACGTGTGGAATCGTGATCACGGCGTGCATCGACAATTCGTTGATGAGTGTCCACATGCGCACGTCGTCGCGGGGGAGGCTCCATTCGTCGGCGAAGTCGTCGATGTTGGCGATGATGAACATCGGCATCGAACCGGTTCGTCGCGGAATCGGTAGGTCGTACTGTCCGAGTGACTTCTTGGCGAGAAGCCCGACCATCGAGCCGACGGTCATACCCATCATCATCGGCGCGAGCATCCCGGTCAGGTTGGCGAACATCGAGGCGAAGGGGTCGCCTTCGTCATCGGAAGGTGGGCGCGCGGCCAGTGAAGTCGCGAGGTCGTTGAAGAGCGGGTGGTAGTCGTCGAGCGTGCGTTGAGCCCAGATCGTGCGCGTCACGACATCGGGTTCGCGTTCGAGGCTTGCGTCCTCGCGACCGGTGGCGATCTGAACCTGACGCGCGACGATGCGCGCGAGTTCCACGAAGGCGACTCGCGCCGCGGGATCGGGGTTGGGTTCTGATTTGCCGCCGGTGGCCGAGACGAGGGCGATCTGGCGGGCGGTGTCCCATTGGATCGGGCCTTGTGCGCCGAACATCTTCATGATGTCGCCGAAGATCGGGAGGCCGGCGAAGGGATTCGACTCGTCGTCGGATCCGCCGAAGGCATCGGGATGGTCGGCGTTCACGAGGGGAAGCCTAGGTGCGACACTCGCCGAGTGGACGGCGGACTAGCGTCCTGCCCATGTCGCTCGACGTCACTCACGAGGATCGGGCGCACACGAGCACAGTCGCCGATCACCGCTCCCGGGTGGTACTCGTGACCGGCGCCTCGTGGCCCCTCGGACGTCGGGTGGTGGAACGCCTGCGCGAGTCGGGTTCTTTCGATGTTCGTGAGATCGAACGCGGTCGGACGGACCTCGTCGAACTCGCCGATCACGAGGATTGCGATGTGATCGTCCACTTGGCTCCCGGCGATCACGACGCTTTGGCATCGCGTGGACGCAGCGCGGTCGTGGGAACTCCCGAGGTCCTCGCCGGCGCGACGCTCCATCGCACTCGACACTTCGTCCTTCTGTCGTCGGCCATGGTGTACGGAGCGTGGCCCAACAATCCCGTGCCGCTCACCGAAGACGCCGCGCTTCGTCCCGATTTCGGCTTCGCCTTCGCGCGTCAGTTGGCGACGGTCGAGCAGATGGTCGACGACTGGGGTCGAGCCGATGAATCGCGTACGACGTGCATCCTGCGACCGGTACCGGCCATGGCCGCCGACGGTACGTCGTCACTCGTGCGCGCTTTGGCGGCCGGTATGGGCGGACGTCTGGGCGAAGACGATGTCCCGGCACAGTTCTTGCATCTCGACGATCTTGCGTCGGCCGTCGTATTGGTGGTCGAGCGCGGTCTGAGTGGTGTGTTCAACGTGGCCCCGGACGGCCATGTACCCGGTTCGCGAGTGCGTTCGCTGTGGGGCATGGCTCCCCGACTCCGGCTACCCGATCGGGTGGCCGAAGTGGTCGGTGACCTGCGGTGGCGCTTTCAGCGGGGTCCGATCCCTCCCGGACTTCGGCCCTATGTTCGGTCGCCGTGGCTCGTGTCGAACGGTCGCCTGCGAGCCGAGGGCTGGGCCCCGACCGTGACCAACGAGCAGAGTTTCGTGGAGGGCACCGAGGCCAAGTGGTGGACGATGCTGACCCCGAAACGCCGTCAGGAATTGGCTCTCGGTGGCATGGTCGCAGTGTTGACGGCTGCGATCGTCGGTGTGGTGCTGTGGTGGCGTCGACGACGCTGAAGACGTTCGAGTATCAGCGTCCTGCGATCTCGCCGAGGGCTTGCGCGACGAGTTCGATCGGAATCACGACGATCCCATCGACGGTGTGCGTGCACAAGCCGACGAGTCGACCCGCTCGATCGATCACCGGTGCACCTTCCACCACATCGTCCGGGTCGAGATCGGCCAGACCCAACTCGAGCATCTCGTTCTCGTCGTAGGAGATCACTCGTAGACGGTGGGGCGTCTCGGTGAGGACGATCACTTCTTGTCCGAGTCGGACTGCGCGCGCATCGGGAATCGAGTTCAGGGTCTGGTCGGCGGCGGCAGTGAGGACGAGAAGTGCGACCGAAGCTCGTTGGTCCACGTGAACCACGTCGGCTTCGTGGATTCCACCATCGGTCAGACGGACCGTGATTCTCTGGCGGTCGCCCACGGCGATCGACGTGGTGATGAGAAGTGGTCCATCGTTCACCATCACCGCCATCGGGCGTTCGTCGCCCTCGGCGACGCCGACGCTCGCGACATCGATGTCTTCGCTCGTGAGTCGGATCACGTCGCGCGCATTCGCATCGCCATCGGTCGGTCGGGCGATGATCAACAATGCCGACACGACACCGATGCCGATGAGCATCGAAGCGGCTACGACTCCGCGCCCAGCCGCTTTCAGCGGCGGTTCGGTGTCGGCGAGTGTCGCCGTGGACGCGCCGACTTCGGACGGGTGGCGCCACACGCGCTCATGAGCCGGAAGCGGGGCCGGGGGAAGATCGGGCAGCGACTCCGACGACGGATCATCCGATCTCGGATCGTCATTGGGGCCCACGAGTACCGCAGGATAGTGAAGTTCTTTCCGTAGGTGTTCGCGGGCCGACCACCGGCCACGATCTACCGGTACCATCGAAGCGTGCCGAGCGAGAAGAATGCCGATCACTGGTTCGCACTCACTCCTGATCCTTTGTCCGTCGGCGACGTGTACGACTGGGCGGTGCGCGGCGACTGCGGTGCCGTGGTTCTCTTCTCGGGAACCGTTCGCGACCATGCCGAGGAGAATGGTGAGCGGCGCGACGGAGTGACGCATCTCGACTACGAGGCGTACGACGAACAAGTTCTTCCGAGCTTCCGGGCCATCGCCGACGAGGTTCGGGTTCGCTGGCCCGATGTCGGGCGCATCGCGTTACTGCACCGCGTGGGCCGGCTCGAACTCGGAGAGAGTTCGGTCCTCGCCGTTGTGTCCGCTCCCCATCGTCCGGAGGCGTTCGCGGCGGCTCGCTTCGCCATCGACGCTCTCAAGTCGGGGTCTCCGATCTGGAAGCACGAAGAATGGTCCGGTGGTTCGGCGTGGGGAACCGGCGCGTCGGTCGTGACCGAACCCTCGCAGGTCGCGAGCCTCGACGAAACAGGCGCCCGATGACCTTCGTACTCTTCGCCGTCCTCGCAGTGTGCGCGACAGTCTTCGTCGTGCTCTTGGCGAGTCGACGTCGTCCCAATTCCGACGATGCCGTGGCGTCGTTCCGTCGACATCTCGACGCGCTGTCGACGGAGTCGCGTCAGGACGTGATCGATCGAGTGCAATCACAACCGAGTATCACGGAGACCGAACATGGCGCGTGACCTCGCGATAGATCTCGGCACGGCCAACACGCTCGTCTACATGCAGGGTCGGGGCATCGTCCTCAACGAACCTTCGGTGATCGCCCTGAATCGCCAGACGGGTGAGGTTCTGGCCACCGGCCACGAGGCCTGGAGCATGATCGGTCGCACACCCGGATACATCGTGGCCGTGCGGCCGCTCCGGGGTGGTGCGATCACCGACTTCGACGTGACCGAGCGGATGATCCGCCTGTTGCTCCAGCGTGTGGGCGTTTCACGGTTCACCCGGCCCAAGGTCGTGATCTGCGTCCCCTCGGCCATCACCGAGGTCGAGCGCCGCGCCGTCACCGATGCCGCCCGACGGGCGGGCGCTGCCGATGCGCAACTGATCGAGCAGCCGATGGCCGCCGCGATCGGGGCCAATCTGCCGATCGACGAGCCACTCGGCAACATGGTGATCGACATCGGCGGTGGAACGAGCGAGACCGCCGTGATCAGCCTCGGTGGCATCGTCGCGCTCGAGGCAGTTCGCGTCGGAAGTTTCGACATCGACAACGCGATCCAGAACTACGTCCGTCGTGAACACGGAATCGCGATCGGTGAGCGCACGGCCGAGGAGATCAAGGTCGCCATCGGATCGGCGGCCGAGACGCCCGACGAGATGGAGGCCGAAGTCAGCGGACGCGACCTCATGGCCGGTCTTCCCAAGACGGTCATCCTGAAACCCGAAGAGATCCGCTACGCGATCGACGATGTCGTCTCGCAGATCGTGCAGTCGGTGGTGCGTTGCCTCGCCAAGGCGCCGCCGGAGTTGTCGCAGGACTTCCTTCTGCGCGGCATGTATCTCGTCGGTGGAGGTGGTTTGTTGCGTGGTCTGGCCGATCGCATCGAACGCGAGACACAGGTTCCGGTGCGCATGTCGAACATGCCACTCGAGGCCGTGGTGCTGGGCGCCGGACACTGCATCGAGAACTACAACGCGTTGAAGCGCATGTTCATGGGGCAGCGTCGCTGATGTCGGCACCGTCCGGTGACGAGAGCGGAATCCGCTTCGCACTTCTGGACGATCATGTCGGCGTCATCACTCTCGATCGACCCGAGGCGCGCAATGCGCTGACCCACGCGATGTACGCCGATCTCGAGCGATACGTTCGCGAGGCCCCGGACCTTGGGGTCCGGTGCTTGGTGATCACCGGTTCCGATCCGGCCTTCTGCAGCGGTGACGACGTCCGTCAGGTGATGGGTGGGGGAGCCGAGGGCAAGGCCCCCGTTCTCACCGATCGCACCCCACGGCTCACGCCGGCCGCTGATGCTCTACTCCATACCGATGTCCCCGTGATCGCCGCCGTCAACGGAGCGGCGGTCGGATGGGGGATGGAGCTGGCCCTCATGGCCGACATTCGTGTGGCGAGTGAGAAGGCCAAGTTCGGCGAGTTGTTCGTGCTCCGTGGTCTGGTGTCGGATGCGCCCGGGCTCGGACGCCTGGCCCAACTCGTCGGTCGCGAGAAGGCCGCCGAGATCCTCTTCACCGGTGATGTGTTCGACGCAACGACCGCGCGCGACATCGGACTCGTGTCACGAGTGGTTCCGCACGATGTCCTCATGGACACGGCATTTGGACTCGCCGCGAAGATCGCCGCCAATCCGCCACTGGCCGTGCAGCGCCTGAAAGCCGGCCTTCGCTCCACCCTCGACCCGGATTGGAAGGAACTCGGTGCGTGGGTGTCGCGCAATCTCGGTGAACTCTTCGCGACCGAGGATCACCGCGAAGGTGTGCGGGCGTTCCTGGAGAAACGGCCGCCGACGTTCCGCGGCCGCTGAGATCACGGGCGTTCGCGCCGGATGAGACCTTCTTGAACGACGCTGATGGCCAGATGGCCATCGTGGGTGTAGATCGAACCGGCGGCCAGACCTCGTGCGTGCGACGTGGTGGGGGTGTGCTGATCGTAGAGAAGCCACTCGTCGGCCCGGAACGAACGATGGAACCACATGGCGTGGTCGAGGCTCGCCATCTGCACGTTGTCGGTCCAGGCGAGACCGTGCGGAAGGAGGGTGGTGTCGAGCAGGGTCATGTCGCTTGCGTAGGTGACGATGCACGCGTGGAGTGTGGGGTCGTCGGGAAGAGTTCCGTCGGCGCGCAACCACACGCGCTGTCGGTCGGTAGGTGTGCGTGAGCGCGACATCGGGTCACCTTCGACGTAGCGAATATCGATGGGTCGGGGTCGGTCGTACCACTCGCCGAGCATTTCCTTGTGCGGAGCCATGCGCGTCTTGAAGTCGGGGAGTGTGTCGGCTGCCGGAACCTCGGGCATCGGGGTCTGGTGCGACATGCCTTCTTCGGGAGCGTGGAACGAGGCCTGCAGATTGAAGATCGCCTGACCGTGCTGAATGGCGACCACTCGCCGCGTGGTGAAGCTGCGGCCGTCGCGGATGCGGTCGACGTCGTAGAGGATCGGCGCAGTGGGATCGCCGGGTCGCAGGAAGTATGCGTGGAGCGAATGAACGCGGCGATCACGGTCGTCGACCGTGCGGCCCGCCGCCACGAGCGCTTGACCGGCCACCTGACCGCCGAACACTCTTTGCCGGTTCTCCTGGGGTGAACGGCCGCGGAAGATGTTGACCTCGATCGGTTCGAGGTCGAGGAGGTCGATCAGGCCTTGGAGAGTGTCGGACACGTGGACATTCTCGCACGACGACTCGGGTCGATCGGGTCATCCGGCGACGGCGGATCGGGGTGTCAGGGATAGGGTCACGACCATGGCTCTGCTTCCCTTGGACCCCGACCAACTTCTCTCGACCACGCGGGCGGTTCGCAAGCGACTCGACTTCACGCGCGAGGTTCCCGATCAGCTGATCAGGGAATGCGTGTCGATTGCGATGCAGTCGCCGTCGGGCTCGAACAACATGACCATGCAGTTCGTGATCGTGAAAGATCCGGCCAAGCGCAAGGCCATCGGAGATATCTACCGCCAGTGCTACTCGATCTACCAGTCGATGGACGGCGTGTACATCCGCAGCATCGACAAGGGTGAGTCCGTGGCCAACGCCCAGCAGCAGCGTTCGGCCGACTCGGCCGACTATCTGGGTGACCACATGGGTGATGCACCCGCTCTCGTGATTGCGTGCAACGTCGGCGCCCGGGCCGAGAACGCGCCCGGGATGATGACGTCGTCGCTGATGGGCAACGTGCTTCCGGCCATGTGGAGTTTCATGTTGGCCGCTCGCGCCCGCGGACTCGGCACGGCCTGGACCACGGTGCACCTGATGATGGAACAGCAGGCCGCCGATGTCCTCGGGATTCCATTCGAGACCGTGCAGCAGGTTTGTTTGTCGCCGCTCGCTTTCACCAAGGGAACCGATTTCAAGCCGGCTCAGCGTCCGGCGGCCGATTCGATCATTCACTGGGACACTTGGTGAGCGTTCGCTGACCACCATGGATCAGCATCTACGCGACGTCGCGTCGAGCGCCGTCGGCTTCATGCCCGTCGAGGAGGGTGACGCCCTCCATCGTGCCGCATCGGAGGCCGCCGCTCGGCGGCCGGGCCTGCCTCTTCTGGAAGTCGGTTCGTACTGCGGTCGGTCCACGGTGTGGCTCGGCGCTGCGGCGCGCGAGAACGGCACTGTGGTCTTCGCGGTGGACCATCACCGTGGATCCGAGGAGAACCAGCCCGGTTGGGAGTGGCACGACGAGTCGTTGGTCGATCCCGAGACCGGTCTCATGGACACCCTTCCGCATTTTCGCCGCACGATCGCTCGTGCCGGACTCGAAGACGTCGTGATCGCGGTCGTCGGTGCGTCGCCCACCGTCGCGCGCAACTGGAAGGCGCCTCTCGCCTTCCTGTTCATCGATGGTGGCCATGGTGTCGAGCCGGCGCGTCTCGATTACGAACTCTGGACTCCGCATGTGGCCCCGGGCGGAACCCTCGCGATTCACGATGTGTTCCCCGACCCGGCCGATGGCGGACGTCCTCCGTACGAGCAGATCTACCGGCCAGCCCTGGCGAGTGGACTCTTCGTCGACGAGTCGGCGACCGGCAGCCTGCGGGTGCTTCGTCGAGTGGACTGATTCAGCGCGGACGTTGGACGGCGCGAAGGCCGGCCCAGGCGAGGTCGCTCACCTGACGGGCGACGAAATCCGGATCGAACGCGGCACCGTCTTCCACGAGTCGGCGCGAGATCGCCTCGGTCATGCCGACGATCGCGTAGGCGAGGGTGCGCCGATGAGACGCATCGATGTCGGCGGTGATCAGCGGCTCGATGGCATCGGCGACCTTGGAGGTGAACTGGCGCACGGCGTCGGCGAACTCGGGGTCACGTCGCGAACCGCTCCCGAAGAGGAGCATGAAGGCATCGTGGTCCTCGGCGACCCATGTGAAGTAAGCGCGGAACCCGAGTTCGGTTCGCCGACGACCATCGGTATCGGTCGTGGCCTGGGTCGTGATGGCCGAGATCATGCGATGTCCGGCCGATTCGATCACGTCGAGGAACAGTTCACGTTTCGAATCGAAATGTTGATACAGAACAGGCTTGGTGATGCCGGCGGCTTCGGCGACGTCGTTCATCGACGTGTCGTGGAAGCCGTTCTGAGCGAACACCCTGAGCGCGACCGACAGCAGTTGTTCGCGTCGTTCCGGGGCGGGAAGTCTCATGGCCATGTCGGTCGAGCCTCACGGTAACCGTTGAACGAGGGTGAATCCATGCGGCTAGAGGCCACGCTCGCGGTCGTCACGTTCGGCGGCCTTGATGGCATAGCCGAGGATGATGGCCGGCGCGAGAAGAACCGAACCGGCGATCAGGAAGATCGTGAGGAGAGTGACGAGGACACCTTTGAATCCGAATGCGAAGGCCATGACGAAGAGTGCGATGGCGACGGCGTAGAACAGATAGCCGATCCGGTTGGCGAGAAGTGTCCAGTGGGCGATGCGCTGGCGACGGGCACGAACGGGGTCGACGTTCGGTTGACGCTCGTTCGGTGTCACACGAGAACCCTAGCGAGTACGGTGAGAACGTGGCAGTTCGAACCGAAGTGCGCGGCCGGGTGGTGTCGGTCGTGATCGATCGTCCCGAGAAACGGAATGCGGTCGATCTCGAGACTCTTCATGCGATCACCGAAGCGCAGACGATGGTCCGAGAGTCAGGAGCCCGCGTCCTCGTTCTGTCGGGAGCTCCGCCGGCCTTCTGCAGCGGTGCCGATCTCGCGGGTGTCGAACTCGGTGTCTTCACCGATACCTTGCTCGCCGTTCTTCGTGGCTTCGGTGCTCTCGATGCGCTCACCGTGGCCGCAGTGGACGGCCCGGCTCTGGGCGCCGGTACGCAACTCGCGGCTGCGTGTGATCTTCGCGTGGCCACCGCATCGAGTCGTTTCGGAGTTCCGGCCGCGAAGTTGGGGCTCGCCGTCGATCGATGGACAGTGGAACGAGTCGCCCAAGAAGCGGGATGGAGCCCGGCGCGGTTCATGCTTCTCACTGGTGAATCGATGGAGGCGGCTTCACTTCTCGGCGGATTCGTTCATCGCATCGGCAATGTGTCCGATGCGTTGGTTTGGGCCGACGAACTTTCTTTGCTCGCACCACTCACCATCGCCGCCCACAAGTCGATGCTCGAAGGAGTTTCGGCGGCGTCGGGGCGAGAGGTCTCCGACGAAACGATGGAGAGGGTGCGACTCGCCGCGTGGAACAGCGAGGACGCAGCCGAAGGACGGCGGGCATTCATGGAGAAGCGATCACCGCGCTTCGACGGTCGCTGATCAGAGATTGGGCGGCAGGAGCCGACTCACGTTCTGGAAGACGAAGTAGAGGATCACCAGACCGGGTAGCGCGCCGAGCGCGAGCGTGGTGAACCTCGCACCCCGGCCCAATCGTCGTGAGAATCGCCAGACGATCGCGATGAAGGCGACTTCGATAGCGAGCCACACCGCGAGATCCGTCCAGGCGTTGGCGTCGGAGAACCAACCGGCATCGAATGTTTCGATCTCTTGGACGATGACGGAGTCGTCGGTGATGGCGGGTGGGGAGGAGGTGTCGACTGCAGGATCGACACTGGGATCGATGGTGACCGATGTGGTCACCGGCATCGTGAGACCGTCGGCGACGAACGCGTCGTCGGGTGCCGGCGGGGTTCGTTCGGTGTCGAGGCGCGCCGACACGACGAGTCGTTGTTTGGCCGAGAATTCGGGGTGACAGGTCGTGAGCGTGAGCACCGCGGTGTCGGGGTCCGAAGTCGTGACGACCCACGTGTCGGACGGGCTGACGATGGTTGTTCCAGTCACGAGATACACGAACTCGCGACCTTTGGCGTCGAGCAACGTGATCTCGTCGCCGACTTCCAGTTCGTCGATGTTTCGGAACGGCTCGCCGTAGGTCGTGCGATGTCCGGCGACCGCGAAGTTGCCGGGCCGACCGGGCTGAACCGAATGCGGATAATGACCCGGTCCCTTCTTCAGGTCGTCGGGTTCGACGCCTTCGACGACGTACTTCTCGACTCCGATGCGCGGGATGCGCAGGACGGCGATCGGCTCACCCGACTCGATCGTGATCGACGGAGCGATGTCCGCAGGTGTGTCGGCCGTCGACGAAGTGGCGATCGTCTGCTCGAAGCGGTCCTGGAGTCGATTCTGCGCCTGAGTTTCCTCGATTCCGGTGCCCCAGAGTTGGTAGCCGACGAAAAGGAAGAGGAGGACGCCGGTCGCGATCAGGAATTGACCGGTCCGGCCGAGGAACCAGTACCAGTCCCGTCGTGAGCGCCGCGCTCCACCGGCATCGGTCGATGTGGTCACAGATGGATGACGCTAGCCCTGAGCCCCCGGCCGAGTACGTCGCCGGTAGCGTCAGACGTGTTATGTCCGGTGCGCAGCCGATAGCGACATCCGCTGCCCACCGCACGGAGGGTGGACCGGTCGTCGAGTTGATCGACGCGGTCGCTCTGATCGGTTCCTTTCCGGCATTGGCCGGCGCATCGCTGCGCGTCGAGCGCGGCGAGATCCTGTTGTTGCGCGGTCCCAACGGGGCGGGCAAGACGAGCTTGTTACGTCTGTGCGCCGGTTTGTTGCCACTCGAGCGTGGATCGGCATCGGTGTGCGGCGTCGATCTCGCGACCGATCGCGAGCGAGTGCGTGCGCATGTCGGGATCATCGGCCACACCAACGGTCTGTACCACGATCTCACCGTGGCCGAGAACGTCGGATTCTGGGGTCGGTTGTCGGGGGCTTCCGCGACCGAAGTTCAAGCGGCGATGGCTCGCATGGGACTCGATGGGCGACTCGCGACGGTTCGCGTGTCGAAGTTGTCGGCCGGTCAGCGTCGTCGCACCGCGTTGGCCGGTCTCGTCGCGCGTCGGGCCGAACTGTGGCTTCTCGACGAACCCCATGCCGGACTCGACGCCGACGGTCGTGACGAGCTCGACCGTGTCCTGCGCGCCGCGGCGGCATCGGGTGCGACGATCGTCGTCGCCAGTCACGAACTCGAGCGCGCCGGGGGATTGGCCACTCGTCAGGTGGAGGTCGTGGCCGGTCAGGTGCGAGGTGGCGTCCGATGAACACCGGCACCCTCTCCGTGGCGCGGGCCATCGCGCGTCGCGATCTTCTCGTCGAATGGCGAAGTCGTGTGGTCATGAACCAGGTGATCCCGTTCGCGGTTCTCGTCATGGTGATGTTCGCCTTCGCGCTCGATTCGGATGCGGTACTCGAGCGCGTCGCTCCCGGGCTCGTCTGGCTGGCCACGATCTTCAGCGTTCTCTTTCTGATCGCTCGTTCGTTCGCCGTCGACACCGCCGATGGTGCCCTCGACGCCATGCGATCCGCAGGCGTGAATCCGGTTGCCATCTTCTTGGGCAAGGCGGTGGCGGTGGCGGTACAACTCCTCGTCCTCGACATCGCACTGGTGGTGGCCGCCGTCGTGTTGTATCGCGCCGATGTATCGCTCGGTGGTGGCGTGCTCTTGGTCACGACGATCGTCGTCGCCGTCACGGGCCTGGCTTCGGTGGCCACCCTCTACGGAGGTTTGGCCGCCGGTTCCAAGGGCCGAGAAACCCTGCTCCCGCTGCTGTTGTTGCCGGTGGTGGCACCCGTTCTGATCGGCGCCACGAGGGCGACCGAGTCGGCCTTTGGAACCAACGGCATCGAGGTGTCGGAGGGCTGGCCGTGGCTCGGTTTGCTCGCCGTGTTCGCGGTGCTGTTCAGTGTTGTGGGAGCGGTCGCTTTCGGACCACTCGTCGATGAGTAAGACCCGAGCAAAGGAGATTCGATGACCGCTTCCACCGCCGTTACCGGGCGGCCGGATCGCGTCACCGGGACCCCCTTCACCCGTGCACTCGGGATCACGACCCTCGTCGGGATCCTCTGGCTCACGTGGTTCGGATTGTTCGTGACCCCCGCCGACATCAATCAGGGCGAATCGGTACGGATCATGTACGCGCACGTGCCGGGTGCCTGGCTCGCGTATCTCGCCTTCGTCGTCACGGCGATCTCATCGGCCGCTTATCTGTGGCGACGGACGCGGTCGCTGACATGGGATCGCATCGCCGGCGCCTCGGCCGAGATCGGCGTGTTGTTCATGGGCATCTCGCTCGTGACCGGCAGCTTGTGGGGTCGACTCACGTGGGGCACGTTCTGGACGTGGGACGCGCGCCTCACCACCACTGCCTTTCTCTTCGTCACCTACGTCGGTTATCTCGCCGTGCGCAACCTCGGTGGAACGCATCATCAGCGCGCGCGCCGAAGTGCAGTGCTGGCGCTGCTCGCGGTCCTCGAGATCCCGCTCGTGCACTTCTCGGTCGAACTGTGGAACTCGCTCCATCAGGAGGCGAGTGTGGCCGGCAACACCGATGTGACCATGGACGGACTCATGCTCTTCACCCTCTTCCTCGGCGTCATCGTCTTCACGCTCATGTACGTATGGCTGTTGCTACATCGTCAACGCGCTCTGGCCTTGCAGGATCTGGTGGACGACACCGGTCTCGACCTCGCCATCGCCGCCCGCCGGGCCGAGGTCGGTTGACCGTGGACGATCTCGGCTTCATCCTCGCGAGTTACGCCGTCACTCTGGCGGCCGTCGGACTCTTCGCCTGGTCGGTGGTGCGTCGCTCGCGTCGTCTCGCCGAAAAGGTTCGGCCCGAGGACCGTCCATGGACCTGACTCCTCGGCCGGTAGCCGAAACGAGTATCCGCCGACGCCGTCGCTGGCTCCCCATCGTGGTGCTGGCAGTGGTCATCGCGGCCGGTGGTGTGATCGTGACTCAGTTCCTCACGTCGGCCATCGACTATTACTGCAACGTCGATGAGATCGGAGCCAAGGACGGCTGCGAGGCGGGACGTCGGTTGCGCGTGCAGGGAGTCGTCGACGAAGGAACCGTGGCCGAGGACGGAACCGTCACGACTTTCTCGATCTCTTTCGGCGATGCCGCGATGCCGGTTCGGTACGAAGGTGAGCCCGGCGGCATCTTCAAGGAGTGCATCCCGGTGGTCGTCCACGGGATCCTGCAGAACGGTGTGTTCGAGGGGGATCGCATCGAAGTGAAGCACTCCAACGAATACAAGGCCGAGAATCCCGATCGGGTGGCGGCCAAAGACGGTGAGTCCAAGGGTTCTGCGTGCTCGCCGTCAGCCTGAACGCGGCCGTCGGTCGTGGTGCGATTCTGTGTGGACTGTTGGTCTGCATCGCCGGCGCGCTGATCACTTTCGCTGGCATCCGACGTGGCGACACCCGCGCGTTGGCGTCGAGTTCTCGGTATGCATACGCATCGTTCGCGGCTGCGGTGGTGGCCTTCGTCGTGATGGAGCGCGCTCTCATCACCCGTGACTTCAGTTTGGCCTACGTTCAGCAGGTCGGTTCGCGCGACACTCCCGCGCTGTTCAACATCACCGCGTTGTGGAGTGCACTCGAAGGATCGATTCTCATGTGGATCTTGATCCTGACCGGTTTCACGGCTGCGGTGGCTCGCAAGTTCCGCCGTCAGAAAGACGACGTTCTTCTTGCGTGGGCGATGATCGTGATGTTCGCGGTGGCGATCTTCTTCTTTCTGTTGTCGTTCGGGCCGGCCAATCCGTTCGCGGTCGGTCCGCCGGGGGTGAACGACGGAACGGGTCCGAATCCTCTCCTCCAGAATCACATCCTCGTTCTCTTCCACCCTCCGATCCTCTATGTCGGCTACGTCGGCTTCACGGTGCCGTTCGCTTTCGCCATCGCCGCCCTCGTGACCGGTCGACTCGGAGAAGGTTGGCTCCTCGCCACCCGCCGCTGGACGCTCTATTCGTGGGGTTTCCTCACCGTCGGTATCATCCTCGGCGGCTGGTGGAGTTACGAAGTTCTCGGCTGGAGCGGTGTGTGGGCATGGGATCCGGTGGAGAACGCGAGTTTCCTGCCCTGGCTCACCGGCACTGCGTTCCTCCACTCGGTACTCGTGCAGGAACGACGTGGCATGTTGCGCGTCTGGAACCTGAGTCTCGTGATCGCCACGTTCGCATTGACGATTCTCGGAACCTTCCTCACCCGTTCGGGGGTGATCAACAGCGTCCACGCGTTCAGCGAGGGGAGCGTGGGCCCATGGTTGCTCACGTTCTTCACCATCGTCGTCGCGATATCGGTGGCTCTCATCGGCTGGCGCGGTGACCGACTTCGTTCCCCGGGCACGATCGACTCCCCGCTGAGTCGCGAGGGGGCCTTCCTCGCCAACAACGTTCTCTTCAGCGTGTTCGCATTCATCGTTCTGCTCGGCACGGTCTTCCCACTCGTCGTCGAAGCGCTTCAGAATCGTCGACTCGTCGTCGGTCAGCCGTTCTTCGACACCATGACCAAACCGATCGGGATCACCATGCTGTTCCTGATGGCTGTGGCACCGGTGTTGCCGTGGCGCAAGGCGAGTGGCGAACTGTTGCGCGATCGCCTGTTCTGGCCGGTGTGGGTGGGAATCGCTGGACTGGCGTTCAGTCTCCTCGTCGGTGCCGATGGCTGGGCGCCCCTACTGGCCTTCGCGCTCGGTGGATTCGCGGCCGGTTCGGCGTTGCGTCAACTCGCCTTGGCGTCCCGTCGACACGGCTGGCGAGGATTCGTCGGTCGAGCCAACGGCGGCATGATCGTGCATCTCGGTGTGATCGTCATCTCGGTCGCCCTCGCCGCATCGGGCGGCTTCACACGCAGCCAGGAATTCGTGATGAAGATCGGCGATCGAGTGGAGTTCTCCGGTCATTCCTTCACCTTCGAGGGGCTGTCGGTCGAGAGCGATGACGTGAAGGCGTCGGTCAAGGCCGCCGTGCGGATCGACGACGATCAGGTGTACGCACCCGCGCGCAGCAAGTACATCAAACAGGGGATGGACATCGGCACGCCGAGTGTGAAGACCGGACTGCGTCACGACCTGTATCTCACGCTCGAGGGCAACGTCCGACCCGACGACACCGAAGCACGGATCAAGGTCTTCGTGAAGCCGATGATCCTGTGGCTCTGGATCGGCGGTGCGCTCACGGCCCTCGGTACGGTTCTGGCCGCGTTCCCCGGATCGCGTCGGCGTCCCGTGGCACCGACGTCGGAGGGTCTGGCCTCCGCCGATGAAGTGGCGAGACATGTCTGAGCGCCGACTCGGGCCGGTGATCGCTTCGGCCGTGGCCGCGGTGATGGTGTTCTTCGTGGTCGTGCTCGCGGTATCGGCCGGTCGTTCCACCGAGACCGCCGACTCGCCGCTCCTCATGAAGCCGGCCCCGGCGGTTGTGAGCACGACCTACGACGGAGATTCCTTCGATCTGTCACGTCGACGCGGATCGTGGGTGGTGCTCAATTTCTTCAACTCGACGTGCGTTCCGTGCAAGAGGGAACACCCCGAACTCGTGAAGTTCTTCGAGGCCCAGCAGGCTTCGGGAGTCTCGGGAGCCGAGCTCTTCACCATCGTGAACGATGACGACGAGGACGCCGTGCGCGAGTTCTTCGCCGAGAACGGTGGTGGCTGGACGATCGTGCGCGACGACGACAGCGAGATCTCGGTGGCCTTCGGTGTGGCCAAGGTCCCCGAGACGTGGCTGATCAGTCCGACCGGACTCGTGGTCGAGCGGTTCACCGGGCAGATCACCGCCCAACTCCTCGGTACGGCAATTCAGTCGATGACCGCATCGGAGGGTGGCTCGTGAACACCTGGCAACGCCGGGTGAAGTCACTCCCCGGTTGGCTCCTCGCGCTCTTCGTGTTCGTGGTGCTGATGGCAGTGGGGGTTCAACGTGACTCGGGTCCGTCGACTCCGCAGGAACGTATCGATGCCGTCGCCCAACGACTCGCCTGCCCCACCTGCGACGGTGAGAGCGTGTTCGAGTCGCGTGGTAGTGCATCGGTGGCCATCAAGAAGGAGATCGCGCGTCTCGTGTCCGATGGACAGCTCTCCGACGGTGAGATCGTGAAGAGCATCGAATCGAGCTTCGGTAGCGACGTGCTCCTGGTCCCGTCGGCGACCGGAATCGATTCGCTCGTGTGGGCGTTGCCGGTGGCCGCAGGAGTTCTGGCGATCGTCGGGCTGGGGCTCGCCTTCCGACGTTGGCGTCGGATGTCGACGACCATCGCCTCCGATGCCGACGCCGTCCTTGTCGCGTCGGCGCGGCGGAAGAGTCGCGATGGAACCTGACGAGCGCGCGCGGCTCGTCGAAGAGCGCGACTTCCTGTTGGCCTCACTCGACGATCTCGAGCGAGAACGAGCCGCGGGCGACGTCGACGACGCCGACTACGCGTCATTGCGCGATTCGTACGTGGCCCGGGCGGCGGCGATCATCCGGGCGATCGATGGCGACGCCGTGGCTGCCGAACCGCCGTCCTCGCCGAGCCGGCGCCGGCGTTCGTCGCGCATCGCGGTATGGACGGCAGTCGTACTGGTGGTGGCGGCCGGCGCCGGAGTTCTGGTGGCGCGTCAGGCCGGTGAGCGACTTCCCGGACAGGGAATGACCGGCGGTGGAAACGACGGCAGCGTGAGTTCGCTACTCGTCGAGGCTCGCTCGACCGGTATGGCCGACACGGCACGGGCACTCGAGCTGTATTCGCAGGTGTTGGCCATCGAACCCGACAACGTCGAGGCGCTCACTTACTTCGGTTGGTTCACGGTGCTCTCGGCCACCTCCGATCAGACGTCGGAGGATGCGGTGGTGCGCGAGCGTTTCCAGTCCGGATTGCTTCTCATTCGGCAGGCGACCGTGACCGATCCGACCTATCCGGATGCGCATTGCTTCCTCGGTATCTCGTTCTACCGATTCCTGCAGGATGCAGAAGCGGCCGAGCCCGAGGTGCGGGCGTGCCTCGACTCGGATCCGCCGGCCGAGGTGAAGTCTCTCGTGGAGGGCCTCGCCAAGAGCATCGCCGACGAACTCGCCGATTCCTGAACGTCGCGTCAGTCGATGTCGGGTGGCGACCAGCAGGTGGCCCACTCGACATGTCCGCTCGTGCGGTCGAGCACCCACACGGTCGCCTTGCGCCAATCGGGTTCGTTGGTGAATTCGGTACCTCGTCGTTGCAGGGCCGCCATCACATCGGGGATGACGTCACCGTGGCTGCACATCACCGAGTGGTGCGGAAGCGAGTGGATGAGTTCGAGCACACCCTCTCGGTCATAGCCCTCGGCGAGGCGCGGTTCGTCCTCGATCTCGGTGTGCACCAGGTTGGCAAGCGGCTCGAGCGTCTGACGACAACGAACGAATGGACTCGAGACGAGTCGACCGGAGAACCGCACTCCGACCGCGTCGTGGATGCGCTGAGCCAGGGCCTCGGACTGCCGCCAACCGGACTTGGTGAGCGGGCGAAACCGATCGTCTCCCTCCCATTTCGACCGATCGCCCGCCTTGGCGTGGCGGACCAGATACAGGGTGTCGGCCGACATGGGGCGAAAGTTACTCTCGTCCGACGCTGGTCCGAAAACGAACGGAGGACAGACTGTCGCCGTGGGATTCTTCGAACGCAACCGGCAGGAAACAGTGGCCAAAGGTTTCGATACCCGTCGTCTGCCCCCCGGTCAGTACCTCACCGATCGTTTTCCGGTTCTGCACGTGGGCGACATTCCGACCTACGCGCCCGGCCAGTGGGATCTGAAGATCTTCGGACTCGTCGACCGTGAGATCACGCTGAACCTCGACGACCTTCGGGCCTTGCCATCGGTCTCGCTGACCTTCGACATCCACTGCGTGACCAAGTGGAGCAAGTTCGACACCACCTGGACGGGAGTTCGGGTTCGCGATCTGTTCGAGAGTGCTGGTGTGCGGCCAGAGGCCACTCACGTGATGGAGCACGCCGAGTTCGGCTACACGACCAACGTTCCGTTGGCCGACATCACGACCGACGAAGCGATCATCGCGTACGCCTACGAAGGTGAGGAGATCACGGCCGAACACGGGGGCCCGGTGCGAGTGGTGATCCCACACCTCTACTTCTGGAAGAGCGCGAAGTGGGTTCGAGGACTCGAACTTCGATCGGCCGACGCCCCCGGATTCTGGGAGCGCAACGGATACCACATGTACGCGGATCCGTTCCGCGAACAGCGTTTCTGGAACGACTGAACTCTCAGTTGACCTTCAGCAACTTGCTGAAGATCTTCTTCGGCTTCATGTCCTTGGCGATCTTTTCGGCCATCTGGTGGAAGATTCGTCCGGCTTCGCTGTCGGGGGCGACGGCGGCGATCGGTCGACCGTCGTCGCCGCCTTCGCGCAGCTGCGGAACGAGCGGAAGCTGACCGAGGAGCGGAACACCGAGTTCATCGGCGAGTTCCTTGCCGCCACCGTGTCCGAACAACTCGTATTTCTTGCCGTCGTCTCCGGTGAACCACGACATGTTCTCGATCACGCCCTTGACGGGCAGGTTCACCTTGGCCGCCATGGCCGCCGACAGTCGGGCGACTTTCTGTGCGGCCGACTGCGGTGTGGTCACGACGTACACCTCGCCACGCGGCAGGTACTGACTCAGAGAGAGCGCTATGTCGCCGGTTCCGGGTGGCATGTCGATGAGAAGGAAGTCGGGCTCGTCCCAGTAGACGTCGGTGAGGAACTGCTCGAGCGCCTTGTGGAGCATGGGTCCGCGCCAGATCACGGCCTGGCCATCGGGAACGAAATAGCCGATGGAGATGCAGCGGACGCCGTACGACTCGGGTGGGAGCAGCATGCGATCGATCACCACCGGGTCGCGGTCGGCGCCGAGCATGCGCGGGATCGAGAAGCCATAGATGTCGGCATCGACCACACCGACCTTGTGGCCTTGCGCGGCCAGGGCGACGGCGAGGTTCGTGGTCACACTCGACTTGCCCACGCCACCCTTGCCCGACGAGATGAGGAGCGGGCGGGTCTTCGAACCCGGCTCGGCGAACGGAATGGCCCGACCTTCGGCGTGACCGTGGGCCTGACCCGAGCCCGCCGTCGACGACGGGTCGCCGTGCAGAAGTTCGCGCAGACGGGCCCGCTCGTCGTCGGTCATGACGGTGAAGTCGAGATCGACCCGGCCGACGCCGGCGAGGGGTGCGACGGCCGACTGGACGCGGTTGGTGATCTCGTTGCGGAGCGGGCAGCCCGCCACGGTGAGAGCGATCTGGATCCGGACGTCGCCGTTGCCGGCGATGTCGACGTCGCGCAACATGCCGATGTCGACGATCGATCGGTGGAGTTCCGGATCCTCGACGGGACGCAAAGCGTCGACGATCTGCTCTCGGGTGAGCGACATGGGGGATGTCCCTTCTGGTGGGGGCGGGGTGGTGACCACCTGAATTTGCACTACGGCGATAGGTAGAATACCGGCGTGTCGTCGAGCCTCTCCACCCCGGTCAGTGGTTCCGCGTCACGGTCCCAGTCGGGAGCCTTCACGGCCACGGTGTCGGCCATCACCAACGCCTTTGGCGATCCCACCCGGCGGGCCATCTATTTGTTCGTTCGTGGTGCAACCGATGGAGCGACGGCCGCCGAAGTCGCCTCCGAATTCGGTTTGCATCCCAACGTCGCCCGCCATCACCTCGACAAGTTGGCCGCCGGTGGATACGTCGAGGTCGCAGTCGCCCGACCGGCAGGTGGTGGAGCCGGTCGTCCGTCCAAGCGTTACACCGCAGTGGCCGATCTCGCGTCGGGCGAGTTTCCGGTGCGCAGCGACGATCTCGTGTTGAGCCTGCTCGGCAAGACGCTCGCCTTGTTGCCCGCCGATCAGGCGCAGTCGATCGCCGAGGAAGTCGGCCAGGAGTACGGACGGGCCATGGCCGCCGCGCTCACGGGCACCGACCTCGCATCGGGTCAGCGCAGCCTTCGTTCGGCGATGCAATCGGTGGCCGATGCTCTCACCGCCCACGGATTCGCGGCGCACGCCGAGAAGCGCAACAACCAATTGCGCATCATCAACAACCATTGTCCCTTCGGTGACGTCGCCATCGAGCATCCCGTCATCTGCGCGGTCGATCGCGGGATGGTCAAGGGCATGCTGACCGCTCTGTACGGCGATGCCGACGTATCGGCCGCCGAGTCGCTACCCCAAGGTGACAGTTTCTGCTCGACCATCGTCTGAGTGCTCGCAGTGGTCGCGAGGTAGCGTGAGAGTCGTCCGAGGAGGTCGTGGTGGAAGTTCGAATCGTCGTGAGCAATGTCGGTCGTGAGGTCACTCTCGAACAGGCCGACGACGAACTCGAATCGACCAAGGGCAAGGTCGAAGCGGCACTGTCGGGTGCGGTCGACGTTCTGTGGTTGACCGACAAGCGTGGCCGCCAGGTGGGTGTATCGGCGGCCAAGATCGCGTACATCGAGATCGGCAACACCGACAAGGACCGTCGCATGGGGTTCGGTTCGTAGGGGTGTTACTCGCCCGGTCGTGTGATCGGGCAGACTCGTAGTCATGGCAACTCTGGCCGAGCTCGTTCGCCAGCACACCGAACTCTCCAAGGAAGACGCCTCGCATCTCCAGCAATTGGTGGGCGAGTGGGGAATGCTCGCCGACCTCTGTTTCGCCGACCTCGTTCTGTATCTACGCGACACCGACGGTCACTGGCTCGTGGGAGCCCAGGTCCGACCGGCCACCGGTCAGACGATCCACCGTTCCGATCTCGTGGACACCCCGGCGAGTGCCGAAGAGGCGGCGTTGCTCGAATCAACCTTTGCCTCGCAGCGCATCTCCGAAGCCGAGCTCGACAAAGTGGGCATCGACGACTCGGTGCACGTGCTCGCCATACCGGTGCGCGGTGAACACGGTCCGGTGGCGGTGATGACCCGCGAATGGTCGTCCAAGACAAGCCGCCAACCCGGTGAGCTCGAGCGCACCTACCTGTCGATCTTCCAACGCTTCGCCGAGATGATCGCCGGTGGCGCGTTTCCGTTCGCTGGTCGGGCGGCTGACCTGAGTGCCGCCCCTCGTGTCGGTGACGGCGCGATCGTGCTCGACGAGAGCGCGCGTGTGCGCTACGCATCACCGAATGCCGTGTCGGCTCTTCACCGCGTGGGCATCAGTGCCAACGCGGTCGGTCAGACGCTGAGCGAACTCGGCTTCTTCGACAGCCCGGTGCGGCAGGCGTTCGAGCGGCTCGAACCCGTGATCGAGGAGTTCGATCAAACGGCCGATGTCACTCTTCTGGTGCGTTGTATCCCGATCGTGGCCGACGAGGTCGCGACCGGTGGCATGGTCCTGTTGCGCGACGTCACCGAAGTTCGACGGCGAGACCGCATGTTGTTGTCGAAGGACGCGACCATTCGCGAGATCCACCATCGAGTCAAGAACAACCTGCAGACGATTTCGTCACTCCTACGCCTCCAGGCGCGCCGTCTCTCGTCGCCCGAGGCCAAGGCGGCGGTGCAAGAGAGTGTGCGTCGAATTCGCACCATCGCCCTCGTGCACGAGACGCTGTCGCGCGAGCCTGGTGACGATGTCGCGTTCATCGAGATCGTTCGGCCGTTGTTGCGCCTGGCCGAGGAGAGTCTGCAGTCCCCCGATCGTCCGGTGCGGTTCGTGGTCGGGGGTGACGGTGGTCGACTACCGGCCACGATCGCCACGCCTTTGTCGGTCGTGCTGACCGAACTCTTGCAGAACGCCGTCGACCACGGCTTCCCCGAGGGAAGCGATGGTGGCGTGGTGGTGGTGCAACTCGACGGCGATGACGAAGAGATGCACATCACCGTGGTGAACGACGGTCATCCGCTCGATCCGGGTTTCGATCTCGATGCCGCCACCGGACTCGGTCTGTCGATCGTGCGCACACTCGTGACCACCGAACTCAATGGAACGATCGATATCCGACCCGGTCGGGCCGAAGACTTCGCCGCCGTGGAGATCGAGGGTCGGCCGCGCGGTGGCGGCACCGTGGTGGAGTTGCGCCTGCCGCGCTAGCGGTCAGGAGGCGACGACGATCGCGCGACTCGCGGCCAGCGCCTTCTTGCGGGCGGCGATCTGTCGGCGGATGTTGCGACGCTCTTCTTCCGACGTTCCACCCCAGATGCCCGAGTCCTGATTGGTCTCGATCGCGAAGTCCAGACACCGAACCTTCACCGGACACTCGCAGCACACTTCCTTGGCCCGATCGATCTGCAGCAGCGCTTGCCCCGTCGTTCCGACCGGGAAGAAGAGTTCAGGGTCGGTGTCCTTGCAGACGGCTTCGTTGCGCCACGAGTAGTCGGCCGAACCGAGGGCGAGGGAAGAGGCGAGGATTGACACTGTGTGCTCCCAGCGTTGAAGGGGGTGGTCTTGGGGGTTCGAAGGACGGTGTCGGGAGGACATCCGTCCGTCTCCCCAAGAGTGGCAAACAGTGGAGCGACTATCAAGGGGTCGGCAAGAAATTCCCGCGGTATCCACAGCCTGTGCGTTTGTGAAATCCCAGCGGGCGGTCTCGAGGTCGTTCGGCTGCTAATCACATCGATGTCATGCTGTGTCGATGACCGCCGTCATCGCCCACCGGGGAGCTTCCAAGGCCGAACGCGAGAACACCGTCGAAGCATTTCGACGGGCCGTGGAAATGAGAACCGATGGCATCGAACTCGATGTTCGCCGCACGCGTGACGGTGTTCTCGTCGTGCATCACAATCCCGACCTCGCCGATGGTCGCGTGATCGCGCAACTGAACCACGACCAGATTCCGGCGCACGTTCCGACGCTCGACGACGCGCTCGATGCGTGTCGTCCCGCGTGGGTCAACGTCGAGATCAAGAACGATCCGACCGAACCCGACTTCGATCCCACCGACTCGATCGCCGACGAGACGATCGCGCTGTTGGCTCGCCGACCGGAAGGCGACGACCGCTGGCTCATCTCCTCGTTCCGTCGCGAGACGGTCGATCGTTGTCGTGCTCTGCGCCCGAACATTCGCACTGCCTGGCTCACCGTGAAGGTCGACGACTCCGACATGGCGGTCGTGCTCGACGGACTCGTGGCCACCGGCCACTTGGCTCTCCATCCTTGGGTCGGGGCTCTGACCCGCGAACTCGTCGATGCGTGTCATGTTCGAGGACTCGAGGTCAACACATGGACGTGTGACGACCCCGAGCGCATGGACGAACTCGTCGCGTGGGGAATCGACGGCATCTGCACCAACCTTCCCGACGTCGCGCGCGAACGGACCTGAGCGGTTCAGTTGCCGGCGGGAAACGCCAAACGCACCGCTTCGGGCACGTGGCGGAAATGCAAGCGTGTGGTCTCGCCCAAGTAATCGCCGTCCACCTGATACGGGAACGGACTCTCGTGCTCGACAACCAACTCGTGCACGTCGTCGAACACCGACACGTTCTCGTTGGGGGTGACACCGCCACCTTTGAGAGCGCCGAGTACGGTCGACAGAATCGCCCGCGCCGACATCGTGCGGAACGTCACCGCCACCAGAGGCTTGTCGAGGCCGGCGTTGGGTGAGAGGTCGAGTGGTCGGTTGCCGAGGAACGAGTACGGATTGGTGTTCATGACGATCGTGAAATAGCCGTCGTTCACGAGACGCGCGGTGCCACTCGGCGTGCCGTCGGTGCCGTAGCCGCCGATCGCATCGTCGGCCGCCACTCGGAAGTGCGGGTGCTTGCGGTCGTATTTGGTCAGCCACGTGTGCAGCGCGGCGTAGATGAAGAGAGGGTGACCCGCCCACCGCTTCAGATAGGCGCGTTGTTCGACGGTGCGGACCACAGCAGCGTCGTAGCCGACACCGGTGTGGAAGCAGAAGAAGCGGCCGTTCACCCGACCGAGTCCGATGGGCCGGATGTTGCGGTCGGGATCGGCGAGTCCCTCGATCAGCCGGGCCACGGCCGCCGTCGGATCGTTGGGCAGACCGATGGTCCGGGCGAACACGTTGGTGCTGCCGCCGGGTAGCACCCCGAGGGCGGTGTCCGAGCCGGCCACACCGGTGGCCACTTCGTTCAGGGTTCCGTCGCCGCCGAAGGAGACCACGAGGTCGAGCCCCTGGCGGACGGCGTCCTGGGCGTAGCGGGTGGCATGGCCCCTCCGATTGGTCTCCACGACCTGCACGTGGTGGTCGTGGGAGAGCGCCCGGTGGACCATCACCGTGTTGCGGGCGGTCACCGACGATGCGAAGGAGTTGACGACCAAGAGGATCCGCACCGCCGCCGACCGTACCAGCCGTGACGCGGCCGGGGTCGTGCGTCACGCCGGTTCGCAGGGTGCGGGACGGGTTGTGTGAACGGACGCACAAGCGAGCAGAATGCCGGTCATGAAAGTGATCGTCTGTGTGAAGCAGATCCCCGACCCCGCCACCCCCGGTGCCCTCGATTCGTCGACCAACACCTTGAAGCGTGACGGCAAATTGATCCTCGACGAGTCCGACGGCTACGGCGTCGAGATGGCGCTCCAGTTGGTCGACGCGGCCGGCGGCGGAGAAGTCAGCCTCGTGTCGATGGCACCCAACAGTGAGACGGCCGGTCTGCGCACCGCCCTCGCCATGGGCGCCGCCAAGGCCGTGCTCGTGTCGGATCCGGCGCTGCAGGGCTCCGATGCCCTCACGACGGCCAAGGTTCTCGCAGCTGCGGTTCAGCGTCTTGGCGGCGCGGATCTCGTGATCGCTGCCACCGAGTCGAGCGATGGCTACACGGGCACCGTGCCCGAGCAGATGGCCGAGATCCTCGGACTTCCGTCGGTCACCTTCGCGAAGAAGGTCGCCATCGACGGCGGCACGTTGAAGGCTGATCGTCAGACCGAAGCCGGTTACGACGAAGTCACGTGCCCGTTGCCGGCGCTGATCTCCGTCACCGCTGGTGTGGTCGAGCCCCGCTATCCGAGCTTCAAGGGCATCATGGCGGCCAAGTCGAAGCCGGTGGAAGAAGTGAAGGCCTCCGACCTCGGCGTGTCGCCGGTTGGTTGGGCCGGCGCCGGTCAGCAGATCAGCAACGTCGCCCAGGCCGAAGCGCGCGCGGCCGGCGAGATCATCGAAGACGACGGCGAAACATTCACCAAGATCGTGTCCTTCCTCGAGGGACTCAAGGTCATCTGACGCACGGATCGAAGAGAACGGACTGAACAATGGCAATCAACAACATTTGGGTGTTCGCTCAGACCTCGAACGGAGCCCCCACGTCGGGCTCGCTCGAACTCGTCACCAAGGCGCGCAGCCTCGGTGGCGCGGTGAGCGTGTGGGTCGCGGGTGATGGCGCTTCGGTGGCCGGTGCCCTCGGTGACTTCGGCGCCACGAAGGTGTACGCCGTCGACTACGGCAGCAACCTCGCCGGTGTGGCCGTGGCGGCAGCCATGAAGGCCACCATCGACGGAGGCGACGCTCCCGATCTCGTGATGTTCCCGCAGACTTACGAAGGTCGCGACGTGATGTCGCGGCTCTCGGTCAAGCTCGATCGTACGGTGCTCACCAACAACATCGACATCTCCGCTTCGGGAGACTCGGTGTCGGTCACCACGCCGATCTTCGGTGGCAACACTCTCGTCACCACCACGTTCACCGGTTCGGGCCCGTACCTCGCGGCGTTCCGTCCGAAGAGCTTCGCTCCCGAATCAGCCGGTGGCGGCGCGGCGTCGGTCACCAATGTGAGCGTGCCCGATCTCGGTGTGGCCGGTGGCGCGAAGGTCACCGCCACTCATGTCGAGGAGACCTCTGGTCCCAAGCTCGACGAAGCCGACATCGTGGTGTCGGGTGGTCGTGGTCTCGGTGAAAGCGCCAAGTACGAACTGGTCGAGACTCTCGCCAAGTTGCTGAAGGGTGCCCCCGGCGCATCGCGTGCAATCGTCGATGCCGGCTGGGTTCCGTACTCGTATCAGGTCGGCCAGACCGGCAAGGTCGTGAAGCCGAGCGTCTACATCGCCGCCGGCATCTCGGGCGCGACGCAGCACATGGTGGGCATGAAGGGTTCCAAGAACATCATCGCCATCAACAAGGACAAGGAAGCCCCGATCTTCGGCATCGCCGATCTTGGCATCGTGGGCGATGTGCACAAGGTTCTGCCCAAGCTCATCGAGGCCCTCCAGGGCCGCTGAACAAACCTCAACCGAGGCTCGGGTGATCCCGGGCGAGCAGTGCGACACCGATCGGTGTCGCACTTTCGCTTTCCGGGTCGTCGTCGGAGAGGCCGGCCACGAGGCTGAGCCGATACGCAGCCGAACGATCTCCATCGTCGAAGCACCACCACTGTGTGTTCACGAGGACCGAACCGATCTCGTCGTCGAGATCTCCGGATTCACGTCGTTCGTCCCACTCGTCGGTGAGTCCGCCGATCGCAGCGAGCATCCACCAGGCACCGAAGCGGCCGGTGGCCGCACCACGCCGACGCCCATGTGCACCACCCGACGCGCCGCACCAGGCGATCCATGCCATGGCCGTGCTCGGATCGAGCGGTGCCACGCGACCACGGCGTATACCGAGCGCGTGCAATGCCCCGTCGACCGATCCGGCGACCACGGCGGATTCGGCCCGGCCATTCGATGACGTCGTCCAGGGTTCGACGAGACTGTGCAGTGCCCGGTCGACCCACGGATCGTCGATCGTCTCGAATTCGGACGTTTCGGAGATGTCTCTCCACTCGAGATGCAGACCGTCGAGCGGACTCGGAGCGTCGATCCCGAAGTCGTGGTAGCGCGCCGGCGCGTAGAGCGGTTCCCAATCGGCGGGCTGAATGGGGATGTCCAGAACCTCGTCGATCGCCTCGGTGATGTCGTCACCGCGAATGGCGCGCTCATAGGCGACGAACGCGCGTCGCGGGCCATCGGGCAGGTGCGGACTCAACTCCGACCATGTGTGATTCTGGGCGACCACCTCGGTGAGTGGTCCGATGGCGAATCGCCCACTCTCCTCGTCGAGGACCCGACTCGCCCACGAGGCATCGGCATACAGGGCAAGTCGGTGTTCGGCGAGGGTCGCCGCCGGCCAGAGTTGACGTCCGGTGAGCACCGCTGACCGCGCTCGTTCGCGCAAGCGGAAGAGACCTTCCCAATCACGTTGCGAGGTTCGCGTGTCGACGAGGCGAACGAGATCGTCGAGATCGGCTCGTGCGATCATTCGGTCGAGTTCGTCGTCGTCGATCGGTCGATTCATGTCAGACCATCGGCCACGGATAGCGGTGGCCCGTCGAGTCGATCGGGAACACTCCCGATTCGGCGAGTAGCGACGCGCGCTCGATCATCGATTCCACTTCGTCCGAGTCGAGCAGACTCGCCACGGCGACCGGTGGATTCTCGGCGATGCGCCGGACCACGTCGAGTAGATCGGCCGGTATCGGTTCGCCACCGAATTCCCAGATGACGGTTCGTAGTTTGAAATCGGCCGAGAAGCACAGGCCGTTGTCGATGGCCCAGATGTGATCGTCGGCATCGATCAGACAGTGTCCGCTCTTGCGGTCGGTGTTGTTGGCCACCACGTCGAACACGGCGATGCGTCGGAACTGATCGTGAAGTTCGGGACGGGCTTCGAAGAGGGTGAAGTAGTGCTCGGCGAAGTCGGCCTCGATGAACCACTGCAACGAGCCCGGACCGAACGGGCCTTCCCGCTCGATGGTCGGTGGAACGACGTCGATCTCCATGGCCTGCGACAGCCGGTACGCGGCGACTTCGCGTCGGAAGAGCCCGGATGGGAAATCCCAGAGTGGCCGCTCGCCGCGGAGCGGTTTGTAGATCGCCTTGCCCGAGTGATCCCCCGAGGTGAGCGATACGAGAAAGGTGGCGTTGCTGCTGTAGGGCATACGGCCCTCGACTTCGATCTCACCGATCGTGAGCAATTCGAGCGGCGACACGTTCAATTCATCCGCGGGCAGAAATGGCCTTCGGCGTCGACCGGTCGTTTGCAGTACTCGCAATCGGGACGTCCGGCGGCCACGACCCGGTCGGTCTGATCGCAGAACGCGAGAGCCTGCGCGCGCGTGATGGAGATGCGCACCGAGGGACCCTCGACATCGTTTTCGTCGACCTCGTCGTCCTCGCTGGGAGGATCGAACTCGCGTAGGACGAGTGTGAAGCGGTCGGCGCTCTTGTTGAACTCGAGACCCACCGAGCCGAGCACGAATTCCTCGTGGTCGGGCTCGACGAGCGACATCGGTTCGCGGAACACGTTTCCTTCGATGATCGGCAGATGCGCGAGTGCCCGTCGGAGGTAGAGCGCGATCGCCGCCGCTTGTTGCTTTTCGCACCGCACCGAGACGATTCGTGAATCGACGCGTGCCTGCAGGAAGAAGGTCCGGTGCCCGGGTACACCGACCGCGCCGGTCGTGAACACGTCGACCCACTCGAGATTGATGTCGTCGCTCATCGTCCGATCACCGGGCTCAACTCGGTCGGAGTTCGGCGAGTGAGCCGCCGGTCGAATTCACGGTGAGCACGATGGGCCCCGCTCCGGTGTAGGCCACGGCCGACACCGAGCACGTGCTGACCACGATGCGCTGGAAGAGATCGAGGTGGGTGCCCATGGCGTGGGCGAGCACAGCCTTGATCGGGTCGGCGTGCGAGACGCACACCACCACACCACCACGGTGGGCGGCCCGGAGTCGATCGACGGCCCCGACCATGCGTGTCTGCATCTCGGTGAAACTCTCGCCGTTCGGGAAGCGGAAGGTGGAAGGTGCGCGTTGGACGGTCGACCACTCGGGCTTCTTCATGAGCTTCTTGAGTTCGGCACCGGTCCAGTCGCCGAAGTCGCATTCGAGCAAACCCTTGTCGATCGATGTGCGCAGACCGAGGGCCTTGGCGATGGGGGTTGCGGTCTCCTTGGCCCGTTCGAGTGGCGACGCGTAGATCGCGTCGACCTTGGTGAGCACCTTGAGTCGTTCGGCGGCCCGCTCGGCTTGCTCGCGACCGGTATCCGACAGATGCAGCCCGGCGGCCCGACCCGGAAGGACTTTCCCGGTCGTGGGTGTCTGACCGTGGCGTACGAACAACACGAGTGTTGCGTCGGGGGCGGGTTTCTTGGCGGCCATGTCGGATGCCAACCTAGTGGTGGCATGCCGTCATCGTCTCGTCCTCCTCGACCACGTTCGAAGGTGTTGGCCGTCGTGCACGACGAGGTCTGCGATTGCCGGCGGTGTCCGCGACTCGTCGAATGGCGTGAGCGCATGGCGGCCGAGAAGCGAGCTTCGTATCGCGACCAGTCGTACTGGGGTCGACCGATTCCGGGTTTCGGAGACACGTCGGCTCGAGTGATGGTCTGGGGGCTCGCACCGGCTGCGCACGGCGCGAATCGCACCGGTCGGGTGTTCACCGGTGATCGCAGCGGTGACTGGTTGTATCGCGCCATGAACCGGGCCGGTTTCGCGAACCAACCCGAGTCGACTCATATCGGCGACGGCCTCGCACTCACGGGTGCTTGGGTCACCTCGGTCGTGAAGTGCGCGCCGCCCGACAACAAACCCGAACCCTTCGAGCGGGACGCGTGTCGTCCGTTCCTCCGCCGTGAGATCGAGGCCCTCCGCTCGCTCAGGGTGGTCGTGTGCCTCGGTTCGTTCGCCTACGAGGCAGCCTGCTCGGAGTTCGCCGTGAAACCCCGACCCAAATTCGCGCACGGTGTGGAGGTCGTGACGGCGAGTGGAGTGGTGGTGATCGGCTCGTTCCATCCGAGTCAGCAGAACACCTTCACGGGTCGGCTGACCGAACCTATGCTCGACGCGGTGTTCCGACGCGCTGCTGCGCTCGCTTCCTACTGACGCTCGAACGCTTGCTTCACCGCGAACGCGGCTTGGGCGATGGCCTGACCGCCGTCGTCGCAGAGGCCACTCATCGAGAAGAAGCCGTGGATCTGGCCGTAGTAGCGCGTGAGTGTGCACGGTACGCCGTTGTCGATCAGGCGTCGTGCGTAGTCCTCTCCTTCATCACGGAGCGGGTCGTATTCGGCGGTGATCACGAGCGCCGGTGGAGTGGTGGAGAGAATCGCATCATCGGCGCACAGCGGCGACACGCGCGGGTCGGACTCCGAACCCTGTTGGCCGCTCAGGTAGTGATCGCAGAACCACTTCATGGCCGCCGCGGTGAGTCGGTAGCCGTTCGCGTTGTCGCGATAACTCTGCGAACCGCGTCGGGCATCGGTCACGGGATAGATGAGCATCTGGTGGCGCAGGGGAACCGGCTGCAATTGAGCGACCACGGCCGCGAGGTTGCCACCCGCGGAGTCGCCACCGACCGCGATGCGTTGCGGATCGATGCCGAGAGAGGATGCATTGGCGTGAACCCATCGGACTGCGTTCACGCTGTCGGTGAGCGGAGCCGGGAAGGGGTGTTCGGGAGCGAGTCGGTAATCGACCGACACCACCGCGTGTCCCATCTGGTTGGCGAGTTTGCGGCAGACGTCGTCGTGACTGTCGAGGTCACCGACCACCCAACCACCACCGTGGTAGTAGACGAGTACTCCGAGGTCGCGGCGGTCGTTCGGGCGGTACAGACGAACCCGCACACCATCGGCATCGAGATCGCGCACCTCGTGGACGATCTCCGACGACGGCATCACCATGGCCGCGAATCCGGCTCGGGCGACGCTGGCCTCCTGCGACTCGATCGCCGGTGCACCGAGTTGTTCGAGGGTGGCGAGGATCGTTGCGGTCTGCGGATGGAGCGGCATGACGACGATCATGCCACGACCCGCGGGGGTGGTCGTCAGTGCGCGGCGGGTGCCGAGCCGTCGGCCTTCTTCTTGGGCGGTGGCACGCCCACCGACACCGACTTGTCGGCCCACTCGGGCCAGCGCCGGCGGCTCACGATCGAGAGAGTGCGCAGAAGCTTCATGGCGACCTCGTCCTCTTGGGCCGGTCGAGCTTCGATCACTCCGTCCTTGATCATGCGGTTGATGACTTCCTCACCGAGTTCGGTGCGCACGATCGTGAGCGTCCAGTCGTTGTCCTTGCCGATTCCACCGGTGGCGATGTCGGAGTGCTCGGCCGCGAAGTCGGGGCAGCTCTTGCAACCCTGACGGGTCCATTGGTGGCATTCCTTCAGATCGATCTCGTGGTACGAGCCGTCCTTCATCCAGATCTGGAAGACGCCCTTGATGTTCATCTTCACCATGTCCTGCTTCTTGAGGCCGTACTTGGCCTCGAAGAGTTCGGGGAAGATCGCATCGTCGAAGGTCTTGGAGCACAAGAGGCCGATGTTGAAGATGAACGGCTTGCTGACCTTGCCCGCCTTGCGGTCCCACATGACCGGGGGCGACGAC